>URNT01000004.1 GCA_900549235.1 uncultured Clostridium sp. | reverse complement strand
AAAATCAACACAGCAAAAGATTCTCTCTGGATTTTTGTATATACAGAGCGAGGGCGTCGCTCAATTATCTAATTTGATGATTTTGCGACACCCCCGTTTTTCGGGAAAAGGATCAATATCCGTAAGCCAGTGCGCCTCCGTCTACAGCAAAATCCTGTCCGGTGATATATCCAGCGCCGGGGCCGCATAGGAAGCGGGCCATAGAACCAAGATCGCGGGTGTCGCCGTAGGCATGAAGGGGCATACGGCCGAGGATTTTCTGCTCTCTGGCTGGGTCGGCTACCTGAGTCAGCATCTTGCTTTTAAACCAGCCGGGGGCAATGCTGTTGACGCAGATATTGTCTCCCGCCCATTCCACAGCCAGGCCCCGGGTCATGGACAGAACGGCTCCCTTGCTGGTGCAGTAGGGAACTACCTCAGAAAAGCCAAGGTGGGCGCTCATGCTGGTGATGTTGATGATGCGGCCTTTTTCCGGGGCTTGTCTGAGAAATGGATAGCAGAGGCGGCTCATTTCAAAGACGTATTTTACATTTACATTCATAATGTGGTCAAACTGGTCTTCCGGGAACTGTTCGGCCCGGCATTTAAAGGTGGCTCCGGCGTTGTTGATGAGAAAATCCAGGACGCCGCCGGAGGCTTCTGTAATCTGGCTGATCAGGGCCTTCATGGCTGCCTGGTCGCCGATGTCCCCCTTTACATGGATCACGCCGGGAGAGCTTTGTCCTACGCCTTCTTTAGGGCTTCCGGTGCGGCTGACGGCATAAACCAGGGCTCCGGCTTCTGCTAATACGTTGGCGATCTGGAAACCGATGCCGCTGCTGGCGCCGGTGACAATTCCTGTTTTTCCTTTTAATTCTAATTCAGACATGGTAGATTTCCTCCTAAAAATTCATTTTATAATGGTTTCCACTCCTGGCCATCTGTTGTATAATGGCAAGTAATAAGCAGCAGCGGCAGGAAGGGGTGCTTTTTTGAAAACAAGGGTAACAATCCGCGAGGTGGCGGCAAAAGCAGGGGTTTCCATCAGCTCCGTTCATTTTGCTCTCAGCGGAAAGGCGGGGGTCAGTGATGAGACCCGTGAAAAAATCCGTAGGACGGCGGAGGAGATGGGGTATCAGCCTAATACTCTGGCCTCCAGCTTAAAGCGCAGTACCCAGAGGATAGCGATCCTGGTTCCGGCAGAGGATGGAGACAACCAGTATTATTATCCGCCTATGTGGAGGGGGATTCATGACTGCCTTTCTGGGATTAATGCAAATCTGGAATGTATTGAAATGCCCTATCATAAGCACGGCAGGGATGAGGTCCTGGATCAGTTAAGGAGTATGACCAGGGAGCATCAGCTTCACGGAATTCTGACTGTGGGCCATATTGATGAGATCACGTCACGGGAGGACTGGCGCATGATACAGAATGAGGGGATTTCAGTTGTCTGTATCACCTCTGAATTAAAGCTGTGTGAGTACCTTTGCTGCATTCAGCCGGAATACGAGGTGATCGGACGGACCATGGCGGAGCTGATAACCGGCCATATCCCGGAGTTTGGAAGTATCTTTCTTTGCGGCGGCAATCCTGGATGGGAGGCACACGGCGCCATTGTCCGGGGCTTTAAGGCGTATTTAAGTGAAAACAGCTGTCCAAACCTTCTGTATGTGGATCATTCCTGGACCATGGATCATTCAAACTATATTAACATATACAACCAGATCATCCGCCCGGATGTGGCGGCCTGCTGCAGCGTATATTCTCAAGGCACAATCATGCTGGGAGAAGCGCTGGAGGAAAGCAGGCGAGCGGGCCGGGTATTTGCTGTAGGCTCAGATCTTTCTGATATAACTGCAGACCGGCTCCGGCGCCGTGTTTTTAACAACGTGATCCAGAAAAATCCCTATGCCCAGGGTTATATCGGAATCCGGACCCTGGCGGAATATCTTATCAGCGGGAAGCTGCCGGAGCAGAGGCGGGTTTATGTGGGCAGCGACGTGGTGTTTAAAAGCAATCTTATTATGTATGAGCATGAAAATTACCGCTGCCTGTTTCTGTAATCAGGAGCGTTTCCATTCCTGGCAGCAGTAATGACGGCAGGCAGACTGGATCAGATCCCAGTCCAGTTCGGCGCCGATGCCGGGGGTGTCAGGAACATGGATAAAGCCATTTTCATCAATGGGAAGATCTCCCTTCATGGGAAGACGGTAATTATCTTCTGGAACAAAGTATTCAAAGTATTCACAGTTTTTTATAGCACAGCTTAAGTGGAGGTTTGCCATGTCCATATAGTTCATGGTGGTAGTGTGGATCTCGCAGTTTAAGCCGAAGGCTTCAGCCAGATGGGCGATCTTCAGAGCGCCTGTGATGCCGTCCTTCCAGCTTACATCCGCGCGGACAATATCCGCTGCTCTCTGGGCAATCACCTGAGCCACGCCCCAGTGGCATCCTCTTGTAGTTTCGGTGGCCGCGATGGGAATGTCCAGGGTACGGCACAGTTCGGCATATTTATAAAGCTCAAAATCACGGAAAGGCTCCTCGAACCATTTGTAATTTAACTGCTCCAGCTGCCGCCCCACGCGGATAGCCTCATCCAGGGTGTAATCTCCTACAGGATCCGTCATCAGGATAAAGTCATTGCCTACTGCTTCACGGATGGCGGCATGTACCTTCATATCAAATTCCACAGGGCCGGCGGGATGGGCCTTGTAGCCTTTAATTCCTTTGCTTTTGTAGTAAAGGGCTTCATCCACATAATCCTGGACCGTGGGAAGAAAATTGCTGCTGGCATAGACCGGAAGTTTGTCTCTGTAGGCACCGATGTACTTGTATAAAGGAAGTCCGGCCTCTTTGGCGCACAGATCCCAGAGCGCCACATCAACAGGGCCGGGGAGAAATACAGGGAAGAAGGCTTCGTGCCGGTCGATGACCCAAAGCTCTTGAAAGACAGCTTCCCGGTCATGGGGATCCCTCCCAAGTACAACAGGAGCAATACTTTCCTGAAGATAAGATTCGCTGACGGCGCCGCTTCTGGCAGCCATACATACGGCGTGGCCTTCTAAGCCGGTATCGGTGGTAAGACGGATCACGATCACATCCCAGCCCATTTTCGCGCCGCCCTGGCGTCTCTCGTCGAACAGACATTTTCCTCGTTCTACCCACCAGCTTTCAAATTTTGTAATAATCATATAAAACATACCTCCATTTTAATTGAATCATATAAAAATATACTGATACAAAGAGCGATAAAACGTTTTTGTAAAGTATAGCAATATCAGGAAAATCTGTAAAGATGTAGCTGCTAGTTTAGTTCCAAACCGTGTTCATGTCGGAATCAGCAAAATAAAAATTGTGTATAATAACCAAAAAGTTTGCTAAACAAACTAAAAACAAAGGAATATATTGACAAGACGAGATAAAAAAGATATTCTTAATGTATCTTAAGGGCGCTCATAAATGGCATTGAAGGGGATTTGTATGCCATTTTACAAAAACGTTTTTGCATTAAAAAACAATTTGATTCAGGAGGTTACATGATATGAAAAAACAGATAACAGCGGCAGTATTAGCAGTCTGTGCCAGTCTCACACTGGCAGCCTGCGGGTCTGGTTCCCAGGGAACACCGGCAGCAAATGCTGGAGGTGGGGAGAATTCTCAGAGTTCTGAAGCAATCACCCTTCGATGGAGTGAGGTAAACGGCGAGGATTACGGGGCAACTGTAGGAGCAAAGGAATTTGCAAGTAAGATCGAGGAGCTTTCCGGAGGCCAGATCAAGGTAGAGCTGTATCTGAATGGAACACTGGGAAATGAAAAGGAGTGTATGCAGGGGATTCAGATGGGGACTCTTGACATATTCCGGGGAAATGCATCTTCTCTTTCTAACTATGGAGCGGAAAAAATCGGACTGACAGGTCTTCCCTTCCTGTTTAAGGATATGGAGCAGTTTGAGGCTATGGCAAAAAGCAGCACAGGGGAAAAGCTTCTGGATTCAGTAGATGAGGCTGACTGCGGCTATGTGGCCCTGGGATGGCTGACAGAGGGCCCGAGACATATGTTTATCACCGAAACAACCTATAAAAAGCTGGGAAGCCCGGAGAGCTTTTCTCTGGATATGCTGAATGGACTGAAAATGCGCGTTCCGGAGACAGATCTGATGGTAAATACCATGAAGGCTCTCAATGCCTCCGCAACCCCCATTGCTTATTCAGAGCTTTACACCTCCCTTCAGTCCGGCGTAGTTGACGGCGCGGAAAATGATGTGATCAACTATATGGCTAATTCCTATAATGAGGTCGCCCCCTATTTTATTCCGGATGCCCATACCTTTGGCTGCGGCGTGATCCTGATGAATAAGGATAAATGGAATTCCCTTACAGAGGAGCAGCAGGGATGGATGAAGGAGGCGGCTGACGCGGCAGGAACGGTATGCTATGAGTACAATCAGAAAAAAATCCAGGAGACCTTTGACAGCTTTGCGGATAAAGGTGTGACCAGACTTGAGGTAAGCGATCTGGATCAGTGGTCAAAAGCCTGCGAGGGTATTTACAGTGGATACCCAGAGGAGGATCAGGCACTGATCGAGGAATTAAGAAGCGGTGAATATCAGTAGGGCAGAGGCACCAGGAAGGAAAAGGCGATGGAAAATTTTAAAAAGCTGTGGGATCTGGTGGACAGGGTCATATTTGGTATTGTAAAGCATCTGTGCGTACTGATGCTGGCTGCGCTGGTAGCCATTGTATTTTATATTTTTGTTGGACGTTACTTTCTTCATAAATCACCTATGTGGGGCGAGCCCATGTCATTGTTTCTGCTTACATGGATGAGTATCATGGGGTCTTCTCTGGTACTCCGTACAGATGAGCACCTTAAGGTGACCATGTTTGATGAGAAGATGAAAAAGGGCCAGCTTTTCGCAACGGATCTTCTGGCTGCTTTCTGTATTGTTGTATTTGCTGCCTTTATGGTAGTGTATGGGATCCTGCTGATGAAGCAGTCCAGAAGCAATACCATGGCAGGGATCAATATTCCTTATGCGTGGATGTATCTGTCCCTGCCGGTAACAGGAGTTCTTTATATCTTTGCTTTGATCACACAATGGACTAGAAGGGGGAAGGAAGCATGAGTACAACGGTAATCGCAACATTGATCTTGATCGGCCTGTTTCTGGTCCTGGTATTTTTAAGGGTTCCCATTGTGTATGCCATCGGAATGGCATCCCTGGCTGATTTTATCTATCTGGGGATCAATCCCATGCAGATGGCTTTGAAATTTGTAAGCAACCTGAATTCCTATACGCTTCTGGCTGTGCCGTTTTTTATCTTGATGGGTGAGCTGATGAGTGCGGGAGGGATCACGGATACGCTGATCGATTTTTCAAAGGAGCTGGTTGGGTGGTTTAGAGGCGGCGCGGCTATGGTAAATGTAGTGGCATCCTTCTTCTTTGGAGGAATCTCCGGTTCCTCCTCCGCTGATTGTGCTTCTCTGGGGCCTATTGAGATCAAGATGATGGAGGATCAGGGATATGACAGGGACTTTTCTACCTGTCTGACCATGGCAAGCTCCGTAGAAGGAATCCTGGTTCCTCCAAGCCAGAATATGGTGATCTATACGTTGGCAGCAGCCGGTGTGACCAGCGTATCCATCGGACAGCTGTTTTTAGCAGGTTATGTTCCCGGTGCGGTTCTTTCAATTGTACTGATGATCTATTCTTACTATGTGTCGGTGAAGAAAAATTATCCTGTAACGGGGCGGTTTGATCCCAAGGCCTGTGCCAGGACATTTTTAAAGGCCATCTGGGGAATGCTTTCTGTACTGTTTGTAGTAGTGGGAGTGATTGCGGGGGTATTTACTACCACAGAGTCCGCGGCCTGCGCGGTAGTGTGGTCCATGGTAGTAGGACTGTTTATTTACAAGGGCTTTCGCATAAAGGATATTCCTGAGATCTTCCACAATGTTACTATGACTCTTGGAAAGGTTTTGATCCTTCTGGGGGTATCGGGGGCATTTACATACCTGCTTACTTATCTGAAAGTACCGTCTCTGGTATCGGAGGCGCTGTTTTCTCTGACAGATAATAAGATCCTGATCCTCATCATGCTGAATGTGCTGATGTTGCTTTTGGGCTGCCTGATCGAGATGGCCTGCCTGATCCTGATGCTGACGCCGGTGATCCTGCCGATCTGGATGTCTCTGGGACTTTCTCCCATTCATCTGGGTGTGGTGATGGTTTTGAATCTGGGAATCGGTCTTTTGACTCCTCCGGTTGGATCTACGTTGTTTATCGGAAGCGCAATCTCGGGAATTAAGATAGAGAAGCTGTCAAAGGCTATGATACCATTTTATATTGTCATGGGCGTAGCGCTGCTGATCTTAACTTATTTCCCTCAGACCTTTATGTGGCTTCCTAATATGGCAGTTTAATGAGTGAAATGCGTAAGGAGATATGAATCAAAATGAAACAATGGAACAATGACCAGGAATTATTTACTTTAATGAAGGAAAAACTCTATACCCCGGTGGTCGGAGATATTCTGGACCAGATGGGCTATAAGCATCAGTTTCTGCCTGCCCAGATCCGTCCGCTGGAGGCGCTGGTTCCGGCGGATGCATATGTGGACCGCAGTGAGCCGGATCACCGGCTGAAGGTGGCGGGGTATGCCTGTACGGTGCTGGAGCATGATGTATTTGAGAACCCGAAGAAGCCATTTGGCTATCTGACGGAGGCGTTGGATCAGCTGAAGCCGGGGGAGGTGTATATTGCCACCGGGGCTCATCACAGTGCCCTCTGGGGCGAGCTGCTTACGGCTGCTGCCAAGGCAAGGGGAGCCGTTGGGGCTGTGCTGGACGGCTACAGCCGGGATACGCCTCAGGTGCTGGGACAGAATTTCCCTGTATTCTGTACCCAGTGCTGGGCCCAGGATTCATCGGTGCGGACCTATGTGAGCGATTACCGCTGTACCATTGAGATCGGACAGGTGACGATCCATGACGGGGATCTGGTATTTGGAGATATTGACGGTGTGCTGATTATTCCCAGGGAGATTAAAGATGAGGTGATCGAGAAGGCCCTGGTCAAGGCTTCCGGTGAAAAGAAGGTCCGCAGGGCCATCGAGGAGGGAATGACGGCAACAGAGGCATTTGAAAAATTTGGAATTTTGTAGAGAAGGGCTTGGTTTTTATGGACGGTGAAAAAAGGGTCTTTCAGGTTTCGTATGAGGACAATGTAGCTACGGCTTTGTGCGAGCTTTTTGCGGGAGAGCGGGCAGTGCTCACTGGAGACTGCCGTGAGGCATGCATAGAGGCGGTGACGGATATTCCGGCGGGGCATAAGATCGCCCTGCTGGATCTCCCCTCAGGGACGCCTGTTGTAAAATACGGGGTTCCCATCGGGCAGGCGACGGAAAGGATCGTAAAGGGAAGCTGGGTGCATCTTCATGTGATGAAAAGTCTCTATGATGAGCGTTCCAGCCATCTGGATGTGAAAACGGGAGCACCTAAGGATACCAGATATGAGTGAGGAAATGATATGGACCTGAAGGAATTATCCTGGAAGGGATATAAGAGGAAGAATGGGGCGCCCGGTATCAGAAACCGGGTGCTGGTAATTTATACGGTAAAATGTTCAGAATTTGCAGCCCGCCGGATTGTTGAGGGCGCCGGACACCCGGATGTTGAGCTGGCAGGCTTTGACGGCTGTACGGATAATCAGTACGCGGTAGATCTGCTGATCAGCCTGATCCGCCACCCGAATGTAGGAGCTGTGCTGGCAGTGGGACTGGGCTGTGAGTATGTGCAGCCTCAGTGGCTGGCGGAGCTTGCCGAAAAGGAAGGAAAGCCGGCTTCCTGGATGTTTATACAGCAGGAGGGAGGTACCCGCCCGTCTATCGAAAAGGGTCTGGCCTGGGTGAAGGAGGCTCTGGAGCAGCTAAAGGCGGTTCCCAGGGTGGATATGGGGCTTAAGGATCTGGTGATCGGAGCGGAATGCGGAGGAAGTGATTATACCAGCGGACTGGCAGGAAATGCGGTAGTAGGACGGTTTTATGACAGGCTGGTGGATCTGGGCGGTACGGCCATTTTTGAGGAGATTGTAGAAGCCATCGGCCTGGACCGGCTTCTGATCAGCCGGGGAGTGGATGAAGGGGCCAGGGAGGAAATCCGTTCTACTTATGATAAGGCCCTGGAATATTGCCGGTCAGTGCGTCAGTATTCGGTAAGCCCGGGGAATTTTGCAGGAGGTCTTTCTACCATCGAGGAGAAAAGCATGGGGGCAGTGATCAAAAGCGGATCCAGGCCCATCCAGGGCGTGCTGAAGGTGGCCAGCCATCCTGAGAAAAAAGGGCTGTGGCTGCTGGATTCCACGCCGGATCCCTACTGGATGCAGTTTGGAATCACCAATCCCAATGACAATGAGGGATTGACGGCATTGACCAGCTGCGGAGCCCATCTGGTGATTCTAATCACAGGACGGGGCAATGTAGTGGGAAATGCAGTGGCTCCCTGTATCAAGCTGACGGGAAACCATGAGACCTTTAAGCGGATGGAAGAGGATATGGATTTTGACGCAGGGCCGGTACTGGAGGGGAAAATGAGCCTGGATGAGCTGGCAGAGTCTCTTGCCCGGTATATAGCAGAAACGGCAGGAGGACGGCCTGCAAAAAGCGAGGCCCTGGGGCACAGGGAATTTTATATTCCATACAAATATCAGGAAACACAGGCAGCATTTGAAAAAAGGTGCCGGAAATAAAGGAGGAGCAGAGGTGGCAGCATTTACAGAGCAGGAAATGAAGGATTTTAATATGGCAAAATGGTACGATTTGTCCGGTCAGGTGGCAATCGTTACAGGCGGTTCTACGGGCCTCGGTCTGGCAGTAACAAGGTGCCTTGTGAGCGCCGGGGCAAAGGTGTGCGTAGTCAGCTTTGAAGGACCGGAGCAGGCAAGGGAAGCTCTTGCGGAGTTTGGTTCCCAGGCGGTATTTTACCAGTTTGATATTACGGATACCGCTCATGCCCAGGAACTGGTAGACCGGATCGCGCAGGAGCATGGCAGAGTGGATATTCTGGTCAATAATGCGGGAAATCACTGTAAGAAATTTATCTGGGATATGACGGTAGAGGATTACAGGCGGGTGCTGGATGTGCATCTGGTAGGTTCATTTGCCATGACAAAGGCAGTAGTTCCATATATGAAGGAGCAGAGGCGGGGAAGGATCATTTTCCAGGCCAGCATGACAAGCTATATCGGACAGCCACAGGTAGCAGGCTATTCGACTGCAAAGGCAGGCTTTCTGGGAATGATCCATACACTGACGGCAGAGCTGGCAGAGTACGGAGTGACGGTAAATGCCATCGCTCCCGGCTGGATCGATACGCCCATGTTCCACAAGGCAGTGGATAATGATCCGCCCAGACTGGCAAAGATCATGGGACGGATTCCGGCAAAGACGGTGGGAGATCCTATGGATGTGGGAATGTGCGCTGCATTTTTATCAAGTGATGCGGCCCGGTATATCAGTGGAAGCTGTATTCCTGTAGACGGCGGGGCGCTGATTGGATTTTAGGGGGGCGAAGGGATGAAAACAGGGTTTGATGAGGAATTATTTCTGACAACGGAAACAGGGCGTTACCTTTATCATACATATGCGGAAAGGCTGCCGATCATTGATTATCACTGTCACCTGCAGCCGTCAGAGATCGCTGAGGACAGGGAGTTTGAGGATCTGGGAGAAATGTGGCTGAGAGGAGACCACTATAAATGGCGGGCTATGCGTACCTTTGGGATTGATGAGAAATATATCACCGGAGACGCGGATTTCCATGAAAAATATCTGGCCTTTGCCTCGATCCTTCCGGCGCTGGCAGGGAATCCGATTTATATCTGGTGCGCCATGGAGCTGAAGCGGTACTTTGGCATTGACGAGCCGGTATCGGAGGAAAATGCGGAGGAAATTTATCAGAAAACCAGGGAAATGATCCGAAAGGAGCATATGACAAGGCGTTGGTGCATGGAACATTCTAATGTAAGACTGGTAAGCACCACAGAAGATCCGGTGGATGACCTGAAGTATCATATTGCTCTGAAAAAGGAGAAGATGTTTACCAGGGTGATCACCGCCTTCCGGCCGGATCAGGCTATGTTTCTGGAAAAGGAGGGATTTTCGGCTTATCTGGATCAGCTGGAGAAGGTTTCCGGAGTTAAGATCGATTCCTTTGAGCATATGCTGGATGCTCTGGAGGCAAGGCTTCGGTATTTTAAGGAGATAACGGGAACTACGGTCAGCGATGATGGGATTCCTCATTTTACCTGGGCAGATTACAGGGCGGAGGAGATTGAACAGATCTTTCGTAAGGCGAGGAAGCAGGAGCCGCTGACAGCCAGAGAGGAGGATCAGTACCGCAGTGCCTTTTTATTTGAAATGGGACGCCGGTATTGCAGGAATGGCTATGTAATGCAGCTTCATATCGGAACCTATCTGGATGCCAATACAAAAGGGGTGGAGGAAACAGGGCATTCTACCGGTTTTGACTGTGCGGATGATCAGTGTGCTGTAACCAGTGTGGGAGAGCTGCTGAACCGTCTGACCCTGACAGGGGAGCTGCCGAAGACCATTCTCTATCCTCTGGATGGGACGAAGATCGAGACCTGGGCTATTTTGGCGGCAGGCTTTTGCGGAGGCGGCGTGAGAGGGAAGGTACAGCTGGGAGCGCCCTGGTGGTTTAACGATCAGGCATTTGGAATCAGCCGTCAGTTTGAAGCCTGCGCCAATCTGTATCCGGTCAGTCTGTCGGTGGGGATGCTTACAGACAGCCGCAGTTTTATCTCCTATCCGCGCCATGAGCTGTACCGGAGAGTGCTCTGTGATTATCTGGGGAAGCTGGTTGAGAGGGGAGAATATTTTTCCGGAGAGAAGGCTTTACAGACTATCATAGAGGATGTATGTTTTAATAATGTAAATGAATTTTTTGGATTTCATGTAAATTGTGAGGACTGACGGAGCAGGGATGCTATGAGATATGAGCTTGGAGAAAAAGGGATACTGGAAGAAACAGAGGGAATGGAGACAGTCTGGGACCGTCCCTGGAAGGGGCAGGTGATTATCTGCCCCGGCGGCGGCTATCAGTGGCTTTCGCCCAGGGAAGGGGAGCCGGTGGCCAGGGCATTTGCGTCTCTTGGCTGGAAGCCGTGGATCCTGTACTACCGGGTGGCAGCGGAAGGAGAGATCCTTGGAACAGCGCCGGTGAGGCAGGCGGCAGAGGCGGTAGGCCTGGTCAGAGGGAAAGAACAGGAACTGCCGGTATTCTTATGCGGCTTCTCGGCCGGTGGTCATGTGGCGGCCAGTCTGGGTGTGCTTTGGAATAAGCCGGGGATATTTGACGGGGCAGATCCTGGACGTATCCGGCCCGATGGCCTGATCCTTGGGTATCCGGTTATCACTGCTGGAAAATGGGCTCACAGGAAAAGCATGGAGAGACTGGCGGGAAAGGATCAGAAGGCCTGGCAGCGTTTCAGCCTGGAGAACCAGATCGACAGGGAAACCCCGCCTGTATTTCTGTGGCACACGGCAGCTGATTCCACCGTTCCTGTAGAAAATTCACTGGTGTTTGCACAGAAGCTTTCGGAGTATAAGGTTCCCTTTGAGCTGCATATTTATCCTTTCGGGGTACATGGGCTGTCACTGGCTGTGAAGGAAGTAGAGGAGCCGGAGAAGGGGCGGCTTGCGGATGCCCATGTGGCGGGGTGGATGAGGGAGTGTGGGGAGTGGATGGAAAAAACAAATTGACACCAAATACGATACCACATATAATAAAAACAGGAGGTATAAAAATATCAAAATGGGATAAATTGATAAAACGAATATGTAATTTATCAAAAGACCTCCGATTTGATGAATTGTGGAAGGTATTGGAAAGTTATGGATATGAAATGAATGCCCCAAGAAGTGGAAGCAGTCATTATACATTTAGAAAACAGGGATGTGTTCCCATTACAATACCCAAGCATGAACCGATAAAAAAGTGTATGTGGAGATGGTAAGGCAGATTGTAGAAGGTGAGGCAAAAAACGATGAAAACACTAAATGACTACATGGCAATGCCCTATCGTATGGAAATCATTGAGGATCAGGATGAAGGTGGATTTGTGGTTTCTTATCCGGATCTGCCGGGCTGCATTACCTGCGGAGAAACGGTAGAAGGGGCAGTGGCAAATGCCCGGGATGCAAAAAAGGCGTGGCTTGAGGCTGCGCTGGAGGACGGGGTAGAGATCCATGAACCAGATAGTCTGGAAGATTATTCTGGCCAGTTTAAATTAAGGATTCCCCGCAGCCTTCATAGAACGCTGGCTGAGCATTCGCGGAGAGAGGGAGTTAGCATGAACCAGTATTGTGTTTATCTTCTTTCTAAAAATGATACTGTTTACTCAAAATAAGCATAATAAGCAGTCAGGATCCGGCTCCTGGCTGCTTATTATTTTTAGGCTAAAACATTCCGCTCTCCAAAGCCTCAGCAAAGGCGATCAGTGTCAGCGCCTGCCCATAAGCCATAGGCCGGATCCCGATATGCTTATAGTGCTCCGCATCCATGCCCATGGCGGTTCCGGCAGATACCTTAAGGACGGTTCCGTCTGTGTCAACGCAGCCGCACAGCCCTTTAACAGCCTGTCTGACGCAGGGAATGAAGGTTTCGTCTAAAAGGCCCAGGCGGATTCCCCGGATAAGTCCTGCTGTGATGGCGGCGGTGCCTGAGGCTTCCTCATAGGAGGGAGGATCATCCAGGATGGTGTGGAACAGTCCGGAATCGGCCTGGCAGCGCTTCAGAGCTTCTGCATGGGTCTTAAAGGTATCCAGAAGAAACTGGCGTGTGCCCTGTTCCATATCTTCGGCCTGTTCCAGATACAGGGTGATCCCCAGGGTGAACCAGGAATTGCCCCGGCACCAGAAAATACCGCCGAAATTGTCATTTCGTAAAAAACTGTAGCCATGGTAGAGGAGGCCGCTGTTTTTGTCATACAGATATTTTATATGGATCAGGACCTGGTGAAGAGCTTCGTCCTTCCATTCTTTCCGGTTATACCGGTTTCCCATCTGCTGTAAGAATAAAACTGCCATAAACAGGGTGTCGGCCCATAGCTGTCCCTCATTTAGGATTACCCCATTTCGGTCTCCGATTCCGCTGGTCACATGCTGAAAGCCGTTATCCTTTGTTTTGGGAAGCTCATTCATCAGCCATTCCGCCTGTTTGATGCACATGGCCTCATACAATTCCTTTTCAGGCAGCCGGTCCATGATCTGAAGCAGGGTGAGATAGGGGGCGGTGGTGTTAATGTTGCGGGAGGGAAGTCCCCTTTTTATATTGTTCTGGAACCAGCTTTCAAAAAAGTCAAGGAAGGATCTTCCGGTGTGCTCCTGGAGCATATAAAGGCCGTAAAGTCCTACGCCCTGGGGCCAGTCCCATTCCTCGATGCCGAAATCTCTGGCCACATTTCCGGTTGCCATGGCTTCCTCCAGGGATATGTGCTTATCCTGTTCATAGTCTGCCCCGCCCAGATTCAGAAGCTTATGGGCGGTCAGCTCTGTTTTCTGCTGCAGCAATTCTGATGTCATAGATATAATCCTCCTTAAATTCATATCTCCCCATGGAGCCTTGCAATATAGGCGCTGGGGGTCATTCCTGTTTTTTTCTTGAACAGCTGGGAAAAATACTGTGGACTGTTGCCGCAGCCCACCTGCTCTGCTGTGGTCTGGATCTTGTCATTTCCGGCGGAAACCAGCAGCTTTTTTGCCCGTTCGATGCGCACATCTGTGAGATAGTTGGAAAAACGGGTTCCGGTTTCCTTCTGGAATTTTTTGCTGACATAATCGGTATTCATAAAAAGGTGCTGCTCGGCAATCCGTTTCAGGGTCAGGTTGGGATCGGAGAGATGCTCTGTTACGTAATTATAGATCTGCTGGGTCATGGTGCTGACAGCAGAGGCCTGGGGGCTGACGGATAAAAGGCTTCTGAGCTTTTCTGCAAGGATCAGCTTTAACTGCTCCAGATCTGTTTCCTGGGACACGTTCAGCAGCCATTCGGTGAGATCCACAGTAGAAAGGCGGCTGTCAAGGGTGGAGATCTTAAGCATCAGGGAATTGGACAGCTGCTTTAAAAAGGAAAGGTCATTTACCTCAGAAAGCAGATCAATGAGGCTGTCAAGCTGTTCGGTTCCGCCGCTTGAAAGGAAAGCGCCAAGCTGCTTGTCTGCCTCCTCCATAATAAAGCTGTAATTGCAGCTGGACAGAATGTGGAAGTCATTTATATAGTAGATCATGCTGAAGCGTTTTACCTTGTCAAGGACGGTCTGCAGGAGGCTTCGAAGGTTTTTAAAGGACAGATCCTCTGTTTCCAGGGACGGGCTTTTTCCTGTGAATCTCATACTGACGAAGAAATGGGACAGGTCCTGGTAGCTGCCTGCAAATTCTTTAAAGAAAAGCAGCAGGGTGCAGTTCACATAGATTCCGTGGATGGTCATCTCAGGAAAATGATTATGAGCGTATTGTTTTAACTGCGACAGAAATTCTTCCAGATGGTCCTGGGTCAGGAAATACACATAAAAAAGGTGATAGGATGAAAAATAAAAATCCAGGTAGGGATCATAATCCTTCATGATCTCGTCGTAAGGGCGGTTCTGGCAGATGGCATTATTTAAAATGGTGAACATAACGTTGTGGCGTATGCTGTTCATAGCCGGATAAGAATGTTCAGAGCTGCTTTTTTTATAGCAGTCCTGAGCCACCTCCCGTATACTTTCAAGGATCTGCAGCTCACTGCAGGATTTCAGCAGATAGTGGCGCACGCCGTATTTCATGGCTGTTTTCGCGTACTCAAATTCTCCGAAGCCGGATAGGATGATAAACTGTGTGTTCAGGTCTGTTTCGGAGATCCGCCGGATCAGCTCCAGGCCGTCCATTCCGGGCATACGTATGTCTGTCAGTACAATGTCCGGGGATTCGTCCAGAATCATGTCATAGGCCTCCAGGCCGTTTTTGCAAAGGCCCACCAGCTCAATATCATATTTTTTCCAGTCAATAATCGTAGAGATGCTTTCCCGGATGATACGTTCATCATCCGTAATGATCAGTTTCAGCATGGGGCAGATTCCTCCGTATGATATGGGATTGTAATAGAAGCAACGGCACAGTCGCCTTCATTGGAAAGAGACAGGCCGTAAGTTTCGCCAAAGAGCAGCTTAATGCGTTTATCAATATTTAAAAGACCGATTCCGGATCGGACCGGCTGTTTTTTATTTTCCTTCAGCAGCATCAGAAGATCATCATCGAAGCTGGAGCCGCTGTTTGTGACAGAAATAAGAAGGATGCCTCCCGGTTCTGATTCTTCTGCGAGGATGGTGATATGGCAGGTATCCACAATCTCCTCCAGGGCATAATGGATGGCGTTTTCCACCAGAGGCTGAAGGGTTAAAGGGGGGATCAGGGCATTTTTCAGGCAGTCGGGCACCTGGACACAGTAGTCCAGCCGCTCTTCAAATCGGATCTCCTGGATGGTGATATAGGACCGGATCAGATCCAGCTCATATGCCAGGGTGACCAGCGACTTTTTATTGCTCAGGGTAGCCCGCAGGAGAGTGCTTAAGGAATCTGTCATCAGGGAAATTTCACGGTTATTCACCGCCTTTGCCCGCCAGCTGATGGTACCCAGGGTGTTGTAAAGAAAGTGGGGATTGATCTGGGATTCCAGGGCCTTGATCTGGGCCTCCCGGGCCAGGAGCTCATTTACATAATTTGTGTTTACAAGGTGCTGGATCCGTTTGGTCATGCGCTCAAAGCCCTGGTGGAGCTGGCCGATCTCGTCTTTGCGGTAGGCATAGTCCGAATCGTATTTTGTGCTGAGAAGGGCCGCCTCGTCCCGGCTGAATTTGTCCATTTTCTGGATCAGTATGTTAAAATGCTTTACAACTGATCGGATCATATAGTAGGAGACCGCAACGGTCAAAACCACGCCTGCTGACAGGATAAAAAAGATGGAGGTCATAGAGGAATTGAGGGCACGGGTGATCTCATCATAGGAAACCAGATTATAATATTCCAGCTGGTAGCCTGGAATGGTATTATGTACAGTAAAATAGGTATGTCCGTCCAGCTTAAAGGTCTGGTATCTTCTGGAGGAGGAGGCAGTGATCTGATCCATATCCTGGTCCGCCAGGCTTTTGGAGAAGTAGATCCGGTCTGTGCCGGAATACAGGATATACTGGCTGTCTGAAAACTGTGCGGCCGCTGCATTGGCTTTGCGGATGATCTGGTCCAGGTCCACATATATAATCAGGGTCCCCAGACGGTTCAGGGAAAGGTTCTCAATTTTTCGTATTTCCCGGCTCATGAGTAAGGCATTGCTTCCGGGATCGGCAGGGGTCCAGGCGGCCGCGCCGTTTTTCTCTGCGGCTGCGTCTATAGCGGCCTGAAGGCTTTCCTCAGACAGTCTGCTTTTCCAGACAGTATAGGTGGAATTATAAAAATGATCGTTTTGTATCATTAGAAAGGACACGCCGTTATTATTTACAGAGGATTGGTAGGTCTGTAATGAATTGTTGATGATACGGTTTGCATTGGTCCACAGAGAACGGTCCTCCACCTCGTCTACCAGGCACAGGGAGGTCTGGATCTCCGGGGCGGCAATGATGGAGGAGGAGACATTTTCAATACTTTTCAGGTGATTGGAAATGGTATAGGCAGAATGGGTCAGGTTTCCTGCCGTTGTTTTGTAGATCAGCTCACTGCAGGCCCCGGTGCACAGGCGCAGCCCAAGGACAGACAGGATCATAATAAGAAATATATTGCTTAATACGATGAACAGTATTTTCTGGAATAGAGGAAGATTATTTAGTTTTTGTCTCGGTGTCATATATATGCCCTCCCTTGCCATATGTAGAGTATACATAGATTTATGAGGTTGTGCAATCAATAGGAGAAACAGATCTGTTTTTTTAACACGAATGTCGGTTTTATCTATCGCCAAAACGGAAAAAGCAGGGGTATAATAACCTTAGCAAGACAAAAGATCGTAAATAATAAAGCAGGAGGGAAAAATTTATGAAGAAAAGAAGCATCGCGTTACTGATGGCTGGTGTGATGACGGCAATGAGCCTGGCAGGCTGCTCCGGCGGCGGGTCTGCAGAGACCGGGGGAGATACAGGCGCCCAGACTGAGCAGGCAAAGGACGGAGAAAAGAGCCTGACGGTTGCCTGGTGGGGTAATCAGGTGAGAAATGAGAGAACCCAGGCAGCTCTGGACAAATACGCGGAGCTGAATCCGGGTGTGGTACTGGATGGACAGTTTTCCGAGTGGGGCGATTACTGGAACAAGCTGGCAACCGCGTCAGCCGGAAACTCACTGCCGGATGTGCTTCAGATGGATTACGCCTATCTGGATCAGTACGCAAAAAACAACCTGCTTTTAGATCTGACCCCTTATGTGGAAAATGGGACTTTAAAGCTGGATGACGCAAATCAGGATGTATTAAATTCCGGAAAGGTAGACGGAAAGCTCTATGCGGTGCCCATCGGCATCAACGCGCCTTCCCTTCTTTATAACAAGGCGGTTACAGATGCGGCAGGGGTAACCATTAAGGACAATATGACTCTGGATGAGTTTATAGAGATCAGCAAAACCATCAAGGAAAAAACAGGCTACCGCACCAATATGGCTTACGGCGTAACCCAGGAGATTGTCCAGTACATGATCCGTGCAAACGGACATTCTATGTACGGGGAAGGAAAGCTGAATGTAGAGAGCGCGGAGGAATTTGTTCCTATGTTCAAGGTATTTGAGGATGGTGTAAAGGAGGGATGGCACGTAGATCCAAGTATTTACGCTGAGATCACCCCAGGCGCAGTAGAGCAGGATCCTTTCGTATACGGCGCAAGCGAGGACTCCAGATCCTGGTGCGTATTCTGCTGGTCCAACCAGATCGGCGCCTATGAAAACTGCAAGCCGGAGGATATGCCGGAGATCGGCATCACCACCTGGCCTTCTGCAGATGCTGCAAAATCCGATTTCCTGAAGCCGTCCCAGTTTTTCTCTGTATCTGCTAATACGGCAAATCCAGAGGAGGCAGTGAAGATCATCGACTATTGGACCAACAGCATGGACGCCAACAATATCCTGTTAGCGGAGCGGGGCGTGCCGCTGTCTGAAAAGGTGGCAGAGGAGCTTGCTCCAAACCTTGACGAAGCAAGCCAGCTGAGCATCCAGTTTATCAATGAGGTAGTATCACCGGCTTCTTCCCCCATCGATCCGCCTATGCCAAACGGCTCCAGCGAGGTAACAGAGCTTCTGTTACAGCTTGAGGAGAAGGTAGCATATGGACAGATGACCTCTGAGGAAGCGGCAGAAGAGCTGTTTACAAAGGGAAATGAGATTATGTCATCAAAATAAAACTGGATTCTGCCTGCTGCGCTGATAAACGTATGCAGGCAGAAATTTTTAGAGGAGGAAACGGGATGAATCCATTAAAAAAAGCCTTAAGCAGGGAAAGTACAGCGGGTATTATATTTACCCTTCCATTTACGGTCGGTTTTCTGCTGTTTATGATCGTGCCTATGGGAATTTCACTGTATTATTCCTTCTGTAAATATGATATTCTTTCGCCCCCTGTTTTCACAGGACTGGATAATTTTGTAAAAATGTTCCAGGACGAGACATTTTTTAAGGCAATCGGCGTTACCTTTTATTTTGCTCTGGTATCGGTGCCTCTGAGACTGATTTTTGCCCTGCTGGTAGCCATGCTGCTGCTGAAAAATTCAAAAATGAGCGGATTTTACAGGGCCGCCTATTATCTTCCTTCCATCATCGGCGGATCGGTTGCGGTAGCGATTCTGTGGAAGAGAATGTTTGCTACGGATGGCGTGATCAACCGGCTTCTGGGCGTGATCGGGATAGAAACGACCTTTGCCTGGCTGGGAAATACAAAGACGGCGATCTGGGTGCTGATCCTGCTGGCGGTATGGCAGTTTGGTTCTTCTATGCTGATCTTTCTGTCTGCCTTAAAGCAGATCTCAAGAGAGCTTTATGAGGCGGCTGAGGTAGACGGGGCAAATGGCATCCAGAAATTTTTCAAGATCACACTTCCCCTGCTTACGCCTACTATTTTCTTTAACCTGGTGATGCAGATGATCAATGGCTTCCTGGCATTTACCCAGAGCTATATCATCACCCAGGGAAAGCCTATGAACTCAACCCTGTTCTATACCGTTTATATGTATCAGCAGTCCTTTGAGTTTTACAATACGGGCTACGGCGCCGCTCTTGCATGGGTGATGTTAGCGATTATCGGACTGATCACTCTGCTGTTGTTTGCAACAAAGAAGTTCTGGGTATATGAGGAGGGCTAAGGAGATGAAAGAAAAACGAAGAATCAAAGCAGTAATCTATCATATACTGGTGTTTGCGGTGGGGATCATTATGATCTATCCTTTAATCTGGATGGTTATGAGCTCATTTAAGCCTACCAATACCATTTTCCAGACAGCGGGAAGTCTGATTCCGGAGACGTTTACCTTTGAAAATTATGTAAATGGATGGAAGGGCTTTGCCAAGGTGACTTTTGCCACTTTTTTCAGCAACTCTCTGTTTATTTCAATTACAGCTACCATTGGAACAGTGATTTCGTCGGCGGTTGTAGCTTATGGCTTTGCAAGGTTTAAATTCCGGGGAAAACGGCTTTTGTTTTCCGCCATGCTGCTTTCTATGATGCTCCCGGCCCAGGTACTGATGATTCCTCAGTATCTGTGGTATCAGAAACTGAACTGGGTGGGAAGCTATATGCCTTTGATTGCCCCTTATTTCTTTGCAATTCAGGGATTTTTCGTATATCTGATTTCAAATTTTATCTCAGGTATTCCGAGGGATCTGGATGAGGCGGCAAAAATCGACGGCTGCTCCTATGTATCTATTTTTACAAGGATCATTTTGCCCCTGATTAAGCCTGCTCTGGTGACAGCCGGTATTTTCTCTTTTATGTGGAGATGGGACGATTTCCTTTCTGCCCTGCTGTATGTCAATAAGTCAGCAAAATATCCGGTGAGTCTGGCTCTTAAGCTGTTTTGTGACCCGGGCTCCTCCTCGGATTACGGGGCTATGTTTGCCATGGCGTCCCTGTCGATCCTGCCGTCGGTTCTGATTTTCATTTTCTTCCAGCGTTATCTGGTAGAGGGAATCAGTACGTCGGGACTGAAGGGCTGATCTGTTTTGATTCATCAAAGGCATAAGGAAAGGATAGGAAATGATGAAGCTGAATTATGATAAAACGCAGATAGAACACGCCATGGATCAGATGGTGGAACGGACCATGAATATGGATATGACCTGGGACTGGCCCTGCGGCGTGGCATATTACGGCATCGGGGCGGCTTATGAGGCCACAGGAGACAGAAAATATCTGGAAATGGTAAAGGAGCGGGTGGATGAGCTGATCTCCCTGGGACTTCCGGCGCTTACGGTCAATACCTGTGCTATGGGCCATATACTGCTCACTCTTTATAAAGAAACAGGGGAGGAGCAGTATAAAAAGATCATAGATGATAAGCTGGATTACCTGACCGGCCGGGCCCTCCGCTTTGGAGCTTCGGTGCTTCAGCATACGGTGTCTGCCAATAATGATTTTCCGGAACAGTGCTGGGCGGATACTCTGTTTATGGCTGCGTTTTTCATGCTGCGGGCCGGAGTGATGTTTGACCGCCCGGAACTGGTGGAGGACGCTCTGAATCAGTGGTACTGGCATATCCAGTACCTTCAGAATGAGCAGACAGGTCTCTGGTATCACGGCTATGATAACCTGGCAAAGGATCATATGAGCGGCTTTTACTGGGGCAGAGCCAACTGCTGGGCTGCCTTTACCATGGCTCAGGTGGCTCACATTCTTCCTCAGTGCTATCTTTATCCCCAGTATCTGGAAATTGTGGGAAGCTTAAATGAGCAGCTGGCAGCGTTAAAGACCCTTCAGACGGAAAATGGCCTGTGGCGCACCCTTTTGGATGATGAGGAATCCTATGAGGAGGTTTCTGCTTCTGCAGGGATTGCTGCGGCCATGGCGCTTAAGGGGAATCCCCTTCATATCAAGTATATAAATAAAGCGATAAAAGGGATTATGGAAAATATTTCTAATGACGGAAAGGTAATGAACGTGTCCGGGGGAACGGCAGTGATGAAGGACCGGGAGGGCTACCGGAATATTTCAAAGCGCTGGATCCAGGGATGGGGCCAGGGAATGGCTCTGGCATTTTTTGGCGCGGTTCTGGATTATGAGAAATTTACGGGAGACGGGGCGTTGTAATTATGATAGAAAAACACAGGTATCCCCATACAAGCGGGGGCTTTACGCTGCCCGGTGAGTCGGGATTTGAGAAATTGACTCTGGAGCTGGCCAAAAAGTGGGGAGCGGACGTGATACGGGATTCAGACGGCACAAAGCTGTCGGAGGAGATCGTAAATGCGGGCTATGGCATTTATTCCACCATCTGTATCATCCGCGACCACAATGCCTGGGCCAGAGAGCATATGGACCGGCTTCAGCAGACATTTCTTATGTCTGAGCCGAAAATAGCTGAAAAAACAGAATTAAAGATTGACCTGCTGGAAGGGTATTTCCGGGAACAGTTCATGGTAAACGGGTCTGACGAGTCTAAAAGATACTGGCAGGTATTTGACCGTACAGACAACCGGGAGGTGCCGGAAAGTCAGTGGAATTTCTGTGAAGCAGAGGGAACGGTGGAGATTACCGGAACCGAGCCCTTTCACAGCTACACGGTGAACTTTTTCGCTTACCGGATCTGGGAAGAGATCAATATGTATAACCATGTGACAAACCACTGGGAAAAGGAGCATCTGATGCCGGTAGATCCCCGGTATCCGGAGGCCCAGGAATATCTTCTGGGGTGGCTGAAAAACTGGTGTGAAGAAAATCCTGATACCACAGTGGTCCGGTTTACCTCCCTGTTTTACAATTTTGTCTGGATCTGGGGGGCACATGAACGGAGACGGAATCATTTTACAGACTGGGGTTCCTATGATTTTACAGTAAGCCCCAGGGCGCTGGAGGAGTTTCAGAAGGAATACGGCTGCGCTCTGACCTCTGAGGACTTTATCAATCAGGGAAAGCTCCATCCCACCCATATGGCTCCTGGGAAAAAACAGCTGGATTATATGAAATTTACCAACCGGTTTGTGATTTCCCTGGGAAAGCAGATGGTGGAGCTGGTTCATGCTTACGGGAAAAAGGCGTATGTGTTCTATGATGACAGCTGGGTAGGACTGGAACCCTATTTTGATACATTTTCTGAGTTTGGCTTTGACGGCATTATTAAATGTATTTTCTCCGGGTATGAGGTGCGGCTGTGCGCCGGGGTGGACGTACCGGTCCATGAAGTGCGTCTGCACCCCTATCTGTTTCCGGTGGGTCTGGGAGGTGCGCCTACATTTTCAGGAGATGGAGATCCGAAAAGAGACGCCAGAAATTACTGGATCGCTGCAAGGCGGGCCATGCTCCGGGCAAAGATCGACCGGATCGGGCTGGGGGGATACCTTCATCTGCTGAAGGATTATCCGGAGTTTGTGGAATATATCGCAGAGGCAGCAGACGAGTTCAGAGCCATTAAAAGGCTTCATGAGGAAGGGGAGCCGGAGACGCTGCCGCTCAGGGTCGGAGTGCTGACGGCCTGGGGCAAGACACGTTCCTGGACCTTATCCGGACATTTTCACGAGACCTGGCAGAATGATCTGATTCATATCAATGAGGCTCTGGCGGGATGGCCGGTGCCGGTGGACTATATTGATTTTGAAGATGTGCTGAAAAAGAACCTTTCGGTTTATGATGTGATCATAAACGCAGGCTTTGCGGGGAGCGCATGGAGCGGCGGAGATTACTGGAAGGACAGCCGGGTGTTAACGGCTCTTACATCCTACGCGGCGTCTGGAGGATGCGTTTTAGGCGTATTTCAGCCTTCTGCGGTGGAAGGATATATGACTGGCTTCCGGCTGGCAGAGGTACTGGGGGTGGATCAGGATATGGGAGAGCGGTGCTGCCATGGAAGGATTGCCTGTGAAAAGGAAAGCGGATGGCTGGAGAGACTTACGGTATTTGGACAGGGGGAAAATGGAACTGGCTGCCGGGCAGAGGAGATCGCAGACAGCTTTGAGGCGGTAAATGGCATTTACTTAACGGATTTTACCACGCAGGTGCTGGCGGAGGATGTGATGCTGAGCCCTATTGGGGAGGAGGTTCATATCCCGAAGCTGACTCTGCACCCTTATGGAAAGGGCTGCGGCATGTATCTGTCCCATTTTGTATACAGTCCGGAAAACAGCCGGTTTTTGCTGGAGCTGCTGCTTCATGCAGTGGGAAAGGAAGGCTGTGGGGCGCAGCTGGGAGATGATGTGTATTGTGAGGCGGCATATTTTCCGGCATCGAAAAAGGCGGTGGCGGTTAATTCGTCTGGGAATGAAAGGCGCTTTCGGATTACTCTGGGGGGAGTGGAGAAGGAGCTGCGGCTGGAACCTTATGGAAGTGAAATTGTAGATGTTGGATAAAAAGCTGGCATAAGCAGGGGGATTTTTACAAAACCCCTGCTTTTTGCAGATAGGGGATATATGAAGAAAGAATATTTTTTTACAGATCAGATGTTGGAAAATGAGATAAAGGATTGGAGGGGGAATGATTTTTATACGGGAACTGCAGGCTGGATCCCGGGAGGAAATGGAACGTGGCTGGGGTCAGAAGGCTATCCGCTGCGCTTTGGCATCAAGGTGCCGGACATAGGACTCTATCAGGTGGAGGTGGAGATTCCAGGAGGGGAAGAAGGGCTTCGGGGGCTGACTCTCTGCGTGGGGAGGAGAAATATAGTGGAGCGGGGAATCTGTATTCCTGCCGGCGGGGTGTACCGAAAAACATTTTATTATGGGGTATATCCGTATCGTCCTGTGGTGGGAAGGGATGATGCCGTCACGGACGATATAATCGGGCTTAGTGTGATCGGAAAAGGTGCCAGACTGGGGCGGGTATGCGTAAAAAGCTGTGATGATGTGGGACAGGATATTCCCACGCTATTTATCGGCGGCGATTCTACGGTGCGGGATTACGAGGGCTGTTATCCCTATAACCCGCTGACCAATGGAGGCAGCTGGGGACAGAATCTTTTGCAGTACATGGACAAAATGGCAGTGTGCAATCAGGCCCACAGCGGTCTTACCACTAACTGCTTCAGGGAGGACGGGCACTGGGAGCTGGTGAAAGCCAATCTGCGTCCGGGAGATGTATTTTTATTCGGCTTCGGGCACAATGACCAGAAACGAAGGAATCTAAAGCCCTATGACCAGTTTGCTGCCAATATCCGCCAGTATGTGATGGAGACAAGAGAAATGGGAGCGGTTCCCGTTCTGGTGACTCCCATGAGCCGGATTCCCAGCAGAGACCAGGATGGCTGGTATGACCTTTTAGAGGCTTATGCGGACAGTATCAGAGGGGTGGGACGGGAAATGGGCGCGGCGGTGATCGACCTGCACAGCCTTACCTTTGAGAGGTTCTGTGCTATGGGGACAGAGGGCTGCCAGAATTATTTTAATGATACCACCCATGTAAATGACTATGGCGGGGCCCTTCTGGCTGATCTGATGGCCCGGGAAATCCGGCGCCTGAGGATCGAGCCTTTATATAGTCATATGAATAACAGGGCCGTGGCCCGGTGGGAGCCGGATCTGTCTCTGCGTCCGGATCACCGGGCCGAGAGCAGTCAGGCAGAAGAACGGCCGAATCTCAGCCATGATCTTGCAGAGCTGCCTTATGTGGATTGCCGTACACTGCCTGAAAAGGAAGCAGAGGTATTAAAAAAGGCCATGGCTTACGGGCTGTTAGACCCCTGCGTCCGTTATCTGCACCCTCACGAGGAAATGCCCAGGGCTCAGTTTGTTTTCCTTCTTTTAAAGGCGGTAAATCCGGCGCGCAGACGTCCTTGGCAGGGAGAATACTGCGACCTCAGCCGCTATGAATTTGATGCGGAGCAGATTCAGATGGCCCTTGATGAAGGGTTGATCGACCCTGTGACTACGCCGGGAAAGCGGTTCAGACCGGATGATGCCATTACCCTTGGGGAGCTTGTGAGTTTTGCGGTCCGGGGAGCAAAGGCGCGGGGTGAGAGAGAACTGGGGATGGAGGAGTGCTTTAGAGAGGCAGGGAAATGGGGATGGATTGGAGATGAAGGTGAAGATGGGGAGAGACGGGTGACGAGAGGGGAGTGTATTGGGATGGCTGTAGGGGTGCGGGAGAGGGTATCCCTATATGCTTTACAAGCGGTTCAGTGATAAATCGTTCACTGATCTTTTGTTACAGAAAAAAGAAAACCTTTTCATATTTATATTAGATAAAATATGGAAATGATATAATAATTTATTCATAATGCATATAAAAATAAAAATAAACACTTTACTTTTATGAAAATATAATGTAATATATAGATGAAAATATGTGGAAACGTTTACCTATTTTGGATTGATATAAAGAAAGGAATCAAATATGACGATTCGTGACATTGCAAATCTGGCAGGAGTTTCTATGGCGACTGTTTCACGGGTGCTTAATCATACAGGATATGTGAGTGAAGAAACCAGAAAGAAGATTGAGGATATTATTTCAGAACATAACTACCGGCCAAATGCAGTAGCCAGAAGCCTGATCCGAAAAAATACGGAGATGGTTGCTGTGATAATGCCGGATCGGGAGAATCTTTTTTTTGCCAGACTGCAGGAAGCCATTGATAAAAGGGCAGAGCAGGAAGGACACAGCGTTCTGCATTACCGTACAGCAGAGGATCCGGAAAAGGAGTATCAGGCAATCGTTCAGGCGCTGGAACATCAGGTTCAGGGAATTTTGCTTCTGCCTGTTATGGAGCCGAAAGAGTCCACTGTGCAGCTCCTTAAGGAAGCAGAGTATGGAGGGACGGCTGTGGTTCTTCTGGATCGTGACGCCCTTCATAGCTCTTTTAATATGGTGACGATTGACAACAGCAGGCTGGTATACGAAGGAGTCAGCCTGTTCTGGAAAAAAGGACATCGGGATATTGGAATTATTGCCTGTCCGGAGGTGGCGGAGCCGGGCAGATACAGACTGGATGGATATAAGCGGGCTCTCCAGGACTGCGGGGGTATGACAGATGAGCAGTATATTTACAGAGGCCAGTTTGATGAGCAGAGCGGTTATAAAGCCTGCGAATACTTTTTTGGACTGGATCATCCGCCGACAGCGGTTCTGGCCACCTACAGTTCTGCGACCCTGGGCTGCATCCGGTATCTTAATGAACATCATCTGACTGCAGGAGAGGACCTGGGGCTGATTGGTTTTGATGATATTGGACTTTTAAATGCTATAGGCTATCGGCTTACTGTGATGAACCGGCCAGATCAGGAGATGGCAGATACTGCATATGATATGCTGTGCGGACAGATACGGACCGTTTCAAAGAAAAAGATATGGAAGAAAATTTTTGTAGAAGAGGAGATTATTATCAGGGGGAGCGAAGGATACAAAAAATAAAATACAGGAAAGGAAGTGGATTATGGGGAAGAAGCTTTTGTACAGCTGCGACACGGGAGTAGATGACGCGCTGGCTCTTGCTTATCTGGCTTCACAGAAGGAGTGTGAGGTTATAGGAGTTACCTGTTCTTATGGTATGAGCTATGTGGGAGATGTATTCCGCAATACAAAAGCAGCGCTGGAGCTGTTTGGAAGGGGTGAAATTCCTGTTATTATGGGCAGTGAGACCCCTTTAAGCGGAGAACAGATGGATTTTTCCGGCGGAAGCAGATTTCACGGTATGTCCGGGATCGGAGGAGTCCTTCCTCCCAGCACATCGGAAGATCTGGGAGATGCAGAACCAGAGGATGCTGCGGAATTTATCATTGAGATGATAGACCGATATGGAAAAGATCTGTGCTGGGTTACGAGCGGACCTATGACGGATATAGCCAGAGTATTAAGGAAAGATCCATCAGTGGCAGAAAAGGTTGGTTCGGTTTACGTTATGGGCGGCGCGGTAGCGTCTCCAGGCAATACAGGTCCTGCAGAAGAAACGGTGATGGAGGCAAATGTAAGACTGGATGTAGAGGCGTGCCATGAGGTTTTGGCGTCCAGGCTTCCTCTTGTTCTGGTAGGGCTTGATGTGACCAGAAAGACATTATTCACTTATGAGGATCATGAACGGTGGCATGAGATCGGTACGAAGCCTGCTCTGTTTCTCTATGAGGCTTTGAAGCATTATCTGGGAGCTTACAAAAAATACAATCCTTATATGAAGGGCTGCGGGCTTCACGATCCTCTGGCCGCAGTGGCAGCCATTCATCCGGAAATACTGACCACGATCCCGATGCATCTGACCTGCTTTACAAAAGGACCCATGCGGGGAAGGACAATGGAGGATGTATGGAAATGCAGTGATCCGGAGTATCATATGGCAGCGGCCATGTTTGTAGATACAGAAGCCTTTTACAGGGAGTTTTTTGGAACAGTGGAGGCAATGCTGGAAGGGAGAAGATAATGGGACATTTGCTTGAAGTAAAGGATGTAACCAAAATTTATGAGGGCGGTGTGCTGGCAAATCACAATGTAAATTTTGTGGTAGATGAAGGAGAAATCCACGCTCTGGTGGGAGAAAATGGAGCGGGAAAAAGTACGCTGATGAAGATGCTTTACGGTCTGGAAAGCGTTACCTCAGGTCATATCTACATGAATGGAGAGGAATTAAAGCTCCAGTCCAGTAAGGATGCCATTGCTCACGGGATCGGTATGGTACATCAGCATTTTATGCTGGTAGATTCTCTTACGGGGGCAGAAAATATGATGCTCGGTATGGAACGTACCAGCTTCATATCCAATAAAAAGCGGGATATAAGGATTACGGCTGAGGTAGCGCAGAAATATGGCTTTGACATAGACGCTTCCAGGAAGGTCAGAGATATGAGCGTGGGTATGAAGCAGAAGCTGGAAATTTTAAAGATTCTGTATCGAAGCGCAAAATTAATTATTCTGGACGAGCCTACAGCAGTTTTGACGCCTCAGGAGACAGAAGAACTGTTTGAAAAGCTTCTGGATCTTAAAAAGAAGGGTATGACTATTATTTTTATCTCTCATAAGCTGAATGAGGTAAAACGAATCAGCGACCGGATCACGGTATTAAAAGGAGGAGTTACAAAAGGAACATATAAGACAGAGGAGGTCAGTGAGGAGGATATTTCTAATCTGATGGTAGGCAGGGAAGTTACGCTGTCTTATGAGAAGGAAAGGGTTCAGCCGGGGGAAGTGGTATTAAAGGTTGAAAATTTAAAGTATGTGGATAAATTTAAGATTCCTAAGCTGGCAGGTGTCAGTATGCAGGTATGCCGGGGAGAAGTGGTGGGGATCGCAGGTGTAGAAGGAAATGGTCAAAGTGAGCTGATCTCTATTATCACCGGTAATATGCGGGGGATTGACGGACATGTAATTTTAAATGGCAGGGATATTACAAAAGAGTCAGTCATCCACATACGGGAAGCGGGAATGTCTCATGTTCCGGAGGACCGTATGACAGACGGATGCGCGCCGGAAATGAGCGTACAGGAAAACTTAGTGGTATCTAATATCGACCATTTTGCAGATCATATAGGGATGATCCGTACACCCAGAGTAAAGGAACACTGTAAGGAGCAGATCCGTGAATTTATGATCAAAACGAAGGATGAAAATCAGCCCATTGGCAGTCTTTCGGGCGGCAATATACAGAAGGTAATTGTAGCCAGGGAATTTAAGGCGGCCAGCGACCTTCTGGTACTGAATCAGCCCACAAGAGGAGTTGATATAGGGGCGATTGAATTTATCCATTCAAAGATACTGGAAATGAGAAGCCATAATAAAGGGATCCTTCTGGTGTCGGCAGACTTAAACGAGCTGATTTCCTTGAGTGACCGGATTCTGGTTATGCACAAAGGAAAAATAGCAGCCTCCTTAAAAAATGAACCAAAGGTTACAGAGCAGGAGCTTGGGCTTTATATGCTCGGAATAAAAAAACAGGAGGGAATCAAATAGGCCATGGAAAAAAGAACAAAATCCAGAGAAACATTTGATATTATGAATTACTTCGGCGTTCTGCGGATTGCAGCGGCACTGGTTCTGTCTATGGTTCTGGTGTTTGTTATCATCTTTTTTGTAAGCGAAACACCGGGAGTTGCGATCCAGAAGCTGATGCTGGGCCCTCTGGAAACAAAGCGGAGTTTTTTCAATGTGATTGTGCGGGCAATTCCTCTTGTATTTACAGGGCTGGGCCTGACCTTATGTTTAAAAAGCGGTATTTTCAATATCAGCTCAGACGCTTCCTTTTATATGGGAGCTGTTATTTCCACAGCGATTGCCATTGCAGTTCCCCTGCCTAATATTGCGCACCAGACAGTACAGATCCTGGCAGCGGCAGTGGCAGGCGGCCTGATTTCCATGCTTCCGGTTATTATCAATAAATATACAAAGGTAAATCCGGTAGTTCTGGCGATTATGGCAAATTCCATTTTTTACTATTTTGGCCTGTCTATCATCAGCAGCTTCTTTTTAGAGCCCAGTGGAAGCTGGGGAAGCTATAAGTTTCCGGACAATGCCAGAATGGGAACGATAATCAAGGGAACCACGCTGCATTGGGGCTTTCTGATTATGGTTGCAGTGACTCTGTTTGTAATCTTTTTGATGAATAAAACGTCTTTTGGTTATAAGGTGCGTGTGACAGGAAGCAATCCTGCTTTTGCTAAAGCGTCAGGTATTAAGACAGGGCTTGTGATTTTGATGGCTCAGTTTATGGGCGGAGCCATAGCCGGTATGGGCGGAGCCATTGAAATTGTGGGGGTATATAAAAGATTTCAGTGGCAGTCGCAGACCAATTATGTATGGGACGGGCTTTTGATTTATATGCTGGCAAATGGAAATCCGGTGTATATTCCGCTGACTGCATTTTTCATTGCATATTTAAGGATCGGAGCGGAGATTATGTCCCGGTCATCAGATCTGGATCCGGAAATCGTCACATTTCTTCAGGGAATCATCATTTTCCTGGTGGCGTCTCAGAGGTTCCTGTATTTTATTAAACAGAGACACGACCAGAAGATGTCTCTGAAACAGGCAGAGGAAGGAGGTGCTGCGGCATGATGGATTTTTTCTTATCTCCTGCGTTTTGGAAAACGGTTCTTGCCAGTACCACACCGGTTATGCTTGCAACCCTTTCTGCGAATATGATGACCAAATCCGGTATTTTTAATCTGGCAATTGAGGGAACAATGCTGATCTGTGCGCTGACTGGTGTGGTTGCCAGCGCATTTACCCAGAACCTGTGGATTGGCTGTCTGGCAGCTGTGGTGATGGGGGTTTTTGTGTCCTTTGTGTTTGGATATTTTGCACTGATTATGAAAGGGGCTATGAATGCCTGCGGTGTAGCAATGAACTTGGCTGCCACAGGAGGAACCGTATTTATTCTGGTTATGCTGACTGGAAGCAAGGCAAATTCCAGTGCTCTTAAAAGCCTGACCTTCCCGGTGGTTGAGATTCCGGTCATCAAGGAAATCCCGGTGCTTGGAACGATTCTTTCCGGACAGAATATGGTGACTTATATCGGCTGGCTGATCGTTGCGCTGACGGCATGGATGCTTTATAAAACAAAGCTGGGTATCAATATACGGGCAGTTGGCGAAAATCCGTCGGCAGCCAAGGCGGCAGGCATTTCTGTATTATTTCATCAGTTTGCCGCACTTGCTATCTGCGGTATAGCCTGCTCCTTTGGCGGAATGTATCTGTCCATGGGCGCGCTCAGTTCCTTTACTACCGGTATGGTGGCGGGCAGAGGATATATGTCTCTTGCTATGGACGCCATGAGCCAGGGAAACCCGATTGTGGGCTGTTTAAGCTCTCTGCTGTACGGATTTTCAGATACAATTACGGTTTATCTTCAGCTTTACAGCAAAATTGATCTGAAACTGATTGAGGCATTTCCCTATCTGTTTATCATTGCTGTTCTTGTAGTGATCCAGGGAATACGAAGAGGCATTGCCCATAGAAAAGAAAAGCTTGCAAGCCTTCAACAGGCTGCATCATAAATTAAAAAATTAATGGATTGAATGAAGGAGGAGAAACATGGCACAGGAATATTATGATCCATGGTCAAACACAAAAACAGTTAACGGTCTAGAGGCAGATCTTGTGATTTCCGCTTTGCAGAAATGCATCCGCAGAGGAGAGGAGGATACGGCTCTGCGCATGGCATATGAGCTGTATATGACATCTACCTTTCACGAGGAAAAAATGTGGAACCGTCTGCTGGTGATCCCGGTGGAGGATATAGGCTTTGGCAATGACCAGGCGGCTATTTTTGTAAAAACCATGTACGATCTTCATAAGGAATTTCCGTATAAGGATGGAGACCGGCCGATCTTCTTTATGCATGCCATCCGGTATCTGTGCAGATGTAAAAAGGAACGATCCACCGACCATATTAAAAATATTATTATGAAGGAATTTGAAGCAGGCTATGTTCCGGAAATTCCTGATTATGCCATTGACATGCATACAATCCAGGGACGGGCCAGAGGCAGAGATGTGTTTTATTTCCTGGATGAGGCAAGCAAGGTACAGCCATTATGGGAGGAGTATGATGATTCCTATCGGTTAAAGCTCTATGAAATGTGTAAAAAGGAAGCAGAGGAGAAGGAGGACTAAGGATATGAGAAAACTGGGGAGAGTTACTGCAGCGGCAGTATCTGTAATGATGGCAGCAGGGCTTTTGGCAGGTTGTTCTGGTTCTTCGGGGGAAGGGACGACAGCTCCGGCAGAGTCAGAGGTGTCAGGAGAAGATCTGAAAGAAGTGTATGTGTTTATCCGTGACAGAGGCGATCTGTCTTACTGGGACAGTATGGCAGAAGGGGCAGACCGCGCGGTAACAGATTATGCAGATCGTGCCAATGTACATGTAGTGGAGACAACCCTGGATCTCCAGGCCAACCTTCAGGCCATGTATGAAGCGGCAGATGCGGGGGCTGATCTTATTATTACCGCCTCTGACTTTAAGGATAATCTGGTAGAGGTTGCCAATGAATTTCCGGATATAGCATTTACCATTATCAGTGAGGATGTAGTGGATCAGTGTGAAAATGGCAATGCCTACGGTGTTGATTTTGCAACTAGTCAGGCTGCTTACTTAGGAGGAATTGCGGCGGCAGATCTGGCTGAAAGCGGTGTGATTGGTTTTATCGGAGGAATGGATGAATCCCTGGTAATCCAGGAATTTTTATGGGGCTATATCCAGGGCGCAAAATCCTTTAACCCTGATATTAAGATCGTTTACAATTATGTAGGCGCCTGGAATGATCCGGATACTGCGAAAACTCAGGCTATGACCCAGTATAATGATGCGAAAGCAGATGTAATTTTTGCCTGTGCAGGCGGTTCAGGAAATGGCGTTCACAATGCAGCCGGGGAAGTAGGAAAATATGTAATTGGTGTGGACAGTGACCAGTCCGTGATGTATAAGGATGATGAAGTAATCCGGGCTCAGTTTGCTACTTCTGTAGTAAAAGAGGTAGGAAATGCGGTTCACTCGGTTATTGGACAGTATCTGGATGAAGGTACGCTTCCATTTGGAGAATATGAGATTCTGGGCTTATCAGATGAGGCAGTAGGAATTGTTGAGAGCGACGTTCTGGAGGAAAATATGTCTGATGAAGGCAAGGCAGCTCTTGAGGAAGCCAGAAAAGGAATCGCAGATGGTTCTGTTGAGGTGCTGAGCGCAATTGGGAAAGGGCAGGATGAGGTAAAGGCATTTATCAATGAGAACTGCCAGTAGGTATTTGGATAAACTGGAAATAAGTGTGAGGGAGGCAAGGCATGGCATGGATGTGTGCCTTGCCTCCTTTTTAAAGTTTTTGCGGATTACAAATCAAGCCAGGTTCCGATCCCTTTCTCAACTGCCCGTGTATAAGCAATATGAGCGCAGGCCACATCAAAAGCTCCCATCCCCATATGGGAATAGAGAAGGATCTGGTCATCCGAGTCGCGTCCTGTTTTCTGACCGCTTATGATTTCTGTCATATCGGCATAAACTCTGGATTTATCCAGGGTAATGCCCTGAGACATAGAAGGATTATCTAAAATATTGGCCGTATCTTCTTCATATACGCCAAGAATCCATTTATCAGCCAGCTCTGTAACAGCCGGGTCCAGATCATTAAATGCATTGATAGCAATAATGGCAGTGCCTTTTTTGATCCAGTCTTTTTCTACCAGAATTTTACGGCTGCTGCTGCAGGTAAGGATAATGTCGCTGCCGTCTACTGCTTCTTTTGGAGTGTTGCAGATCGTGAAGGCGGCCTGGCCTTCATATTCTTTTGCAAGAGCCTCACAGGCGGCCGGAAATGCGTCATAAAGGCGGATCTGTTTTAGGGAAGGGAACTGAGTCAGGAAGCCGCCGGCGCCATTTTTTCCCTGTCCGCCGCAGCCGATGATGGCGAGAGTGGATGGGTCTTTTTTTGCCAGATATTTGGCGCCTGTAACTCCGTGTCCCCCGGCTGTACGCATAGTAGTGATATTAGTAGCGCTCACAACTGCTAAGGGGGAACCGGTAGTGGTGTCATTTACAAGAACCAGGTTTCCATGGCTGAATGGATAGCCGGGAGCCGGCTGATCGTAGATATTGATCCATTTAAGTCCTAAAACATTCTGTTCTGGAAGGCTTACCGGCATTGCAATAAAGCGGTTGGATTTTCCGTCGCCGGTGGCCAGGAAGCTGTTGCTTCCCAGCAGAATTCTGTGTTCACCAGCCTGGCGGAAAATGTCCTCTGTGGTGCGGATCACGTCCTGCCTGCTCAGAACAGAGCGGACATTTTCAGCGCTTAGATAGAGAATTTTTTTCCCGGACATAGGTTATTATTTTTCCTTTCTGGCATTGAGTTTTTTCTCCTGATGGATGCTGTACACTGGCACGATGACACAGAATGCAGCTAATGCAGCCCATACTGCAGGAGTCAGCTTTGCAAAGTTCCTGGAAGACAGATACAGTGCAACGATAATAAAGATAACGCACAGTACATAGTATAATGGCTTTGGAACTTTAATGGAAGATTTTTCATACAGGTCAGGACGTCTCTGCAGGAAGGTTACACATGCAAGAGCAGGAATCACATTAGCAATCATGGTAACGCCGGTGCCTAACAGGGAGATGAAGGATACATCTGCATTTGTCAGGATAATAAACGCATTGATTGCATAAAAAATAGTAAGTAAGATCCAAGGAACTCCAGCTTTATTGGTTTTCTTAAATACAGGGTGGATCCATCCTTCCATAGCAGCAACGTGAAGTCCCTGAGGCATCCACGCGAAGGAGCCGTTCAGTGTAGTGGCCAGAGCGAACATGGCTCCGCCTACAACGAAGAAGATGTAAATCCAGCCTGGGAAAATAGCTTTTGCTGTGTTAACAAGGCTCTGTCCTGCAGTCTGCTCTAATGGAAGGACACCAACTGCAACAATAGCGGTAAATGCGTAAAATATAGCAACTACGATAGTAGAACCGATCATGGCCTTAGGAAGAGTACGGCCTGGATCTTCTACCTGATCGCCGTTTTCCATAAGGAACTTAGCGCCCTGGGTAGCGAAGGTAAGAAGAGTAACACCACCGAAGAAGGAGCCGAATCCGTTAGGGAAAATTCTTTCCGGGTCTGCTAAAAATGTAAAATCATCAACTTTTGTAATACCAAATGCAATAAATAGGAACAGTGCCAGCATCAGACAGGCTACCATGATATTTTGTGCTCTTGCAGCTGTCTTAAGACCAATTACGTTGAGGGCGTAACAGATGGTCAGGATGATAAATGCAACCAGTGTTACAGAGGCGCCTGGAATCAGAGCAGCGGTGTATTCTCCAAAGGAGATTGCCATAGATGCAATGATACAGGATGAAAGAACAGTGGTACAAAGGTAAAAGAAGCCGATTTTTTTACCGAGAAATTCTTTTACATATACATAGCTTCCGCCTCGTACCGGCATGGCAGAGGACTGAATGGCCTGAGGGATAATCTGGATAATAACAACCAAAGCGGCTGCTAAGAATGCCCACGGTACGCCATAACCGGTCATACCAATTACAAGTCCTGTAAAAACCATAATACCGGAACCGATGATCTGGCCAATGCCAATTCCCATACAATCCCAGAAACCTAATTTTTTGCTGCTTTCGTTCATTGCTGCTTCCTCCTATGCTTCATAGTGTTTCTTATACCAAACCAGAAGACGGTTCATCAGTTCTTCCAGTAATGATCGCTGGCACCCAATGTTCAGGCGCATAAATCCGTCACCGCTGTCGCCAAAGGCATTTCCGCGGTTCATGGCTATGCCGCAGTCTTTTATAAATTCCTGGCAGAGTTCATTGCTGCCCAGTCCCATTTTTCTAAAGTCCACCCACATTAGATATGTACCTTCGTGGGAAAATGTACGGACATCCGGCATATGTGTTTTGAAAAATGAGGTTACAAAGCGGCTGTTTTCTTTAAGGTATACAAGCTGCTCTTCCAGCCAGCTTTCACCGCAGCTGTAGGCGGCTTCGCATATGACATAGCCAAACAGTCCTGGCCCCATGAGGAACTTGCTCATAAGGCTTTTATGGATTTTGTTTCTTAATTCCTCGTTTTCTACGATAATATTGGCACAGCCTGCACCAGCTACATTAAAGGTTTTGCTGGGAGCCGTGAAGGTGGCAGTCAGGTGGCGGGCACAGTCAAATGTGGCGGCCGGTGTATACGTATGCCCTTCCAGTACAATATCACAGTGTATATCATCAGAAAGTATGTATACATGATAATGAGCACAGAGACGGGTAATAGAATCCAGCTCGTCATAGGTCCATACTTTTCCGGCAGGGTTGTGCGGATTACAGAGGATCAGAGCCTTTACGCCAGTTTTTAATTTTTCCTCAAACGCGTTAAGATCCAGGACATAGGCGCCGTCTGATTCCGTGAGATCCAGAGTTACAAGTTCGCGGCCGGAGCCTTTTATTACACCGAAGAACGGGTCATACATAGGGGTAAGGAGCATAACCTTGTCACCGGGAGATGTGACAGCGTCCATGGCAAAGCCTACGGCAGTTACTACCCCGGTAGCAGGAATGATCCAATCCGGTCTGATGGTCCAGTGATAACGTTTTTCAAACCAGTTAACGATAGAACTGATATAGCTTTTTCCTGGACAGGCGTAACCGTAAATGGGGTGTGATACCCGGTCCATCAATGCATGCTGGATTTCTGGCGCTACAGAGAAGTCGGTATCTGCAATCCAGAATGGAAGAAGTCCTTCTGTGCCAAAGGCTCTTGTCTGCCGGTCCCATTTGATGGAATTGGTGTTCCGGCGGTCGACAGTCTGATCAAAATGATACATATCAGCAGTTCTCCTTTCTGCGGTTTGTTAATTCTTCTTTTGCCTGTTCCACCAGTTTTGGATGTTCCAGAAGGTCTGCAATGGTCATGGCCAGCGCTTTTGCAGCGGTGAGAGCAATCGCTGCTCCAGCTTCTCCTGCGCAGGCGTCTGCAAATGGAACTGTATGAGGGAGGACTGGTGTACCGATACCGATCATGCACTGAATAGAAGGAATGTGATGGGAAAGGTTTCCTACATCTGTGGAAGCAAGGGCTGCCGGAGCTTCACGCACATCGATAGGAACGGAAAGCTCTTCCAGATTATCTTCCACCAGCCTCAATATGGTTTCATTTGGTATCAGGTCTGCATAAGCAACACCAAGCCGGGTGATTTCGGCTGTACATCCAGTCATCATAGCGGCTCCCTGGGCACAGAGGGAAACGCGCTCCAACACATGTTCCAGTTCTTCCAGAGTGGAGGCGCGGACACCAAACTCTGCTTCAGCCAGATCTGGAATAATGTTGGAGGCTTCGCCGCCTTTTGTAATAATTCCATGGATATTTACATCTTTTTTCAGATGGCCTCTCAGACTGTTGATCCCATTAAAGGTATGGATCACAGCTTCAACGGCATTTCGTCCTTCTTCCTGAGCGGCACCGGCGTGGGCAGAACGGCCGTGGAAAGTAAAACGGAGAGCCTGGATGGCCAATGTTTTATCGCGTATAACCGTTTGAGGGCCCGGATGGAACATCATTGTGCAGTCCACGTCCTTCATAACGCCTGCTTCCCACATAATCTGTTTTCCGCCTCCGCTTCCTTCTTCCGAAGGGGTTCCAAGAACGGTGATAGCGCCTGCATAATCCTTTAAGAGAACAGCTGCCGCGGCTGCCGCTCCTACAGAGGAAGCGGCGATAATATTGTGTCCGCAGGCATGTCCAATGCCGGGAAGCGCGTCGTATTCACAGAGAATACCAATAACAGGCCCGCCTTCACCACCTTTTATCTGGGCGCGGAAGGCTGTTTCAAGGCCGGCACAGCCTTTTTCAACCTCAAATCCTTCTTCTTCCAGAAATTCGGTCAGTATCTGGCTGGCTTTATGCTCTTTAAATCCAAGTTCTGGGTTTCCGTGTATAGTCTGACAGATCTGGGAAAGGCGGTTCTTTAAATCCTCTGCTTTCTTTAAGACCTGTTCTTTGTTCTGATTCATAGTGTTTCCTCCGGTTTTAAGCACCTTCTAAGATCCTCTGTACCACTTTATGGGTAGAGCGGTTAACATTTGCTTTCTGATACTCCTCTTCAGTATATAGTTTTAAGGCATCAAAGGGACAGGTTTTTACACAGGCAGGAAGCATTCCGCGCTTTACGCGTTCTGCACAGCCATTGCATTTGACCATTTTTCCGTCCGGGCCAAATGAAGGCGCTCCAAATGGACAGGCCATGGCGCAGCTGTGACAGCCGATGCAGCTGGTTGTGTCATATACAGTAAATCCGGTTTCCGGATCTTTTGAAATACATCCGCAGGGACAGCCCTTGATACAGGGAGCGTCGCTGCAGTGCATACAGGCCATGGACATTCCGGTAAGGGTGAGAGTGCCGTTTTTATACTGTTCCAGACTGGTAACTACCCGGTTGGGTTTTGTGCCGTGGCCGGACTGAAAATCATTCTGGTCCATGCACGCCACGCTGCAGGCTCCGCAGCCCACGCAGCGTTCCATATCTAAATCAATGATCATTTTCATATCAGTTACCTGCCTTTCTGATGCTGCACCGGATCTGGCGGTAGCCCGGAAAACCGGAATATGGATCCAGATGGTTTATACCAATAATACTGTTTACATTAGCTTCACTGTAGCCGTGGTACATATATACATCTCCCGGAAGGATAGAAGCGGTAAGATGGGCCAGAACACAGATGGAACCGGCTGTGGTGGAAAGGGAAATGGAGTCGCCTTCTTTGATTCCCAGCTTTGCGGCATCCTCTGGATGAATGTCGGCGGCAGCTTCCGGCCTCATATGACGCGGCCATGAAAGTTCATGGAGCCGTGAGTGAATGGCGTTTGGAAGTCTGGAACCGGCAATCAGTGTAAATGGATATTCCTCCGGACTGCTCTCATCAAAGCTGTCTTTATAAACCGGAAGGGGAGAAAGATCTGGCCGTTCCTTTGCTATCGATGCGATCCGCTCAGAGAAAAGTTCAATCTTTCCGGTAGGAGTCTCAAATCCGTTTTCAAGATAAGTTCCTGCTTTATAAGGACGCAGCTCCTTTACTTTAACAGGAAGAGGCGCTTCCTTCAGTTCCTCCAGTGTGACAGAAAGATTGCTTATCATATAGCGCATGGTATTTTCATAGCCGCTCTTTAAAAGATCATCGTCCAGATCCAGCCAGGAAGCAAGATCACAGATGATTTCGGGGTCACATTTTGACTCATAAAGAGGCGGAACAGCCGGAGTCGTGCAGGTAAGGAATCCTCCCGCATAGCCTTTTAATTCACTGCGTTCCAGAGAGGTGCATACAGGAAGGACATAGTGGGCGTGGCGGCAGACTTCTGTCTCACAGATTTCGGTAGCCACTACCAGATCCAGCTTGTCGATAGCGGCCAGCATGGCTTCTGATCGGGGGAACATTTTGTAGTTCATACCGAAGGCCATAAGAGCGCGGATCGGGTATGGATCCTGTTCATGGATCTGGCGTACCAGATCATTTGCCTGAAATTCATGTACCAGTTCGCTCCATACAGGGAATCGCTTCTGACCGATTTTTTCCCTGCAGCCAGAAGGCTTTTTATCATATACAAAATGGTCCTCCATGGTATCAAAGCCGCAGTCTGTATAAATATAAGAAGAATGAGATGGCAGCAGGCCGCCGTCTTTGTCAATATCACCTGTCAGAACAAAGAGAGAAATAATTGCTCTCATATTGTTATAGCCGTTTAAATGATGTGTGATCGTGGCAGATGGAAGATAACCGGTACCTGGCAGATTGCTGGTATACATTATCACTGCCTGTTCGATCAGTTCGGCAGGTACACCGGTGATACGCTCGGTTTCTTCTAATGTAAATTGCTGTACATAAGCTTTATATTCTTCAAAGCCGTGTACATAGCGGTCGATAAAATCCTGATTAATCAGTCCGCGCTGGATCATCAGATTTGCCATACCAAGGGCAAGAGCGCCGTCTGTGCCAGGACGAAGCTGGAGATGAAGGTCAGCCAGCTTCTGAGCTGTATGAGTGATGCGAGGATCTATAATAATAACCTTTCCTCCCCGCTCTTTAAAGGCCCGCAGGCCTCTTGCGGGAATGTAGGAATTAATCATGGTATTGCATCCCCATCCCATAAATACACCGGCATTTTTAAGATCCGTCTTGTATTCACGGCCTGTAATGGTTTTCCATGCCATGGCGGTAGACTGAAAACAGGTAGAGCTTTCAGTTCCATAATTCAGGCTTCCGAAGGAATGGGTGATACGGTGAAGCCAGGGACGGAACCACTTGGAATAGCCGGTAAACCAGGCAACGGATTCAGGGCCGCTTTCCTTTTTGATCTGATTCAGCTTTTCACTGATCTCTTTGTAGGCCTGATCCCAGGTGATGTTTTCATAAGAACCATCCTCCATCCGCTTCATAGGATGCTTGATTCTGTTTTTGCGGTATACATGCTGGCGGTTGGAAGCTCCTTTGGTACAGAGCTTTCCGTTGCTTCCAGGGAAGCCGTCTGTTCCTTCCACTTTCAGAATCACGCCGTCTTTTACATATACATCCAGACCGCACTGGGCTCCTGGAGTACAGATGTCGCATATGCTGTGTTTGATCTCGATCCCCGTTTCTTCACAGGGAATCTTGGCTTTTAAAAGTTTTTCCTGTTCAGTCATACGATTCCTCCTTCTAGTAAGTCGATAAACTCATCGGTTAATCCATTTAATAATAAAAGGGTTCTCTGCATCTGCGAAAAATGAGCTTCCTCACGGGAGGAGAGCTGTTTTAGAAGAAAACTCTTTAAAATACCGCTGATGTGGCAGTTCCCAAGAATGTTGATACAGGAAAGTCCGTGTCTGCCTTTAACAGCCTGTATATAAAGCGGGGAATCCAGAGAACCAAAAGTAATAGTCTCGCCTTCCAGCTTGTTGTTCCCCAGGCCGATAAAGTCCATATCCATAAAGTGCGTAATATTATGTACAATATTTCCGTAATAGGAGGATGGTCTTCCAGCCATATTAAAACCGGCGTTCTCGCCCTGGTATCCGGCATTAGCCCAGAGGCCGATAATCATAGTATTGCCGGTCTGAAGATCCCTGCCTTCGCAGCAGTCTCCTGCAGCATAGATGCCGGGTACGCTTGTTTCCATCTGTTCATTTACAATAATACCCCGGCCGATTTTAATGGAACTGCCTTCGACTGCTTCGGTATTAGCAGCAAGCTCCACGTTTGCTCTTGTTCCGATACACATACAGATCAGATCCGCTTCCAGTTCCTTCTGGTCGCTGAAACGGGCACCTTTTTCAGTGACGGCCTCAATACCAGCATTCCATTTGAAATCAATTCCTTTTTCAGCTACCCGCCGTTCAATTTTCCTTGCAACCGGTTCAAAGGCGGCAAGAGGGAAGAGCCATGAGGCAAAGTCGGCAATCGTAGTGTGAATGTTCTGTTTCCAGAGAAGCTCGGCCACCTTGATTCCTACCATGGAAGCGCCCACGACAACAGCTTTTTTCACTGGATTTTTTGACAGATACTGCTTTAAGCTTTCTGCGTCCTCCATTGTTCTCATAAGAAAGACGCGCTTATCAGGAAGGCCGGATAAGCCGGGAAGGATGGCTCTGGCTCCAGTGGAGATTAGGATCTTGTCAAAAGGTCCGGTGGTGTATTCTTCTGATTCATTCTTTAACAGAAGAGATCTGGATTCAGGAAGCACCTTTACAACGGTTTCATTTATATGAAGAATGAGATCCAGTTCCTTCTGGATGGTTTTCAGATTGCCAAAGGGGTAAGCGCCGCTGTGTTCTAATTTTCCAGATGCGTAGTAGGTAGTCAGCATTGGATTAGAAGGCGGGTCCATGGTGCGTTCGTATACATGGATCTGGCAGTCCGGGTCAGTCTCGCGCAGGGCTTTCGCACAGTTATAACCGGCGCAGCCAAAGCCGGTTATGGCGTATTTCCTTACGGTTTTTAATTCGTCTCCGGGATGGTAGGATGGCGCCAGAAACAGGTTCGGGTTGTCTTTTATTTCGCTGTCATAGACAAGATGCCAGTCCTTAGGTTCTACATCAGTCAAGGCGACGGAAATGTGGCCGGTTTCACAGCCAAGTACGTCTGCTGTGCATTTTCGCAGAGCGGATGCCAGCTGCTCTTTTTGTCCGGCTGTTCTGCCGGGGAACATTTTTACAGTTATATGAGGCATCAGGCAGTTCCTCCTTTAAGAAATTTTGATATAAATAAATGGTCGGCCGGTTCGTGGACCCGTTGGAGTGCTGAATAAAGAAGCACTTGGTTAATGGAAAAAAATGGAATCGGAATAATCTGCTCCAGATGTTTTTCAATTCCTGTATGCAGATTCATCACCGGATGGTCGAAGATAACTGCATCAATATCAGAATAGTCCTGATGTTCCATAGCGGCTTTAAGCTCCGGATAATTGATCTGCCCCAGTGAAAATGGATCTTTTCCGAAATATGTCTGAGCCGGCAGGATCCGGGATACCTGGAAACCGTGGTTTTCAAAAAACATGCTTTCTGCCAGATTCAGTTCCCTGTCAAAGCTGGATGCAATAGCAATTTTTTCTGCCCCTATGGAGCGCAGAAGTCTTACGAATTCAAATGGAGGCGCCAGTACAGGAATGCCTGTAGTCTGCTGGAGGAGATTGACAATTTCTGCTCCGCGTATGCAGCTTCCCGTCATATTTGTAACAATGATCATATCGGGGCAGGTTTCCATCAGAAGCCTGGCTGCATCAGGAAGGGCATTGGTCATTGTCTTTAATCCGTCATAGGAAACCTCTCCGATGGGGACTCTGGTTGTTGCGATCTGTATATGGTCGGGGACGTTTTTGTGGAATTCCGATTCAACAGTGGCGCTGGCGCCCATTACGATCATACCTATGACTGCTTTTGCAGTTTCATACATAATTAATTCACCTGCCTTTGCTTTAATATAAAGCAAATAGCGTGCCAAAAAATTAACATTCTAAATCAATGTAAAAATTGTACAAAAAACCCAGATATTTTAATGGACTGAAAAATAAAATTTGTGTAAATTGACGTTGCTTCTTAGCTGTGCTACAATTACTCTCAGAAAAAAATAAAACTCTCAAACAATAACTCTTAAAAATGGGGGCTCCAGGAGATGGAAAAAAAGAAACGTTCAGATAGGATACTTGAATTGATCATATTTCATACACGGGAGCTGGATCTGAACCAGCTGGAGAAGGGATTAGAACGGGTACAGATTCAGAATCTGGAAGTGGAATCAGGAATCGCTGCTAATAATATAAGTACAGAATTGAAACTTCATTTTTCAAAGGGAAAGCTGATCCGCGTAGGGAGCAGGCCTGTGTTTTATCTATCTCTTCCTCATATGGAAGAAAAACTAAAACGGACCATTTCTACCACTCAGTTTCCTACAATAGAAAGCTTCCTGCATTTTTGTATTCCTGGAAAGGAAAAAGGAATGAGGTATCTTCAAAGTGGTCTCAAGGCGGCAGCGGCATCTTCTTTCGATCAGATGATCGGTATGGACAGCAGCCTGCGTCCACAGGTACGCCAGGCTAAGGCGGCTATGCTGTATCCGCCCTACGGGCTTCATACACTGATCAACGGTCCTACGGGAACGGGAAAAAGCCTGTTTGCCAGAAGTATGTTTGATTATGCCATAAAAAGCGGGAAGATTCCGGCGGAAAAATCGCTGGTTACATTAAACTGCGCCAATTATTCAGATAATCCCCAGCTTCTTCTGTCTCTGCTGTTCGGGTATGTGAGAGGTGCATTTACAGGGGCAGATAAGGAGAGAAAAGGACTGATTGACCATGCAGATGGCAGCATTCTTTTTCTGGATGAGATTCACCGTCTAAATCCAGAAGGGCAGGAAAAAATGTTTCTTCTCATGGACCAGGGAATTTATGCCAGATTAGGAGAGACCAGAAGCCAGCGCCACGCAAATGTACTGATTATCGGTGCAACCACAGAGAAGCCGTCAGGGTCCATGTTAAATACATTTTTAAGACGTATTCCGGTGCATATTACATTGCCGCCATTGAAGGAGCGTACAATTAAAGAGCGTCTGGAACTGGTATTTTACTTTTTATGGGTGGAATCCCGGAATATACATATGAGAATTAAGCTGAACCCATCTGTACTCAGTGCGTTCTGTTATTATGAATGTGAAGGAAATATAGGACAGCTTTCCTCTGATATTAAGCTGACCTGTGCCAACGCATATTTTGATTTTCTGTCAGAGGAAAGTCCGGTGCTGGGTCTTAAACTGTCCCATATGACAGAGCGGATCAGCCGGGGACTTTATATTGCCCCCAATGAGAAGAATGCTATGTTAAGTTCCATGATCCGCGATGAGGAGATGGTAATAGACGGAAATGAACCTGCATTTGCTGCTGTGGAACGCTATATCAGTAAGCAGGATTTATGGCCATAAGAAGGAGTTCCTGGTAGCTGCGGCTTCCGTCGATGGTAAGACCATCTGGTGATACTAAAATATCATTCATTAAGGAGTTATCGTTGTTTCCGGAAATAAAAAGTCCGTTAAGGATTCGCTTATTCAGATGCTGGCTCAAGATTTCAAGAGACCGGCTTCTGCCTGTAATAAAGTCAAAGTAAGCATGGGCGCAGGTTAGTTTTATATCAGAAGAAAGCTGGCCGATATTCGACCTGCATTCGTAGTAGCACAGGGCACACAGAATCATAAAATCGATGCGGATCCGCTTTTTCAGGCTTTTTGATTCCTGCCACAAAAAGAATAACACAAGTTCTAAGCGTTCCTCCAGGGAACGTTCTTTTAATGGAGGAAGGGAAATCTGGACAGGAATACGGCGCTGGAATGTATCAAGCATAATTTCTTCCGGCTGGCTGGTGGTGGCGCCTATGATGAGCACATTCACATGGCGCATCTTTCCGGTTTCTCCAAGGCGGCTGAAGGTACCGTGATCCATTAAATGAAACATCTTTTCCTGACCCTCCGGGTTTAAACGGTGGATTTCGTCCAGAAAAAGGATTCCTCCGTCTGCGTACTCTGCCATGCCGGGATGATCTTTTACAGCTCCTGTAAATGAACCTTTGACATAGCCGAAAAGCTGGGAGAGAAGAAGCTGGGGATTTTCTGCATAGCTGGCGCAGTTGAGTGTGACAAAAGCGGCGTCTGGAGCCAGTTTACCGCTTTTTAAAGCATAGTCATAGATAGCTCTGGCAAAATGGCTTTTTCCTACACCGGTAGGGCCGGTAATGAGCATATGAAGGCCATTTGGAGGATATAGAACAGCAGCTTTTCCCTGGTTGACCTGTTCAGCAAGGCTTCGGTTATGGCCAATAAGCGTTTCGATAAGGGATGGAGCCAGAGGATTAAAACCATCAGGAGCTGTGGAAATCGGGCTCTGCTTTGGATCACAGGAGCTATCAGACAGGGAAAACAGCTGCAGAAATGCCTGTCTGCAGGAAAATTCACAGGTGGGAAGAGCAGTGCCAAGAAGGGCCTCCAGTTCCTGGGGGCACAGGTAAAAAACAGGGCGTCCGCAGATCTTTGCCAGCTTTCCCTGGCGGAACAGGCGGTTTGCTTCCATGCTTATATTGTTGGGGGAAATGCCGGTGATATTTGACAGAGAATCTATTCTCAGCATTTCCAGCCCTTTTTCCGGGGTGTCTGGGTTTAACTGGCTGGTATACCGGCGGATCACATCTAAAATTTTCTCAGAACGAGTCATGTTCAAGAAGAATCTCCTTTTATTTTAATATTAATATTAAATATATAATAGTAATTATAGAGCTATTTGAAAAGATAATCAATATTCCTGAAAAAGTTTAATAGAAAACAGTTGGCATGCAGCTTGCTTTATAAGATTGTATCCAATCATTAAATAAAAATCAGGAGGAATCAAGAATTATGAGCAGCAGAACCTATTTTAAATCAAACGGAACCAACTACACACAGAAACTGGCAGATTATGCAGTGAACTTAAAATATGAAAATCTACCAGAGGATGTAATTCAACGTGCCAAGATGTTTACGCTTCATACAATCGGTGTTTCTCTGGCAGCCGCGCCCATTGATCTGACAAAAAGCTCCATCGATGTTGCAAGGATCGCAAACAATGGAACAGGCGGAGATGCTTCTGTATGGGTGGGCGGAGAAAAGATGTCTATGGCAAATGCCGCATTTGCCAACGGTACGATTGCGGATATGCTGGACTGGGAAGATTGTGCATGGACCGGACATCCAAGCGCCGGCGTTATTCCTGTAGCCATGGCAGTGGCAGAAGCAAAGAAGAAAAGTGGAAAAGAGTATCTGGAAGCGGTTGTTGCAGGCTATGAGGTGTACCAGAGAGTGGCTATGGCAGTACAGCCAGGTCCTGGATTTGACCATAATCAGGGATGGGCGCTGTGCAACTGGCAGATCTTTGCGACCTGTACACCAGCTGCAAAGCTTCTTAATCTGGACAGCAGAAAGATGGATCAGACATTGGGCATGGCATGTATGTATGCGGCGATGCCTACTAATATGCAGCAGGCAACTATGTCTAACGCATATCACTATCAGCATGGTGTATCTGCTCAGAATGGTATCCTGGCTGCCCTTTGTGCAGAACATGGAGTAGACAATATGCAGGGGTGCTTCGATATTCCATATGCATACTGCGAGCAGCTGACAGATGCAGTAGACAGAACATGGCTGGACCGTGAGCTGGAGGATCGATTCTTTATAAAAGATATTCTTGTGAAGCACTGGCCGGCAAATATGTGGGTACAGACACCGGTAGAGATTGTAGAGCTTCTTGTAAAGGAGCATGGCATCAAGGCAGAAGATGTAGAGGAGATTACAGTAAATCCTCCAACACAGTACCGTATGCACTGCTACGAGGACGGTTTCTCATCTCTGATGGAAGCACAGTTCAGTATGCCATATGTAATTGCAGCCGCTATTATGAATCCAGAGCCGGGACCAAACTGGTATGAGCCGGAGCTGTTAAAAGACCCTGCCCTGCTTGAGCTTGCAAAGAAGGTAAAACCAGGAACAGATCCTGAGCATACATTAACTGCTTCTTTTGATATGTATCAGAAAGGAAGCAGAAATGGAGAACATCCGGTAAAGACAGTTACCATCAGAACAAAAGATGGAAATGTATATGAAAAGACACAGGGAACCCACAAGGGACATCCTGCGGATATGCTGACCTGGGAAGAATTCTGTGATTTGTTCCGCAGAGAGGCGTCCTTTGCAATTTCTCCAGAAAAGACAGAGGAGATCATCCGCTTTGTAGAGAATCTGGAGCAGGTAGAGGATATGTCTGTATTTAATGAATTACTGAAATAAGGAGATACTGGATTATGAAAAAAATAGCGGTTCTTGGCGGAGGAGGTACAGGCTGTACCATGGCTGCCGATATGACTCTTAAGGGGCATCAGGTTACGCTTTATGAGGACAGACGGTACTGGGAAAATCTGGATTACATTGTAGAAAACGGAAACCAGATTAAAATGACAGGACAGGCTGTAAATGGTACAGCTGTGATTCATCGGATTACAGATGATTTGAAAGAAGCCGCAGCAGATGCAGATGTAATCCTTATCGCTATTATTGCTACAAGGCATGAGGAGCTTGCAAAGGAGCTGGCTCCCCTTCTTAAGGATGGGCAGACTGTCTGCTTTTCAGCAGGAAACTGTGGTTCTATAGTTTTAAGACGGGAACTTCCAAAGGGGAGGAACGTAATTATTGGAGAAATGCAGGGAAATATTTATCCATGTCGTTTTGCAGGCAAAGGCGTGGTAAAATCTGCATTTCCATATATGCCGAAGAAGGTGGCTGCATTTCCTGGAAACGATACAGAGCGTCTGATCAGGGAAATGGAGGGAGTCTATTCCTGTGTACCTGCTAAAAATGTACTGGAGACCACGTTTAACTCTCCAAATGTATCCATTCATCTGGCAGGATCCCTGCTAAATACGGGTTCCATTGAGAAGGATCCTGATTACCGGATGTATTCACAGGGCCTGACACCGGCAGTGGAAAGATGTATCCGGGAGGTAGAGCGCGAAAAGGCTCAGGTAATGGAAGTCATGGGCTACGACAACGCTGTTCACGCAGGTATGATCAGCCGCTTGATGGAATATGACGCACACCCTGAATTAGATGATTTTCGTCTGGTGCAGGGGCCTGGCAGTATGAAGCACCGCTATATTCATGAGGACGCTTCTGCGGGACAGTCCATTATCATATCACTTGCAGACCAGCTGGGAATCCGGATGCCGACAATGAAGGCTCTGGTTCAGATCGCTTCTGTCATTAACGGGGAAAATTATGCAGAGACAGGGAAGAGTATGAAGTATTTCGGCCTGGAGGGCATGAGCGCGGAGGCTGTTAATCATTATCTGGAAACAGGTGAAAAGTAATTTATCTGGGGTGTTTCATGTGATATGATAGAAGAAAATACGCATGGAATGTGAGAGATAAGTATGGCCAGAGATTTTAAATTTATTATTGGGTTAATTGTTATGGGAGCCAGTGCCTCCATTGAACGTGAATTCCACAGGAGGGTGCCGGAGGATGTAGGGATTGTAACCACCAGAGTCCCTTTTAAAAATGTATCTGAGCAGGGACTTCTTGATATGATCGACGCACTTCCGGCTGCCTCAAGAATTCTGATAGAGGCAAGACCGGATGTGATCGCTGTCACCAGCGCCAGCGGCAGCTACATGAAGAGCCAGGAGATTGTCAATACAATCCAGCAGGCTACAGGGGTGCAGACGGTGGTGCCGTCGTTAGAGTATGTGAAGATACTTAAAGCTATCCAGGCAAGAAATATTGCTCTGATCTCAAGTATGGGGCAGGAGCTCCAGCTTCTGGAGCGGATGTACTATTTCCAGAGAGGAATCACCATGGATAAGATCATAAACATAGAAGGGCCTGTAAACTACGATCCGTTCAGCGCTCAGAATCTGAATTATGAAACCATGATAAAATCGGTGAAAGAGCAGGATTTTACAGGGATTGATGCAGTGGTGTTTGATCATCCTTTGGTAAACTTAAACAGCGAGGGAGGCCGGAGGATGATGGAATACATTCCGGTTCCGGCTCTGTCTATGGTTGATGTGCTGATCCAGTCTTCGCTTGCGATTGCAGAGAAAAATATACTGTAAAAGCCTATAACAGTTTTCCTTTATTTTTGAGCTGGTGCAGTAATGTATTGCTATAAGCATATGGGGAACAAAAGCAGTTATTGCACCATATTCTGAGAAAATATAGGAGAAGAATATGGCGGGGAATAAAAGAACAAAAATTGACAGTAAATATTATGCAAAAAGTATTTTTGGAATTATTTTAATGTTTGGATTTCAATATCTGCCCCCGATTCAGGGTATTACGTCTACAGGAATGCAGATTTTGGGAATTTTCTTTGGGCTTTTATATCTTTGGTCTGCAGTGGAAATTGCATGGCCAAGTATTCTGGGGGTTATTGCGTTTGGCATGAGCGATTACAGCACTATGAATAACGCGATTATGCAGGGCCTGGGAAGTCCTGTGGTGTGGCAGTTAATGATGGTTATGCTGATTGCCGGAGCAATTAATGTAAGCGGCGTAGGAGAATTCTTGGCCAGATGGACCATCAGCCGGAAATTTGTCAATGGAAGACCATTGCTTTTTTCCGTTATATTTTTGTATGGATTTTTTATTGTTGCAATTATATCCAGTGCGTTTGCATGTATGTTCCTTGCATGGACGGTTATATACAGCATTGCTGATATGGTTGGTTACAAAAAAGGTGATAAGTATATTAGTATGATGCTGATCTATACGATCATGGCTTGTGGATTAGGGGAGTTTATCATCCCGTTTAAAGGGTGGCAGCTGGCATTGTGTTTGTCATTTAATGATGTATCAGGTACCGTATTAAGCTATAGCTATTATATTTTAATATCCTTTATCATCGGAAGTATCATGGTTATTTCCATGGGATTGTCTACAAAATATATTTTCAAAGCAGACCTGACAAAATTACAGAATTTTGATGCATCTGTACTTAGGGATTCAAAAACAGAAAAGCTGAATTACCGTCAGAAATCTTATTTTTACACCTTCATATTTATTATTGTATCTACTGTAGCTACAACTATTATGCCATCAGAGTGGGGGATAGTAAAATTATTTAATATGCTGACTCCGAGTGGTGTATTTGCTCTGGCTGTAGTTATTCTGTGTATGGTTAAGATTGATGGCGAACCACTGATGAAGTTTAATGATGTAGCAAAAGAGGGAATTAAATGGGAAATTATATTAATCTGTACGTCCATTCTTCCTCTCGCATCTGCTTTGACAGCTCCCGAAACAGGAATCGTTCAGCTTTGTACATCTGTTTTTGAACCTATGCTGGCGGGTAAAAGTGGAACAATGGTAATCACCATTATTGTATTAGCGACATTAATAGGTACCAATATCGGAAGTAATACAGGAATAGCACTTTTGATTATTCCGATTGCGATTCCCATTGCAATGCAGATGGGATTAGATTTGGAAATTATGGGGATTGCAGTTATCTATACAGCGTGTATGGGATTTGTGCTTCCTGGTTCATCCGCTTTATCTGCAGTGGGTTATACCAATGACTGGGTAACACCAAAGGAAATGATGAAATATACTATATTTGCATGTATTGTATATGCAGTTGCTGCAATTCCGATTTATTGTGTTATTAATTTGTTATAAACTAAAGCTTCTCACATTAAAAATGGAATTTGCACCTTGAAAAATCAATACTCTAGTTCATAAAATAACAGTCAGACGGCTGTTTGATCATATTCCAAAGCATCCTGCATATATTTAGGCAGCCTTTAAAAGTTCACTCATGATATTTGAGAAGCATGCAAAGCATATATACAGAATCAAATGAAGGAGCATTTAGAATACAATCAGATGTCGTTTGTAGAGTATATCGACCCGTTCGCGGGCGAGTCAGTGAAGAAAAACAAGAAATAGACCTCTTGGAGAGGTGGTAGGAAGTCAAAGCAAACCAACAAGCCCCTTTTGGGGCTGCGCAGGAAGAAAAAGGTATTGATATGCCTTTTTAAGGGCAACTGAAAATGTGGTGCAGTTGGCAGACTTTCAGTGCGCCTTCCGGGCGCAAGCAGGTAACAGCCCCTTATAGGGACAGAACAAGCCACCGGCTAGGCCGGTGGTCTTGACTAAGCGTATATAAGTTTAGCCGGTACGACTTCTTCCTGGCTTATCTGGACTTTACTGAACTGGTTTTTTCATACAGGACATAATGTGGTCGCACACCATGACAAGCTGCTGGTTCTGATTGTAGATTTCAAGGGCTTCGATGATAAATCCCTGATCTGGATGTTTTGGATTTTCCCTTTTTTCTTTTAAGATAACCTTAACTCGGATGGTATCTCCGATAAATACTGGATTGATGAACCGCAGGTGGTCATAGCCGTAGGAAAAGGCCGCTGGGTTGATTAAATTTGCAGCCATGCCTACTGCAACGGAAAATGTCAATGTGCCGTGGGCGATTCTCCTGCCGAATTCTGTAGTTTTTGCAAATTCCGCATCCATGTGGTGAGGGAAGAAATCGCCTGTTTGTCCTGCGTGAAGGACGATATCTGTTTCGGTAATGGTGCGGCCGATGGTTTCTCGTACGCTTCCTACTTTATACTCTTCATAATAAATTGTCTGTTCCATGATCTGTAATCTCCTTTTTAAATGTACTGTGAATTATGCTGTCCAATCCACGGAGCAGCTTTTGGGCTCTTATAATGCTCCCCGTCAATGGTAATCGGGCATCTGGTAGTGGTAAACTGCGTTCCTCCTTGGGTGCGGACGGTCTGAAGCATGTCAAGGGTTTGGAAGCCATCGGTTTCAAACAGCCTGTCCCAGGTAAATACATCGGCGCACCAAATGTCGGCTGGTTCTAATTTTGACAGCCAATGAGAGGTTGTATTAGTTCGCAGATGTTCAGCCAGTAAGACTTTGATCTCATCACGGTTATCGCACCAGGTTTTCGGATCCTCATAAGCGGACAGAGCCTTACAGTTTATGAGTTCCCCTAATAAGGGGATAGCAGCCATGGCAAGGGCTAAGTATCCGTCAGAGGTTTCATAGATTCCATAAGGGGCGTTGATATAGCCGTTGGCATTGTTAACAGAAGAACGAAGGGGTGGCTGATGTCCGTCATTTAAGTAGGTGGTGAATACTTCAAACTGCATATCCATTACAGATTCCAGCATACTCACATGAACATAAGATCCCTGCTGGGAAACAGCTCTTTTAATGAGGGCAGCCAATATGCCCTGAACCAGATGCTGGCCGGCGAACAAGTCGGCAACAGACAGGCCGAAAGGCGTAGGTGGCTGATCCTGGTTTCCGTTGAGCCAGGTCAGACCGGATAAGGATTGCACCAGAAGATCCTGCCCCGGCTTTTTATCCCATGGGCCTGTTTTTCCATATCCGGTGATTTCTCCGTAAATAATGGAAGGTGCTTTTTTTCTCACTGATTCATAGTCAAGGCCTAGTTTCTCAGTTATCCCGGGACGGAAGTTTACAATCATCACATCGGCATTCCCGATCAAATTCCACAAGATTTCCTGGCTGGAAGAATCTTTTAAGTCAATGGAAACGCCGTCCTTATTGCGGTTAATAGCATGAAACAAGGAACTGTCGTCTTCAATGCGCAGATTAGAAATATATAAAGTGCGGCAGATATCGCCGCCCTGAGGACGTTCTACTTTAATTACGTGAGCGCCTAAATCTGCCAGGCGAAGTGCGGCAGAAGGCGCTGATAAAAACTGGCTGAAATCCAGTACGGTAATTCCCTCTAATGGTTTCATTGGTCTCATCCTTTCTTCCTTGTCTCAAGGCCAAATTCTTCGATAATTTGCCTTGTGTGTTCTCCTAAAGACGGCGCATGGGTATTGTCAAGAAACGGTTCCCCGCCAAAGCGAATGGGACAGCGCGTGGTAAGTAGGTCTTCCCCCCCTGGCCGCTTGACATTTAACAAAAGGTTTAACTCTTTAAACTGGCCGGACTGAAGCAGTTTGTCCCAGGTATACACATCGGAACACCAGTAGCCTCCGGTTTCTAAGATGGCCAGCCAGTGATCAGTAGTTTTGCAAATTAAGTGATTTCCGATAAGTTCTTTGATTTCATCCCTTTTTGTAAACCAGTCCTGAGAATCGGCATACTGAGAGAGGGCAGGACATTCAAGGAGAGCTCCCAGTTCTGTAACAGAGCCCATAGCCAGTGCTATGTATCCGTCAGCTGTCTTATAAATGCCGTAAGGAGCTCCTAAATAGGCATGGGCATTGTGATAACTGCTGCGTTTCGGCTTCTGATGTCCATCGTTTAAAAATGTGGTAATGACTTCAAACTGCAGATCCAGCACTGATTCTAAAAGACTCACTTCCACATGCCCGCCTTGTTTGGTAGTGAATCGGCGAAGAAGACAAGCCATGATGCCTTCTGCCAGGTGAATTCCGGTATAGGAATCGGCGATGGAAAGTGCAAAGGGCATAGGAGGCTGTCCGTCATCCCCATTGAGCCAGGTCAGGCCGGAAATGGACTGAATCAGAAGATCCTGTCCAGGTTTTTTAATCCATGGCCCGGTAGAACCATAACCGGTTACTGTACCGTAAATGATGCTAGGATTTAACGTCTTGACAGATTCGTAGTCCAGCCCCATTTTTTTCATAATTCCCGGCCTGAAATTTTCGATCATAACATCAGCCTGTTTGATTAATTTCAAAACCATTTCCTTGTCTTTAGGTGACTTTAAATCAGCGCAGAAACTTTCTTTATTGCGGTTAATTGTTTGAAACAATATGCTGTCACCCATGCTTTCCAGATTGTGAAGCTTCATGGTTCTGGAGCCATCCCCGCTTTTGGGCCGCTCGATTTTGATAACCCGTGCTCCTAGATCAGCCAGGCGCAAGGCCGCTGACGGGCCTGCTAAATACTGGCTGAAATCCAGAACCAGGATTCCTTCTAATGGTTTCATATGCTATCAACCTTTCTTTTATTTTTGCAAATGTTTTGATTCCCTGTATAAATGATTCATTCTTTCAAGAACTGTCTTGGCATTGCCGCCGTTCATCACATAATCCCTCACATAATCCCCGGCGTGATCCTGGAAGTACAAGTAGCCGCTGTAGCGGGGACGCAGATAGGAGTTGTCTAAGGTCTTTAAGGTATCTTTAAAGAAATTCATGGTCATACGGTTGTTTATTTCATCAAGCCATGCCTTTCTGTGTCCCGGTTGACCACCGTTTTCTGTAAAGATTGTAGTCTGAATCTCAGGAGAAGCGGCATATCCGGCGAATTCCACTGCAATGTCCTTGTGCTCACAGAGGCTGGATATGGCAAGGCCTGTGCCGCCTAAGACACTTTTAAACATCCTGCCTTTATAAGTAACTAAATCCCCGGCTTTCAGCGGATTCTTACAGTAGCCGCGTCGGGAATAGTTGGTATATCCGTAGGTAAATGGGCAGTAATAGATGGAGTTATCAAGGGCAAGGGCTTCGTGAACCTGAATGGGATCCCAGTGAAAGATCTCCTTACTGCAGTAAGAAGCCAGATGGCGCATGGTTTCCAACACCTCAACACCAGTTTCCTGGTCTATGATCGTTTCATCATTGTCAAAGAAACGGTCTGTAGAAGTGGCGCAGAACATATAAAAATCCATTAATAAATTAATGGGAATACCTGCATAAGCCACATATCCCTTCTTTGCCAGTTCCAGCACGTCGCAAAATGTTTCAGGCAGTTTTTCATCCTGCTTCGCAAAGAAATCGGGTCGGTAAACAGCGATTGGAGTGGCTGCGTCAATGGCTAAGGCACTTTGGAAGTCATGAAAGTTGTAGCTTAGATGAGAAGCGCCTACAGAGTGATTTTTCTGATCTTCCAAATACTCATCAGAAAGGTGCTGATTTAGAGGAAGGAGGATTCCAGTAGTGGCTGCAAATCCTGCCCATGGGTGGTCGATAATTAAAAGATCGTATGCCTTTGCCAGATTTTCAATAGGCGCATCGGCAAATTCCTGAAGAGACCGTTTTTCCCATTGAATAGAAACTCCAGGATGAAGCTCGCAAAACCGCTGGGATACGGCGACGATAGAGGTGTATCCTCTGCTATGTGACCATGTGATTCCTTTTAATTGAACATTCATATTAAAAACCTCCGTTGTGAAATACTGTGTTAAAGATCTTGGTACTACCAATAATTGAATTATAAAAGAGCGAAAAATGAATTACAATGGAAAAAATGCACAAAAAATAGTACATATAACTGTATAAATTATTGATTAACATTAATATATAGTCATTATATGATAAATGCAACTGGTATATTGGTAGTACCAAAAAGAAGCCGGCAGCCACAGAACGGATATTCGTGTACAATTACAAAGAAAAACAAATACGGAGGTATTTAATGATGGCAACAGCTTTTTTAGTTCTGCTTTTTGCATGTATGTTTCAGGGGAGTTTTGGAATCTGCTTTAAGAAGTATCAGCCTTTTTCCTGGGAGGCATTTTGGGTTTTGTTTTCTATAATTGGAGTTTTATTCATTCCTCATATTTGGTGCATGGCGGAAGTGCCCAATTACATGACCTATATTAAAGCAACTCCAGCAGTTACTTTGTTCTGCGGTGCTCTGGCAGGATTTTTCTGGGGAATCAGTTCTATTTGGTACAGCAAATCTATTGATATGATTGGAGTATCACTGGTAACTGGAATCAACTTGGGACTTTCCAACCTTTTAGGCAGTTTTGTTCCTATGATAATTCTAGGAACTTATCCATCTGCTAAAGTTATGATTGTCCTTCTGTTAGGACAGGCTATTCTTTTGGCAGGCGTAGTTGTGCTGTCAAAGGCAGGATTTATGAAAAATGGAGATACAGCTGAGAAAAAAGAACAAAAAAAAGCAGGATCTTCCGTATTTGTAACAGGTCTTATTATGGCGTTGGCTTCCGGTGCAGGGTCAGCGGCTATTAATATCGGTGCAACGGCTTCTAATTATCCTGTAAACTTAGCTGTGGCGGATGGAATCAATCCTACAAGCGCCAGCTTGCTGTCTTGGGTTGTGGTATTTGCAGGTGGATTTTTAGCAAACTTTATCTATGCATTATCAAAGCTTATAAAGAACAAAACATATACAGACTACATGAAACCAGGCTGTGCAAAGGCTTATTTTAAAGTAGTCCTCACCTCTATTGTGTGGTTCAGCGCTCTGGCGATCTACGGGAAAGCAACGGCTTTGCTGGGAGATTTAGGCCCTGTGTTCGGCTGGGTGGCTTTCAATGGTCTGGCTCTTATTATTGCTAACATCTGGGGATTTTTGGATGGGGAATGGAAAGGGTTTCAGAAGGCAAAGCAGGTGGCTTTGTATGGAAATGCGATTATTATTGCTGCTCTTGTTGTTGTAGGCATTTCTAATGGTTTATAATAAATGAAAATTTAGGAGGTTACATTATCATGGCAAACAAAATTGAAGAATTAAATTACGTTCCGGAAATGCCGGAAAAGGTGAGAAAGATCGTGATTATTGGAGCTGGCGGAATCGTGACAGGCTCTCACCTGCCGGCCTATCAGATGGCAGAATATCCGGTGGTGGGAATCTATGATTTAGACTTTGAAAAGGCTAAGAAGGCTGCCGATGACTTTCATATTCCTTATGCGGCAGACTCTGTAGAAAAACTGGTAGAGCTGGGGATTAAGGAAGAAGCTGTGTTTGACATTGCGGTTCCGGCTTCCAAAACAGCGGGAATCTTAAGGATGCTTCCTGACAATGCGGCTGTTCTGATGCAGAAGCCTATGGGGGAGAGTATTGAACAGGCAAAGGAAATTCTGGACATCTGCCGAGAGAAGAATCTGACAGCCGGCGTAAACTTTCAGCTTCGCCAGGCGCCTTACATGATTGCTGCCAGAAAACTGATTGAGGATGGAGTAATCGGTGATATCGTAGACATTGACTGGCGTGTGGTAGAGCTTCATCCTTGGCATCTGTGGAGTTTCTTATTCGGCCTTGAGAGAATGGAAATCAACTATCACAGCATCCACTATATTGACTGCATCAGAAGCTTTGTAGGCGATCCCACAGGTGTATACTGCAAAACCATGCAGCATCCTAAGATGCAGGCTCTTTCCCAGACGAGAACCTCTATTATCATGGATTATGGCGACGTATTGAGAGTGAATCTGCATATTAATCACAATCATGACTATGCACCTGACTATCAGGAGAGTATGATGAAGATCGAAGGAATGAAGGGAGCGATCCGTATCCAGCTTGGGCTGATTTTAGATTATCCTACAGGAAGGCCGGATAAGGTGGAGTACATCACAGACGACGGAAAGGGATGGAGAACCTTAGAGGTAAAGGGAAGCTGGTTCAACGAAGCATTTATCGGAACCATGGGCGGACTGATGAAGAAGTTGGAGAATCCGGATTATCACTATATGAACAGCTTCGAGGACGCTTACCATACTATGTGCGTAGTAGAAGCATGTTATAAGTCCAATGCACAGGGCGGACTTCCAGTGGACTACAGTGAGTGATCAGGAGGTATTCCCATGAAGATTATTGATACCCATGTACATGTATGGAATTTAGAACAATTATCCCTTCCCTGGCTTGACGGGGAAGGGGAGGTGCTGAACCGCACCTATACTTTGGAAGATTACAAGGCTACAGCAGGAGAAGGCCATGAAATTGAAGCAGCCGTTTATGTAGAGGTAGATTGTGCCAAGTCAAATAAGGCTGAGGAAAATGAATTCATCATAGCCTGCTGCGAAGATCCGGAAAATTTGTTTGCCGGAGCAAGCATTTCGGGCTGCTTAGAAGAGGAAGGATTTTCTGAGTACCTGGACAATATTACGTCTCCTTATATTAAAGGAGTGAGGCAGGTACTTCATGTGCCTGAGGCAGTTGCAAAGACCTGTTTAAAGAGCCGTTTCATTGAAAATGTGCGTCTATTAGGGCAGCGGGGATTGGTGTTTGAAGGCTGTGTAAGAAATGAGGAGCTGGGAGATTTATACCAGATGGCAAAAGCCTGTCCGGAAACTACGGTTGTATTAAATCATATGGGCATCGTAAATCCTGATATTATCGCAAAGGAAAATCCAGATAAAAAGGAACAGGAATACAAGGAAAATTGGAAGAAGAATATGGAGAATCTGGCATCCCTTTCCAATGTGGTATGCAAGATTTCAGGTTTAAATCCAGCAGGAGAGTGGTCTGAGGATACGCTGCGTCCGGCTGTGGATATGGCTCTGGACTGTTTTGGAGAAGACAGAGTTATGTTTGGCGGAAATTATCCGGTCTGCAATGTGGCAACTTGTCTTGAACCGTGGATTCAGGCTCTTTTAAATATTACCGAGCCGAGGGGAATTGAGTTTCAGAATAAGCTTTTTTATGAAAATGCAAAGAGAATTTATGGATTATAAAAGGAGAAGAACATTATGGCAGAAGTAAAGCGATATGGAAGCGTATCAAGACTTACACCAGAAAAGGCCGCTTATTATAAAGAGCTTCATGCAGCGCCATGGAGGCAGATCAATGATATGATTAAGGAATGTAATCTGCAGAATTACTCCATTTACTGCTTTGGAGAGTACATTTTTTCCTACTATGAGTATGTGGGAAAGGACTATGAAGCGGATATGGCAAAGATGGCAGCTGACCCGGAAACGCAGCGCTGGTGGGGCGAGTGTATCCCGTGCATGAATCCGCTGTCTGAGGATGGCCCGTGGATGGATATGCAGGAAATATATCATTTGGATTAGAGGGATCACTATGAAGAAAATGTATGTGGCGTCGATCACGCCGTTTGATCAGAAGAATCAGTTAAATGAACAGGCATTAAAGCAGCTGTGGGATAGAAATTTAGCAGAGGGAGCAGACGGCTTCTTTATCGGCGGAAGCTCAGGGGAGTGTTTCCTGCTTTCTGAGGCAGAGAGAATCCGCTCCTTTGAGCTAGCTTCTGAATATGTGAAAAAGGCAGAAATCTTTGCTCATGTGGGAGCAATCCGTACTGCAGAAGCAGCTGCATATGCGAAAAAGGCGAGGGAGCTTGGAATCAGCCAGGTTGCGGCTGTACCGCCTTTTTACTTTGGATTTTCAGAAAAAGAAATCGCAGGATATTACTATGATATTGCAGAAGCCGCAGATGCTCCTGTTTTATTCTACAATATTCCTATGAGTACCCATAGGGAGCTGGATTTATCCCATCCCGATATTCGCGCTCTTTTGAAGTCGGGGGCAATCGGCGCGGTAAAACATACAAATCTGAACCTTTACCAGATGGAGCGAATTAAGAATTTGAATGATTCCATCAAATGCTACGGCGGATTTGAAAACTGTATGGTGGCATTTTTAGCATTTGGCTGTGATGGATTTATTGGAAGCAATTTTAATTTTATGCTGCCCCAGTACCGGAGGATTATGGAACTTTATTTGGAGCATAAGGATGAGGAAGCGCGGGAGCTCCAGGCAAAATCCAATTCCATTTTAGATGTGGTGCTGAAAAACGGCCTCTGTGCAAGTCTGAAATACATTTCCAGGGTACAGGGCATAGACGCCGGAGAGGTGAGAAGGCCAATGCTGTCTTTGACTGAGGATAAAATGAGAGAGATTGACAGGGTTTTAGAGCAGTATTTAATTGTAAAGGGCGTTTCCTGATGATACGGCTGCCGCATGGCTGAACAGGTATGAAAATTTCCCATTTTTACTGAATCTGTGGTATGATAAAAGATATAAGGGACAGAGCGGAAGGGGAAAGGACTGTTATGGAATACGAACCGTTAAAAAAGATAACACTGACAGAACAGGTTATGGAAAAGATCGCGGGTATGATTACCAGCGGTCAGCTGAAACCAGGAGATAAGCTGCCAAACGAACGGGAATTGGCTGAGAATTTTCAAGTAACCCGAAGCCGCATCAGAGAAGCGCTTCGCGCCTTGTCGCTGGTGGGGATGCTGACCATTAAGCCGGGTGATGGAAGCTTTGTAAGCGAGGCCAATATGAAGATTCCTGAAGAAACAGTTATGTGGATGTATTATCAGGAGATGCATAAACATGATGAAGTTTACGCAGCCAGACGCCTGATCGAAACAGAGGTGTATCTGACCTGCTATGACAATAGAACGCCGGAGATCCTTCAGAAGATGGAAGAGTTCAGAGACAGGCTTTTAGAACTGGAGATAGAAGAAATTTCAGCTGAGGATTTTTGTGCTTTGCTGACGGAAATTGACACATATGTTGGCGATATGTGCAGAAACAGCATTTATTCCAGGCTGATGCAGATCATGGTGCTTCTAAGAAAGGAGTCAGCCATTAAAGTTCTCTCTTTAGAATCATCAAAAGCCAGCGCAGTATTTTACCGATGTAAAATATTAAATGCATTCCATCAGGATGACAGAAACAAGCTGAAAAAATGTCTGAGTGATTTCTTTAAATACTCTATTAAAGAGATTTCCATGCATTAAATCAACCCGTAAAAAGAAGAACACAAAAAGCGCTGAAAGCAGTTCTTGGCTTTCAGCGCTTTTCTCCTGTCAATCCATCCCCTACCGTATCAGCGTCCCATCGATCTTCACCGTTACCACCTGCCACGGTATCATCTTCCCGCTGGCGATCAGCGCCTCTTTTACTGCATTCTCGATTCCGCCGCAGCAGGGCACTTCCATGCGGACTACCATCACATCTTTTATATCGTTTGAACGGATAATCTCAGCCAGCTTTTCGCTGTAATCGGTCATATCCAGCTTGGGACAGCCAATGAGAGTGATGCGGCCGCTGATGAAATCCTGGTGGAAATTGCCGTAGGTGAAGGCGGTGCAGTCGGCGGCTACCAGCAGACGGGCGTCTTTGAAATACGGAGCCTGGGTGGGAACCAGCTTGATCTGTACGGGCCACTGGGACAGGCAGCCGGGAACCGGGGATCCGCCGGGGATACCTGGAGCCTGAGGCTGGGGAGTGCGGCTGATGGTCTGGGATCTGGAACCGGGGCAGCCGCCGGTGTGGGCGTGTCCATGGCTTTTGCCATGTTCTCTGTTTCTTTCTGCCATCCGAGCCTTTACAGCCGCTTCATCATAAGCAGCCGCCTCTCGTTCCTCAAAGGAAATCGCTCCTGTAGGACAGGCGGGGAGACAGTCTCCCAGGCCGTCGCAGTAGTCGTCCTTTAAAAGAACGGCCTTACCGTCAACCATACCGATGGCTCCTTCGTGACAGGCTGCGGCACAGGCGCCGCAGCCGTTGCATAAATCTTCATTTATCTTGATGATCCTTCTTATCATATCCATACCTCCTGCATATTTATGTCTGAAGTATAGACGAAAAGAAAGAAAAAGTCTGTTGTTTCGACAACATTTCTGCTGGAATTTCAAAGGAAAATTCATGCTGAAGCAGAGCATGTTTTATGCCGGATAAAAGCCAGTAGGAGTTTCACTAAGGTTGATCATAATGTTCTTCATCTGGGTATAATGTTCCAGAATTACCTTGTGGGTCTCGCGGCCGATACCGGAGGTCTTGTAACCGCCAAATGGAGCACCTTCGGGGATGGCGTTGTAGGTGTTAACCCACATACGGCCTGTTTCTACGGCTCTTGCTACACGGAGAGCCCGGTTGATGTCTTTTGTCCACACAGCGCCGCCCAGTCCGTATTCGCTGTCATTTGCCATGGCGATGACCTCATCCTCTGTTTTGAATTTCAGGATGCAGGCCACGGGGCCGAAGATTTCCTCCTGAGCCACACGCATGTTGTTGGTTACATTTCCAAGAAGGGTGGGGCGGAGGAAACAGCCGTCCTTTAAGGGGCCGTCTGTCAGCTGTTTGCCGCCGCACAGAAGGGTGGCGCCTTCTGATACGCCCAGATCGACCATTTTCAGGATCTTTTCCATCTGGCCCTTGTTAATCTGGCAGCCCATCTGGGTTTCTGGCAGCCATGGGAGTCCTACCTTTACCTGATTAAAGCGCTTAACGGCTTCTTCTACAAAGCGGTCGTAAATGGATTCCTGGACAAAGACTCTGGAACCGGCGCAGCATACCTGGCCCTGGTTAAAGAGGATGCCCATCTGCAGGCCGTCCATAGCCATTTCCCAGCTGCAGTCTTCAAAGAAGATATTGGCAGATTTTCCTCCCAGTTCCAGGGTTGCCGGGATCAGCTTCTCGGCTGCTGCCAGGGCTACGCTTCGTCCTACCTCGGTGGAGCCGGTGAAGGCCAGCTTTCTGAAGCCCCTATGCTCTAACATGTACTGGCCGGATCTGGAGCCGGAGCCGGTGATTACGTTAAATACGCCTGCAGGGATTACATCCTGAACCAGCCTTGCAAATTCAAGGACGCTTAATGGAGTGGCGCTGGAGGTCTTAAATACGGTACAGCAGCCGCTTGCAAGGACGGGAGCCAGCTTCCAGGCTGCCATCAGGAAGGGGAAGTTCCAGGGAACGATCTGGCCTACTACTCCGATGGGCTCTCTGAGAATCAGGCTTAAGGTGTCATTTCCGAGCATATTGGCGCTGCCTTCCTCGGCCATAATACAGCCTGCAAAATAGCGGAAATGCTGGGCGGCCATAGGAATATCTACTGCCAGGGTTTCACGGATGGGCTTGCCGTTGTCCAGGGACTCTACCATGGCAAGATGTTCCCTGTTGGCGTCAATGATGTCGGCAATTTTGTTTAAGATAACGGCCCGTTCATTGACCGGAACCTGCTTCCAGGTTTCAAATGCCTTCCAGGCAGCAGCGACTGCTTCATCTACGTCCTCTTTTGTCGCTTCCGCGCAGGCTGCCAGCAGCGTATTATCTGCGGGGCAGTAGGTTTTAAAGGTATTTCCATCAGAAGCGTCCTTCCATACACCTCCGATAAAAAGCTGATAATTTTTCTGAAGATTAACCTGATGCATAAAACTCCTCCTATTCTCCGTCATATGCCTGGCGGTAAATTTCGATGACCTGTTCCTTAGTTGCAGTTCTCGGGTTGGTAAGCTGGCATACATCTTTTTTTGCATTTTCTGCCATAATGGCAAAATCTTCTTCCTTTACTCCCAGTTCCTTTAAATTGGCCGGGATGCCAAGCTGGCGGCTTAGTTTCCTGATGGCTTCAATGGCCTGGTCTGCGGCCTCTGACACGGAAAGTCCCTCAGTGCGGACACCCATGGCCTCGGCAATGTCCCGGAACCGGTTCATATTGCCGATGAGATTGTACTGCTCTACATAAGGCAGGAGAATGGCGTTGCAGACGCCATGAGGCAGGTTGTAAAAGCCGCCCAGCTGATGGGCCATGGCATGAACGTAGCCCAGGGACGCATTGTTAAATGCGATGCCTGCCAGGTACTGTGCGTAGGCCATTTTGTCCCGGGCCTTCATATAATTTCCGTTTGCTACTGCCTTTGGAAGGTAGTGGGAAATCATTTTAATTGCCATAATGGCTGCGGCGTCGGTGAGAGGATTGGCGTCGGTGGAAACATAAGCCTCGATAGCGTGGGTCAGAGCATCCATGCCGGTGGCGGCGGTTAAGGATGGCGGCATCCCCTTCATAAGCTCCGGGTCATTGATGGCGATCTGAGGTGTGATTCTCCAGTCAACAATGGCCATTTTCACCTTTCTTGAGGTGTCTGTAATGATACAGAACCGGGTGATCTCGGAAGCAGTTCCTGCTGTTGTATTGATAGCCATCAGCGGCACCATGGGATGGCTGGATTTGTCTACTCCCTCAAAATCAGCGATTCTTCCGCCGTTTGCGGCTACCAGGCCGATGCCCTTGGCGCAGTCATGGGAGGAGCCGCCGCCTAGGGAGATAATGGAGTCGCAGCCATGTTCGGTGTAGGCGGTTACGCCGGCTTCTACGTTTTTATCCGTCGGGTTTGGCTCTGCTCCCGGGAATATGGCAAAGTCCACACCGGCTTTCTTTAAGATCCCCCCGATCCGGTCGGCCATTCCGATTTCAGCCAGAAATTTGTCTGTTACGATCAGGCATTTTCCTGCTCCAAGGCTTTTTGCCAGCGCTCCTGCTTCTGTTACAGCGCCTTCTCCAAATACGTTGCGCGTTGGTAAAAAATAATATGTAGACATGGTTGCTACCCCCTTAAAAGTATGTCAGCCTCCCGCTCCGGGAGCTGTCTTATAACTGGATGATAGCAGAGGAAAAATAATCTGTCAAATTTAATAATATTTTCACAAATAATTGATAATTAAAAAACAAAATACGTTTTTATTTTAACAATAAAAAGTATAATTTCGCTTGTTAAAAAAATAAAATAAATTATCAGTGAAATTTTTAAGGAAAATAGATGGATCAAAAGAAAATGATCGTCAGAAAAATAACGGTAATCCGAAATAAAAGTAGAAATTGGATTGTATTTTTGTGTGAACAATTTAACGAAAACATAGGGAAATTTACTAAATAAACCAGAAAATAGCCGAAATACTTGAATAAAATAGCTAAAAAAATTTTTAAAAACTCAAAATTTTTTAGATTTTGACAGGAAATGTTAAGAAAATAACAAACGAGAATTGCACATTCAACATACTATCTGCCCGTCTGATTGAAACCGGCAGTGAAGGGCAGTTTATTGCATAGAATAAAAATTTTTCAAAAGCCGTAAGCGGCCATATATCTTACAATCTCTTTAAAAATTATTTATTATCAATATTAATTTATTGTTTTTCGATAAATATATATTGAAAAATGGAAAATATGGTGCTATATTCCTTTTAAAAGCAAGAAAGAAAGGCGGTAGATTTTATGAACCGGGGATTGGTACGTTTTACGAAGAGGCTGTTGGATCTGATGTATTATGGAGGGATTTTGCTGACTGTGGGGATTCCGCTGATTTTTTACCAGGTGGGATTTTATCTGGAGGTATTTCACCGGTATTATACGGCTCAGTGTATGCTCTATATGATTTCAGGGGTGTTCTGCATCCTGATTGTATGGGAACTTAGGAAAATGTTTGAGACGGTGTTAAAGGACCGGGCTTTTGTGCGGGAAAATGGGCTGGCTCTCAGGCGGATGGGGCGGTACAGCTTTTTAACGGCGCTTATGTCGGTGATCCGGCTGCCTATTGCATTTACGCCTTCGACCGTATTTATTATCGCTGTATTTTTTATTGCCGGGCTGTTCTGCTTTGTGCTGGGGCAGGTATTTGAACAGGCGGTAAGCTATAAAGAGGAAAATGACCTGACCATATAAGACAGAAAGGCGGAGACGGAATATGGGAATTGTGATCAATCTGGATGTAATGATGGCCAGGAGAAAAAAGGGCTTAAAGGAACTGGCGGCAGAGGTGGATATTACCATGGCAAACCTTTCGATCCTTAAGAATAATAAGGCAAAGGCCATTCGTTTTTCCACTCTGGAGGCGATCTGCAAGGCGCTGGACTGTCAGCCGGGCGATATACTTTCATACGAGGAGGATCAGGATGAGTGATGAGATGATGGAAATTACAGAAACAAGGAATATAAAAGAGCAGCACATCCAGGCGGTTTTGGAGCGCCAGAGAGATGAATTTGGGTTTCTGGGGATTATGTCTGTGGTATTCGGCGTGATCGGGGCGGTGTGCCTCCATAAAAATACCATGGGGATCGGAGTGTTTTTCTTTGTGGCGGCGGCTTACGGCGGGGCCTGGTACATTTTGAAGAAAAAGGGAAAGCAGATCAAGCGCGGGTCTTATTTTCTGGGTGCAGTGTCCTTGCTGACAGGACTTTCTACGGCATTTACCGGGGAAGCGTTTTTTGGGTTTTTTATGAACCGGATGATATTGGGGGTTCTGTTCTGCATTTTCCTGCTCCATCAGTGTTATGAGGACAGGGAGTGGAATATAGGGAAATATGCAGGAGCTGTGTGCACCCTGCTTTTGCAGACGGTGGGGATGAGTCTGGTCTTTTTCGGACATTTCAAAAGCTTTGTGCAGTCGGTAAAAAGCCAGAGGTATAAGACGGTTATTGCAGTGCTTGGGGGATTCTGCGCCTCTATCCCGATGCTGATTTTTTTGTCCGTGTTCCTTGCCAGCGCGGACCGGGTATTTGATAATATGCTGTATACGCTGATGGATTCTTACTTGAACCCATTTTCTGTAATTGGGTGGGTGGTATCGGCGGCTTTCTGGGCTGTTTGTATGTATGCCCTGACTTGTGCGGTGCGGGTGGGAGGAATCCGGGAGTCGGTAACGGACCGGCGCAGGGGATCGGCGGCCTGGGCCATCAGCTTTATGGGGATGATCGCTCTTTTGTATCTGGTATTCTGCGGGATTCAGGTGGTGTATCTGTTTTTGAGGCAGGGAAATCTGCCGGATGGAGAGTGGATAACCTATTCGAATTACGCCAGAGAAGGCTTTTTCCAGCTCCTTTTTGTGGCATCCCTGAATCTGGTTATGGTTCTTCTGTGCCTGAAATATGTGAAAAAGCACTTGGTTTTAGATGGAGTCCTGATCGTGATCAGCCTGTGTACTTATATAATGATTGCGTCGGCGGCTTACCGGATGATATTGTATATAGAGCAATATCAGCTGACATTTTTAAGGGTGCTGGTGCTGTGGTCTCTGGTGGTAATTGCCGTCCTGATGGCCGGTGTGATCGTTCTGATTTTTAACAACCATTTTCCGCTGTTTCGGTATTTTCTGGTGACGGTCAGCCTGTTTTACCTGGCTCTGGTCTGGGCAAAGCCGGACTATGTAGCGGCCCGTTATAATATCGCCTGCTGGGAGCAGACAGAGGAGGGCATGACGGAGGAGCGGATCTGGTATCTTGAGAGCTTGTCCTGCGACGGGGCGGCTGCGGTGAAGAAAATGAAGGATGAAAGCGCCAGGGAGGAGATCCTTCAGGAGTACAGACGTAAGGGGGAGAAAAATGGATGGGGAGGTATGAAGTGGAACCGGGTATTTTATGGGGAACTGGGGGAAGAATCATAAATAAGCACAAGATTTTTGAGGAGATGTCTATATGGATTACTTGATTAGAAACGTGCAGTCTGGCGATGAATCAGATTTGGCGTATATACAAACTGAAAGCTGGAAAGCTGCATTTGGGCATATTCTGCCGGATATATGAAAGTAATGCTCTGGGTATTTACAGATAATAACAGAGCCAGAAAATTTTATGAAGCTTGCGGCTTTGTTACATACGGAAAGGTTAAACCCTGTTTTGAAACACAGGAGATATGTTATGAGAGAAGTTTGTAAATTCCAATTACTTGAAAGAGCTGCTGCACAAATCCAGTGCAGCAGCTCCTCTTACAGAGTCTCACAACCCTCAATCCATCATCACATTCACCTTCATATAATCCCCGGGATTTTTCTCAATATCAACGATTACCCCAGGAGCCTCATCGATAGAAACCACCTTGGTGAGGATCTTTCTGGCGTCTACCTTTCCGGTGTAGATCAGGTCAATGGCTTCTTCAAATTCGCCTGCGCTGGTGCGGGCACCGCGGATGTCTACTTCCTTCCGGGTGATGGCGTCGGTTGGAAGGGGAGTTTCTACCTTGGGCCAGCCGGTCAGGGTGATACGGCCGGCATTGGCTACCAGATCCAGGGTGGAGCGGATGGCCGCGTTAGCGCCGGAGCACTCCATGACCAGCTCTGCCTTGCGGCCATTGGTATACTCGGTTACCTTTTCTTCTGCATTTTCCTTCAGGGAATTGATGGTGAATTCCACACCCAGCTCTCTGGCAAATTCCAGTCTTTCATCTACCACATCTACCAGGATAGGCACAGCCTGATAGGACAGCGCTGCCATGGCAGCCAGCAGTCCGATGGGGCCGGCGCCGATGATCACCACATGCTCCCCGGCCTTTAAGCCTCCTCTGTGGATCCCGTGAAGGGCGATGGTAAGAGGCTCTGCGATGGGGGCCAGCTCCCAGGGCATATCCTCTGGCAGCTTCCACAGCATATCGGCCGGATGGGCCATATACTCTGACATTCCGCCTTCTACATGGACGCCAAGTACCTTCAGATCAATACAGCAGTTGGTGCGCCCGATGGAGCAGGGATAGCAGCTGCCGCAATACAGATAAGGATCTACGATTACATGGTCGCCGGGCTTTAAGCCTTGTTTGTTATCCTCAGGGATGGACACGATCTCACCTGCGATCTCGTGGCCGATGATCCGGGGATAGGAAACCAGAGGATTGGTTCCTCTGAACGCTCCAATATCGCTTCCGCAGATCCCTGCTGATTTAACCCGGATCAGTGCCTGGCCTTCCTTGGGCTCGGGCATAGCTGTGCTGATACATTCTACTTTCCATGGTTCTTCAAACTTGATGGCTTTCATAATTCTGCACTCCTATCTTGATATATTATATGTATAGTGATATATCTAATTAAGATTAATATACTACTTGTGAGTGCTGGTGTCAAGATATGGTTTTTCATTCATGTAAACCTTCCCTCAATATACTACTATTTTGAATAAAAGAAACCCCTCTTTACAACCTTTGGTTTCGAGAAAGCATTGACATACAGGCATTTTCCACAGTATAGTATAAAAATGAGTAGTATATTACTTTGGTGGGGTTGATCCGGACAAGATCTGGGGATCGGACCAACAGAAAGGTCAGGTACATGGAACATTTCATACAAAGACCGGGCGAGACGGCCCGTGAATACGCATACCGTTATATTTTACAGAATATTGTAAATCTTAAATATCTTCCGGGACAGAAGATTTCTGATATTGAGATTTCTAAGGAATTGAATATCAGCCGGACTCCGGTGCGGGAGGCGATCCTGACGCTGATCAGCAGCCATTTGATTGAAAGCTATCCTCAGAGGGGGATGTTTGTGTCTCTTATCGATCACAGCATCGTGGAGCAGGTCTGCACCCTGCGGCAGATGATCGAAGGATCCCTGGCGGAGATGTGCTGCGACCGGCTGACTCAGGACCATCTGGACAATCTTTATGATTATATTACTCTCCAGAGGGACTATGCGGCTAACGGACCAAGGGAGAATTTTGAGAAATTTCTGGATCTGGATATTGCGTTTCATAAGGAATTTTTTGATATGTGCGGTATGTCGTTTATCTATGATACACTCCAGGGAGTGATGCCTCATTTTGACCGGCAGCGCAAGCTCAGCTACCGGATCAGCGTTTCTGACCGGGTGATCAGTGAGCATCAGGACATCTGCCGGGCTCTTGAGGCACATGATAAGCAGGCGGCCAGGGAGGCGGTGATCCATCACATCTCCACCGCCCTGACAGACCAGAAGATTCTGATTGAAATGTTTCCTGATTATTATCAGAAAAAATCATAGATTGTTTATGCTTTTTCTACATCCTTTGTTACGATCACATCTGAATCATATCCCAGAAGCTGATGGATCACCACTGTACCGGCCTGTACCGGAGCGGTGAGGACGCAGCCCCTGATTTCCTTCATGGCGTCAAAGATCCGCTCTCTGGGAATAGGGGCGGTCAGCCGGACACTGGCAAGAGGGAGATCACCCTCCTTTACCAGTACGGAGGTGGCGATGTTCCTGACGGGGGCGGTCAGCTCCTGTTTTACATAATCGGTTCCCCTGGGGCAGGCGGCTCCGGTGATGGTCAGACTGCCTTCTGTTTCTGCAGTGATCTCACAGCCGTTGGGACAGATGATACAGGTAAATTTTCTTGTCATTCTACACTCACCTCCAGATCATTGGTTCCCTGCAGCTTGTCAGGATTTAAGGTAAGCTGGATCATTTCTGCAGGAATGGCCTTTGCCATAGGTTTTGAGGCTACCTCAGCTCCATTTTGCCGAACAACGATCCGGCAGTTTTTCTGCGGGCGGCTGACTCTGAGAGACAGCCGGACGGGAGCGGCGCCGCTGATGCGCTGAGGTACGGTATGGTTAATGGAGCGGTCGGTGCGGATGGCGATGGGGCAGGGGGTCAGGCTGCCCTGCTGGATATAAAGGGCGGCGGATTCAGCCAGCTTTTCTGCTTCCAGGGATACAAAATCCACCAGGTCGTGGACGTGGAGTACATTTCCTGCCGCAAAGATCCCTTCTATATTGGTCTGAAAATGTTCGTCTGCCAAGGCGCCCTTTGTTCTCTCGTCCAGGAGAACGCCTGCATCCAGGGAAAGTTCATTTTCCGGTATCAGCCCTACAGAAAGGATCAGGGTGTCACAGGCATATTCCTGCTCTGTGCCGGGAATGGGCTTAAAATGCTCGTCTACCTGCGCTACGGTGACGCCGGTGAGACGGCTGCTGCCGTGGATGGCGGTTACCGTATGGCTTAGATACAGAGGGATATGGTAGTCATTCAGGCACTGCTCGATGTTTCGGGGAAGGCCGCTTGGATAGGGCTGGATCTCAAATACGGCCTGTACATGGGCTCCTTCCAGTGTAAGGCGGCGGGCCATGATCATCCCGATGTCGCCGGATCCCAGGATCACCACCTCTTTGGCGGGCATTCGGTTGTAAAGGTTTATGTAGGCCTGGGCCACGCCTGCGGTAAAGACGCCGGTGGGCCGCTCACCGGGGATTCCCAGAGCACCTCGGGTGCGCTCTCTGCAGCCCATGGTAAGGATGACGGCTTTTGCCTGAAAGCGGCGGATCCCCTGGCTGGTGGCAGCGGTGACTGTCTTATCCCCGGAAACCTCCAGCACTGAGGTATTGGTAAGGTAAGGGATTTTAAGCTCCTTTACCTGGTCGATAAAACGCTGGGCGTATTCCGGGCCGCTTAAGGTAGTTCCAAATCGTGTAAGCCCGAAACCGTCATGGATACACTGGCGGAGGATTCCGCCTAACTGCTTTTCACGCTCCAGGATGATCAGATTGCGGATCCCTTTTTTGTACAGTTCCACTGCGGCTGCCAGTCCGGCAGGGCCGCCTCCTACGATCACTGCATCCACGGATTCTTCTTCGATTCTGTATGTCAGCTCACTCATGCTTTCACCTCCCGCACCTTTCCGAAAAACATCTGGGAATCGCTTTTGGCGTACCGGATTTCCTCCGGCGCCAGTCCTTTTTCCTGCTCGATGAGCTGGGTCATCCGCATCTGGCAGTAGCCCCCCTGACACCGTCCCATGGAAGCTCTGGTTCTGTATTTGATCCCTGCTACAGTAGACACTCCAAGAGGATTGCGGATGGCCTGAAGAAGCTCTGCCTTTGTCACTTTTTCGCAGCGGCAGATTACCTCGCCGTAGTCGGGATTCTCACGGATGAGCTCATTTTGCTGCTCCGGCGTCAGTTCCGCGAAGCGGGTAATACCCTTTCTGCGGGGCTGGAAGTCCGGATTCTGGGTAAGCTCTTCACGCTCAGCCATCAGGCTTACCGCATAGCGGGCGATGGGCACAGCCGCAGTCAGTCCGGGGGATTCGATGCCTACCAGATTGATGGCTCTTGGGGCAATATCATCCCGGATTTCGATCTTAAAGTCCTGAATCACACCCTTTTCGTCAACCCATTTTGGCAGGATGCCGGAGTAATTGCGGATATAATCCTGCTTTCTGATACAGGGCCAGAGATCGGAGGCGCTTTGGGCCAGATAATCCATATTTTCCTGTGGAACGCCGTAATAGGTAAAATCTGATACCTGCTCTGCATTGGGGCCGATGATTACATTTCCGTCGGTGGTATTGGTCACATGGATTCCCATATAGGTGTTGCTGGGAACGGGGTACACAGGCATGGGAAGCAGGGGGCCGGTCCGCTTGTCCAGGATAATATAGTCGCCCTTGGAGCCGATGATCCGGTAGCCCTTGATCCCCAGCAGGTCGGATATAACGCCGCAGCCCAGACCGGCGCTGTTTACGATCCAGCGGGAGGAAAAATGTCTGCCTCCGGCGGTTACAGTGTAAATGCCGTCCTCACGGGAAATGCCTGTTACCTCACAGTTAAAATGGTATTCTGCCCCGTTGGCATGGGCATTTTCCGCCAGGGCGATGGTGTACTGGAAGGGATCGACAACGCCGCTTTCGGGAGAAAACATGGCAAATTCTCCCACTACAGCAGGCACCAGCCTGTGAAGCTCCTCCTTGTCGATGAGCACCAGTCCCTTTGCCCCGTTTACCTCTCCCTGGGCCATGGTGCGCTTTAACTGTTCCATATCCTCCTCTGTGTTTCCTACCAGCACCTTGCCGCAGCGGATAAATGGAAAATCCAGTTCCTCGGCCAGGGCCCCCATGCCCTGATTGCCCTCCACGCAGAGCCTGGCTTTTAAGGTTCCCGGATCATAGGCAAAGCCTCCGTGAACCACCCCGGAATTGCGGCCGCTGGTTTCACAGCATACATCCAGGTTCTTTTCAAGAACTCCGATGCGCAGGCGGTAGCGGGACATTTCCCTTGCAATGGCGCTTCCCACCACGCCGCCGCCGATGATGAGTACATCATATAGTTGGTCCATGACAGTTCCTCCTGTTAAATATTTGGCAAATTCATCCTATCTATTTAATTAGTTTTTATCATATATGGAAATGTATGTCAACATTATAATAGGTGATTTTTAAAATTCATAGGATGAATATTGCGGGCTGCAAGGGAGTGGTCAGGATTGTGGCTCCAGCTCCCCCTTATAACGATTGTCATTGTACATCAGATGGAAATACATGGCCTGCTGGGCTTCGACGGCCCGGCGGTCCCGGATGGCTTCAAAGATACGCCGGTGGGACAGCAGGGTCTGCTCATATTCTGTTTCCTGGACCGCTCCGGCAAAGACCCGGACGCCTTCGGTGATGACGGGGATCAGGTTGCTGACCACCTGGTTGTGGCTGCAGCTGGCGATCTGGGCGTGGAACTGGGAATCCTTTTCCGCATAATCCTGTTTTTCCTGTATAAGCTGCTCCAGCTCCTTCAGGGTGGCCTCCAGCCGGAGAAGTTCCTCTGGCCCGGCATTCTGGGCCGCCAGGGCGGCAATAGGGGGTTCCAGGATCAGCCGCATCTGGATCAGATCCTCGGTGAGCTTTCTCCGGTCCTCTACCATGGCAAAGCCCAGAGGATCGTCTGCCACTCCATTTTTCTCGGAAATAAAGGTGCCGGAGCCCTGACGGATGGTAACGATATTCCGGGACACCAGAATACGCAGGGCCTCCCGGATGGTATTCCGGCCCACTCCAAGAAGCTCTGTGAGCTCGGCTTCTGTGGGCAGCTTGTCTCCGGCTGTATAGCCCCGTTCCTGTATCATATCTAAAAGGCGCTTTGCCGTCAGGTCTCCCAATGTCTGTTTTTCCATGGTTTTTTCCTTTCTGATCTGAGTGAGTTTTCTAAGAATATGATAGCACAGGACGATCATTTGTACAAACAGGAAGGGGAACTGGCGGGGATGCGGGAAAATCAGGTGGGAATCCATGGCTTTTTCGTGTATACTAAGGAATAAGAAGTACGTTTACAGGAGGAACAAAAAGGATGAAGGTAGCGATCATTGGATACAGCGGTTCGGGAAAATCCACCCTGGCAGGAAAGCTGGGTCATCTCTACGGCTGCCCGGTTCAGTATCTGGATACGGTGAATTTTGAAGCCGGCTGGAAGGAGCGGAACCGGGAGGAAGCCAGGGCCATTGCGCTGGATTTTCTGGAGAAGAATCGGGAAAATGGCTGGATCATAGATGGAAATTATGAAAAATTTTATCAGGAGCGCCGCCTTAAGGAAGCGGATCTCATTATTTTTATGGACTTTCCAAGGCGGATCTGCCTGTACCAGGCGCTGAAACGGTATATGGAATTTAAGGGAAAAAAGCGGGAGAGCATGGCCGATGGCTGTATGGAAAAAATGGATGCGGAATTTATAAAATGGATCCTCATCGATGGGCGCAGCCGCAAGCGGAGGGAGCATTATGACCAGATCGGGCAGTCCTATGGTGAAAAAATGCTGGTCATAAGGAATCATAAGCAGCTGAAGCAGAGTATTATCCACCTGGCGGCAAGGAGCAGGAAAAAGCCCTGGGAAAATAAATAACGGCAATGAAACCTGTTTGAACATTTATTTTAGAAGAAAGGACAGAAAGTTTTATGGAGATACATGGCCTTAGGGAAGAGGAGCTTCTGATCCGCCGTCTGGAAGGGTATCAGGCTTCGGATCAGTACCCCTTCCATATGCCCGGCCATAAACGGCTGAAGCAGGGGGGAGAAGGTCTGGGGTTTCCGGATCCATTTTCTATTGATATAACGGAGATCCAGGGGTTTGATAACCTTCACCACCCGGAGGGAATCCTAAAGCGCTCCATGGAATGGGCGGCAGGATTGTACGGCGCAGATGAGACCCGGTATCTGGTAAATGGCAGCAGCAGCGGCATATTGTCCGCCATATGCGGATGTGTAAAGCGGGGCGGAAAGCTTCTGATGAGCCGGAACTGCCATAAGTCGGTGTATCACGGGGCGTATCTGCATCAGCTGAAAACGGTGTATGTTTATCCACAGACGGTTCCCGGACTGGGGATACAGGGCGGGATTCCGGCGCAGGATGTGGAAAAGGAATTAAGCCGGGAGGGGAATGAGGATATTCAGGCGGTGCTGATTGTTTCCCCGACCTATGACGGGGTGGTGTCTGATATAAAAAGGATCGCGGAGGCGGTCCACCAGGCGGGGATTCCGCTGATTGTGGATGAGGCCCACGGAGCCCATTTCCGGTACGGGGCAGAATTTCCTCAGTCGGCTTTGGAGCTTGGAGCGGATGTGGTGATCCAGAGTGTCCATAAAACCATGCCAAGCCTTACTCAGACGGCTCTCCTTCATATGAAGGCAAACCGGCCGGGAGGCGGCTTCTACATGGATCCGGGAGCAGTGAGGCGGTATCTTTCCATCTATCAGAGCAGCAGCCCCTCCTATGTGCTGATGGCGGGGATTGAAAATAGCATCTTCCGAATGGAGCAGATGAGGGAGAAAACAAGGGAGTATATGCAGGAGCTGGAAGAAATGAGGGGCCGGCTGGCTTCTATGAAATGTCTTTGCTTGGCGGACAGAGGGCTTGTTGGGAGCAGCGGGATCTTTGACCTTGACAGAACGAAGATTGTTGTTTCTACCAGAGGAACTTCCCTTACAGGGGAGACACTTATGGAGCTTCTGCGGAGCAGGTATCATCTGGAAATGGAGATGTGCGGGGCGGATTATGTGACGGCTATCTCGACGGTTATGGACAGCAAAGAGGGACTTTTGAGGCTGGAAAGGGCGCTTTTGGAAATAGATGAGGAGTGCCGGAAATGGGGGATTGAGGAGCCGGGAAAGGCGGTGCTTAAGGAGCCCTCTTGTGTCTACAGCCGGAAGAATCAGGTAAAGCTGACTTTGGCGGAGGCCCTGGATGGGCTGGGAAGGCGGATCGGGCTTAAGGAGGCCGTGGGAGACATCTCCGGCGAATTTGTGTATATCTATCCGCCGGGGATCCCTATACTGGCGCCGGGTGAGGTGATCAGCCGGGAGACCGTAGAGCTAATCCTGGATTATAAGGCGAAGGGCCTTTCGGTTCAGGGGCCGGAGGATGAGAGCCTGGGGGCCATAAAGGTTGTGGAAAATGAGAAGAAAAGGAAAGAGTAATACAAATGATTTACTATGTCATGGGAAAAAGCGCGTCGGGAAAGGACACGATCTACAGGGAGCTAAAAAAACGGCTTCCTGACTTTAAAAGCATTATTATGTATACAACAAGGCCCATCCGTGAGGGAGAGCAGGACGGAGTGGAGTATTTCTTCCGGGATGAGGCCTTTTTGGAAGCCTGCAGGAGGGAGGGACGGCTGATCGAGTGCCGTACCTATGAGACAGTCCATGGGCCCTGGAGCTACTTTACGGTGGATGACGGTCAGGCGGAGCCCGGCCGGGGGAATTACCTGATGATCGGCACCCTGGAATCCTTTGAGAAGCTGCGGGAGTATTACGGGGCAGAGGTGATGTATCCGGTGTATATCCAGGTAGAGGACGGGGTGCGCCTAAGGCGGGCCCTGGACCGCGAAGATATTCAGAAAGAACCGAAATACGCGGAACTCTGCAGGCGGTTCCTGGCAGATGAGAAGGATTTTTCAGAGGAAAATCTGAAGCGGTGCGGGGTGGAGAAGCGGTACGAGAACCGGGAGCTTGAGGAATGCGTTACAGAGATACTTGGGGATGTGAAGGAGGGATGAAATTGAATCAGATAGGATCCCGGAGGCCTCCCGCAAAGTGAAACGTACAGCTGTCAGAAAGCAATCTTCAAACACGCTCTGGGGCAAGCTTAACAAATTTTAATATTCCAAGGGCTTTTATTTAAGGTTCCTTCTGTATAGTAACTGTATCAAATAAAAGGAGGGGTTTCTGTATGTATTTAGCATTGCTTGGGTTTGCCATGATCGTGGTATTCATGGCGCTCATTATGGCAAAAAAACTGAGCCCATTTACATCTCTGATCCTGATCCCGGTGCTGTTCGGAATTCTGGCCGGGTATGGATGGGATACACTTACTTATGCGATGGAGGGAATCAAGAGCGTGGCATCTACCTTCGCTATGATGACCTTTGCCATCCTGTTTTTCGGCATCATGCTTACAGCCGGGATGTTTGATCCCATGGTTGATAAGGTGGTGAACTGGTGCAAGGGAGATCCCCTGAAGGTTCTGGTGGGAACAGCTGTGCTGGCTGCTTTCGTGTCTTTAGACGGCGACGGCACCACAACGGTTATGATCTGCTGTACGGCTCTGATCCCCATCTACAACCGTCTGGGGATCCGCAAGATCTATCTTGCCAATCTGATCATTCTTCAGAACTGTATTATGAACCTGATTCCCTGGGGCGGCCCTACAGCCCGCGTGATGTCGGTTATGAACCTGGATGCAGGTGAGATTCTGGCGCCTCTGGTTCCGGGTATGGTGGTTTCCGCCATATATGTGATCGGCGTTTCCGTTTACCTTGGAAGGAAGGAGCGTAAGCGCCTGGGCGTGTCCAATATCACAAATACAGTAAACCGGGTGGAGGTTTCTGAGGAGGAAGCGGCCTGGAAACGGCCGAAGCTCATCTGGTTCAATCTGTTGCTTACAGCGGCTATTGTTGTGTCCCTGATCATGGGACTGGCATCCTCCGCTATCCTGTTTGGTGTAGGAACGGCCATTGCTCTGCTGGTCAATTACCCGGAGCAGAAGGTGCAGAGAAAGGTGATCAGTTCCCTTGCGCCGGATATGATCAATGTAATCATGATGGTACTGGGCGCCGGTGTGCTGATGGGTGTTCTAAATGGCCCCGAAAATGCCGGTATGTCAAATGCCATTGCCCAGTTCCTGGTAGCTGTAATCCCAGAATCTCTGGGACGGTTCTTTGCGGTGATCATTGCGGTGATCAGTGCTCCCGGCACCTACCTTCTGAACAATGACGCGTTTTATTATGGAGTCCTTCCGCCTCTGGCAGCAACTGCCCAGGCTTACGGCTTTACAGATCTCCAGATCGGTTTTGCCGCGTTGATGGGACAGGCCTTCCATTTCTTAAGTCCTCTCGTTCCATTTATCTATCTGCTGATGGATCAGACAGAGATCACCCTGGCAGAATATCAGGGATATATATTCCGCTGGTGTATCGGTATCTTTGGAATTTTTATGGCAGTTGGACTGGCTCTTGGTTATCTGCCGGTGCTGTAAAGTAACAGGGAGGAAAATGACATGGAATTTTTATTGGAAGGAATCTCTGCTGTCACATGGCAGCAGGTGGTTATGTATGCAGTAGGAGTGGCCCTCATATGGCTTGCGGTTAAAAAGGAGTATGAGCCATCCCTCCTTCTGCCTCTGGGCTTTGGAGCCATCCTGGTCAATCTTCCCTTTTCCGGGGTGATCGACCAGATGGTTCAGGGAAAGATCCCGGCGGCGGGAATCATCCAGTGGCTGTTTGAGACGGGGATCGAGGCATCGGAGGCAATGCCTATCCTGCTGTTTATCGGCATCGGGGCCATGATCGATTTTGGCCCTCTGCTGAGCCAGCCGGTGCTGTTTCTTTTTGGGGCGGCGGCTCAGTTTGGTATCTTTGCGGCTATCCTCATTGCCTGCGTTTTAGGCTTTGATCTGAAGGACGCCGCTTCCATCGGCATCATTGGAGCGGCAGACGGGCCTACCTCCATCCTGGTGTCCCAGGTGCTGGGCTCCTCTTATATGGGGCCTATTGCGGTGGCGGCGTATTCCTATATGGCTCTGGTGCCCATTATCCAGCCTATTGCCATCCGCCTGGTTACTACCAGTAAGGAAAGAAAGATCCGTATGCAGTACAATCCACAGAGTGTAGGGAAGGAGCTGAGGATCATATTCCCTATTGCGGTCAGCATCATCGTAGGCTTTGTTTCTCCTCAGTCCGTAGCTTTGGTAGGCTTTCTGATGTTCGGAAACCTGCTGCGGGAGTGCGGCGTACTAAACAGCTTAAGCCAGACAGCCCAGAATGAACTGGCCAATATCATTACCCTGCTTCTTGGAATCACTATTTCATTCAGCATGAAGGCAGATCAGTTCGTCAATCCGGCTACCCTGATGATCATGGCTCTGGGCCTTGTAGCCTTTGTATTCGATACGGTAGGCGGTGTCCTCTTTGCGAAGCTGATTAATGTATTCCTAAAAATGGCAGGAAAGCCTCCGGTAAACCCTATGATCGGCGGCTGCGGCATTTCCGCCTTCCCTATGTCCTCCCGCGTGGTCCAGAAAATGGCCGCAAAAGAGGAGCCGGGAAACATTATTCTCATGCAGGCGGCAGGCACCAACGTATCCGGACAGATCGCTTCCGTTATCGCAGGCGGACTGGTGATCAGTATTGTAACGCAGTATATGTAGGAGGGAAGCTATGGGAAATATACAAAATGTGGAAATCGCCCTGGAGATCATGGCAAAAGGAATGGGCGGTATCTTTGTAGCTATCTTTGTGATTATGGTGACGGTGATGGCGTTGGGGAAGATGAGTGGGATGAAGGGATGAGGCTGGTTTTTTGGGTGTGAATGTTTGGATGTGAATGAAAAAAGGGATAGCGGTCAGGAAAAAAGCGTGTTATAATAAATCCAGCAGACAGGCTGATCCGTCTTTGTATATTCAGAAAGGCGGTACAATGACCAATCGTAAACCTTCCCAAGCGGAGCAGGGCTTATCAGAGCCGGATGGATCTGACTTTGCTGAAGCCGGGAGAGGATTTTAACCGGCTTCCTACAAGCTATGTGATCTTTATCTGCACCTTTGACCCCTTTTCCAGCAGCTTCTGGCGGTATACCTTTGACACCAGGTGCAGGGAAAACGGAGAGGAACTTGGAGATAAGGCTTACAAAATATTCCTTAACACAAAGGGAACCAACACCCAGGACGAACCGCCGGAGCTGGTGCATTTTCTCCAATATGTGGAAAATGCAATTCCTCCTTTACAGGAAAACCACGACACACTGATCCGCCGGATCGAGACGAGGATAACGGATGTGAAGCGCAACAACTCGATGGAGGTGCAGTATATGCTGTTCGGAGAAATGCTGAACCAGGAGCGTATGGAAGGCAGAGCGGAAGGATGTCAGGAAGCCCGTCAGTCCTTTCTCCTCCTCATCCAGTCCATGTCACAAAACGGTGATGCGGAAAGGATCCCCCTTTTAGCAGAGGATCCTGAGCTATTAAAAGAAATGTGTGAAAAATATCACATTGATCTTTCTGTTTAAATCAATCAGCGGCTGCCGCAGTTCGGTGCGGCAGCTGAATTTCTTTAACAATCCCATTTAACAATTTTATTTATGTCATATATAGACGGTTTGTCTGTCTGCACTTTATTTCGGAATGGCATTTTTAAAGGGACCAGCGTTCCTCTAACCTGGACATTCCATGCAGTTCTGAAGCTGCTTATAAACGTCTTTGAAGGTGCCGGCTCCAAAGTAAATGTTTCCATTTTCCAGCAAATGAAATCCGATTGGCTGGCATTTTGGCTTGTTCTGGCTTATGGTGGCCAGATAGAAGGTGGGTGCTTCTTTAAAAAATGCTTCAATTTTTTCGATTGGGTTCATATGGTCTGTCCTCCTGCTTTACTTTACTCTATACACCATTTTCAAGATATGCTATACTGATTGAGTATAAAAATAACGCGCAGAAGGCCGGATACCGCCTTATGCCCTTTTACAGGGGGGATAAGATATGCTGAAATTGAATGAAATACTGGGACATGAGCAGATAAAGGAGCATTTTACCAATGCGGTACAGACAGGGAAGATCTCCCATGCTTATATATTGAGCGGAGAGGCGGGGATGGGACGCAAGTCACTGGCCCATGCTTTTGTGCTGAGTCTTTTATGTGAAAAGGGACTGCCTCAGCCCTGTATGCAGTGTCATGCCTGCAAGCAGGTGCTGTCGGGAAATCATCCGGATCTGATCCATGTGACTCACGAAAAGCCTGCAAGCATCGGCGTAGATGACATCAGGGAGCAGATCAATGATACCATTATGGTGCGGCCCTACAGCAGCTATTATAAGATTTATATTGTAGATGAAGCGGAGAAAATGACGGTTCAGGCTCAGAATGCCCTTTTAAAGACAATTGAGGAGCCGCCCTCCTATGCGGTGATCCTGCTTCTTACCACCAATCCGGATGCATTTTTACAGACCATTCTTTCCAGATGCGTGCAGCTGAAGCTGAAGCCCCTCAGAGATTCGGTTGTGAAGGAATATCTGATCCAGTCCCTTCAGGTGGAGGAAAGCCAGGCGGAGATCTATGCCGCCTTTGCCAGAGGGAACCTGGGGAAGGCCATTCATCTGGCGGAATCAGAGGACTTTAAGCAGATGTATGAGCAGCTGATGAAGCTTCTTAAGGGGCTGAAGGACGGGGATATTACAGAGCTTTTAGACCAGATCAAGGGCTTTAAGGACAATAACCTGGATATACGGGAGTGTCTGGATTTTATGCAGATGTGGTATCGGGATGTGCTGATGTATAAGACCACAAAGGACATTAACCTGCTTATTTTTAAGGATGAATTTGCAACCATCAAAAGCATGAGCACCTTAAGCGGCTACGAAGGACTTGAGAAGATACTGGAAGCCATCGACAAGGCCAGGATCCGCCTGGATGCCAATGTAAATATGGAGCTGGCCATGGAGCTGATGCTTCTGACCATGAAGGAGAATTAAGTATGATAACAGTGATCGGGGTGCGCTTCCGCACCGCAGGAAAAATATATTATTTTGACCCGGCAGGAAGAAATATAAAGATCGGGGACCATGTGATTGTAGAGACGGCCCGGGGTATTGAATACGGCCATGTGGTTCTGGGAAACAGAGAAGTGGATGAGACCAAGGTGATCCCGCCCTTAAAGCCGGTGATCCGTATGGCCACCCAGGAGGATGAAGCGGCAGAGGTCAGAAATAAACAGAAGGAAAAGGAAGCCTTTAAGATCTGCCAGGAGAAGATCAGAAAACATGAGCTGGAGATGAAGCTCATTGACGCGGAATATACATTTGACAATAATAAGGTGCTTTTTTACTTTACCGCTGACGGAAGGATCGACTTTAGAGAGCTTGTAAAGGATCTGGCAAGCGTATTTAAGACCAGGATTGAGCTGCGCCAGGTGGGTGTCAGGGATGAGACGAAGATTATGGGCGGCATCGGCATCTGCGGCCGGCCTCTGTGCTGCCATTCTTATCTGTCTGAGTTTATCCCTGTGTCCATCAAGATGGCAAAGGAGCAGAATCTTTCCCTGAACCCAACTAAGATCTCCGGCGTCTGCGGCCGTTTGATGTGCTGCCTGAAAAACGAGGAGGAGACCTATGAGGTGCTTAACAGCAAGCTGCCGGGAGTGGGGGATTTTGTAACCACAAGCGACGGCCTGAAGGGAGAGGTGCACAGTGTTAATGTACTCCGCCAGCAGGTAAAGGTAGTTGTGACTATAGGACGGGATGAGAAGGAGATCCGGGAGTACAAGGCGGATCAGCTGAAATTCCGGCCAAAGAAGAGAAAGGGCAAGGGCGGTGACCGCCAGCAGAACCAGGGAGACGCGTCGGATGCGGAGCTTAAGAAGTTAGAGGCCCTTGAGCGGAAGGAAGGAAAGTCCAAGACGGACGGTAAGGGATGATGGAGGAGCAGATCAGAGAAGCAGAAGTTCATACCTGGCGTCCGGCGGGGCCGGTGATGGTGCGGGATGATGAGCGGATCGACGATCTTCAAAGAAATCATTACGGGATCATACAGAGAAAGGGCGCATTCTGCTTTGGCATGGATGCCGTCCTTTTGTCCGGTTTTGCGGTGGTGAAAAAGGGAGAGCGGGTGCTGGATCTTGGCACCGGAACCGGGATCATCCCTATCCTTCTGGAGGCCAAGACAGAGGGGGAGCATTTTACAGGCCTTGAAATCCAGGAGGAATCGGCAGATATGGCCAGGCGGAGCGTGGCTTACAACGGTCTGGAAAGCAGGGTGGATATTGTGACTGGGGATATAAAGGAGGCGGGACGGTTGTTTGCCCTGTCCTCCTTTGATGTGGTCACCTCCAACCCGCCCTATATGAATGAGACCCATGGGATCAAAAATCCGGGAGACGCCAAGGCCATCGCCCGCCATGAGGTGATGTGCACCCTGGAGGATGTGGTGCGGGAAGGCACCAGAGTATTAAAGCCGGGAGGCCGTTTTTACATGGTTCACAGGCCCAGGAGGCTGATCGAGATCATACAGACCATGAAGGCCTACGGCCTGGAGCCCAAGCGGATGAAGCTGGTGCATCCTTATGTGGACCGGGAGGCAAATATGGTTCTGATTGAGGCAGTGAGAGGCGGAAGGCCTCTTTTAAAGGCAGAGGCACCCATTATCGTATTTGATGAAAATGGGGAGTACAGCCGGGAAATACGGGAGACCTATGGATATTAGGGCGTGCTTGAAAATGCATACGCCGGAAAGCTGAGGAAATAACATATGGCAGGAAAATTATATCTCTGTGCAACACCCATTGGAAATCTGGAGGATATTACCTTCCGGGTGCTGAGGACGCTGAAGGAAGTTGATCTGATCGCAGCAGAGGATACCCGCCACAGCATCAAGCTGCTGAATCATTTTGACATAAAAACCCCTATGACCAGCTACCACGAGTACAATAAGGTAGAGAAGGCCCATTATCTGGTGGGAAAAATGGCGGAGGGTATGGAGATCGCCCTGATCACAGACGCAGGTACACCGGGGATTTCAGACCCGGGAGAAGAGCTGGTGCGCCAGTGCCACGAGGCGGGAATCCAGGTCACATCCCTGCCGGGGCCGGCAGCCTGTATCACCGCCCTTACCATGTCCGGGCTTCCCACCAGGAGATTCTGCTTCGAAGCATTTCTTCCGGCGGAAAAAAGCGATAAAAAGGAGCGCCAGCGGATCCTTGAGGAATTGAAAAATGAGACCCGGACCATCATCGTCTACGAGGCGCCCCATCATCTGAAGGCAACGCTTAAGGATCTTAAGAATGCCCTGGGAAACCGAAGGATCACCATCTGCCGGGAACTGACCAAGCGGTATGAGGAGGCCTTTTGCACAACCTTCGAGGAGGCCCTTAACCGCTATGAGGAGGAAGAACCCAAGGGAGAATGCGTGATCGTCATCCAGGGAAAGTCTGTAGAGGAGCTTAAAAAGGAACAGATAGAAAGCTGGGAAGAGCTGAGCCTTGAGGAGCATATGGAGCGGTATACAGGGCACGGGATGGACAGGAAGGAAGCCATGAAGGCAGTGGCGAAGGACCGGGGGGTTAGTAAGAGAGAGGTGTATCAGGGGTTGTTGGAGGGGGAATGAAAATAACTTTAAAAAGCCGTGTATGTTCCAGGGAGCAGAATTTATAATCTGCCGCGGACATCACGGCTTTTGTATTGGAAATCCATTTAAGCATTTTACATTATGATTGACATATGTGCTGTTTGGGAATATAATTTAAATAAAATTCGGCAATAAATAAAATATGCCGAATTTTATTTAAATACTTTGATCGAGGTGTTTAGATGGCAGATGAATTTAGATTTCCTGAAGATCAGATGATAATTTCCATTGATGAACTAAAAACGGCAGGCTTTTCTCATTACAAAATCAATCAGCTGGTGGAAAAAGGCACATTGCTGAAACTCAACAGAAAATATTATGAAAATACAGGTTATCAAGGTGAAGAATCCGATTTTTTCTATGTTCCGGCCTATACTTCAAAGGGGGTAGTCTGCCTTATGAGTGCAGCGTCTTATTATAATCTGACAACCTGAAGGCCAGATTCTATTGATGTTGCGATTCAAAGGAAAGGGAAAATTTCCACAATGCCGGATTGGCCGGTGCTGACTGTGCATTATTATGCGGATGATCGTTTTGAAATGGGAGTTGAAACCGTACAAAAAGGCAGGAATCAATTTAAAATTTATGATATTGAAAAAACGGTGGTGGATATAGTTTTCTTCCGTGAAACGGTTGGCATCGAAGAGACGAAGGAAATTCTCATTCAGTACCTTAGAAAAAAAGACAGGAATCTTAACCGGCTGCTGCGGTATGCAGAGCTGCTTAAATGCGGAGCAGTTATGAAAACGTATCTGGAGGTACTTGTATGATAAGCGCAGCATCAGTAAAAGACAGGCTGAAAAATCAGGCAAAGGAAGATGGAAGAACGGTGCAGGATGAGTTGGTGACCTATGGCTTGGAGAGGGCGGTTTATAGGCTGTCGATTTCAAAATATGCATTACGTTTTGACTTAGGTTCCCTGAATGTGATCAATATTACTGAATTTAAGGAGTATCATGGTGTAAATGTTTCTATTATGGGATACCTGGACCGCACGAGAATACCGGTGTCTCTTGGACTTGCAAATGGAAGATACAAGGATTTCTATGATATTTATATGTTGTCAGCCAATTATGATCTGGCTGGCAGCAAGCTGAAATATGCGATCGTAGAAACCTTTACACACAGAGAAACCAGTTTTAATGATATAGCCGCTTTTGAAGCTGATTTTACAGAGGATTCTGTAAGGCAGAGGAGATGGCAGGCATTCATTAAGAAAAAGAGGGCAATAATAAAGATTGGATTTGCAGAGGTAATAGAGCGGTCTAAGAAGCTTTTAATGCCTATTGTGGAAGCAGTTGAACAGAATAAAGAATTTAATTATCAGTGGAATAAAGATCGAAAAGATTGGACTTAGCGGCATCCCCCACCCCATTCCATCTCGATTTTCTTTACAGATAATCTATTTTCTCTTTTTCATGGTATAATTCCAACTGTTCAAGCGCTTAAACAAAAAGGAGGTATGTTCTACGGAAAATACAGTCCAGGATATAGAACGGATCAAACAGAAATTTCAGTCCTGCCAAAAGCTTTTTACGGCACTGGGAGATGAGACGCGTCAGTATATTGTCTCCGTCCTTTTGTGCGGTGAATGCAGCGGGAGCCGGGTGATTGACATAGCGGAAAGGACAAATTTATCCCGCCCTGCGGTTTCACACCATATGCAGATATTAAAGAACGCAGGTATTGTTAAGACACGCAAGGAGGGAACCCTCGTTTATTATTATTTAGACCCGGAGGAAGGGGAGATCAGAAAGGTGGTCGATCTGTTTTCTGATATTCAGAAGATCATGAAAAATGCCCCTGACAGAAGCGGTGAAGAATAGGATTTTATAATGGAGAGAATAAAAATGGATTTGATGGATGCAATCAGGGAGCGGCATTCTGTCCGCTCTTATAAGGAAACAGCCATAGAAGGCGATGTAAAAAGAGAACTGCAGTCATATATTGAACAGTGCAATCAGGAAAGCGGCCTGCATATGCAGCTGGTTACAGACGAACCAAAGGCATTTGACGGCTTTATGGCCCACTATGGAAAATTTTCCGGCGTTAAAAATTATGTTGCTTTAATTGGAAAAAAGGGAAATACACTGGAAGAAATGTGCGGCTATTACGGTGAAAAAATTGTTTTAAAGGCTCAGCAGCTTGGGCTGAACACCTGCTGGGTTGCCATGACCTACAGCAAGATTAAATCCGCGTTTCAGATTGGTGACGGCGAGAAATTATGTCTTGTAATTGCCATCGGATACGGAGCAGGCAAGGGAAACGAGCACCCCATCAAGCAGCCGGAAGCAGTCATGAAGGCCCAGGAGCCCGTACCGGAATGGTTCAAAAAAGGAGTAGAAGCCGCCCTTCTTGCCCCTACTGCAATGAATCAGCAGAAATTTTCATTTATTTTAAAAGGAAACAAGGTTGCCGCAAAGGCTGGGATCGGTTTTTATACAAAAACAGATTTAGGTATTGTAAAGTGTCATTTTGAAATAGGGGCTGGGAAGGGAAATTTTGAGTGGGATATTTTTTAAATTTAATATTTAAGGCCCTGGACAGGAATGATTTTGCTATAAAGCATTTTCATTCCTGTTTTTTATTTGTAAGGGTCTGCAGCCTGTCTGTTAAAAACCAACTTAACAAGAATGTGCAAAAAAATCCTATATAACTGAAAAAAAAGAATGATTCCATATGATAAACTGGGCACAGTTGATCAACCAAGAAGGAGGGATCCGAAATGCTTATGTGGATTATGCTAAGTGGAGTTTTTCTATTGTTTCCAGCAGCGGCGGCGGCCTGGGCGGCAGTGAAAAGGGACAAAAGGCTAGAGGGTTTAAAGGGAGAAACAGCGAATCTGCCAGGTTTTCAGGAACTGGATGTTGAGATTTGTCATGCAAAAACAGAGCATTGGCTTTTATCAGCGTCACAGCCTGCCCGTATCATCGGAGACCGTAAAAATGGTACCGATCCTGTAGTGCTGATTCAAAAGGATTTTTCCTATCAAAAGGATATGGATTACCTGAAGTTATATATTTTACGGGAGCTGTTTCGTAACAAGACTAAAGCTCAGCTAAAAATAATGGCTGCTTTGATCCTGCCGCTGTCTGTCCTTGGATCAGGAATGATCTGGTTATATAAGATCAGCGGTCTTGTGAATAGGTATCCATTTGCAGTTAATGTAATATGTCCTGTTTTGGCAGCAGCTGGTCTGACAGGTTGTCTGGTTGCTTGGAATGCATATGTCAGCAGGATGGAACAGCGGGCGGACAGAGAACTGTTACGATATTATACAGTAAAACAGGTAACGGAATTTATTCTTGAGAATGAGCGGAGAGAAAAAAATACGGGAAAAACGGAAGCATTCCAACAGTATTATATGCATAAGCGGTTACAGGCATTAAAAGTAGATTGCGGATAAGGTATTTTATAATGTGCAGAAGGGGGAACTTTCAATGGTAGATTTTGGCGGACTTGGTATATTAGATTATTGTACTATTGCTTTATTTTTTGCAATGATCATAGGAATTGGGTTCTGGTCTCAGCGGTCAGTTAACAGTTCAGAAGATTTTTATGTAGGAGGAGGAAAAATTCCGTGGTGGTTGTCCGGAATTTCTCATCATGTATCAGGATACTCAGGTGTTATGTTTGTGGGGTATGCAGGAATTGCATATACTTATGGTACAGCTATTTACTTCTGGTGGGCGTGCAACATCGGCTTAGGAATGGCAATATCGGCCGTATTGATTGCTCCCAGATGGCCTCGGCTTAGACGGGCTTTGGGAATCCAGTCGCCGACGGAATATCTGGAGATCCGTTACAGTACAGCGGCTCAGATGCTGGTTGCTTTATCCGGTATTTTCTCTAAGCTCATAGATGTGGCAGCGAAATGGGCATCTCTTGGAATTCTTCTTCATGGTTTTACAGGACTTCCCATATGGCTGGGGATTATTGTGGGAAGCTGCGCTTCTATGCTTTATATTACTATTGGTGGAATTTTGGCTGATCTTTTGACGGATTGCGTACAGTTTGCCGTAACCTTTCTGGCAGGAATGATGATTTTTATTTCTGTTGTGATTCACCTTCAGGATTATGGACTGAACCTTTTTACTGCCTTTTCAGCACTTCCAGCAGATCATCTGCGAATATTTAATGAGGGAAATGGTCAGGGCTCTTTTGGATGGACTATGGCTTACTTTCTATCCCAATTTTTAAGCTATAGCGGCGGTGTGTGGAATCTGGCGGCCAGGTTTATTGCAACGCCAGAGGATAAGGAGGCAAAAAAAGCAGCGCTTTTATCCTCGGTTATGTATTTTATATGGCCTCTGGTACTGTTTATTCCCATGTGGCTTGGCCCCATTATATTCCCAGGAATGACTCAGGTTCAAGCAGAAAATTCTTTGTATGCAAGTTTGGCAAAAACTTTCCTGCCTTCAGGGCTTGTAGGGCTGGTATTGGCTGCTATGTTTGCTCAGACTATGTCAATGTGTAATTCAGATGTAAATACAGTGTCAGCCGTTATTACTAGAGACATACTTCCTAAATTCAAGGCATCTTTAAAGAATCTTGGGGACAGAGACTCTCTTAAGCTTGCCAGAAGCACAACTATTTTATTTACAGCAGCAACAGTGATCATTGCCCTGTTCCGGGATTCGCTGGGAGGTATTACGGGAATGATACTGACCTGGTTCTCGGCTATGACAGGACCTACAGCAGTGCCATTAATCTGTGGTCTTCTTCCACCTTTTAAACACTGTGACTCAAAAGCTGCGATTGCTTCTGTAATTGGTGGTTTAGGTGTATTTGCAGCTACAAAAGCCGGACTTGAACTGGGAACTGATATAGAACTGGCTTTACCTCTTGTAACTTCTTTTGTTATTTTCTGGGGCATGGGATTGGTAAATCAGTATGTGATCAAAAAACCTCTGGAAGAGGATACAAGAAGGCTGATGGAGAAGCTGGGAGAAAAATAATAAAAAACGCGGAGACCTTAGAATGGGGATCCGCGTTTTTTCATATGGAAGCATAAGTTCAGGGAATTGGGTCACTGCTGTTTTGATGCAGCATCTGATACTGTTTGGGGCTGAGGCCATATTTACGCTTAAATTCCCGGCTGAAATGAGAGAGATTATTATAGCCTACTTTTGTACAGGTTTCATCTACTGAACAGTGGTTCATCAAAAATTCTTTTGCTTTTGTCATGCGGCAGGAGATCAGGTACTGAGTAATTGTGTTGTTTGTTACCCGTTTAAACAGGTCGCAGAGATAAAATTTATTAATCAGAAAATGGGAGGCCAGCACATCTAAGGATAATTCATCCCAATAATTTTGATGAATATAGTTGATAACATTATAAATTAAAGCCTGTTTTTGATCTGATATAACAACGCTTATATTATGGTGATCTCTGTAAAGCGTATTTACTTTCAGTAAAAGCTCTGCCAGATATAGCTTAAGGTAAAGATCGCTGCCGTATAGTTTTCCCGGAGGCAGGGAATAGATGTTGCTGATCCGATTCATAAGAAGAATTAGAGAATCGGCCTGCCTTTGAGTCAGAGGAAGGATATTGGCATCCCCAAAGGGACGAAAGAGGAAGCATTCCAGGAGATTTGTGCTTCCAGAGGAGAGAAATTCGATATATTCAGGTTTAAAATATACTACATATCGGTCGCTGATTCCAGGCTGGGTCATGGAAACATAATGCAGATCCATATTGTTAAAGATCAGCAGAGTGCAGGGCTTAACAAAATAGCTTTTATCATTCACTGTGCATTTAATATGTTCAGACATCACCAGAAGAAGTTCCAGCTCATCATGGATATGAAAGGTGTGTTTTTCATCAATTTTTGTAATTTTATGCTTAATAGAAAAAGAGTCAGAAAAGCATTCCTTATAATGTGTCAGATGTTCTTTCATAGGCGCTGCCTCCTTTAAAAATAAATATACTGGTTCGCTTAGGTCCATTATATAACATTTTTTCTAATTCAGGTCACCCCCTGCTAAAGAAACCAAAGAAAAGCAAAAAAATCCCCCGGTTTATCAAAAAAAAGAAGAAGAGGCAGGAGTAGAATAAGGATAACAACCAGATAGAGATTAAGGAGGCAGATACAAATGGATGGAATGATTACGGAAATCGAACGATTTTCCCTGAATGATGGACCAGGAATCCGCACAACCGTTTTTTTTAAGGGTTGTAATATGAAATGTGCTTGGTGTCATAATCCTGAAACAATCCGCATGAACAGGGAACTGCATTATTATGCTGAGAAATGTATCGGCTGTTTTAAATGTGTGTATGCGTGTCCCAGTAAGGCTCATAAAAGGATTAATAACGAGCACCGCTTTTTCCCAAATCTATGCGTAACCTGCGGAAAATGTGCCAGTATCTGCTATGCAGGAGCTATGGCCATCAGTGGGAATAAAATGAGTGTGGAGCAGGTTATGGATGAGATCCTTCAGGATAAGCCCTATTATGAAAATAGTAAAGGCGGCGTTACGTTGTCCGGTGGAGAGGTACTTTGCCAGCAGGAGTTTGCTGAGATGCTGACAGATGCCTGTCATGAACAAGGAATCTCAGTAGGAATTGAAACCAATTTAAACTTTCCTTGGAAACAGATTCAGCCTTTAATAGAAAAAATAGATTTGATCATGTGTGATTTAAAGCTGGATGACACAGAGATGCATAAAAAATGGACAGGAACAGGAAACGAGCAGATTAAGGAGAATATCCGGCATATTGCTGCTATAAAAAAAACGTTTATTGTGCGCACGCCCTTGATTCCGGGAGTAACGGACAGTAATGAGAATATTAAAAATATTGCAGTATTTTTAAAGGAAGCAGATCAAGAAGGAGCTATGAAATATTATGAACTGCTGAATTTTAATCCTTTGGGAGAGTCGAAGTACAGGAGCCTGAAGCGGGAAAACCTGTTTGAAGGGAAAAGGCCTCTGGAAGGAAGGAGAATTTCAGAATTAAAAGAAATTGCCCAAAGCGCAGGGATTCCTGTGCGGACAGAATAGTAGGAGGAACAAACAGAATGGGAAAACTGCAGTTTATTAATGAATACCCAGCAGATGAAACATTTACACTGGATAAAAGGATCCAACTGTTAAAGCAGCGAAAACTGAAACAGACAGAAGAAAAGATTGAGATGGAGGGAGGTTTGGACGAGGATGATTATGGCCGGGTAGTACCGCCAGAGGATTTTCATTTTGAATGTATTCCAAATCATGAGAATGGAAGCTATTATGGCTATGAGGGATGGAGAACAAACTACTGTAAGCTGTTAGATGAACATCCGCTTTACTGTGATCCTCTGGATGCTTTTGTGGGACGAGGATTTTTCTTCATGACCCGTCAGAAGGGTGCCATATGGAATCCGGATATGCCCTATGATGATCTAAGGGAGGCCTTTGATGAGTACAATATTGTCTGCGGGATTGGTTCAGATGGACATTTTACTCCGGATTTGAGAATGGGATTTCATATGGGGTGGGGAGGAATACTGGAAAAATTGAAGCGATACCAGAAGATCAACAATGAACCTGAGTATACTCTCTTTTATGAAAGTGAGATTATGGTAGTGGAGCATATCATTCGATTTCTTCACCGTATAGCGGCAGAGATCCGGGAGCTGTTTGAGCAGGAGAAAAATCCATATCTAAAACAAAATTTAAAGGAGATGGCTGACTGCAACGAAAAAATGGCTGAACAGCCGCCTGAGACACTTAGGGAATGTATCCAGTGGATGTGCTGGTTCAGCTTCTTTTCCCGGCTTTACAATCGAGGCCCCTCAGGCGGTCAGCTGGATGAGCTTTTAAGGCCCTTTTATGAGCACGATATAAGAGAAGGGCTTCTGGATGATGAGACGGCAAAATTTTATATTGCCTGCCTGTTTTTAAATGACACCAGATATTATCAGCTGGCTGGTCCGGATGATAATGGAAACGATATGGCAAGTCATATCAGCTATCTGATTCTGGAGGCAGCAGATTGGATCAATATCGCCTGCAATCTGACGGTACGGGTTCATGATAACATGAATGAGGATTTCTTTAAAAAGAGCGTATACTATCTGTTTAAAAATAAAAATGCATGGCCTAGATTTTCAGGGGATAACAGCCTGGTAAAGGGGTTTATGAGGCTTGGTTATGACAGGAGCCTGGCAAGAAAGCGCCTTGCGGCAGGGTGCAGCTGGATGAGTATTCCAGGAATGGAGTATACCCTGAATGACTTGGTGAAGATCAATGTGGCCAAGGTATTTGAGGTGGCTTATTACGAGATGATGAGAGAAGCAGACCAGGAGGCTCCGAGTACAAAGGTTTTGTGGACTAAGTTTGAGAAGCATCTTGCAAGGGCTGTGGATACTACTGCAAGGGGAATTTTATTCCATCTTCACAACCAGGATAAAAACGAGCCGGAATTAATCTGTAACCTGCTGAGCCAGGGGCCGGTGGAAACTGGGAAGGATGTGACTAAAAGTGCCAGATATTTTAATATGTGCATGGATGGGGCAGGAATTGGCACAGCAGCTGACAGTTTTGCGGCCTGCGAACAGAGGATTGAGAGAGAAGGAAAGATCACATGGCAGGATCTTACCCGCCAGCTTGAATTGGATTGGAAGGATATTGATGGGGAGTATGTACGTCAGATGATGCTTCACAGTGAACGGTATTGCGGCGGCAATACGTTGGCAGACCAATGGGCAGTCAAGATCAGTGAGCTGTTTAGCCGTCTGGTTCGGGAGGCGGTTCCGGTTATACGAGCTCTTGATCCCGATTATAGTCAGATTCAGTTTATTCCAGGATGGTTCAGCTGGTCTAATACATTGGAATTCGGTAGCCATGTAAGGGCTACTCCCAATGGACGCCACAACGGCGAAGCCATCAATCATGGGGCAAATCCAACTTATGGTTTTCGAAAGGACGGAGCAGTAACAGCGATGGCCAATAGTATTGCCAATATTCAGCCTGGCTATGGGAACTGTGCGCCGGTACAGCTGGAACTGGATCCTCAGATTGCAGGTACGCCGGAGGGGATCGATAAGATGGTTGCTATGATACGAACCATTTTGGAAACAGGGAATACACTTCTCAATATTAATATTATCGACAAGCATAAGGTGCTGGAGGCCCATAAGGATCCGGGAAAATATCCAGATCTGGTAGTTAGGGTAACTGGATTTACTGCATATTTTGCAATGCTGAGTCCAGAATTTAGACAGCTGGTGGTTGACCGTATTCTGGCAGTTAATGGAGAAGATCAGGATATGCCAGGAATGAAGGCCAGCAGCGGATGCTGAAAAAATAAATAGCAGGAGGAGAAAGGAAAATGATATTACCAGTAAAGCTTTCAGACATTAAAATGGAGACCCTGGAGATGAATTGTGAGGGATCAGGGGAACAATTGATGCTTAAGGGAGAGATTCCTGGAGCAGCGGTGTACAGTCGTAAAATGATGCAGGGAGAGAGTCTTATATTAAAAGGACAGAATGAAAAAATCCGAATTTTTTTCCTGTGTGACGGGGCAGCGGAGTTTGAATCTGAAGGAAAGAAAGTCCTTTACAATGAAATGGCACTGTTTACAGCAGCTCCATGGAGTGATATAAGAATCAACGCCATAGAAGCTAGCAGCCTTTTGGAGATTTGTTGGGATATGAATGAAAGTGACCTGTCAGATCTGAAGGAGAAAGAGAGAGAATTTCCAATTACCCTGGCTTATGAGGATGCTCCTCAATACCGTGATTTTTTCAAAAGTGAAACAACGATCAGCCGGGCTCTTTTAAAGCAATCTGTGATCCCAAGATTTGCTCTGGGAAGTGTAGAGGCAAATGGGGAGGATCTGGTTGGACAGCATACTCATCCCCTTCTTGACCAATTCTTTTTCAGTTTCCCTGAAAATGATATGGAGCTGCTGATTGATTGCAGAATCTGCCCGATGAAGGGTAATACCCTTGTACATATTCCTCTGGGAAGCAATCATGGAGTAATTGCCAGAAAAGGCCAGAAAATGCATTATTTATGGATTGACTGTACTCCTCAAGAGCAAAAGGAGGCAGCTGTAGCATATTTAGACGAGGTACATAAGCCAACAGGAGTAAAGGAGAGTCTGAAATGACGGAAAAACGGCAAGCTTTTATCAGGCTGGATAATCCCAGGGTATGGAGAACCTATCTGGGAGGAAGCCGCCTGGATCGCCTTCACAGAAAACCGGATGGTCTGGATGGACACTTTCCGGAGGAATGGATTATGTCAGTGGTGTCTGCCAGAAATGCGGGATGTACGGAAGGTACAGATGAAGGCTTAAGTCATATACAGGGAAGTGATATAACCCTTAAGGAGCTGCTTGAGAAGGAACCGGAGCAGTATCTTGGAAGAAGTATAGCTTCTGGGGAAGGTGCCCTTCTTGGAGTATTGGTAAAGCTGATTGACAGCGGAGAACGTTTGACGCTTCAAGTGCATCCAGATCAGAAAACGGCTGCCGAGCTGTTTCACAGCCCTTTTGGAAAAACAGAGTGCTGGCATATTTTAGAGGGCCGTGAGATAAATGGGGAGATACCTTGTGTTTACCTTGGTTTTAAACAGGGAGTTACCCGGAAACTGTGGAAGGAACTATTTGACAGACAAGATATTGATGGAATGCTTTCAGTTATGGAACGGTTTGAGGTACAGCCAGGAGATACAATACTGATTGAAGGTGGAATGCCTCATGCCATTGGTGCGGGATGTTTTCTGGTAGAAATTCAGGAGCCTACAGACTACACCATACGGGTGGAGAGAATGACACCATCTGGCCTTAAGGTAGATGATTCCATGTGCCATCAGGGATTGGGCTTTGAACGGATGTTTGACATATTCCATTATGAAGATATAAGCCGGGAGGAACTTCGGAGCAGATATTTTATCAGCCCATCTGAGATTGTCAAGCAGGAAGGCGGTATCAGAAAAACGCTGGTGGGATACGGGAATACATCTATGTTTCGTCTGGATGAGATACAGGTTCAATGCGGATGTAAAATGGAGATACCCGGCCTTTCAGGATTTGGAGGACTTTATGTACTGGAAGGGGAGGGCGAAGCGTCTGCTCAAGGACATAGAATCAGCTTGAAACAGGGGGATCAGATTTTTATTCCGGCAGGAACAGGACATTTTACTGTGGAGGCTGGAAGTGAAAGTAAAATACTGCGCCTTCTGCACTTCTTTGGCCCCCAATAAACCTTCGGCCGGACAGGAGTTCACACTCCTGTCCGGCCTCATTCATACCTTGACTTCTTACTTCTTAAATTCAGACTCTTATGCTTCTGCTACATTCAATCCGGCCAGCCTGGCAAGGGCGAGGATTGATGCTCTGGAAACCTTCTTCCCCTCGTACTCCAGCAGGTCCTCTGTACTTCCGGTGAAGATGTCGGCACATTCTGCTTTCTTAAGAATAATGCAGTTGTCCTGAACGGTAATTTCAAGTCCATCCTTGACATCAAGGTCAAGACTCCTCCTTAATTCTATAGGAAGCGTAATTCTGCCAAGCTCATCCAGTTTACGGATCACACCCGTTGTCTTCATGCGTATACCTCCTAACGAAAAAGTAATATTGTACAGAAATCAGTACACTCTAACGTTAGCAAATTCTAAAAATAAAGTCAATATATGGAAGGAACAGAAATGGTAAGAAATGGTAATGTCCAGTAAACTTTCCAAAAAACAGTAAAAAACCGTCTTGACAAAACGAATCCCGTCCTGTAGTATTAGTTTGAAGTTCAAAGTATTTCCTTTAGGGAACGAAAAAAGGAAGGCATGAGTCCACTCTAAGTCGTATGGATTCGGGATGGGTAAGAAGAATGACAACAAGAATCATAGGAACCGGTTCATACGTACCGGAGCAGATCGTAACCAATGATGACCTTGCAAAGATTGTGGAGACCAACGACGAATGGATCCGAAGCAGGACAGGCATTGGTGAGCGCAGGATCGCAACAGAAGACAGCACATCGGATATGGCAGCCAGAGCGGCCAGGCGGGCGATGGAGAGTGCTGGCATCGGGCCGGAGGAGATCGACCTGATTCTCCTTGCCACCTCCTCACCGGATTACTGCTTCCCTAATGGGGCCTGTGAGGTCCAGGGAAAGATCGGAGCGGTCAATGCGGCCTGTTATGACATCAGCGCTGCCTGCACCGGATTTGTATTTGCCTTAAATACAGCTCATGCATTTATCAGCAGCGGCATTTATAAGACAGCTCTGGTGATCGGCGCGGATGTTTTAAGCAAGCTGATCGACTGGAAGGACCGGGGCACCTGCGTTTTGTTTGGAGACGGAGCGGGGGCTGTGGTGGTACAGGCATCAGAAACCGGTATTCTGGGCGTAAATATGCACTCAGACGGAACCAAAGGCGGTGTACTGACCTGTGGATCCCGTACAAATGGAAATTTCCTTCTTGGAAAAAAGCCGGAGCTTGGCTATATGGCCATGGACGGCCAGGAGGTATTTAAGTTTGCGGTGAAAAAGGTGCCGGAGTGTATCAATGAGCTTCTTTCCGATACAGGAGTTTCCGCGGATGAGATCCGGTATTTTGTGATCCATCAGGCAAACTACAGGATCATCGAATCCATTGCCAAGCGTCTGAAGGTAAGCCTGGACAGGTTCCCGGTAAATATGGAGCATTACGGCAACACCTCTGGTGCATCTGTCCCTCTGCTGTTGGATGAGATCAACCAAAAGGGTATGCTAAGGCCAGGCGATAAGATCGTTTTTTCCGGTTTTGGAGCAGGGCTTACATGGGGCGCGGCCCTTTTAGAGTGGTAATTGAAAAACAGAACAATACATGATAGAATGACATAGAAAACAAAAAACAAAAAGGAGATTAAAATCATGTTAGAGAAAATGAAAGAAATTATTGCAGAGCAGCTGAGCGTAGATGCAGAGACCGTTACCGAGGCATCTTCCTTTAAAGAGGATTTAGGAGCAGATTCCCTGGACCTGTTTGAGCTGGTTATGGCTCTGGAGGATGAGTATTCTGTTGAGATCCCTGCAGAGGAGTTAGAGCAGCTGACAACTGTAGGCGACGTTATGAATTACTTAAAGTCCAAAGGCGTAGAGGCTTAATTTAATCCTCACACGTCCGCGCGAACCGCGCAAGAGTTCCGCAAGCGGAACTCTTTTTTTGTAACGGCGCTGGACTGTACAGAACTGGAGGTAGTAAGGATGAAAACAAGAATTACAGAAATGCTAGGTATTGAATATCCGATTATTCAGGGCGGTATGGCCTGGGTAGCGGAACACAATCTGGCGGCAGGCGTGTCCGCAGCCGGCGGTCTGGGACTGATCGGCGGAGCCAATGCCCCCGGCGAGGTGGTAAGAGATGAGATCCGCAAGGCAAGAGCTCTGACAGACAAGCCAATCGGCGTCAATGTCATGCTGTTAAGCCCTCACGCAGACGATGTGGCAAAGGTAGTGGTAGAGGAAGGGATCAAGGTAGTTACCACAGGAGCGGGAAATCCAGAGAAATATATGGATATGTGGAAGGCTGCCGGTATCAAGGTAATCCCGGTGGTTGCCTCCGTAGCCCTGGCCCGCCGTATGGAGAAGTACGGGGCAGACGCAGTGGTAGCTGAGGGTACAGAGTCCGGCGGCCATATTGGCGAGCAGACCACCATGTCTCTGGTTCCCCAGGTTGTAGATGCTGTATCCATCCCGGTGATCGCGGCAGGCGGTATCGGCGACGGCAGAGGCATTGCGGCGGCATTTATGCTGGGCGCTGAGGCGGTGCAGATGGGAACCAGGTTTGTTGTGGCAAAGGAATCCATTGTACATGAAAACTACAAGCAGCGCATCATCAAGGCAAAGGACATCGATTCCGCAGTTACGGGACGCAGCCATGGCCACCCGGTACGCTGCCTGAGAAATCAGATGACGAGAGAGTACAATAAGCTGGAGCAGGAAGGAAAGTCCTTTGAGGAGCTGGAGTACCTGACCCTTGGAGCCTTAAGAAAGGCAGTTCAGGAGGGCGACGTGGTAAACGGTACCGTTATGGCAGGCCAGATCGCAGGCATGATTGCAAAGGAGCAGACCTGTAAGGAAATGATCGATGAGATGATGGCACAGGCTTCCAGTCTGCTGCACTGGAACTAAGGAGGCTGTAAACATGAGTAAGATCGCATTTATCTTCCCCGGCCAGGGCGCTCAGGTCTGTGGTATGGGACAGGATTTCTATGAGCAGACTGAGACAGGAAAGCAGGTATTTGACCGCGCTTCTGAGCTTCTGGGCTTTTCCATGCCGGAGCTGTGCTTTGAGAAAAATGACCGTCTGGACATTACAGAATACACCCAGGCCGCTATGGTAACCACCAGCATCGCCATGATGAAGGTTTTGGAAGAAAATGGAATCAAACCGGATGTAACAGCCGGATTAAGCCTTGGAGAATATTGCGCCCTGGCGGCAGCCGGTGTGATGAGCGAGGATGACGCCATTAAAACGGTACGCCAGAGAGGGATCCTCATGCAGGAGGCAGTACCTGTAGGAGAAGGAGCTATGGCAGCTATACTTGCCCTGGACGCGGCGGTGATCGAGGAAGTAACCGCTCCCATTGAAGGCGTATGGATTGCCAACTACAACTGCCCCGGGCAGATCGTGATCTCCGGCAGAAAGGCAGCCGTAGAGGAAGCCTGTGAGAAATTAAAGGCAGCAGGAGCCAAGCGGGCCCTGATGTTAAATGTAAGCGGTCCCTTCCACTCCGGTATGCTTACCGGCGCGGGAGAGAAGCTGGGAGAGGTATTAGAGCAGGTAACTGTACATGAACCGGTCATTCCCTATGTGGCAAATGTAACCGCTCAGTATGTACCCTCTGCCGCTGAGGTAAAGGAGCTTTTGACAAAGCAGGTTTCCTCCTCTGTAAAATGGCAGCAGAGCATCGAGACCATGCTGGCAGACGGCGTGGATACCTTTATCGAGATCGGCCCAGGCAAGACACTGGCCGGTTTTATGAAGAAGATCAATAAAGAAGTAAAGACACTGAATGTAGAAAAGCTGGAGGATGTCCAGAAGGCAGTGGAGGCACTGTCCTAATGGATTCCCCGTCATATATGGAAAAGAGAGAGGAGATTTAACATGCTGGAAGGAAAGATTGCACTGGTAACGGGAGCAAGCCGCGGCATCGGCCGCCAGATCGCCCTGACTCTGGGCGCAAAGGGCGCTGTGGTCATTGTAAATTATAATGGTTCTGCCGCAAAGGCAGAGGAAGTGGTAAAGGAGATCGAGGCAGCCGGAGGCAGGGCAGAAGCGGTGCAGTGCAATGTTTCCGAGTTCGACAGCTGCGGCGCTATGCTGGCGGACATTGTCTCCCGCTACGGCAGACTGGACATCCTGGTGAACAACGCAGGCATCACAAGGGATAACCTTCTGATGAAGATGTCTGAGGAGGATTTTGACGCGGTGATCCAGACCAACTTAAAGGGCGTATTCAACTGCATGAAGCACATTTCCAGGCAGATGATGAAACAGAGAGCTGGACGGATCATCAACATTTCATCCGTATCCGGTGTCCTTGGAAATGCGGGACAAGCTAACTACTGTGCTGCGAAGGCCGGTGTCATCGGCATTACAAAGTCAGCCGCAAGAGAGCTGGCAAGCAGAGGGATCACAGTAAATGCAGTGGCCCCGGGCTTTATCGCTACGGACATGACCGATGTTTTAAGCGACAGCGTAAAGGAAGCCGCCACCCAGCAGATTCCGATGAAGCATTTTGGAGAAACCGAGGATGTGGCAAATGCAGTGGCATTTTTAGCATCCGATGAAGCAAAATATATTACTGGCCAGGTCTTAAGCGTAGACGGCGGAATGGCAATGTAAGCAGTCAGCAGAACAGGAGCAGATCGATATGAGAACAAGAGTAGTTGTAACCGGCATGGGTGCCATCACCCCCATTGGAAATGATGTAGAGACATTTTGGCAGGGCCTGAAAACCAATACTGTAGGAATCGGCCCCATCACATATTTTGATACAGCAGATTATAAATGCAAGCTGGCAGCCGAATTAAAGGGATTTGATCCAAAGCAGTACATGGATCCCAAGGCAGCCCGCCGCATGGAGGCATTTTCACAGTATGCGGTAGCCGCCGCAAAGGAGGCCTTAGAGCAGTCCGGCATCGATATGGCAAAGGAGGATCCCTACCGGGTAGGCGTAAGCGTAGGCTCCGGTATCGGTTCCCTTCAGGCTGTGGAAAAGGACGTTAAGAAGTTAAATGAAAAGGGCCCAAGCCGCGTGGCTCCCCTTCTTGTTCCTATGATGATCAGCAACATGGCAGCCGGAAACGTAGCCATCCAGTTTGGCTTGAAGGGCAAGTGCATCAACGTGGTAACTGCCTGTGCCACCGGAACCCATTCCATCGGCGAGGCCTTCCGTTCCATTCAGTACGGCGAGGCAGATGTAATGGTAGCCGGAGGTACAGAGGCAAGCATTACCCCTATCGGCGTAGCTGGATTTACCGCGCTGACTGCATTAAACACAACCGATGATCCAAAGCGGGCTTCTATACCATTTGACAAGGAAAGAAACGGCTTTATCATGGGCGAGGGCGCAGGCGTTGTGGTACTGGAGTCCTTAGAGCACGCCCTGGCAAGAGGAGCTAATATCCTGGCTGAGTTAGTGGGCTACGGCGCTACCTGCGACGCATACCATATCACCTCCCCTGCAGAGGACGGAAGCGGCGCCGCAAAGGCCATGGAAGTAGCCATCAAGGACGCCGGCATCACACCGGAGCAGATCGATTATGTCAATGCCCACGGTACCAGCACCCACCACAATGATCTGTTTGAAACCAAGGCCATCAAGCTGGCTCTGGGTGAGGAACACGCAAGAAAGGTAAAGATCAACTCCACCAAGTCCATGATTGGCCACCTGTTAGGCGCTGCCGGCGGTGTTGAGTTCATTACCTGTGTAAAATCCATCCAGGACAGCTTCGTACACGCAACCGCAGGTCTTCAGGTGCCGGATGAGGAATGTGATCTGGATTATACACCAAATCAGGGCGTAGCCATGAACGTAGATTACGCCATCAGCAATTCCCTGGGCTTTGGCGGCCACAATGCCAGCCTGGTTGTTAAGAAATTCACAGAGTAAGGAAAAGAGGTAGCAGGATGAAGATAGATGAGATTATGACACTTGTAAAAGCAGTTTCCGAGTCCAGTCTCACCAGCTTTGAGCTGGAGGAAGGGGAACTGAAGATTTCCTTAAAGCGTGAAAAAGAGTTGATCCAGGCTCCTTCTGTTGTCCAGGTGGCAGCCGCTCCTGTAATGACCGCTCCGGCGGTGGCAGCCGCCCCTGCCCCTGTGGAGATTGGTTCTGACAATGTGATCATTTCCCCGCTGGTAGGTACCTTCTATGCCTCCTCATCACCCGACGCAGAGCCATTTGTAAAGGTGGGGGATACCGTTAAGAAGGGCCAGGTACTGGGTATCATCGAGGCCATGAAGCTGATGAATGAGATCGAGAGCGAATTTGACGGCGTGGTAGAAGCCATTCTTGTAAACAATGAGGACGTGGTAGAGTACGGACAGCCATTGTTCCGTATCCGCTGATCTGCAGAGAGGAGGAACAGATATGATGGGTATTAAAGAAATTCAGGAAATCCTTCCTCACAGACATCCCTTTCTTCTGGTGGATGCCATCGAGGAATTAGAGCCGGGTGTCCGCGCAGTAGGCTATAAATGCGTGACTTTCAATGAACCCTATTTCCAGGGACATTTTCCGGGAAATCCGGTGATGCCGGGTGTGCTGATCATCGAGGCTCTGGCTCAGGTGGGCTCCGTTGCCATGCTGAGCGTGGAGTCCTATAAGGGAAAGACCGGGTATTTCGGCGGGATCAATAACTGCAAGTTCAAGCAGATGGTCCGCCCCGGCGACAAGCTGCGCTTAGAGTGTGAGATCATCAAGCAGAAGGGCCCTGTAGGCGTTGGAAAAGCCACTGCCACGGTAGACGGAAAGGTGGCTGCCACCGCAGAGCTTACCTTTATGATCGGATAGGAGAAGGCCATGTTTAACAAGATTTTGATCGCAAATAGAGGCGAGATCGCGGTCCGCATTATCCGGGCCTGCCGTGAGCTGGGGATTCAGACTGTAGCCGTATATTCTGAGGCGGACAGAGACTGTCTCCACACCCTTTTAGCAGACGAGGCTATCTGTATCGGCCCGGCTCCCTCCACACAGAGCTATCTGAATATGGAGCGGATCCTGGCGGCTACGGTAGCCTTAAAGGCAGACGCCATTCATCCCGGTTTTGGCTTCCTGTCTGAAAATGCCCGCTTTGCAAGGCTTTGTTCTGAGTGCAACATTACATTTATCGGCCCCTCCTCTGAGATCATCAACAAGATGGGCAATAAATCCGAGGCCAGAAAGACCATGATGGAAGCCGGGGTTCCGGTAGTTCCAGGCAGCAAGGAGCCGGTGCACAGCGCAGAGGAAGCTCTTTTGATGGCAAAGGAGATCGGCTTCCCGGTTATGATCAAGGCCTCCTCCGGCGGCGGCGGAAAGGGAATGCGTATTTCCAGAAGCGAGGAGGATTTTACCGAGCATTTTAACGCGGCTCAGATGGAGTCGGTAAAGGGCTTTTCCGATGATACCATGTACATCGAGAAATATATCGAAAAGCCAAGGCATATCGAGTTCCAGATCATGGCAGATAAACACGGAAATGTGGTGCATCTGGGTGAGAGGGACTGTTCTATCCAGAGACGCCATCAGAAGGTGCTGGAGGAAGCCCCCTGTGATGTAATCTCACCGGAGCTGCGCCGACAGATGGGCGAGACAGCCGTTCGGGCCGCAAAGGCCGTAGGCTATGAAAATGCAGGAACCATCGAGTTCCTTCTTGATAAAGACAAACATTTCTATTTTATGGAAATGAACACCCGCATCCAGGTGGAGCATCCGGTGACAGAGATGGTTACTGGCCTTGACCTGATCAAGGAGCAGATCCGTGTGGCTGCCGGAGAGCCATTAAGCGTATCCCAGGAGGATGTGGTGATCAAGGGGCACGCCATTGAGTGCCGTATCAATGCGGAGAATCCGGAGAAAAACTTTATGCCCTGTCCGGGACGGATCACAGATGTTCATATTCCGGGAGGCAACGGCGTCCGTGTGGATACCCATATTTACGGTGATTATAAGGTGCCGGCCAACTACGATTCCATGCTGATGAAGCTGATCGTATATGATAAGGACAGAGAATCGGCCATTGCCAAGATGCGCAGCGCCCTGGGTGAGGTGGTGATCGAGGGCATTGAAACCAATGTGAACTTCCAGTACGAGATCCTGGAAAATGAAGCCTTTCAGGAGGGCGATACCGATACTGGATTTATCGAAAAATATTTTTCAGAGTATGTTCGATAAGTGTATATACTATACACTATATAGTGAATAGGAAAGGAAATTGCTTATGTTGCGGGATATGTTCAAAAAGACGTATACAAAAATTGATTCCAAGTACAAGCCCCAGTCCCAGGCTGGAGATGAACCGGTGATCCCGGAAGGCATGTGGCGCAAGTGCAATAAATGCGGCCAGCCCATTTACGTGGAGGATGTAATGAATAATTATTACGTCTGCCCCAAGTGCAACGGCTATTTCCGTGTCCATGCCTACCGCCGGATCCAGATGCTGATGGACCCGGGAAGCTTTGAGGAGTGGAACAAAGAAATGCCCTTCTCAAATCCCCTGGATTTTCCGGGCTATGAGAAAAAGGTGGCTGCCGCAAGAGAGCGGAGCAATTTAAATGAGGCTATAGTAACAGGAAAAGGCACCATCGACGGCAATCCGGCTGTGATAGGTGTCTGCGATGCCCGGTTCATTATGAGCAGCATGGGGCATGTGGTAGGCGAGAAGATCACCCAGGCGGTGGAGCGGGCTACAAAGGAGAAGCTGCCGGTGATCCTGTTTGCCTGCTCCGGCGGCGCCAGGATGCAGGAGGGAATCGTATCCTTGATGCAGATGGCAAAGACCTCTGCGGCCTTAAAGCGCCATCACGAGGCGGGGCAGCTTTTTATCAGTGTATTTACAGATCCTACCACCGGCGGCGTAACAGCCAGTTTTGCCATGTTAGGGGACATTATCCTTGCGGAGCCTCATGCCCTTATCGGCTTCGCGGGCCCGAGAGTCATCGAGCAGACCATCGGCCAGAAGCTGCCTGAGGGCTTCCAGAGAGCAGAATTTCTCCTTGAACACGGCTTTGTGGATAAGATCGTGGAGAGAAAGGATCAGAAGCGTGTCATCGGCCAGATCCTGTATATGCACCGCAGCCACAAGATGAATGTGGAGCTGACAGGAAAAGCTGAGGCAGACCTGACAGATGGGGCCGGGTCCTCGGACAAAACCGCCTGGGATACAGTGCTTCTTTCCAGAAGGTCAGACCGCCCTGTTGCTTTGGACTATATCAATGCCATTTTTGATGAGTTTATCGAGTTCCATGGGGACCGTTATTTTAAGGATGACGGAGCCATCATAGGCGGTATTGCTATGTTCCATGGGATGCCGGTAACGGTGATCGGCCAGCAGAAGGGTAAGAATACCAAGGAGAATATAAAGCGTAACTTTGGTATGCCATCTCCTGACGGATACCGGAAGGCTCTGCGTCTGATGAAGCAGGCGGAGACCTTCGGACGTCCTATTGTCTGCTTTGTGGATACGCCGGGAGCTTTCTGCGGCCTGGAGGCAGAGGAGCGGGGCCAGGGCGAGGCCATTGCCCGGAACCTCTTTGAAATGTCGGATCTTAAGGTGCCGGTGCTTTCCATCGTGATCGGCGAAGGCAGCAGCGGCGGCGCCCTGGCGATGGCGGTGGCGGATGAGGTGTGGATGCTGGAAAACGCGGTCTACTCCATCCTGTCCCCTGAGGGCTTTGCCTCTATCCTTTATAAGGACAGCAAAAAAGCTCCCGACGCGGCCAGAGTGATGAAGATAACTGCTGCGGATCTTAAAAAATTAGGCCTGATCGAGCGCATTATCCCTGAGAAGGAGCCGGCCTGCACAGACAACCTGTACAGGCTGGCAGAGTATATGGACAGGGCCATGGCATCATTTTTCCACACCTACCTGTCCATGTCAGAGGAAGCACTTGCAGAACACAGGTATGAGAGATTTAGGAGAATGTAATGAGTGGATCAAAACCATTAATAATCGGAGATCTGGTTGTAGAAAAGCCTGTGATCCAGGGGGGAATGGGCGTTGGGATCAGCCTTCACAGACTGGCAGGAGCTGTGGCGGCAGCTGGCGGCATGGGGATCATCTCAGCGGCCCAGATCGGCTTTTCGGAGCCTGATTTTACCACCAATTTCGTGGAGGCGAACCTGAGGGCCATCCGCCGTGAGTTAAAGCTTGCAAGAGAACTTGCGCCAAATGGTGTCATCGGCTTTAATATCATGGTAGCTACTAAGCATTATGATATGTGGGTAAAGGAGGCGGTAAAGGCCGGGGCCGATGTGATCATATCAGGAGCCGGACTTCCCGTTTCCCTTCCCGAATACGTCCAGGAGGCCTATGAGGAGCTGGAGGCAGAGAAAATCCCCCTTCCTGCCCGCAGGATCAAGCTGGCTCCCATCGTATCCTCTGCCAAGTCGGCTTCGGTGATCTGTAAGATGTGGGACAGAAAATACCATACTGCCCCTGACTTTGTAGTGGTTGAGGGCCCTCTTGCAGGGGGACACCTGGGCTTTACAAGGGAGCAGCTTGCAGAGCTGGGAGCGGATACCGCGGATGTGCCTTCCACCTATCAGCGGGAAGCTTATGATAAGGAATTTCAGGCGGTCCTTGAGACAGTAAAGGCATATGGTGAGAAGTACGGCCGTCATATCCCGGTGATGGCGGCAGGAGGCATCTGGAGTCATGAGGATGTGCTCCACCAGCTTTCCCTTGGGGCAGACGGGGTCCAGGTAGGCACCCGCTTTGTGACTACAGAGGAATGTGACGCCTCTGAGGCTTATAAGCAGACCTATATCAATGCGCGGAAAGAGGATATTGTAATCACACAGAGCCCTGTGGGCATGCCGGGCCGGGCAATCTTAAACCCCTTCCTCAGGCGGATCAAGGAGGGGGACCGCCCTGCCATACGCTCCTGCTTCCAGTGCCTGGAGCATTGTGATATAAGGACCATTCCCTACTGTATCACAATGGCCCTGGTAAAGGCGGCAAGAGGAGAGACCGATGAGGCTCTGCTGTTTTGCGGAAGCAACGCGTACCGGGCGGAGCGGATCGAGACAGTGGAACAGGTGATGAGAGAGCTGCTGGGAGAGTAGAGCTTGATTAAAAATGGACCGTGTACAGAGACATTTGTTTTCTGTGGACGGTCTTTTGTTCTATCTACATACTTATCAACACTCTGTGGATAACTTTTTCAGGAAAAAAATAGGATTTCCACCCGTTTTATCCACAATCCCCACCGTTTCCCCATGGTTTCCCCAGTGTATTAACAAGGTTATCCACCAAGTTATCCACACTATCCACCAAAAAACCACAAAAAACACAAGATATGTGGTGTGTATACAGACGGCCACAATATTTTGTTTGTGGATAACTTTCGGGGCGGCGGAAGGCTGGTGGAAACTGTTACATTTCTCTTACACTTCTCTTGCACTTTTGAGTGGGGCATTGACCTTGGCTCCAGAAAGTTTTAAGATAAAGACGTGTTAAAAATGTATAAATGGACAGGATGTGTGTGTGATGTCAGAAAAAGTATCAGGAAAGCAGAAGGAGTATCTGATCGGTGATGTGGCAAATATGGTGGGCCTCAGCCGGGATGCTCTGCGTTTTTATGAGAAGAAGGGAGTCATCAGCGCCAGGAAAAAGGAAAATGGCTACAGGTACTATTCAGAGGATGACATTTATAAACTGATGTACATTCTTTATCACCGAAAGATGAATACCAGTCTGGAGGATATAGAGGAGCTGATGAGCGGAAAGGCCACCACCTGCCTGATCCGGGATCATATCCGGCAGAGGGTGCAGGAGGAGCGGGAGGCCATCCGCCATCACCGCCAGGCCATTGCCCGGCTTTCCCTGATGGAAAAGGATATGGACCGGATCGATAAGTGCCTTGACCGGTGCTCCGTGAGGAAATTCCCACTGGCCTATGTGATGGGAGAATGTGAAGACCTGCAGGAGGGATTAAAGCGGTGGTTCGGCTTATCCTCTACCCTTGCAGGCCTTGATATGACCTATTTTTATAATATTCTTTCCTATACGGGAACAGAGCTTAAGAACCGGGGGACCAGGCTTTTGTTCTACAAGGAGCTGGCGCCGGTGCTGGGAGACAACTTTAATCCCGAAGCCTATCCCATGACAGAGGAGCTGGATTGTATCTATATGATTGCTTCTTCCGATCAGACCCTGCCGGATATGTCTCTGATTGAAAAAATGGTCCGCTGGGGTGAAAGCCGGGGCATCGAGGCAGAAGGAACGGTCTATGCCAATGATATGACCTCCTTTTTCAGCGGAGATGCGGCAACTTATTTTCTGGAGCTGTATATGCCTATCCGGCGGGTGGTTGTGCGGATGTAGGCTTAGAATGGGATGAGTGAAGAAGATGGTAAAAGTAAGCTCCTATTATGAGTCCCGGATGAGAGGCGGCATGGGAATTTGGAGTGATGCTGATGGAAGCTGTGGTGAGGCGTGATTTTATGTCAGCGGCTGATCAGCCCAGATCAGCTGTCTCAGCGGTGCCATCGCCTCCAGCCATACTCCATTTTCTCTGTCATAAAATTTTGTATCTGAGTTTACAGCAAAAGGGATTCCTGCTGCTTCCAGAGAATTGCACATGAAGGATGCAAATTCCATTTGTTCACTGAGGGTATAATTATTTTCATCGTTATAGTTTCCCGGCATCCAGGCTCCCACCCAGGTAGGTATTCCGGTTTCCTCCTGCCAGCGCAGCGCATATCCAATCTTTTCCTGAATCAGATTCCGCTCACTGTCTGTCCCAGTGGTCCATTTTTTTCTTTCATTTGTCTTACTTGGTCCTGAAGCGTAAAAATGCCATTCCGCCATCATATATCCGTTTGCCATCGTTGGTATGTTCAATTCTGAAAGATACATGGGATCGGACCGCAGTCTGGGGGACATGATAAGAATACGGTCCGGATTACTCTGGCGGATTGCGGTTACTGTCTGCTCAATCATCTGATTCAGCATTTCCGGCTGTTTATTCAGTTCGTCTGAGCTCTCAATCATCAGGTCAAAAGCCAGCATATGAGATTTCGTCTGGAAATGCTCTGCAGCTGTCCGCCACCAGCCTGTGACTTTATCGATGGTTTCCTGGCAGGGGTTATTTTTGAACTCATCTGCCTGGTATGCTAAAATTGGTATCATTCCCCGGCTTAAGCAATCCTCGATCTGCTGGTCCAGGCTGGACAGTATATCCGGTGTCAGATCATCCTTTACACGGATTCTCACATGGTCCACACCTGCGGCCTTAAAATCTTCTACAGCTTTTGCCTGATACCATTTGCGTCCTTCTTTGGTTTTTGACCAGTCCACATCCATACCACGCCCTAAAAGCTGCTGATAGTCCCATGGTGTTACCGGTGAATCTCCATCCTGCCACATTCCGGTAATATAGGCCCCGTCTCTGCCGGTTACATATCCGTCCGGAGTTATATAATTTCGTACCATAACTCCATTTTGATCCAGATAGTACCATCTGCCGTCCGTATCCTGTATCCAGCGGTTTACCGCCAGTGTTCCATCCTCCTGCTGGTATTTCCATGTATCTCCCTCCGGGATCCAGGTTCCTGCCTGTACTGGAAATGCCATAGCTGCTGTACAGATAAAAGATAATGCTGTGAGTCTCCATTTTTTCATTTTTATGCCCTTCCCTTCTTCAAAGTAAAAACAGCTTTTATTTCTGATTGCCGGCCTGACTTTACAATAGCTGATTTTGAGACATTTTTGTAGGTTTTTTATGTGGCAGAAATGTGGCTGTTCCTTACATTTTTTGGACAATTTTATGAAAGCGGAAAATACAGGCGGTAAAAGGCTCCGTGGAGGGGAGGTTCCAGATTTCCGATTTCCACCCTGCCTCCCAAGTAAGTGATTCCAGACCATACCACTGAAAGCCCGATTCCGAAAGCACCCTTTTCCCCTTGGTAAAACCGTTCAAATACATGGGGAAGATCTTCCTTGCTGAACCCGTTTCCATCGTCTTCCACATAGATTACTGCCCATGTATCTTCTGCTTTCAGCCGCACCGTAACGGTTTCCTTTGCATACCGGATACAGTTTGAGATCACATTTTGTACAATGCGGTTTAATAGCTGAGGATCCGTTTGTATTGTCATACCTTCCCTTTGAATCTCCAGCTCAAGCCTGCATACTCCGGCCATACCTCTCAGCGCATCCAGCCGTTCCTCCAGAAATTCCTCTAAATCAATTTGCACCAGGTGAAGCTTTAATTCCCGGTTGTCTATTTTTGTCAGTGTCAGAATACTGTCTACCAGGTTCTTCATGCGAAGACTTTCGGACAAAATGATACCGGCAGCCTCCTGGGGGCTTTTCATAACGCCGCGCTGGATTCCCTGTGCATAGCCGACGATAGATGCCAGAGGTGTTCTTAAATCATGGGAAACATTCTGGAAAAAGCGGTCTTTTGACGCCTGGCTTTGACGGATCCGCGCTTCCATCTGATTATAAGCCTTTTTCAGGGTTTCCAACTCAGAAAGAGAATATGCCTCGCTGATCTGACCGGTTTTTCCCATTCCGGCAGACTGTACCTGCTGGCAGAATCTTCTTAGGGGGCGTGTGATGCTTCCTGCCGCAAGCCATACCAGTACAGCTCCCAGGACAATGGCTGCTGTGGTAATCCCTGCAAGCAGTTTTCCCATATAACTCCACATCAGGGAGAGGTTTGGCAATTGTGATGCTGCTACAAAATATTTTGCCCTTACGTTGTATTCTGTATCCAGTGCCGATATGCGGATATGCCAGTATTCACCGTCTATGTTAAGAGTTTTTTCCAGGCTTGTGATTCCGGAATTTTTTTCCAAAAGCTCTGTACATGCCTGTCTGAGCCTGTCAGGTACGGTACCTTCTTCCGGCGTCTGAGGATAGGTCTGCCTGAGCTTTGAATTAAATACAAATAATTTTCCGGCCGTCTCCCCTGTTTTAATATGGGATTTTACATACTGCAGTAATTCTTTAGAATATTGCCGTGCGTTTTCCTTGTTCTGCAGGCTCTGTGCCTCCCTGTAAATATTTTCTTTCCCTTCCTCAACCGTTCCGATCATTTCAGCCGTATATTTTTCAGCTGTATAAGCGGCATACTGTTCAGAGGTAGCGGCAAATGAAATCCATACCCCCGCTGTCAGAAACAGTATAACAGCCAGAACAGGCCAGAAGATCCTCGTCCGCATATTCCGTCCCATCTGTATCCCCCTGTCCTTAAATGATGCTGGCTGTCAGCCGGTATCCATATCCCCAGACGGTTTCTACCACAGCAGTGGAGTTTTTTGCCTTCAGCTTTTTACGCAGCCGTTTTACCAGATCGTCAGGCATTCTCTGCTCCTCTTTCATTCTGCATTCCCATACTTGTTCAAGAAGCTCCTCTTTTGGCACTGCTGCCCCCTCTCTTTCGATCAGATACAGGAGAAATTCAAATTCAGTCGGCGTTACAGGAAATTCTTCCTTCCCTACAAGAACTTTTCTTTCTTTCTGATAAAGCTCCAGGTTACCGCATTCATAGCGTTCAGAAACAGTCTCTGAGTTCTTTGGTTCTGATAGTTCTGCCCGCCGGAACAGTGCTTTTACGCGTGCGATCAGCTCCAACGGAAGGAATGGCTTTGTAATGTAATCATCACTTCCCAGAGTAATTCCTGTTACACGGTCCAGGGGGCTGTCTTTTGCTGATACAATTATGATGGGAACTCCGCTTTGTTTGCGGAAGGATGTGCATAAGCTGAATCCGTCTTCTCCGGGCATCATCACGTCCAGGATAATCATATCCGGAAATTTCTGTTCAACAGCCTGACGTATCTGTGCTCCGTTGGCAAATGTCTTTACTGCATATCCCTCGTTTTCCAGAAATGTTTTCATCATCTGCCGTATATTTTGTTCATCATCTGCTATATAGATTAGTTTCTGCATCTTTTTACCTCCGCAAACGTCCCTGTGTTTTCATTCATCATACCATTTTGCCATAAAACCGTAAACGTCTGCCGCATTTATTTCTGTTCAGACGATAGTTCCGAAAAATTTTGAGACATAAAATACGCTCCTTCTAAGTGACAAGTTTTACTATTTCACTTGTCTGCCTACAGCCTGTAGCAGTTACCTTGCAAAATTATGCAGATGTAACCTCCGCCCGCTCCCTTCCGACATTCTGTATAAAATCAATCAAAAACGAAGAAATCGTAACTGTAAGCAGGGAATACAAAATCCTCTGCACAGGAATATAAGACAGCGATAAAATCAACACCGTTACATCTGTAAACAGATAAGCCCGTGAGATCCTCCAGTGAGTCAGCTTTGAGATCACCAGGGCCAGGGCATCGTCTCCGGCGGAGCTGGCTCCCTGACGCACTACCAGGCCGCAGCCGCAGCCGATAAAGCAGCCGCCCAGAATTGCCGCCAGTACAGGCATATCCGCCAGGCTTGGAAGAACCGGCGGGAACAGCTCCCATAGCCGGAAAAAGCCTGCCATACATATGGTCGCAAAAATAGAGGTCTTAAGAAATTCCTTTCCCAGATACCGGAAACCCAGCAGATAGCTCAGAGTATCCAGCACTGGAGACAGCAGAGAAGAAGACACCCCAAGCCAGAAATGAAACAATAGGACCATTCCAAGGATCCCTCCCTCTGTAATGTCAGACTGCTGATGAATGTTGTAGATACCGAAGGTGGTAATTGCCGTTCCTATCAGAATAGAAACGGTGGTTTTTAGTGTAAAAGTGGGACGGATCTCCCGGGCCCACCACCGGGTCAGCTTATTAAGCCGGAGCATGATAAAACATCCTTTCATAAAAATAGTAAAAATTAAGGGTCTCTCACATTATAAACTATATAGTTAGTATAATGTCAAGAGACCCATACAAAACGGCACAGCCCAATAGACTGTGCCGTATAGCATTAAAACGTTTTTTATTTCAACTCTGGCCAGAACTCCCGGTTTACCTCGATTAGATCGTCCAGGATCTGCTTTGCCACCTCACCGCTAGGAACTGTTTTTGACAGTGTCAGAGCCTGCCACAGCTTCTGATATGAACCCTCCTCCCAGGCTTCCACTACCAGTTTTTCAACGGCTACCTGCTGCTCCATAAGTCCCTTCTGGAAGGTTGGGATTTTTCCGATAGACAGGGGTTCTGGGCCGTTTTTCCCTACGATACAGGGGATCTCAACCATGGCATCTTCATCAAAGTTGGAGATGGCTCCCTCATTTTTTACGATCAGCAGCATTCTCTCCCCGGTATTAAAGGCAATGGCTCTTGCCAGGTCAACGATAAAGGAGGCGTGGTTATCTACATGGAAGGCGCAGTCCTTTGCCGTACCTTTTCGGACAATGTCCTCAGCGGCTGAAAATACCTGCTTTTCTCTGCCGTTCATAACCTCATTTGCCCTGGTATAATTTTTATCAGAATGAGCCACCACATAATCCTGGCACAGATAATACTTCAAATAGGTATTTGGAAGCGTTTCAGGGTCAAGGGCATATACGTCTTTTACTTTAAGGTAAGTGTCCTTCCAGCTGGGATCCTTGTGCTGGAAATCGACTGTATTGACTACATAGCCATTGTCTTTTACATAGCTTTTCAGCTTTGGCATCAGGTCATTTCCTTCCTTATCCGTAATGCTGGTCCACCATCCGAAATGGTTCAGGCCGAAATAACGGCAGATCATTTCTTTGCGGTCTTTCAGGCCGAGGATGGAAGCGAAGCTTCTTTCAATTCCGATGGGCATATCGCAGATATTGATGATCCTTGCGTTAGGGCGCAGCTTTCTGGTTGCTTCGGCAACAATAGCTGCCGGATTAGAATAATTCAGCATCCATGCGTCTGGAGAATACTTCTCCATGTAGTCAAGGATCTCAAGAACGCCGCCGATTGATCTCATACCGTATGCGATCCCGCCTGGGCCGCAGGTCTCCTGGCCTACTACATTGTACTTTAAGGGGATTTTTTCATCCAGCTCCCTCATTTTGTATTTTCCTACCCGGATATGGGCCATCACAAAGTCAGTGTCGGTAAAGGCTGTCTCAGGGTCTGTAGTGTAGGAAAACTGCACTTTGGGAAAACGCTCCTGTAAAAGGATTTCACATGCCTTGGAAATTTTTTCCTGGCGATTTCCGTCATTGTCATAAAGCTTGATCTGGTGAATGGGAAATGTATCCATGTGATCCAACAGCATCAAGACGATTCCTGGTGTAAAGGTGCTTCCGCCGCCTGCAATGGTAATTGAAAATTTCTTATTCATAATTTCCCTCTTTTCCCACTTTTTAAGAAAGTGAATCTAAATAATCTTCCAGCATTTTTCTATATTTGATTACATTTGTACCGTAAATGATCTGTATTTCTGTACCTCTTTTTACCACGCCCTTACTTCCAGTAGCCGTAAGAAGGGTATCATTCACCGGATCTGTGCTTTTCAGCTCCAGCCTGAGCCTGGTAAAGCAGTTGTCCACGGAAACCAAGTTATCCCTTCCTCCGATTGCCTCGCAGATCTGATGGCCGGTTTCCAGAGCATTGTCCTCGGTCCGGGCCTTTTTCTTCTGATAATCCGCCTTTGTGATCAGTGCTACCTCATCGCTGTCATCTCTTCCTGGGGTCTTTACATCAAATTTCGTAATATACCAGCAGAAGATTACATAATACAGGATCATCAAAACGATACCGATGATCAGGAAGGCGGGCCAGTTGGTCTTTGCCACTCCAGCAGGTACATTGTAAAGGAATACGTCGATGATGCTTCCCATGGTGCAGCTTGTTACGTTAAACAGGTACAGGGCAACTAAGGCAAGTCCTGTCAGTACAGAATGGATCGCAAAAAGTACTGGGCTTACAAACAAAAAGGTAAATTCGATGGGCTCTGTGATACCTGTAAGGGCAGAGGTCAGGATTGCAGGGATGAAAATGGCCTTGGCTTTCTGTTTCTGCTCCGGCTTCGCGCATTTTAACATGGCAAACCCTGCTCCTGTAAGGCCGAACATTTTGGCAATGCTGACACACGCAAATACAGTAGAAATGTGAAGTTTTGCTGTATTGGGATCTGCAATCTCAGCCAGGGCAATATTTCTGGTACCGGCGATCACCTGCCCTCCTACAGTGGCAACGCCGCCCAGGTCTGTATAGTAGATTACGCTTTCCAGGATCTGGTGGAGACCTGTAGGGATGAGAAGGCGGTCCAGGAAGCCAAAGGTAAAGAATCCAGGTATGCCGGAGGTTCCGATAAAATAGGTCAGGCTATTGATCAGATGCTGGATGGGAGGCCATATGTAAACTAGGCCGATGGACATGGCCAGCATAATGGGGATCATAACCAGAAATACAAATTTTGTACCTCCGTAAACAGAAAAGATGGTTCCGAGATCCTTGTCACAATATCGGTTATGTACCAGTCCTGCAAGGATCCCGATGATAATTCCTGCAAATACCCCCGCGTTGATTACCTGGAATCCAAGCATCATAGCCTGCCCGGTTGCTCCTCCGGTGGTCTCTGTCAGACGTCCAGTCAACGTTAAAAATGACTGTTGGGAGGCCAGGTAGACAAACAGGGACATAAATGCCACCAGGGCTGCGTGCTCCTTTTTCTTTTTCGCCAGTCCAAAGGCAATTCCTATAGCGAAGATGGGACCCAGATTTGCGAAAATTGACAGCAGCGCATCGTAGATTACCTTGAAAGGAAGGTATAGCCAGTCCTGCTGCAAAAATGGCAGGGCATTGGTTATGTTGGCGTTTGTAAAAATATTACAGACTACCATGACCATACCAATGGCGGGAAGATACAGTACGGAGGAAATCATTGCTTTGGAAAATTTCTGCAGTCCCCCTACAATAGAGTCTTTCATTTGCTTTCTGCTCCTTTTTTTGTTTTGCGTGAATCCGGATCGTATCGCTTTGTATGGGCCCATCATAGCAAACCAGAGACTGTATTTCAATGGTGGGAAGGGATTCAGGTATTTATCCATGTTTTAGATATTTTTCCCGGTTTATGACACTTTTTCCCAAAATAAAAAAGGAAAAAATACCGGAAAACAGGCGTTTGAACCTGTTCTTCGGTATAGATAGTTACAGCTTTTTTTCTCGTGCTTCTTTATACAAAATGTATTTGATCAGCAAGATTTCGGTAAGCATAAAAAACAGTATGGAGGTTTCATAAGTGTCCCGGACAGAGGAAGCCACTACCGAGGTTCCGGCATACAGAGACTCGTCGCTGATCCTTGCCAGGCCATTTACCTTCATTTTGGTAAATGCAATCAGAGGGATCCCTTTCATTTTAACCTGTCTCGCGCAGGAGAGAGTTGTCTCAGAATCCCCGGACTGAGAAATGATGATTACAACATCGTCCTTGTCCGCAATACCCATGATCTGCTTAAATTCTCCGATTCCATTGCTGGTATAGATGCATTTTTTGGCGTAGAGAAATTTTCTCTGCAGCTCGCTTCCAACACTGGCCTGCATACTGCCGGTTGCGTAGATGAAAATTCGATTGGCGTCATACAGCAGTTGACAGATTCGGTCACAGTTCCTGGCCTTAAAATCCTCAATGGCCCGGTGATAGTTGTCACAGACCTCAGATAAGGTGTCACCTGCGGAAGGCGGGTCCTGCTCGCAGTCCAGCTTTAGGTATACCTTCAGTTCGCTGTAGCCCCGCAGGGAAAGCTTTTGGGCAAAGCGGAGAATGCTGCTTTTGGAAATATGGCTTTTTTCCGCCAGCTCCTCAATGGTCAATCCGCTGCACTCTTTCTTATGGGTACTTATGTATTCGCATAAATACAGATCATTTTTATTTAGCTTATCATAATGCTTAATAACCAATTCGCTGAGCATTCCGTTTCCTTTCTGTCATAATATACGCTGTTTGTTATTAAGCATTATACAGCACAATCTTTACTTTGTAAAAAAATCTTTTCAACCATCAATCCAGCTTCTCACTCCCAGACTCTACAATAATCCCCTTACTGTCAGTCTTATAATACACATCATCCGCGTCCTTCACATTTTTCTTATTTTTAACCAGCTTGCCGGAGGTGCTGATCAGGTATGTATTGTCCTTGTAGGTAAATGGCTGGTACTTGGTGCCTTCCTCGGCCTGGACTTTTCGTCCTTTTATGTAAATGTAGTCGCCGTCGATGCCGTCTGTGCCGGAGCCCTTCTTGCTTCCGGAGGTTTCAAAGCTGTAGGAATGCTTCTCGCCGCTGATTTCCAGGGTGATGGTGCCGGTTTTCATGGCGCCTTCCTTTGGTGAATCGCCGAAGCAGTATACATATACGTCCTCGTCCTCATCGGGAAGCTGGTCGTCCTCCTCGATTTCTTCTGCGCTGCGGATGGTCTTTCCGTCCTCCTCAAATTCAATCTTATAGAGGCCGTGAAGCATTTTTCCATACTCGTCAAAGGCATAGGACTGGCCGTTAATACGCTTGATCTGGGAGGTTACCAGGTCGCCGTCAGAATCGGCGTAATACCAGTATGCTTCGCCGGTGTCATAGCCCTCGGGATCTGCATTTTCGTCAGGAATCGTCTTAAACCAGCCGGTGGACATCCAGCACTGCTCCTCTGTGTTGTAATAGCGGTTCGCGGAGGAGGAACTTGCGTTTCCGGGGTCATTGTACCACTCAAAATGAGCGGCGCCGTACTCGTCAAAGCTGTATTTGCGTCCATTGATCTTCTTAGAATCATCATCTGCGGTCTTTTTGCCGTTGGAGCCGAAGAAGAACCAGTAGCCGTCGCCTTCTCTTGTGGTATCCTCGTCATTTTCCGCTTCAATATAGCGCCAGCCGGTGGTCATGCGGCCATCGCCGTTTTCACCGCAGTAGTAGATGCCGCTCTGCCATGCGTCCTCGTCAGTCAGCATTTCACCGTTTTCATCCAGCCAGCCGAACAGCATTTTTCCTTCATCATCAAAGGAAAACTTGGCGTTTCCGGTGGAGGTAGGGAGGGTGACGAATTTTACCCGGTCGCTGCTTTCAGAGGCCTTCACTGCCTTGCCGTTGGACTGGAAATAATACCACCACTGATCCGGCTCGTCACTGCCGCCGTCCTCATTGTCAATAGCCCGCCACTCGTTGGTGACCATGGCGCCGGCAGAGTTCATATAGAAATAGTTGCCGTCATCCTCTACCAATGCGCTTTTTACCATATTTCCATCAGAATCAAGGTAAAACCAGTTGTTCCCTGACTTCTTAAAGGTGTCGGTGGCCTTGGAGCCGTCCGTGTCATAATAAACCCATTTGCCGTTTTCCTCGGCCCATCCGGTGGCTGCCTGTGCTGCAAATGCGGTCCCTATGGTCAGTGCCATAGCTGCGCAGGGAAGTACAAAATATTTGCTGTATTTTCTCATAACATATCTCCTTGTGTTTGTGTCTGTGTTGTTGTGTTGCTGTATGCTGAGAATATACTATAGAGCAGCTCCAGGGTCAATGCATGTTATGTAAACGTAATAAAGCGTAATATTATTTACAAAAATGGTCCTGGTTTTATTTTTTTGTAACAAAATGGGAATCTGTCGGAGAAATGGGCATAAATTCTTATAAATAGGATGAGAAGTATAGGAGAAACAGACATGCTTCATTATCTTTGGGCCGGTATGATCCTTACGGGAGTATTGTGGGGTGCATTTCAGGGGCGGCTGCCTCAGGTAACGGAGGGGGCCTTGGATTCGGCAAAAGAGGCGGTATCCCTGTGCATCACCATGCTTGGGGTCATGTCCTTGTGGACGGGGGTGCTTGAGGTGGGAAAACGGGCCGGACTCATCGAGCTTTTGTCAAAAGGTTTCCGACCGGTACTCCGGTTCCTCTTTCCAGATCTTGCTGCCGACAGCGAAGCCGCCAGGCAGATCTCTGTTAATATGATCGCCAATATTTTGGGGCTGGGGTGGGCGGCTACGCCGGCGGGTCTTAAAGCCATGGAAGAACTAAAAAAAACAGAAGAACAGCGCAGAATCCACGCCGGCCCCATACCAGCTAAGCCCCCCGGCACTGCCAGCAATGAAATGTGCACCTTTCTTATTATTAACATTTCCTCCCTCCAGCTTATCCCCATGAACATGATCGCCTACCGGAGCCAGTACGGCAGTGTGAATCCGGCAGCTATTGTGGGGCCGGGGATTGCGGCGACGGCGGTGAGTACGCTGGCGGCGGTGGTGTTTTGCAAGATAATGGATCGCGGGAGCCGGAAAGGCGGGTGACGCGGAAGGTTGGGGGAAGATTGGACAGAATGTGTATTGAAATCAGACGGCAGGTGAAATATAATGTTGCTTAAGAATAACAGACAAGGAGAACCCTGCACGATGACAAAAACCACACTTAACTGGGCTGTACTTGGAACCGGCGTGATCGCCAACCAGATGGCCCAGGCCCTTCAGGAAATGGGACGCAGCCTGTACGCAGTGGGAAACCGTACCCATGAAAAAGCCCTTGCTTTTGCGGAAAAATACGGTGTTGAGAAGGTTTATGACCAGTTTGAGGAAATGTTTACGGATCCGGAGGTGGATGTGATCTACCTGACCACGCCCCACAACACCCATTACGGTTTTATGAAGAAGGCCCTGGAGCATGGAAAGCACCTGTTCGTTGAGAAATCCATTACCTTAAACAGCCGTGAGCTGGAGGACATGGCTGCTCTTGCAGAGGAAAAAGGTCTGGTGCTGGCAGAGGCCATGACTATCTGGCATATGCCCCTTTATAAGAAGCTCTGGAACATCATAGAAAGCGGAAGACTTGGAAAGGTGCAGATGATCACCGCCAACTTCGGCAGCTTCAAGGATTATGATATGACCAACCGTTTCTTCAATATGAACCTGGCAGGAGGCGCCCTTCTTGACATCGGTGTATATGCCCTGAGTATCACCAGAAGCTTTATGTCCAGCCAGCCGGATCAGATCCTAAGCCAGATGCGGCCGGCCCCCACCGGAGCGGACGAGCAGGCCTCCATCCTTCTGATGAACCGTGATGGACAGATGGCCGCCCTGGCCTTAAGCCTTCACTCCAAGCAGCCCAAACGCGCTGTGATCAGCTGTGAAAAGGGCTATATCGAAATCATGGAATATCCAAGAGCAGACAAGGCAGTGATCGTAGACGCTGAGACAGGCGCCGCAGAGGAGATCTGCGAAGGAAGCACTGCCTCCGCCCTGCGCTATGAGATGGAGGATATGGAGGCCGCCATTCTTTCAGGAGATACCTCTGTGCTGAAGCTGGAGCTGAGCCGGGATGTTATGTCCATTATGACCAGGCTGCGGAAGGAATGGGGGATGAAGTATCCGGGAGAAGAATGGTGAAAATAAGAAAATCCCCTTTACTTTGCCAATGAACATGATATAATTCATAATAAGTTGGATAAACAGCGCTGCCGGACCGTCTCCGGCAGGCGTAATATGTATATTGGAATGAAATGGGGGAAAACAAATGATAGGCACGATTGCAAATACCAGTACAATATTGATCGGAAGCCTGATCGGAAGCAGTCTGAAGCGGGGGATCGGCGAGAAGTATAAGAGCATTATGATGGATTCCATGGGCCTGGCGGCAACGGCTCTGGGAATCAACTCCATTGTCCAGGCCATGCCCCAGTCAGAATATCATGTACTTTTTATCGTCAGTCTGGCAGCGGGTGGTGTGATCGGCACCCGGCTGGATCTGGCTTCGGCGTTTAACCGGGCTGTTGGGAGGATCTCAGGAGGCTCCAACCTGGCTCAGGGGCTTTCTACAGCCATTCTTTTGTTCTGCGCGGGGACGCTTTCTATTCTGGGGCCTATGCAGAGTGCCCTTCAGGGGGATAATACTTACCTGTTTACCAATGCTATTCTGGATGGTATTACTTCCATTGTATTAAGCTCCACCTTCGGTATCGGTATGTCCATTGCCGCAGGTGTGCTGTTCTGCTGGCAGGGGAGCATCTATCTGCTGGCCCGGTTCATCGAGCCATTTATTACAGATGCGCTGATGACGGAGATCAGCCTGGTAGGTGGCATCCTGATCCTCAGCAGCGGCCTTGGGATCCTGGGAATCAAGGAAATCAAGACCCTGAATCTGCTTCCGGCCCTGTTGGTGCCGGCAGTGGCGGTGCCTGTGCTGATGGCTCTGGGCATCGGATGAGTAAAAAACAGATATAAAAAACAGCTTCTGTTTATCGGAGGCTGTTTTTTATTGCCGGGCAAACAGATGATGATCCATAACAAGTATAATCAAGAAAAATTCTTGTTAAATCTGCACAAAATACACATATAAACTTTGCATATAACAGAAAAAATATCATTTTCGACAAATGAGTAACAAGATCAGACTTGATAAAACAAGATAATCTTGTTATAATTCATAACAAGAGCGGACTTCATCCAACTTAGCTGTCATAATAAGTTCAGCTTCCGCTTATATTACCTTAAGAAAAAGGGACAAAGAAAGGAACCAGGGTTATGTATGATTTCGACAGGCCGATTGACCGCAGGGGGACAACCAGCATTAAGTGGAACAAACAGTATTCATTCGGACAGAAGGACGGACTTCTTCCATTCTGGATCGCAGACACAGACTTTGCTTCTGTACCTGAAATCCTGGGGGCAATCAAAGCCCGCTGCGATCATCCGCTGATCGGTTATTCGGAGCCTCTTGACAGCGTATACACAGCCATTCAGGGCTGGTGGGAGCGCCGTCATCAGTGGAAACCAGAGACAGAATGGATGCTTTTAAGCTACGGTGTGGTTACAGGTATTTATTTTACCTTAAATGCCATTCTTCCAAAGGAAGAGAAGGTGCTTGTGTTCACTCCAGTGTACGACCCCTTCTTTGCGGCAGTGAAAAACAGCGGTCATACACTGGTGGACTGCCCTCTTGATCTTCATGAGAGATGCTATACCATTGATTTTGAACGTTTTGAGAATGAACTTAAAAACGGGGTAAAGGCGGTAGTGTTCTGCAATCCCCACAATCCCATTGGACGTGTATGGACCTATGAGGAGATGGAGCGGATCGCAGCCCTGTGTGTTCAGTATGATGTATATCTGCTGAGTGATGAGATCCATGCGGATTTCGGCATTAAAAGGCCTTATACTACGGCGGGACGGTTCTCGTCTGTGTATAAAAAGCTGGTGGTTTATACGGCGATCAGCAAGACCTTTAACATGGCAGGTCTTGGCTCTTCCTGTATGATCATACCGGATTCGGAGCTGAAGCAGAAAGTCTCAGACAGCTATGACGCCTGCTGGATGTTCGGCCCTTCGGACCTGGCGTTTACCGCTATGGAGGCAGCTTATACATATGGGGATAAATGGGTGGATGAACAGCTTATTTACCTGAAGGAAAATGCAGAAACCGTCTGCCGCTTTGCCGCAGAGCGGATGCCGGGGGTGAAGGTTACAAACCATGATGGAACCTTCCTTATGTGGCTGGATATGACCTGCCTGGGGCTTCCAAGCAGGGAAATAACACGGATTCTCGCCCAGGAGTACAAAGTTGCCTTGGGAGATGGAAGTCATTATGGGGCGCAGGCAGAGGGCTTTATGCGGCTGAACATTGGCTGCACCAGAGCGCTTTTGCTGGAGGGCCTTGGAAAAATAGCAGAGATGTATGGGAAATACATGAATTAAAAAACAGGGGGATTCAAAACATGGGAGAAGTGAAAGACAACAAACAGAGCACCCATCAAAAGATCAGCTTTTCTGACTGTATGGGGCTTGCGATCGGACAGATAATCGGTTCCGGTATTATGGTGCTGACTGGTGTAGTAATCGGAATGACAGGACATGGAACGCCCTATGCTTTTATTCTAGGCGCGCTGCTGGCAATCTCCACCTGCGTTCCATTTATCATCCTGACTTCTACCATTCCGGCCTCCGGTGCGGGCTACACCTATGTAAAGCGCCTGATGGGAGATAAGGCGGGTTTTATGTATATCGGTATGTTTGTTCTGAGCCAGGTGCTGATCGCGACCTTTGCCAAGGGCTTTGCAAGCTATTTCTGTTCTATTTTTACAGGCTTCAGCGAGGCAGTTGTGGCGATGATAGCTCTGATTCTCTGTACCGGAGTTAATATGGTCGGACTTCAGTCCAGCGCCAAGGTGCAGAAGTGTATGGTAGCATTTCTGCTTCTGAGCTTGTTCCTGTTTATTGCCTTTGGACTGCCGAAGGTAGACTGGAGAACACTTGCGATTACAACAAAAAATATTATGCCAAACGGGCCGAAGAACTTCTTTACGGGAGTTGCTCTTTTAAGCTTTGCCTGCGGCGGAGCTAAATTCGTAGCGGAAAATGGTGACGATATTGTAGAACCGGCCAAAACCATTCCTAAGGTAATCGTACTGTCAACTTCCGTCGTAGCTGTATTTTACGCATTTATCGGTGTGGTAGCTTCTGGTGTGCTTCCTATTGAGACCGTTGCCTTCCAGAATCTGACCCTGGTAGCCCAGGAGATTTTCCCGACCTGGCTGTATCTGTTCTTTGTGTTCGGCGGAGCGCTGTTCGCCCTGCTGACTACCTTAAACGGCACCTTGAGCTGGGTTACAAGAGGTCTCCAGGCAGCCTCCAGAGAGGGATGGCTTCCTGAAATCTTTGCAAATGAAAATAAGCATGGCGTACCCATTGTTATACTGGGAATCTTCTTTGTTATGGGCGCGATTCCCATCGTTACAGGCATGGATCTGACACTGATCTCCAATATGGGTGTTGGTACGGATATGATTACAGAATTTATGGTGCTTCTGGCCTGCTGGAGACTGCCTGAGCATCTGCCGGAGGAATATAAAAAGTCAACCTTCTATATGAGCAAGGGAACCCTTCACGCAATTCTTGCGGTGATCGGTATTCTGATGCTGGGTACGTCCTATGTGAATCTGTCCGATCTGACTGTTCCGGCAGCAATCGCCTGCGGTATTTACATTGTGGTTCTTCTTGTTTATACTCAGATCAGATATAACTACGTGGCTTCCAAGAAAGCTGAGAAATAAAGAAAGGGGATGCCTGCGGCATCCCTTTTTGCCCTGTTCGCAGAAGAGGGCAGAGGAAAAGAATGAAAGATGGGAGGAATGAGCCTGATATGGAACGATTTGCGATCATAGGCTTTGGATGTGCCGGCTATCATGCCCTGGAGGCCATCCGGGAGACCGGGTGCCAGGCACAGATCCATGTTTACAGTGATACGAAGCTGCCGCCCTATAACCCCATGCTTACTACCTATTATGCGGCTGGAAAGCTGCCTTATGAGGGAATGTTTCCCTTTGGCTCCCTGGAGGAGATCGGGAGAAGGCTGGGGGCGGTGTTCTTTACGGATACCAGGGTAAAGGCAGTGAAGGCAGGAGAACGGAAGGTAATAACAGAGGACGGCAGGGAGGAATCTTACGACAAGATCCTGATTGCTTCGGGAGCCGCTGCTTTTGTGCCGGGGGCATTTGGCGGGCTTAAGGGAGCCTTCTGCATGAGAACGGTGGAGGATGCGGTAAAGCTCCATGATGCTGTAAGAGAGCGGGAATATAAGTCCGCTGTTGTGGTAGGAGCTTCCATGGTAGGGATCAAGGTAGCGGAGCTTCTGCACAAGAGAGGGGTCAAGGTAACCCTGGCGGATATGGCGCCTCACATTTTTGCCCTGGCAGCCTATTCCCAGGTGTCGGAGATGATCGAGGAGAGGATTGAGAAAAAGGGAATCCGGATGGAGTTTGGACAGGCCATCACCGGAGCACAGGAGCACATAGGAGAGGACGGCAGGATCACTGGCTATACGGTCTGTCTGGGAGGCGGAAGAACCCTTGAAACGGAGCTTTTGATTTTGAACATAGGAACCAGAGCGTCTACGGGAATCCTGGATGGGTCTGAGATAGAGATCGACCGGGGAATTGTGGTAAATGAGCGGATGGAGACTTCGGCGGAGGGAATCTATGCTGCCGGAGACTGCTGCCAGGGCAATAACCTGCAGTCAGGCCAGACCCAGATCATCGGCCTGTGGGCCAATGCGGGGATCCAGGGCCGGGCAGCCGGACGGAACATGGCCGGAGTATCGGATGAGACAGACGGAAACATTTTACATAATATCACACATTTTCTGGATATGGACTTTATCGGCCTGGGAGACAACCGGATTGGGGGAGAAGTGAAGATGTATCAATGCCCCGGAAGCTATATTCAGGCGGTGATGAAGGACGGAAAGCCTGCGGGCTTTAATATTCTGGATAATTACGGTATTTCAGGGATTCTGAAGGCACATCTGATCAAGGTTTTGAGAGGGGAGCCGGGCCGTTTTACCCCGGAGCAGAGAGGACAGCTTCTGCGCTTCGGAGTAAAGGAGGACTTTATCAATGAATTGGAGGCAGTATTATGACTGAGCTGGAGCGAAAGATTAAAGCAAAAATTCCGGGACCGGATACAGGGATCCAGGTGCGCCATACCCTGTGCGACATCTGTTCTCCCGGTATGCACTGCGGCATCAATGCCTATATAAAGGATGGCAGAGTGATTAAGATTGAGGGATTAGACGGACATCCGTCCAATGACGGCCGCCTTTGTACCAAGGGACTGGCAAACAGGGAATACATTTATCGGGAGGACCGGATCAAAACTCCTTTAAGAAGGGTAGGAAAAAGGGGAGAGGGCAGGTTTGAGCCTATTACCTGGGAAGAGGCCTATAAGGAGATCGCAAAGGGGTTAAATGCTTGCAAGGAAGCTTACGGAGCAGAGAGCGTGGCCTTTTATTCCGGTTATTCAAAATGGTACAGACAGATGCTGCGCCGCCTGGCATATGCCTTTGGAAGCCCCAACTACGGCTGCGAATCCAGTGCCTGCTATACAGCGGCTTTTATGGCCTGGAAGGTAGCGGCAGGAGAGCAGGGCGAGCCGGATATGGCAAATTCCGATCTGTTTTTAGGGTGGGCCTATAATCCTTTTTATTCCAGCTATATGGGAGCCCACCGGGCTATGAAGCTGAAGGAAAAGGGCCTTAAATTTATTATTGTAGATACCCGCCGGACACCAGCAATGGAGAAACTGGCTGACCTGTTTTTGCAGCCGAAAACAGGTACGGACGGGGCTCTGGCTCATGGAATTGCCAACGTCCTGATAGAAAACGGATGGATCGACCGGCCTTATATTGACCAGTATGTATATGGTTTTGAGGAGTATGCGGAGTATGTAAAGCAGTTTAATGAATCGAATATAGAGGCCCTGACTGGTGTTCCCTACAGCCAGGTGGTGCAGGCTGCCAGGATGATTCACGAAAATCGGAAAATGAGCTGCAATGAGTCTTCAGCTCCTCTGTGCCATCACAGAAACGGTTTGCAGAACTACCGCGCGGTTATGGCGCTTTTGGCTATTACCGGCAATTTTGACCGCACTGGCGGACAAAGATTGGGTGTTCACAGCTATATGCACGTAGCCTGCGGCTTTGAAACCAGAGAGCATGAGTATCTTTATGAAAACCGGCCCAAGGATGCGAAAACACCTGTGGGCGGAGAGCGGTTCCCTCTGTGGAATGATCTGGAGGGAGAAATGCAGGCCATGGATCTGCCAAGACAGATTCTGGAAGGTACTCCTTACCCGGTAAGGGGGCTGTTTGCTCTGGGACTGAATGCCCGTATGTTCCCGGATTCAAACCGTATGTTCAAGGCCCTTGAAAGCCTGGATTTCTTTGTGGATACGGATCTTTTTATGACGGATACAGCCATGTGGGCAGATATTGTCCTGCCTGCCTGCTCCTCCTTTGAAAGAGGGGAATTTAAGCCCTATCCGGGATGCAAGGCCTGGTATACAAGCCCTGTGATTGATCGGATCGGGGATTCTAAAAGCGATGTGGAAATATGTACGGAGCTTGCAAGGGTGATGGATCTGCCGGATGAGGTACTGAAGAAGGGCTACGAATATTTTATCCAGCACTATATTCTGGATGATTACGGCGTATCCATTGATACCCTTAAAAAAGTGGAGCTTCCCATTAAGATTGCGGAGGAGAAAAAAGAGGAGGAGCTTTGTGAATTAAAGAAGGGACTGAATACTCCTACGGGAAAATTTGAGCTTAAAAGCGCTGTGATCGAGGCCCACCCGGAATGGGGGCTGGATGCCCTTCCTACCTATAGAGAGCCTCTGGATGAGGGGGATCCTCAGCTGTATCCCTTTGTATTTACCTCTGGTTCCCGTATTCCAAATGCCATTCACAGCCACCTCCACAAGGTTCCGAGAAACCGTTCTCTGCGGCCGGAGCCGACGGCGGATATGAACCGGGAGGACTGTGAGAAGCTGGGTGTAAAGGAGGGGGATGATATTGAGATCTATACTAAAAAAGGATCTGTTTTTGTACAGGTACATCCCACTCTGACGGTGCCTCAGGGCCTGGTCAATCTGTTCCATGGTTATTCGGAGGCAGATGCGGAAAGCATTATGGACGGAGATCATCTGGATCCCTATTCCGGTTTCCCGGCTTACCGCTCCGTCCGCTGCAATGTAAGAAAAAAACAGCTGTGAGAAAGGAAAGATAAACATGAAACGCTACCTGTTTTTTGACTCTGAAAAATGCTCTGCCTGCGGCGCCTGCGCCCTGGCCTGCATGGATCAGAATGATATTGATATACCCGGGGGAGAGCAGCCCTTCCGCAGCACATTTACGCTGGAGGAGAAAAAAGGAGAGCTGCATTTTTACTCAGTGAGCTGTATGCACTGCGCCGACGCGCCCTGCGTTATGGGCTGTCCCAGCGGCTGCCTGACAAAGGATGAGGAAACAGGCTTTACCCTGTATGATACCTCCAACTGCATTGGTTGCCACTCCTGCGCCATGGCCTGTCCTTACGGTGTGCCTACCTTTGGCCCGGACGGGAAAATGCGTAAATGTGACGCCTGTATTGAACGCCAGAGGGCCGGTCTTGTACCCGCCTGCGTAAAGGTATGCCCTACGGGAGCGCTGATACTTTTAAATGAAGATGAGCTGAAGGCCCGTCAGGAGGAGGAGCGCCGGAGAAAAGCGGCCCGTATGATGGGAGAGCAGCGGGGCATGACGGAGTAAAATTCAAAAAGAAAATGGTTCCTTCCCGCTTATTTTATGCTATGATGTAAAAAAGTCCGTATAAAGAAAGGAATCAGAATGTTTCAGGTAGTCAACAGGCCCAAGCTTTATGAGCAGGTGGTAGAACAGATAAAAAACATGATCATACAGGGCGTTTACCAGAAGGGAGACCTCCTGCCCAGTGAAAAGGAACTGATCGAGATGACTGGTGTCAGCCGGATCACTGTCCGGGAGGCTCTCAGGCTGTTAAATGAGGCTGGAATCATAAGGACCCGCAAGGGAAAAGGCAGCTTTGTCACCGTAGACCGTAGTGAGCTTATGTGCGAGCAGGAGGGAAAGGCCCAGTATGAGGAGAGCTTTCTCCATTCTACTGACGCCCGGATCCTTTTGGAGCCCGCCATCGCCCGTCAGATCGCCGCCACCATTACAGAAGAAGAGCTGCGCCGCTTAGAGGCCAGTATCAACCCGAAAAATGGGGAGGAGAGCGACTTCCACCGCATCATCATCGAAGCCGCCCATAACCCCATCCTGATCCAGTGGTTCGACCAGTTGAGCAGCATGGAAACCTCCGCTACCATCCGCAGCATTGTCCCGCCTGTAGGCCAGAAAAGCGTAGCCGCCCAGATCGCCGAGCAGCACCAGAGCATCTGCGGGGCGCTGCGGGCCAGAGACGGGGAGTTTGCTTATTTTTATATGAAGGAGCATCTGGTGTTTATACGGAGAATGTATGAGGAGTATTTTAAGGTGTTCTATTAGAGGGGAGGTTGGAACAACCTTACTGGTCCCATAAACATAACGAGCATATGGATACCAGCCAGATCCCCTATGACATCTGGTACGCCCGCTATGGCACAGTCAATGACTATCCAAACCGTACCATCTGGCAGTGTACAGACAATGGTTCTGTAGACGGCATCAACGGCCCTGTGACCATTGACGGAGTCAGCTACACCTTTGATGCAGATGGAGTGATGCAGTAAAAAGAAAAACAGTTGACATTTTTGTGTTCTGGTTCTATAATCCTACTAAACCTAGCAATTAACTATGAAAGGAAAACAAATAGAAAGGGTGGACGCTTATGTCAAGGATTTACAAGGGAGCTGCGGAACTGGTAGGGAATACCCCCCTGCTTGAGGTAACTGGAATTGAGAAGAAGGAAGGCTTAAAAGCCAGACTTTTGGTTAAGCTGGAATATCTGAACCCGGCAGGAAGTGTAAAGGACCGTGTTGCGAAGGCCATGATCGAGGCGGCAGAGGCTGAAGGACTTCTGAAGGAGGACTCTGTAATCATTGAACCGACCTCCGGCAACACAGGCATCGGTCTGGCATCCATTGCCGCTGCCAAGGGCTACCGGATGATCCTGACTATGCCTGAGACCATGAGTGTGGAACGCCGCAATATCCTGAAGACATACGGCGCTGAGATCGTCCTCACTCCCGGAAGCCAGGGAATGAGCGGTGCCATCAAAAAAGCAGAGGAACTGGCGGCAGAGATCCCGGAAAGCTTCGTTCCCGGCCAGTTCGTAAACCCGGTTAATCCAAAGGCCCACATGGAAACCACCGGCCCTGAGATCTGGCGGGATACCGACGGTGAGGTAGATATACTGGTAGCCTCTGTAGGCACCGGCGGCACCATTACCGGCACAGGAACCTATTTAAAGCAGCAGAAGCCCTCGCTCCGGGTCGTAGCTGTAGAGCCCGCCACCTCCCCCGTCCTTTCCGGCGGCCAGGCAGGCGCCCACAAGATCCAGGGTATCGGAGCCGGCTTTGTACCGGAGGTTCTGAATACCCAGATCTATGATGAGATCATCACTGTGGACAATGAGACTCCCTTTGCCGTTTCCCGTATGCTGGCAAAAACAGAAGGGATTCTCACCGGTATCTCCTCCGGAGCAGCTCTCTGGGCCGCCATCCAGGTGGCAAAGCGGCCTGAAAATGAAGGGAAAACTATTGTAGCCATTCTGCCTGACAGTGGAGACAGATATTACTCTACGCCGTTGTTTATGGAGTGAGGCTGTTAAGCAGGGGCCTGCTTGACCAAATTAGTAAGGCAGGCCCCTTTTTCAATGCATTTAGCTGGTAGATGAGATATCTGAGCTGTTGAAAATATCCATTCCCTCGACAGGTACAATTCCCAGAAGTTCACTTATAAGATGAGCAGCAACCTCTGTATTTCTAGAAATGATAGCTTCGTAAATCTGTGCATGTGTATCGCTGGAGGGAGCAATAGGAAGACCTCTTTCATGACGGGCATGGACCCTGCGGCTAAGGAGTTGTTTGATATGATCTCGTATTAAAACCTGTACCATAGAGTAAATATCAATATACAGACGATTCCGGCTCATTTTGACAACCTGCATATGAAAAGCCAGATCAAGATCAACCAGTTGATCCAGGTATTCTTCATTGCTGATATCGCTGTTATATGTTTCGGACGCAAGGTTGTAATGCTCAAGGGCTTCGTGAAGAGCTTTCTGTTCTTCGTCAGTAGAAGATTGAATGGCCAGGCGAAGACACTCTGATTCCAAGAGGTTACGAAAACTGCGGATTTCCTCCAGATAGGAATCATCTCCGTAAAAGATAGCAATTTCGTTTAAAAATGGTTTAAATGAAAAATTGCGGACATAAGATCCTTCACCAACACGGGTTTCAATTATTCCAAGAGCGCAAAGTTTTTGCAGGGCCATACGTACACTGAGACGATTTACACCAAAGCTTTCAGCAAGCACTTCTTCAGATGGCAGCTTATCTCCAGGCTGATATATTTTTGCTGCAATATCTTCTTTGATAGAATTGCTCACCTGATCTACGACGGATACACGTTTTATTTTTCGCTTTTTCATATTCATTGTATGACTCACTCCTACATCGTTTGGGCATTTTTAAAAGCCTGATTTTCTTTATTGTATACCTTAAAAATAGAATTGTCACGTAGTTTTTGGCTATGTCAGTATGATAGAAATACGATTTTACAAATAAAAGGCGGCAACCTGATGGAAAAGCAGATTGCCGCCTTGAATATTTACTTGATTATAACTTTGCGGGTAGTGGACATGGCTTCTTCGCTCATTTCCTGACCAATTCCTGGAAGCTCTGGAACCGTGTAGAATCCATCTACTGGGGCGTAATAATATTTTCCTGCGTTTTTAAACTTGGTAAGCAGATTCGCATTGTGTTCCTCGTGGATGGTGAAATTAGGAATTGCAGTTTCCACCTGTAAAGCAGCTGCTGTAGCAATAGGACCGCCGCATACATGAATCTGTACTCCCATATCGTACACCTGCGCCATATCGCAAATTTTCTTTGTCTCGGTAATACCTCCTGTATTGCATAAATCTGGTTGTATAATATCAAGAGAGCGATCTTCAAAGAATTGACGGAATCCCCAACGGGTATAACTGCGTTCACCAGTGGCTAAAGGCAGGCTGCATTTGGACTTGATATGTTTAAACATATCTGGATTACAGGGCATGGTTGGTTCTTCATAATACATAATGTGAAGCGGTTCTAACGCTTTGCCAAGTTCAGCGGCAGTGTTGGCATCCAGAAGGGAGTGAATTTCAACAATAATATCCAGATCAGGACCACCAGCTTCGCGGCATGCGGCAATACGTTCAACAGAACGTTTAAGATCATGGTAACGGTAACAGCCTCTTACATGATTTCCTTGAGAAGCGAATACCTCATTAAAGGGCTTTTCATCCAGTGGGGCGAATACAGGATCTACCTTGATCGCATCATATCCATCTTCTATAGCGTTTTTTGTCACAGTATAGTAATCTTTCGGATCGTAAAGCAGGGACAAGCTATCCTGTGCCTGGATCAGATCCCTCCATCCAAACTGGAGCTGGGATGCATAAGCGCGCAGCTTTTCATTGGTTTTACCGCCTATCAGCTTGTAAACAGGTACTCCCAGGGCTTTACCCTTAATATCCCAGCAAGCAGTATCGATAGCGGCCATTGCGGAGGTAATTACAACTCCGCCTCCCATGCCCCAAAAAGTATGGCGGTGAAGATGTTCCCATATTTTCTCAGTGTCAAAAGGATCCATTCCGATAACCAGTTTTGCAAAATCCTGACACTGCCCAAAGGCTGCTTCCCAGCAATTTCCATAAGCAAGTCCTGCCTCACCAAAGCCACTGATGCCTTCGTCTGTGTTGACCTTTACGGTGATAAAATCCCCCATGTAACACTCAATACTTGTAATTTTCATAAATATGTATCTCCTTTCTTAAAAAAATTTAATAACTGTACTATTCATTTTCACCTGTTTCAGCCCAAAGAGAAGTACGGATATTGATTGTTCCGCTTTGACTGCGGAGAAGCCCTATCACAGCCAGTACAACAATTGCCGCTACATTGGTAACAGCAAGCGCAGGACTCATAGACAGGCAGGATTTCCATAAAACAATGATGAACCCCAAAAGGGAAATGATACAAATGGTGTAATAAATAAAATTGGATGTATGAAAGCGTGATTTTTTCCATGCTTTTGGGTAAAGCTTTGGCATTTTCATATATGCGATAAAGTTTAAAAGTGCAAAGCAGGAAGTAAACAGCTGAGTCATATTTGTGATAACCGTAATGGAAAGACCAAAAATAATGGGAATCATTCCGACTATATACATAAAAGTTAAAATATAAATCCGTGCATGTTTAGAATTTTTCTTACCAAAGAATGCAGGAAGCCAGCCGTCATCACAGGATTGCCCAATTGTAATAGCGTTATAGGCAAAACTTGAATTGAGTGTAGATAAAAGAGCCATAATTGGACCACCTATAATAAATGCATAAAATAGGGCTTTTGGAAAGATTTTTTGTGCGGCAAAGACTAAAGTGGTTGATGTTCCATACTCATCTACTGTCATAACACCAACTCCTGCGATGGCAACACCGACATACAGGACAATCAAGGTTGGAACTGCCATTAAAAGAACAAGGGGAATATCGCGCCGTGCATTTTTAGAATCGCGGCCATAAGCAGTTGTCATATAATAACCTTGTGTGGAGTAAACAAATAGTAGTGTGGCACCGAAAAAGCCGCCGGAGATCTGTCCGTCTGTGAATGTAATACCCCAGCCATTTAGCAGGAAGTCGGGATTGTTGAAATCAAAGACTGGTAATCTTATGTTAAAGAACCCTACAGCAGCAAAAACAACTAAGGCAGCAATGAGAAGCCAGGTCATTATCTTCTGGGCTTTTGCCATAATGTCCACACCCATCAGATTTACAATATAGAAAAAAGTTAAAAGCAATGCACCTACAATCATTCGTGCAGTAGAGGTTCCAAGTACAGGAATAATATCTCCTAAATAAGCAGAAGCAGATGCGCCAAATAAAGAAAGACTTAAACATTGAGTTAGGTACATGAAGGCATATATACCAGCTGTCCTGGGGCCCGCCATTCCGCAAAGCATAGAATAATTACCGCCGCCCATTCGAACAACAGAGGAGATAAAGACAGTTGGAAGTACCATAATAAACCCCATGATAATAGCAGTGAAATAAGCTAACCAGGCAGAGTATCCAGTCATCTTGATGGCGGGTACGATAAGTGTTATAACACCGGCGCCAATTACTTGACCAATTGCTAATGCGTATAATTCAGGTTTGCCCAGAGTTCCTGGCTTTGGTTCTTTTTCACGAATTACATTAATTGCCATAATAATACCCCCAATATTAGCAGAACTGTTAGTTAGATTCGACTACTTTATAAAGAATTGCATTGTTAATTGCTTCCTGTAAAAATTCGTTGCCAATGCCTGGAAGATCTGGAATGGTAAAAAAACCATTTTCTGGCTGCGGATTATATTTTGTAAGTCCAAGACAGGTGTCCATGCGGTTACAGGTATGGTGCTCATGAATAATAAAATTAGGAATCGTACATTCTATGTGAAGTGCCGCATTGGTGGCTAGGGGGCTCCCTGCCACATGAATTTGAATGCCTGCATCATAAGCATGTGCCATGTCACAGATTTTTTTTACTTCGGATATTCCGCCGCAATTTCCTATATCTGGCTGAGCCAGTTGAAGTAAATTCCGTTTAAAATATTCAGCATACTGCCAACGTGAAAATAGACGTTCACCATTAGCAATTGGAATGTTTGTACATTTAGAAATATATTCGACACTTTGAAGTGTAGGTGTGTTAGGTTCTTCAAATGCTATAATGTTATATTTTTCTGCAAGTTTTGCTAATTGAACGGCGCCGATAGCATCAGGATATGAATGATTTTCCATAATGATATCGATTCCATCGCCAGCAGCTTGGCGTACCGCTTCCATACGAGCTTCAACCATTTTCAATTGCTGAGGAGTAAGAAAGCCTGTTTGATCTAGAAAATTTAAAGGGATTCCTTTTTCATCTCGGTCAAAGAAGTCCACTTTTATAGCATCAAAGCCTTCGTCTACAGCCAATTTTGTGTTGTAAGCATAATCATCAGGAGTTACTGCCCATAGATGAGGGATACCTTTTTGAACATTTCCCCAGCCAAATTGGAGCTGGCTGGCATAGGTTCGCAGTTTATTGCGGACTTTTCCGCCGAGAAGCTGGTAGACAGGTACATTAAAATATTTTCCTTTAATGTCCCATAATGCAACATCGATGGCAGCAATTCCAGAAAATATAACTGGACCTCCATTTTGTCCCCAGAAGGTTTTTTTTCGCATCGTCTCCCAGATTAGTTCTGTTTGAAGGGGATCCATACCGATGATCATCTCAGCAAGCTCTGTTATCATGCTAAAGGCGGCATTGCCACCTATGCCGTATGCCATGCCAGCTTCACCGTCTCCGTAAATTCCTTGGTCGGTATGAATTCGGCAGCCAATAGGGCTGTTTTGTTGAATATTAGATGTTGAAAGTCGAAATACTTCAATTTTTTCTATTTTCATATAGTTCCTCCTTCACAGAATCGCTGAACGATTAAATCATTTGATAGGTTGTTCGCTATGTATATAGCATACAAATAAAAAGGCGTATTGTCAAGAAAAATATATATTTTGTTTAAAATAATTGTAGTGCAATTGCTTTTTTAGTATTTCTATCCTGCTTTCCCGAATAAACATAAAACAAACCCCTTTCAGGAGCATGTCCCATGAAGCTTCTCATCTTCCTTTCCGAAGCAATGGTCCCTCTGATGATTTTTTATATCGTAGGCTTCGGCATTTTGTCCGGCCGTCCTGTTCTGGACGATTTCATCGACGGCGCGAAGGACGGCATGAAGACAACCGCCGGGATCCTCCCCACCCTGATCGGCCTTATGGTCTCAGTAGGTGTCCTGCGTGCCTCCGGCTTCCTGGAGGTTCTGGGAGACCTGCTTTCCCTTCCCGCCGCCCTGATCCACCTGCCGCCCCAGCTTGTCTCTGTCATCCTGGTCCGCCTGATCTCAAACTCCGCCGCCACCGGCCTTGTGCTGGACCTGTTCAAAGAATACGGCACCGATTCTGCCCTGGGCCTGACCGCTTCCATCTTAATGAGCAGCACAGAGACGGTGCTTTACTGCATGAGCGTGTACTTTGGCTCCATGGGGATTCGGAAAACGAGGTATACCCTGGCGGGAGGACTGATTGCTACGGCAGTCAGCGTGGCGGCGAGTGTGGTGATGGCGGGGTGGATGTACGCGGGATAGCTGGAATCTGGCAGATACAGGGCTTTCTTTAAGAGTATCTTCAAATAAATAAGGCAGAATGTTACGATAATCATAAAACAACATTTATCATATACCCCCAAAGGAGGTCCTTCTCACACCATGCGCCTAGAAGCCCTCATAAACGACAATTACAACCACCTCACCCCCAACGAACGCGAAATAGAAGGCAGAATCCTCAAAAATAAACAAACTGCACGCCATCTCAACAGCACCTGTCTCTCCGAATTTCTAAACATATCCCGACCACTCTGGTACGGTTTATGAAGAAATTGGGGATCTCCACCTATGCGGAGTTTAAGCTCCTTCTGGCAGAGGAAGACTGGCAGCAGGGAACAAACTGAATATACCGCCGCATCAATTTGTACTGCTGTGCAGAGATTAACAGGAGAGGGGAGAAAACCATGGCAGGAGCAGACTATAAGAAAACAGCAGAGCGGATCGTAGAGCCCGCCTTACTGCGGTAAGGATATGAGAAATACGCCAAAATGAATAAAAATGTATTTTATTGTAAGCTATATAAAATATTTTTCTTAACAATGCTGACAGATCCTGTATTTGTCAGCTATGCTTATTTATCCGGGCTGTCAGCCAATGAAATCTATATTTTAACAAGTATAAAAACGATATTGATCGTACTGCTTGAAATGCCGACTGGAGTAATTGTAGATTTATTCGGAAGCAAAAGCAGTATTTTTTCAGGAATCATTTGTTACATGCTGTCCAATGTGCCTGTTTGGGCTGCACCTTCCTTTTCTGGCTTTGCTGGTGCGGCAGTCTTTATTTCATTATACAAAGTCTTAATATCCGGAGCGGATGAAACTTACTTATATTTAGCAATCGATCACAAAAATGATTATACTAAAATTGCCGGTATCCCTTTTTCAAAACCATTAGACATCTCCCCCAATTCTGCTATAATAATACTGCCGGGCATATTCCCATTCCGCCCGCCATTTTAATCAAAAAAGAAAGAGGTCAGCCCATGAACCAATATGAGACCCTGCGGGCGGATTACCCCCGCTTCTTATACAAAAATTATACCATCGAAGAAACTCCCGAAGAATGTAAGCTTACATACCACTTTGAAATCGAGGGCCTGTCCGCCTTCGCCCCCACCTGGCGGTTTCCAAAGCCTGCCGCGGCTTCCTGGTCCCAGGATCCCCTTTTTAGAGAAATGGTGTTCTCTTTGGGGCTTGTGGAGCTCGTAAGCTACTGGAAGATCACCTGCTCCCCCCATGTCCTGATTCAGTGCGGTTCCCTGGATCAGGACCAGATCACCTGGTGGAAGGACCTTTATTTTAATGGCCTTGGGGAGTTTTTCTATGTCAATCATATCGAAGAAGCAGACCCGGATACCTTTATGAACATAACCTGCCAGGCTCCGTCTGATGCGATGTCTTGTGCCCAGGCACCCGATCCGGCCACCCCCCACACCTTCGACCCATCCGCCGCCTCCCGCGGCGTTCTGGTTCCTATCGGCGGGGGCAAGGATTCCGCTGTAACTCTGGAGCTCCTACGGGAAGCCGGTGCGCCCATTTACGCCTATATCATCAACCCCAGAGGCGCAACCATCCACACCACTGAGGCTGCCGGTCTGGACGCGGATCACATCATCCATGTAAAACGCACTCTGGATCCTAATATGCTGGAGCTGAACCGTCAGGGCTATTTAAACGGCCACACCCCGTTTTCCGCTTTGGTGGCATTTTCCACCATCATCGCTGCCCGGATGTACGGCCTTTCCTACATCGCCCTGTCCAACGAATCCAGCGCCAACGAGAGCACCGTCCAGGGAAGCACCGTAAATCATCAGTATTCCAAGAGCTTTAAATTTGAGGAGGATTTTAACCGCTATGAGTGCAGCTGGCTGAAGGGAAGCGCATATTATTTCAGCATGCTGAGGCCCTTAAGTGAGTTCCAGATCGCCCGGTATTTTGCAGGAAAGAAGCAGTATCACCCCATTTTCCGCAGCTGCAATGCAGGCAGTAAGATGGACAGCTGGTGCGGACATTGTCCCAAGTGCCTGTTTGTCTATCTGATCCTTTCGCCCTTCCTTTCCCTTGAGGAAATGAAAGAGATCTTCGGCCGCGATATGCTGTCAGACGAAAGCCTCCGCCCCATCCTGGATCAGCTCATCGGCCTGGAAATGGAAAAGCCCTTTGAGTGTGTGGGAAGCCGCGACGAGATCAACCAGGCCATTTCCATGACCATCCGGCGCCTGGAGGCAGAGGGAACACCCCTTCCGGCCCTTCTTTCCTATTATAAGACCACAGACTGCTGGAAACGTGCCCTGGAGGCTGGTGATCATTTTTCCGCTTTCTTTGACGAAGAAAACCTGGTTCCGGAGCCCTGGAAAGAGCTGGTACGAAGAAACTGTTCTAAGTGAGAAATAAGGAGATACAAACCGTGATTGAGAGAATCGACCCCTGGATCAGGGGAAAACGTGTGCTGCTCCTTGGCTTTGGCCGGGAGGGGCAGTCTACCTACCATGTCCTCAGAAGGCTGAGGACTTATAAGGCTTTGGATATTGCAGACCAGTCATCCCCAAAAGACCCTCCGGATTCGGATACATTGTGGATAACCGGCCCCGATTACCAGAAATGTCTGGATCAATATGACGTTGTGTTCAAAAGCCCCGGCATCGTCCTGGAAAAGCCCTATGAGGAGTACCGCTGCCAGATCATTTCCCAGACGGAAGTATTTTTCCAGTGCTTCCGGGATCAGATCATCGGCATCACCGGCACCAAGGGCAAGAGCACCATTACCACCCTTTTATACCATCTGTTAAAGCAGGCAGGCTTTGACACCCTTCTTGCCGGAAACATCGGGATCCCCGCCTTTGACCAGATGGAGCAGGTCAACCCGGACACAAAAATCGTCTTTGAGCTGTCCTGCCACCAGCTGGAATATATGACTGTTTCTCCTCATATTGCCATTCTCACCAATATCCATGAGGAGCATCTGGATCACTACGGCACCATGGAAAAATATGTGGCCGCCAAGCGCCGCATTTTCACAAACCAGCAGGAGCAGGACACCTTATTCTGCAACATCCAGTGCCTGCCTGAGGAAGGAACCTGCCCCGCCCGCCTGGTAACCGCCGCCCTGGAGGAGGAGAGTCCGTCCACTGCGGACATCCGCGTATTTAAGGAAAATAACATTCCCCAGGTTGCTTCTTGCGGAGAAATGTATTCGATTCCCGCAGACAAAATCCGCCTTCTGGGGATGCACAATTATTTCGACATCGGGATTGTCTACGGCGTCTGCCGTATGCTTGGAATGTCTGAAGCTGCTTTTACAGAAGGCCTTAAAACCTATGAGCCCCTTCCTCACCGCCTTCAGTTTTTAGGTGAAAAAGAGGGAGTTAAATACTATGACGATTCCATTTCTACCATATGCGACACCACCATCCAGGCCTTAAATACCCTGGAGGACACAGATACCGTCCTCATAGGCGGCATGGACCGGGGCATCGACTACAGCGATCTGATCGAGTACCTGTCCGACTGTCCTGTACCTCATATTATCCTTATGGAGGCTACGGGAAAACGGATCTATCAGGAGATTTACCGCTGCTATCCTGATTTTAAAAACCGCTGCCGCCTGATCCTGGCAGAGCACTTAGAGGATGCCGTGCGCCGGGCCAGGCAGCTTACAAAGCCGGGCCGCAGCTGCCTTTTATCTCCTGCCGCTGCCAGCTACGGTATATTTAAAAATTTTGAAGAACGGGGAGAAGTATTTGCCCGTCTTGTAATGGAATAATCTGATTCGTTAAGAATATTATAAGGATTTGGGGGCTTGTGCGAACCATTAAAATACTGTACAATCAGTAGGAAGCTTTTGAAGCAAATGTGAAAGGAAGAAATGTGGAAACCTACGATACGCTGAATGAGGTGCTGGTCAGCCTGTTCCGTGACATCAATGACATTGAGCAAAAGGCCATTATCACCCGTGAATTTAAGGATCTTACCAATAATGATATGCATGTGATTGATGCCATTGGTATAGATGAGCCGAAAAATATGTCTGCCATAGCAAGAACTTTGTCCGTTACCGTGGGCACACTTACCATTGCCATGAACAGCCTTGTAAAAAAAGGCTATGTAACCCGCCAGAGGGGCAGTGAGGACCGGAGAGTTGTATACATTTCCCTTTCAGAAAAAGGAGTAAAAGCTTACTATCATCACAAGCAGTTCCATGAGAAGATGATACGGGGCGTAGAAGAAGAACTGACAGAAGAAGAACTGAAAACACTGGTAAAAGCGCTGAAAAAGCTTAATTCCTGGTTCAGAAGTTTTGAAGAGGATTAAAGGAGGCATTTTGACGATGAAGAAATGGTTATTAGGCGTGATGGCCGTCCTGATGGCAGCATCCCTGGCCGCATGTACGCCCACAACTGAAAAACAGAAACAGGAGACCACAGCTGCAGCCGGGGAAGTTTCCCAGGAGCCGGTTGTAACACAGGAGACCGGCGGAGCCAGCGACAAGGTTCCGGATCCAAACGTGATGCCGGTAGCAGTTGTTTCCATCTATCATAAGGGTGACGGTGACAGCATGACCCAGGATATGGATTCCTTAGAGAGCGAAGGTCTTGACGCCCAGCTTCTGGTAGACAAGCTGGTTGAATATGGTGTCCTTACAGAAGGCACTCAGGTGCTTGGCTTTGACATCAGCGGTGAGGGAGAGACCGCAGAGGGCGTTCTGGATCTTAATCAGGCTGAAAGCGGAGAAGGCTGCTCTGACGAGATGTTCCTTACGGAGATTGGCAACACCTTTATTGAAAACTTTGAGCTGGCACAGTTGAAGCTTAAAGTAAACGGCGGAAACTTTGCTGGGGATACCATCCAGCAGGCAGACGGCGACTATCTGACCTACAATGCGGAATATGAAATGGTAGAATGATCCTGATATAAAAATACCCCATCCGGATGTGTCGTATCCGGGTGGGGTATTTTTAATTAGAATTTAGAAAGGGCTGCCTCGTCTGCTACGATTACAACATCCTTATGGAGCTGAAGGATGGAAGCTGGTACCTGAGGTGTGATCGGTCCATGAACCACATCATAAAGGATCTGAGCCTTATCCTCGCCGCTTACAATCAACAGGATCTTCTTAGCGTTCATAATGGTTCCGATACCCATAGTATAAGCCTGTTTCGGAACGTCGTCAATGCTTGCAAAGAACCGCTTATTTGCCTCGATGGTGCTTGGAGCCAGGTCAACGCAGTGAGTTGCCTTGGGGAACTCGTCAGCCGGCTCATTAAAGCCGATATGGCCGTTGTGGCCCAGGCCCAGAAGCTGCAGGTCAACGCCGCCCATGCTCTCAACCACTGCCTCATAGCGGGCGCACTCCTTTTCGCTGTCAGGCTCTGTACCGTCAGGAACATTCGTATTTGCCATATCGATATTAATATCTTTAAACAGATTGTTGTACATAAAATAATAGTAACTCTGATCGTTGTCTCTTGTCAGTCCCTTATATTCGTCCAGATTCACGCTCTTTACCTGCGAAAAATCAAGATCACCCTTCTCATACCACTCAATGAGCTGCTTATAGGTTCCGATGGGTGAGGAACCGGTTGCCAGCCCCAGAACGCACTCAGGCTTCATAATAACCTGCGCAGAAATGATATTTGCTGCCTTACGGCTGAGATCATTGTAATCTTTCGCTTTGTAAATTTTCATCATAGTTACCGCCTTTCACACATATACATAGTTTTGAAAAAAATTTTCCTGCATTACTAAATACAGGATAACATTTTCCTAACATACTTGCAAGGGGTAAACGCATAAAATATTAATAAAAATGCCGCAGCCGGTGCTGCATCGACAGGAGCAAGGAGTGAAAATATGACGAATTATCGCAGATTAATATCTTATATCTATGCCTATGAAGGGGAAGTAAAGGGCAAAAATATCGGTTTCGCAAAGCTGGAGTCCAGAAGCGGCCAGTGCAGGCTTAATGTAAATGTAAAGAAGGTATATGTAGGGAGCAGCGATCTGGAGGTGTACCTCCTTTCCCATGAAAAGGAAATATGCCTGGGAAGCATCTTTATCCGCGGCGGCGCCGGCGAATTCAGGACAGTCCTTTCACTGGAAAATGTAGCCGGCTCCGGCTGCAGTATGGACAGCTGCTATGGCCTTACTATCCATGAAAAAAATGATGCCTGGCGGGCTTACACCACTATCTGGGAGGATGCGGTGACCCAGGCCGCAGAGCTTCAGCTGGCAGAGGTGACCTCTGAAAAATGCGGCGGCGTCAGCCGGCAGATACATAAAAAAGTAGAAGAATTAAACCGAGAACTATCTGAAGATCTACCACCAGACTCTGAGACAAACCGGCTGCTTCAGCCATCTGAAATACCCCACGAATCCAAAACCGGCCCGAAGCCGGAAACAGAACAAACCGCACAGTCTGTCCCCCAGATCGAGGCCCTGTCACATCCAAAAACAGGCTTCCGCCCTGAGGCTCCTGCCTGCCCTGAAAGAGTTGGGCAAGCTTCCTTCCAATCCCCGGAGGCCTTCGCCCAGCCTGCTTTTGTACTTCCCGAGGCTGTGCCGGGCCCTTCCTTCCTCCCGTCCCCATCCCGCGCCGGGCAGGACACAGGCTCCGCTCCTAAAGCCTCCTCTCCGGTGACAATGGGTGGAAAAACACCTCGTCAGAAGGCTTTTATCCAGAACCAGCCCCCCGCAGGTGCTCCTATGAAAGCTGTCAATCATCTTCCCATAGAGCCGGAGCCAGTTATCAGCGAGGTCCCGGATACTCAGCCATATCAGGCTGCTCAGGAGGTATCTGTTTTCGACAGGGAATCGGACGGGCAGAAAGCGGCAGCAGCGCCGGATTCCCAGGCATCTGTCTGCTTAGGTCAGGCAGTGCCGGATTCCCAGCCCTCCGTCCGCCTAGGCAAGGCAGTGTTGAATCCTCAGTCCCCTGCCCGCTCAGGCCAGGGAGAGCCGGATCCCCAGATCCCCGCCCGATCAACCCAGGGAGAGCCGGATCTTCAGTCCCCTGCCCGCTCAGGCCAGCCAGAGCCGGATCCCCAGTCCCCAGTCCGTCAGTCCCAGGCAGAGCCGCCCCTCCAGTTCTCTGCCCGCTCAACCCAGGCAGCGTCTGCCCCCCAGCCGCCCGCCCGCCTGGTTCCTGCCGCATCCGCCGCTCATCCTGTTTCCCCGGTTCCGGCAATCCCGGCCCCCCATCCGGCTCCGGCTGCCCCCAC
>URNT01000003.1 GCA_900549235.1 uncultured Clostridium sp. | reverse complement strand
TGAGCGCTCCAAACCTTGTGAAGTGCAGCAAGTGCGGCGCCCTGATGATGCCTCATAGAGTGTGCAAGTCTTGCGGAAGCTACAATAAGCGCGAGATCGTTGCAGTAGAGGACTAATTTTTCTATAGTGAATAAAAAACCGTCGGAGCAATCCGGCGGTTTTTTTCGAGATAAAAGGAAGACGGAAAAGATGACTCTGACCGCGGCCCTAAACAGGGTGGTCCATGCCCAGGCGGGGGGGTGGTATTATGGCCGGTTCGGAAACGATAGAATCCCCTCAAAGAGGTCATCAAAATCACAAATACAATGATATAATAAGGAGACATTATGAAGCTATATTCGGAAACCATCAAGCTCCCTTCCTCCTGCCTTCAGGCAGAAGCAGAGTATACAGCCTATCTGTCAGAACCCCTGGAGGATGGGAAAGGAGGAACCCTTCCCAGACCGGCGGTGATCATCTGCCCCGGCGGCGGATATGAGCACTGGTCAAAGCGGGAGGGAGAAGCCGTAGCCCTGCGTTTCCTTTCCATGGGCTGCCATGCTTTTGTCCTGCACTACAGTCTGGCTCCGGTACGGTTTCCGGCAGCCCTTCAGGAGCTGGCCCTATTGGTGTCAAAAATCCGGTCACGGGCCGTAGAATGGGCTGTGGACCCGGAGCGGATCCTGGTATCCGGCTTCTCCGCCGGAGGACACCTGGCAGGCTCCTTGGGCGTATTCTGGAACCACGAGCTTGTATATAATCCTCTGGGCCTGAAGCCCGGGGACATACGCCCGGACGGACTGATCCTGTGTTATCCGGTGATAACGGCGGGCAAGCATTGCCACAGGGCTTCCTTTGAGCGCCTTTTGGGAGATCGATCAGAGGATCCAGCCATGCGTGAGCTTTTATCTCTGGAAAAGCAGGCCGGTCCCCATACCCCCAGAACCTTTCTATGGCACACGGCCACAGACGGCACCGTTCCAGTAGAAAACTCCCTGCTCTTTGCCTCCGCTCTGGCCAGGCACCAGGTGGGACTGGAGCTCCATATCTACCCCGAAGGCTGCCACGGCCTTTCCATGGCAGGGAGAGAGACCTCTGGCGGGCTGGAAAAATACATCGAGCCCCACTGCCAGAGCTGGGTGGGACTGGCTGAAAGATGGCTGGAGAAATATTATTTTTGATGGAAAAACCACAGGCATTTGGATGAATCTTATCCCTGGTACACAGCAGAACATTAAAGGATGTTAAAAGCTATATTTAAGAAATACAAATGAATCCTGGCAGCGGCAGCAGGGGCGGCGGATACCTGTCTGACCGAGGAGATCATCATCGATACAGGCGCTTCGGGAACCTATACCATTGCCCTAAAAAATTCACCTTTCATTTTCCTGAAAATGTGGTAAAATGGGAAAAACATGGTTTCCACATAAGAGAGGAGAAATGAGAGTATGGAAAATAACCGACAAGCAGCGGCCCTGGCCGCTAAAAAGAAGCTGACTGCCGATTTTTTCAAAAAGGGTGTGTTTGTTGCCATCCTTTCAGGAATCTGTTACGGCCTGTATTCCGCCTTTATGACACTGGGGATGACACGAGGGATCTGGGCGGACTGGTATGGGCCCAATACAGCAGCCCTGTCAGCCTTCGTGATTACATATCTTCTGGGCACCTTGGGAAGCGCGGTCAATGACGCCTGCAGCGCCCTCTGGGCCCTTCTCATCGCCGGAGCCAAGGGAAAGCTGGGAGACTTTTTCCGCTGCTTTAAGTCAAAGCCGGGTATGATCATGGTTCTGGCGGCTCTGGCAGGAGGACCGGTTTCCAGCGCCGCCTATGTGGTAGGCCTTCAGATGGCAGGCTCCATCGTGATCCCCATCTCAGCCCTGTGTCCGGCCATCGGAGCCATCCTCGGCAGGCTCCTTTATAAGCAGAAGCTGAACCGGCGTATGATCCTGGGTATTCTGATCTGCGTCCTTTCCAGCTTTATGATCGGAAGCACCAGCCTGGGAGGAGACGCGCCTGCGGGACGGCTTCCCGGCATCTGCATTGCCTTTGTAGCCGCCCTTGGCTGGGGGATCGAGGGCTGTGTGGCCGGCTACGGTACAGCCCTGATCGACTATGAGATCGGTATCACCATCCGTCAGTGCACATCCAGCCTTGCAAACCTTTTGGTCCTGATCCCTCTGTTTGGACTGCTGGCAGGAGATATTGGACTTGCGCCTTCTCTTTCCGCAGCCGCCTTTACAAGCGGCCCTGCCATGGTCTGCTTTGTGATCAGCGGATTTTTCTCCCTCTACGCCTACAGCCTGTGGTATAAGGGAAACAGTATGTGCGGTACGGCACTGGGGATGGCCTGCAACGGCGCCTATTCCTTCTGGGGGCCATTTTTCTGCTGGATCCTTTTAGGTGTGATCTGCGGTATCGACGGATGGAGCCTTCCGCCCATTGCCTGGGCGGCTGCGGTCCTTATGATCTGCGGCATCCTTATGATTGCTGTGAATCCGCTGGATCTGTTTAAGAAAAAGGAGGGATGATAAAGATGAAACCATTAAGCTACGCCATCATCAAGCATTTTACAAAGGTTTCCGAGGCCTGCGCGGAGGATGTGATCGAAGCCTTAAAGGGGGAGTACGGTCATTTCCGGACGCTGAATTTAAAGTCTGTCATCGAAACCCTGATGACCGATGAGGCTAACGGTCTGCTGGAGGAATCCCGCTTTGAGCTGGACGATTCCGGCTCCCTTCGGATCTACTACCGGGCAAATGAGGAGCAGAGAGCCACGATCAACAAATACATAAAGGACTGACCGGACCGACAGCGCCCTTCTCCTGTGAGGGGCGTTGTTTTTTGCTTGCGCCGGAAAAATGTGTATGGTAACATAAAGACAAAACCAGAAAAAGGAGGGTGATCCAATGGACACCATACTGACAGAACAGGATTTTATCCTGGATATTCATACCCATACGATTGCCAGCGGACACGCCTACGGCACTATCCGGGAGATGGCCCAGGCAGCAAATGAGCGGGGACTTTTGCTTCTGGGGCTCAGCGACCACGCGCCGGGTATCCGGGGCGCCTGGGATCCTTCTTATTTTCATAATCTTGAGGTGGTTCCAAGGGTTCTCCACGGCGTGGAAATCCTTCACGGAAGTGAGGTCAATGTGTTAAATGACGGCACCCTTTCTCTGGAGGAGCGCTATCTGGAGCGGCTGGATTACGGCATCGCTGGGATCCACAGGCAGTGCTACGAGGATGCGGGGAAGGAGGCCAATACAGACAATCTGATCTCCTGTATGAAGCATAAAAAGATCTTTTTCGTTTCCCATCCTGATGACGACCATACGCCTCTGGACTATGACCGTCTGGTACCTGCCGCCAGGGACACCCATACCGCGCTGGAGCTTAACAACAGCTCCCTTTTAAAGCAGGAGGCCAGATGGAACTGCGTGGAGAATTATAAAACGATGCTGAAGCTGTGCTTAAGGTACGAAACTCCCATTGTGGTAAATTCCGATGCCCATGACCCAAGCTATGTGGGACGGGTCAGAGAAGCGGCCGCATTGTTAAATGAAACGGGCTTTCCAAGAGAATTGATCCTGAATACAGATTTAAGGCGCTTAAAAGACTTTATCGGAAAGACAGCCGGTTAAAGCCGGACCATCCAGATACCAAAGAAAAGGAGCCTCATATGAATACCACAGAACTGCTTATACCGGGGATTCTCTGCCTGCTGATTGCTGCCGTCCTTATCTCGCTGACTGCCAGGCTGAAGAGGTGGAGCAGACGGCAAAAACAGAGACAATCCCTTCTTGCTGCCGGAAAGCGGGGAGAGAAGGAAACCGCAGAAATCCTGGAGAACCTGCCAGGCTGCCGTTTTATCCTGCGGAATGTATATGTGCCCAAGGTCTCCGGGGGCACCACGGAGATCGATCTTATTATGCTCCACAAAAAGGGGATTTTTGTAGTGGAAAATAAAAATTACAGCGGTGTAATCCTGGGAAGTGACAGGCAGGAGCGGTGGACCCAGCTCCGTTTCCGGGGAAGGGAGCGGACGGAACGGACATTTTTCAGCCCCGTCCTGCAAAATGACCTTCATATCCGCCATCTGCGCCGTCTGTTAGAGGATGCCGGCTGGGGGCGGGTGCCGGTATATTCCCTCATTACCTTTAACAGCAGGGCCGTCCTTAAAAAGGCCCGTGTCCATTCTCCGGGTGTTATCGTCACAGAAGCCGGGAAGGCAGGACGGCGGATCACCTGGAAAACCTGGTGGCGCCTGCCGGCCTTAAGCCCCAGACAGGCCAGACGGCTTCTTGGCTGCCTGGAGCAGCTGGAGAATCCCGGAAGGAAGGTGCGCAGACAGCATGTAAAGAGCATCCGGCACGCAGGATGAATGAGGCTGCCGGTCAGCGCTTTTCCGCTAAAAACAGGTTGATTTATGCCCCGTCTTTTAGTATATTATAAAATGTATGCGGAACCGAAAGGAGAGTCTTTTATGATCAAAGTAGCAGTAGATGCCATGGGCGGCGATTATGCTCCCACGGAGATGGTGGCAGGCGCCGTAGAGGCAGTGGGCGCAAAGCCAGGGATCCAGGTGCTTTTAGTGGGCAGGGAGGCTGATATAAACAAAGAGCTTGCCAGCCACACCTATAACAAGGAGCAGATCCAGGTGGTAAACGCCACAGAAGTGATCACCACAGAGGAGCCGCCGGTAAACGCCATCCGGACCAAAAAGGACTCATCCATCGTTGTCGGTATGAACCTGGTGAAAAAGGGAGAAGCAGACGCCTTTGTTTCAGCTGGAAGCTCTGGAGCCATCCTGGTGGGAGGCCAGGTTCTGGTAGGCCGGATCAAGGGAGTAGAGCGTCCGCCCCTGGCCCCCCTGATCCCTACAGAAAAGGGAGTATCCCTGCTCATAGACTGCGGGGCCAATGTAGACGCAAGGCCCTCTCATCTGGTGCAGTTTGCCCGGATGGGCTCCATCTATATGGAGCATGTCGTAGGCATTAAAAATCCCCGGGTGGCCATCGTCAACATCGGTGCGGAGGAAGAAAAGGGCAACGCCCTGGTAAAGGAAACATTCCCTCTTTTAAAGGAGTGTAAAGACATCAACTTTATCGGAAGCATTGAGGCCCGTGAAATCCCTCACGGCGGGGCAGATGTGATCGTCTGTGAAGCATTTACAGGCAACGTGATCCTGAAGCTCTACGAGGGAGTGGGAGCGACCCTGATCGGCATGGTAAAGGAAGGTATGATGGCCTCTCTTCGCAGCAAGCTTGGGGCCCTTCTTGTAAAGCCTGCCTTAAAAAAGACCTTAAAGGCATTTGACGCCAGCCAGTACGGCGGAGCGCCCCTTTTAGGACTTAAGGGCCTGGTAGTCAAAACCCACGGCAATTCAAAGCGTACAGAGGTGCGCAATTCCATTATTCAGTGTATGACCTTCAAGGAGCAGCAGATCAACGAAAAGATCCGCCAGTCCCTGACGGTCGAAAAACAAGAAAAATAAAAAAAGAGGAGTCTAAAAATGGAATTTGAGAAATTACAGGGTATTATCGCAGAAGTGTTGAACATTGACGCGGAGGAAGTGACAATGGCAGCTACATTCGTAGATGACCTGGGCGCGGATTCACTGGACATTTTCCAGATTATTATGGGAATTGAAGAGGAGTTCGACATTGAGATTCCAAATGAAGCCGCAGAGCAGATCGTAAGCGTAGGCGACGCGGTAGAGCAGATCAAGAACACATTAAATTAATGGATGGCACAAGGGGCTGTAGCACAGCCCTTTTGTGCGTTTTACGGAAGGAAGGACACAGACAGGCATGAACAGCCAGATTAACCAATTACAAAAAAGGATCGGCTATCAGTTTCACGATCCCTCTCTTTTAACTCAGGCCCTGACCCACAGCTCCTATGCCAACGAGCACCGCCTGGGACACTGCCAGTGCAATGAGCGCCTGGAATTTTTAGGGGACGCCGTACTGGAGCTCACCACAAGCGAATTTCTCTATCACAAGTACGCAGACCTTCCCGAAGGCGATCTGACAAAGATCCGGGCCAGCATCGTATGTGAACCCACTCTGGCCTACTGCGCCAGCGAGATCCCCCTGGGAGAATACCTGCTTCTTGGAAAGGGAGAGGACGCCACCGGAGGAAGGAACCGCAGTTCGGTGGTATCAGACGCTATGGAGGCGGTGATCGGCGCCATCTATCTGGATGGTGGTTTTACTAATGCAAAAGAGTATATCCATCGCTTTATTTTAAATGACATTGAGCACAAGCAGCTCTTTTATGATAGTAAGACTATCTTGCAGGAAATGGTCCAGAGCAGCCACAGCGAAACCTTAAGTTATGAGATCTTAAAGGAAGATGGGCCGGACCACAATAAGCTGTTTGAGGTGCGGGCGAAAATCGGGGAGCAGGAGATCGGCCGGGGAACAGGCCGCACAAAAAAGGCGGCGGAGCAGGTGGCAGCCTACAACGGCATATTGAAGCTTAAGTCAAAAGGATAACAGGTGAGGTATGTATTTAAAAAGTATTGAGATCCAGGGCTTTAAGTCCTTTGCCAACAAGCTTCTATTTGAGTTTCACAACGGGATCACCGGTATCGTGGGGCCAAACGGAAGCGGCAAGAGCAATGTAGCAGACGCAGTGCGCTGGGTCCTTGGAGAACAGAGGATCAAGCAGCTTCGGGGCGCCAGTATGCAGGACGTGATCTTCTCTGGTACGGAGCTTCGCAAACCCCAGGGCTTTGCCTATGTGGCCATTACCCTGGACAACAGCGATCATCAGCTGGCCATCGACTATGAGCAGGTCACCGTATCCAGACGGCTCTACCGCTCCGGCGAAAGCGAATACCGGATCAATGGCAGCACCTGCCGGTTAAAGGACATCAATGAGCTGTTTTATGATACCGGTATCGGCAAGGAGGGCTATTCCATCATCGGCCAAGGCCAGATCGACAAGATCTTAAGCGGAAAGCCGGAGGAGCGCAGGGAGCTTTTTGACGAAGCCGCAGGCATTGTAAAGTTCAAACGCCGCAAGGCCATTGCCCAGAAAAAGCTGGAGGACGAGCAGGCCAATCTGGTTCGCGTAAGCGACATTTTATCAGAGCTGGAAAAGCAGGTAGGCCCCTTAGAGCGCCAGTCAAAGGCAGCCAGAGAATACCTTCAGTTAAAGGACAGCTTAAAAATATGCGACGCCAACCGGTTCCTTATGGAAACAGAGGATACGAAAAAGCAGCTGGAAGAAACCCAGAAGCGCCGCAGTCTCTTAAGCGGGGACTTAGAGGACAGCAGGCAGCAGTCTGATTCCCTCCGCCAGGAGTACGAGGCATTAGAACAGGCTCTTGGAGGACTGGAGGAGCAGATCCGGGCCCACCAGGAAGAGTATAATAAAAATGTAATGGAAAAAGGCGGCCTGGAAGGCCAGATCAACGTCCTCAGAGAGCAGATCCACACAGAGGAGGCCAATGAGGAGCATCTGAAAAACCGCCGTGAGGCCATTACAAAGGATCTGTCTATACGGAAGGAACAGCTTTCCGGCTATGAAGCCCAGCAGGAGGAAGGCAAGCAGCAGGTTCAGGAGGCCAAAGCCAGAGAGGAAAGAGCCAGGGAAAGCCTGGAGGCCAGCGACAGGGCCATTGCCTTCCTGGAAGAACAGATCGAGGCCGCCAAGGGAGCCATTATCCAGGCGCTCAATGAACGGGCCTCTTTAACTGCCAGGCAGCAGCGCTATGAGACGATGCTGGAGCAGGTGAACCTGCGCCGCAGCGAGGTTTCCCAGAAGCTGTTAAAATACAAAAGCGACGAATCCGTTCAGGACGAGCTGATTGGAAATGAGGAAAAGGCGTTAGAACAGCTTCGCGAAGAAGCAGACCAGTGCCGGTTCCGGGTTCAGGAGGCAGAGGAGGGGCTGGAGACGGCCGGACAGGAGATACGCCGCCTGAACCGGAAGCTGAATGATATGCAGCAGCAGTATCACACCGCCTCCACCAAGCTGGAATCCCTGAAAAACCTGGCAGAGCGTTATGACGGCTACGGCAACAGCATCCGGAGGGTGATGGAGGTCCGGGACCGGATCCGGGGGATCCACGGTGTGGTGGCAGATCTGATCACCACAGACCAGGCTTATGAGACCGCCATCGAAACCGCCCTTGGAGGAAGCATCCAGAACATTGTCACCGATTCAGAAGCCACAGCCAAGCAGCTGATCGAGCATCTGAAGAAAAATAAATTTGGGCGTGCCACCTTCCTGCCCCTTACAAGCATCGGAAACGGAGCGCCCTTTCCAAAGCCGGAGGCCCTTAAGGAGCCCGGTGTCCTTGGACTGGCCCATGAGCTGGTACATACGGCTGAAGCCTACCGGGGACTTGCACGGTATCTGTTAGGCCGGGTGGTAGTTGCAGATACCATTGACCACGCAATTGCCCTGGCAAGAAAGTACAAATACAGTCTTCGGATCGTTACTCTGGAAGGAGAGCTTTTAAGCCCCGGCGGCTCCATGACCGGCGGCGCCTTCAAAAATTCCAGCAATCTTCTGGGACGACGCCGCGAGATCGAGGAGCTGGAGGCCGCCTGCCAGAAGGCCCTTCTCCAGACGGAAGCCCTTCAGAAGGAGCTGGTTATGGCTGAACAGCTTTCCGAGGAAAAAAAGGAAGAGCTGGAACGGCAGAAAAAGGCCCTTCAGGAGCTGGCGATCCGGGAAAATACCTTAAACCTTAGCATTACCCGGTTAGAGGAAAAAAAGCGTGAGATTGCCTCCTCCTCTACCGACCTGGTGCTGGAGCACCGCCAGCTGGAGGATCAGTTAAAGGAGATCGGTGAAAGCCAGGCAGCCTTAAGCCAGGACACCGAAAACCTTACCCTCCGCAATGAACAGGCGGATCAGGAGATCACCCAAAAGAGCCAGGAGCTGGAAGGGCTCCGTAGGGAGAGAGAGGCCCAGGCAGGCACCCTTTCCTCCCTTCAGATGGATCTGGCCTCTTTCAGCCAGAAGCTGGATTTCATTCGGGAAAACGCCGGACGGATCCGCAGCGAAATCCGCGCCCTGACAGAGGAATTTGCCTCCCTGGAAGCAGGCAGCGGAAACGCCAGACAGGCCATTATTGAAAAGGAAGCTTCCATCCAGACTCTTCGGGAGCAGATCGGCCGGGCTGGAGAGCTGGCCGGAGAGCTGGAGGAGATCATCGCAAAGGAAAATGGGGAAAAGGAAGGCCTTTCAAAGAAGCAGAAGGAATTCTGGTCCAGACGGGAGGCCATTGCAGCCCGGATCGCTGATCTGGATAAGGATATGTTCCGCATCCAGGCCCAGATGGAGAAGCTGGAGGAGCGGCAGGAGCAGGCAGTTTCCTATCTCTGGAATGAATATGAAATGACCTATTCCGCAGCCCTGGAGCTAAAAAAAGAGGAATACCAGTCCATAGCCCAGGTAAAGGCAGAGATCGAGGAATTAAAAGCAAAAATCCGCAGCCTTGGAAATATCAATGTAAATGCCATTGAGGATTACAAAGAGGTATCGGAACGCTATGAATTTTTAAAGGCACAGCACGAGGATCTGACAGCGGCGCGGGCAGAATTAGAACGGATCATTGAGGAGCTGGATACGGGGATGCGCCGTCAGTTTGAGGAGAAATTTGCCGAGATCCGCTCGGAGTTTGACAAGGTATTTAAGGAGCTGTTCGGAGGAGGCCGGGGTACGCTCACCCTCTTAGAGGATGAGGACATTCTGGAGGCAGGCATACAGATTATTGCCCAGCCCCCCGGCAAAAAGCTCCAGAACATGATGCAGCTTTCCGGCGGCGAGAAGGCCCTGACTGCAATCTCCCTGCTGTTTGCCATCCAGAACCTGAAGCCCTCGCCCTTCTGTCTGTTAGACGAGATCGAGGCGGCTCTGGACGATTCCAACGTAGACCGCTTTGCGGGCTACCTTCACAAACTGACAAAAAATACCCAGTTCATCGTCATCACCCACCGAAGGGGCACCATGGTTTCAGCGGACCGCCTCTACGGCATCACCATGCAGGAGAAGGGGGTTTCTACGCTGGTGTCGGTGAATCTGATCGAGGATGATCTGGACAAATAAAGGAGGAACGCCATATGGCTGAGGGAAAGAAAGGATTTTTCGGACGTCTGGTAGAAGGTCTTACCAAGACGCGCAACAATATCGTATCAGGGATCGATTCTATTTTCAGCGGATTTTCCGCCATTGATGATGATTTCTATGAGGAAATCGAGGAGACTCTGATCATGGGAGATCTGGGCATAGAGACCACCATGTCCATTGTGGAGGATCTGAGAAATAAAGTAAAGGAACAGCATATCAAAGAACCGGAGGAGTGCAAGGCCATCCTGATCGACAGCATTAAAAAGCAGATGGACCTTGGGGAAAATGCCTACGAATTTGAGCACAGGAAATCCGTTGTCCTGGTGATCGGTGTCAACGGCGTAGGAAAGACTACCTCTGTAGGAAAGCTGGCGGGGCAGCTGAAGGATTCCGGCCATAAGGTGATCCTGGCGGCAGCGGATACCTTCCGGGCCGCTGCCATCGAGCAGCTGACCGAATGGTCCACCAGAGCAGGCGTCGATATTATCTCCCAGCAGGAGGGCTCTGACCCGGCAGCGGTGATCTATGACGCCGTAGCCGCCGCCAAGTCAAGAAAGGCCGACGTACTGATCTGCGATACAGCGGGACGCCTCCACAATAAGAAAAACCTGATGGAAGAGCTTAAGAAGATCAACCGGATCATTGACAAGGAGTATCCGGAGGCCTACCGGGAGACCCTGGTGGTCTTAGACGGTACCACCGGTCAGAATGCCATGGCCCAGGCCCGGCAGTTTATGGAGGTAGCTGACATTACCGGCATCATCCTTACAAAGCTGGACGGAACTGCCAAGGGCGGTATCGCCGTTGCCATCCAGGCCGAGCTTGGAATCCCTGTAAAATACATTGGCATCGGAGAGAAGATCGACGACCTGCAGAAATTCAACGCAGACGATTTCGTCAATGCTCTCTTTAACGTACAGGGCGAATAAGTGTGCGTGTTTTAGTTGATTTTAGTACAGTAACGTGCTATAGTTGACGAAAGGAATTTGAGGAGGACACCTATGATGGAAGAACTGACATTAGAGAAATTCGAAGAAGCATCCGAACGGGTAAAAGAGGTTACCCTGGAAACCAAGCTGGTATACAGTGAATATTTTTCCGCGCAGACCGGAAACCGAGTTTATTTTAAGCCGGAGAACCTGCAGTATACAGGTGCTTATAAGGTAAGAGGCGCTTACTATAAGATCAGCACCCTGACAGAGGAGGAAAAAAGCCGGGGCCTCATCACTGCCTCTGCCGGAAACCACGCCCAGGGCGTTGCCTACGCAGCCAAGCTGGCCGGCGTAAAGGCTACGGTGGTTATGCCTACCACCACCCCTCTTATGAAGGTAAACCGCACCAAAAACTACGGAGCCGAGGTGGTTCTGGAGGGCGACGTATTTGACGAGGCCTGTGCCCACGCCTACAAGCTGGCAGAGGAACATGGCTACACCTTTGTACATCCCTTTGACGATCTGGATGTAGCCACAGGCCAGGGCTCTATTGCCATGGAAATCATCAAGGAGCTGCCTACTGTGGATTATATTTTAGTTCCCATCGGCGGCGGCGGTCTCTGCACCGGCGTTTCCACCCTTGCGAAGCTGTTAAATCCCAAGATCAAGGTGATCGGAGTGGAACCGGCAGGCGCCAACTGTATGCAGGAGTCCCTGCGCCAGGGCCAGGTAACCACCCTTCCTCAGGTGACCACCATTGCAGACGGCACTGCGGTCAAGCGCCCGGGAGAAAAGCTTTTCCCCTATATCCAGGCAAATGTGGATGATATTATCACCATCGATGACAACGAGCTGATCGTTGCCTTCCTGGATATGGTAGAGAATCATAAGATGATCGTTGAGAACTCCGGCCTTCTTACAGTTGCCGCTTTAAAGCATATGAAGGTAGAGAAGAAAAAGATTGTTTCTATTTTAAGCGGCGGCAATATGGACGTGATCACCATGTCCTCCATCGTACAGCATGGCCTGATCCAGAGGGACCGCGTATTTACCGTATCCGTCCTTTTGCCGGATAAACCAGGGGAGCTTGCAAGGGTATCCGCCCTTCTGGCCCAGGAACACGGAAATATCATCAAGCTGGAGCACAACCAGTTTGTGAGCATCAACCGCAACGCCGCTGTAGAGCTGCGTATCACCATGGAGGCCTTTGGCACCGACCACAAAAACCAGATTGTAGCCGCCCTTACAAACGCCGGCTACCGTCCAAAGCTGGTTAAGTTCAAGGGCACCTACAGCGAAATATGAGTGTAACAGAAACAGGAGCAGGCATTGCGTCAAATATCCGCTACTTTATTAAATGGATCCTGATTTCCATTGTGATCGGAACCATAGGAGGCGTGGCCGGCAGCCTGTTTTCTCTGGGGGTCTCCTGGGCCACCGGAACCAGAGAATCCCATGACTGGCTGCTTTACCTGCTTTCGGTTATGGGACTGGCTATCGTCTGGCTGTACCACACCTTCAATGAGGAGGGGAACCGGGGAACCAATGTGGTGATCCTGGCTATTTCCTCCAATGAAAAGGTAACCTTTGCCACCGGCCCTCTGATTTTTTTATCTACCATCCTGACCCATCTGGGAGGCGGCTCCTCCGGCCGCGAGGGCGCGGCCCTGCAGCTGGGAGGAAGCATCGGAAATTCTCTGGGAAATCTGCTTAAGCTGGATGAAAAGGATAAAAAGATCGCCATCATGTGCGGGATGAGCGCTGTCTTTGCGGCGCTGTTCGGCACACCGGTAGCGGCGGGGATCTTTTCCCTTGAAGTGGTAAGCATTGGCGTCCTGTATTACGCAGCCCTGGTGCCCTGTATTTTTACCTCCTATATCGGAGTGGGAATTGCCAGGTGGGCAGGGATACCGGGAGAGAGCTTTCCGATTACAGAGGTGCCTCCCGTTACCATCCAGACCGCTGTATACATCGTAGGACTGGGCATTTTATGCGCCGGAGTCAGCATTCTTTTATGTATTATGCTTCACTGGTCCGAACATACTTACCGGAAATATTTTCCAAATCCATATATCCGTATTCTGGCAGGCAGTATTATTTTTATCCTTCTCACCCTTCTTGTGGGAACCAGGGATTACTGCGGCAGCAGCATGGCTCTGATCGAGGAGAGTATTGAGGGCCATGTACGCTATGAGGCATTTTTTCTGAAAATGGTTTTTACGGCGGTTGCCCTTGGAGCGGGCTTTAAGGGAGGAGAAATCGTGCCTACCCTTTGTGTGGGGGCTGCCTTTGGATGTCTGGTTGGCACCCTGACCGGCTTTTCGCCATCCCTCTGCGCGGCCTGCGGTATGGCGGCTTTATTTGCAGGAGTAACCAACTGTCCCATTACCTCTCTGGTGATCGCCCTGGAGCTGTTCGGCTATGCGGGGATGGAATATTTTTCCATCGTCATTGCCGTCTCCTTTGCCCTGTCAGGGTATTATGGGCTGTACGCCAGCCAGAAATTTGTCTATTCCAAGACAAAAACGGAATTTATCAACCGAACATCCAATTAGCAGGAGGAACATTGATGAGGAAACATTATAAAGTAGCAGCCGCCTTTGTTATGGCTGCATCTCTTACAGCAGGCGTTCTGGGCGGCTGCGGTTCATCCGGCAGCAGCAGCGGGGAAACCACTGCAGCCCAGACAGAAACCGTACAGACAGAAGAAAGCTCCCAGGCAGAGACTGAAGCCTTAGAGCCAAACGAGATTCCCAATCCCATGGAGGAGGTAAGCGGGCCGGAGGCCTTTGAGGAAATCGGCATCCATATGGCTGCGCCGGAGGGAGCGGAAAACCTTGCCTGTTTTATCATCAGCGGGGCAGTGGCCGATATGCGCTTTACCTTAGACGGCATTGACTATACCTACCGGGCCTCTGTTACGGCTGAGGATTTTGCCGGAATCTTTGAGCGTTTTAAAGAGGAAACACTTACCGCAGGCGGAGAGGATGGGACACCTGAAATCCTCATTAAGACCACCGACAGCAATGGCCGCCTGGCTTCCTGGAGCCAGGGAGAGACAAGCTATACCCTGTACACCTCCCATGAGATGACCGACGAAGCCATCACCCAGGCTGCCCTTCAGACAGCCGCTGCGTCTGCAGAGTAAGGACGGGAGCCATATGCTAGAACTTAAGGATTTTATGCCGATCCAGTTTTTAAAAAAAGAAAAATTCACCGGAAGTCATCAGGGAATGCGGTTTCGTATGGAAAAAACAGACCTGGAGGAGGGGCCAAAGCTCCTGGTCACCATATGGCCTGAGCCCTACGGCTACGATGCCACACCAGAGGAGGAGCGCACCAGCCTCCTCCTTTCCTTTGATGCCGACGGCATCGCAAAGGGAGTGGACTGGATCAACGAGCAATTTGAACAGCAGCAGGCCCGGTGGCGGGCGGTAAGCAGGAGATAAGCAATCCCCATACCAAACTTATCTAGGAGGAAATAATACATGCTATTAAATGCAATCAGAGGTTTCTGCATGGCCCTGGCAGACAGTGTGCCGGGGGTATCCGGCGGAACCATTGCTTTTCTGCTGGGCTTTTATGACCAGTTTATCCATTCGCTGAATGATCTGATGGGAAAGGATCATAAGAAGCGCAAAGAGGCCTTTCTGTTTCTTGTAAAGCTGGGGATCGGCTGGGTGATCGGCTTTTGTATGTCCGTTCTGATCCTTTCCAGCCTGTTTGAGTCCCATATTTACCAGATCAGCTCTGTTTTTGTGGGACTCACCCTATTTGCCATTCCTTTGGTGATAAGAGAGGAGAGGGAGGTGATAAAGGGCCGCCTGGGAAACCTTATTTTTTCCCTTATTGGGCTCATTCTGGTCTTTTCCATTACCTACTTTAATCCGAGCAGCGGCCAGGGCATCAATATCTCCTCAGAGCATCTGTCCCTGGGACTGATCCTTTATGTGTTCTTTGCCGCCATGATTGCCATCACCGCCATGGTGCTTCCCGGCATTTCCGGGTCCACCCTGCTTCTGATCTTTGGCCTGTATGTGCCTATTATCGGAGCCATAAAGGAATTTTTACACCTGAATTTCAGCTACTTCCCTGTGCTGGTCATATTCGGCCTGGGCGTCATCACCGGAATCGTGGGGATCATCAAGCTGATCAAGCTGTGCCTGGAGCGTTACCGTTCCCAGACCATCTATGCCATCATCGGCCTGATGGCCGGTTCTCTCTATGCCATTGTCATGGGGCCGGCTACCCTGGACGTACCTCAGCCGCCTATGAGCCTGGAGACCTTCAGTATCCCCTTTTTCCTTCTGGGAGCCCTTATCCTGGGAGGACTGGAGCTGTTAAAGAGAAGCCTTGAGAAAGCGTAATTCGATTATGAGTAAAATCGCCCTTCTGGTGCCCAGGGAAGAAATGCTATACCTGGCCCACAACATCCTTCAGGAAAAAAAATACGCCATTGGCGATATGCGTGTGATCCAGACGGAAAACACGGTCACAGAGGCCAGAAATGCCATCAGCTCCGGAGCAACCATTCTCATCGCCCGGGGCCTTCAGGCGTCTCTGATCAAGCAGTATACTGATGTGCCGGTGGTGGAGATCACTGCCACCGCCCAGGAGATGGCCCTTTTAGTAGTAAGGGCCAGGCAGATCCTGAAAAAGGAACGCCCCTTTATCGCAGCAATAGGCTTTAAAAATATGTTCTGCGATATGACCTATTTTGATACCATCTACGGCATCAAGCTGCGGACCTATTTTGCCCATACCGGGTCAGAACTTAAAAGCAAGGCCATGGAGGCCATTGCAGACGGGGCGGATCTGCTGATCGGGGGAGATGTGGCTATCGCCGCCGCCAAGGAGGCAGGCGTTCCCTCCCTGTTTTTATCTATTACAGAGGATTCCCTCCGCACAGCCTTTTCTATGGCGGAAAGCATGGCCTTTGCCATGGGAGCAGAGAAGAGGAGCCATGCCCAGATCGAGGCTCTTCTTGATTATTCCTTTAACGGAGTTGTGAATATCGATCGTGAGGGAAGGATCACTACCCTGAATCCTGTTATGAGAGAAATCCTCAGAGAAAAAGAGGAGAAGGATACCGTCAGAGGAAGATATTTCTGTGAGATTTTCCCGGATGTAAACCGTGAGAAATTTTCTCATATACTAAAGGGTGAGGAGGAAAGCTATGCTTCCTTTATAAAAGCAGGCCAGACCTCAGTATTTGCTATCCTTGCCCCTGTTAAGGTAGGAAATGAAACGGAAGGGGCGATTCTCACCTGCCATAAGGTAAAAAGGCAAAAGGAACAGAAAGAGACGGAACGGCCTTTAAAAGGAAAAGGGCGGATCCCAGGAGCCAGAGGCCGCTTCCAGGATCTGTGCCAGGCCTCCCCTGCCATGGAGTCCTGTGTCCATCTGGCCCGGCTTTACGCCCAGGCGGAGCAGCCCCTTCTTCTGTTTGGAGAACCGGGGACAGAGACCCGGCTTCTGGCCGAATGCATCCACAGCGAAAGCCCGGCTTCTGAAGGGCCATTTTCCGCCATTTCCTGCAGGGGGCTGTCGGACCAGGAACAGAAGGATAAGATATTTGGAGAAAAGGGGGCGGTTTATCAGCTCCAGGGAGGAAGTCTTCTGCTGGAGGATATAGAGGAGCTGTCTCTTTCCAATCAGTACCGCCTGTTCCAGCTGATCCGGTTCCGCACCGGGGACTGGGAGCCTTCCGGCACAAAGCCCTTTAAGCTCCGGATAACAGGCTCCACCAGCTTAAAGCCGGAGGAGTTTGCAGAGAGGATGGAGGTGGGAAGCTTCCGACCGGATCTCTACTACCTGCTCAGCGGTCTGGTGCTTTCTGTTCCCCCTTTAAGGGAACGGCCTGAGGATCTGGAGGCACTGACAGAGCTTTATATCAAGCTGGCCTGCGAACGGTATTCCCGGTTCCATGTGCTGACCCAGGGAGCCAGAGAGGCCATCCGGTCCTTTTCCTGGCCTGGAAATCTTCTCCAGCTGGAAAGCTTTCTTATGCGGCTGATCCTCACCGCCCAGAAGCGGAGTATCGACGAGATCTGCATCAGCCGGCTTCTGTCAGAGCTGTACCCCCTGTCTCCCGGCCTGCCGGAAACAGACAGCCCGGAAAAAGCCAGGATCCTGGCGGCCCTCTCAAAGCACCAGGGAAACCGGGAAAAAACTGCGGCTGACCTTGGCATCAGCAAGGCAACTCTGTGGCGCAGGATGAAGCAGTATTCCATTGAGGAAGCGTAGGATAAGGCTTAAATGCCCTTCAAGTGAAACGTTCCTTTTGATTTGAAACATATTTGAAACGAGAAAATCATGTTTGAAATTTTATATTGAAACATTAGGCGGCCTGTACAGAAAAGGCCGCCTTTTTTATGAAACCTGTCAATAGAAATCCCTTCCTCCTCTCGCTATAATGGGGTCATAAGCAAAGGAACAAAGCAATTCAATCATATAAAACAAACGGAGGTATTCAAAATGAAAGTAGGTTTCATCGGATTAGGAATCATGGGAAAGCCAATGAGCAAGAACTTATTAAAGGCAGGCTATGAGCTGGTAGTTTGCGACTTTAACCAGGACGCAGTAAATGAGGTAGTTGGCTGCGGCGCTGTAGCTGCTGCAAACGGCAAGGAAGTAGCAGAGCAGTGTGAGGTTGTCATCACCATGGTTCCAAACTCTCCTCATGTACGGGCTGCTGTATTAGGCGAGAACGGCGTTGTTTACGGCGCAAAGGAAGGCACTGTCCTGATCGATATGAGCTCCATCGACCCAACCGAGAGCAAGGCCATCGGCGCTGAGCTGGCAAAGAAGGGCATTGATATGTTAGACGCTCCTGTATCCGGCGGCGAGCCAAAGGCCATTGACGGAACCCTGTCTGTTATGGTAGGCGGAAAGAAAGAGCTTTTTGACAAATATTATGATATGCTGATGGTAATGGCTGGCTCTGTTGTATATGTAGGCGAGCTGGGCTCCGGTAATGTTGCAAAGCTGGCAAACCAGATCGTTGTTGCAGTCAATATCGCTGCTGTATCAGAGGCGCTGACCTTTGCAAAGAAGGCAGGCACCGATCCTGAGCTTGTATATCAGGCAATCCGCGGCGGACTGGCAGGCTCCACTGTTATGGACGCAAAGGCTCCTATGATGTTATCCAGAAACTTCAAGCCAGGCTTCCGTATTGAGCTGCACATCAAGGATCTGAACAACGCCTTGAACGCCGCTCATGCAATCAGCTCCCCTGTACCGTTAACCGGACAGCTGATGGAGATCATGCAGGGCTTAAAGGCAGACGGCTATGAGAAGGAAGACCACTCCAGCATCGTTAAATACTACGAGAAGATCGCTAACACAACCGTTGAGTCATAAGCTTTCAGAAAGAGGAGAATGGAAATGAATACAGAGTTTATGAAGGGTGTCATCGTTCCCATCCTGACTCCCATTGACGCAGAGGAGAGAATTGATGAGGCCAAGCTCAGAGAGCAGGTCGACTATGTGATCGAGGGCGGAGTTCTGGGTATTCTGGCCTTTGGCAGCAACGGCGAATTTTATGTGATCGAAGAGGATGAGATGGAGCGGGGCTTAAAGATCATGCTGGATCAGGCCGCCGGACGTGTGCCTGTATACTTCGGCATTGGAGCCATCAGCACGAAAAAATGCTGCCGCTTGGCAAAAATGGCAGCAGAAAACGGCGCAGCCGGTGTATCCATCCTTCAGCCTATGTTCTTAAAGCCAACTGAGGCAGAGCTGTTCCTTCATTTTAAGACCGTTGCAGAGTCTGTGCCTGAGACTCCTGTGCTTTTATACAACAATCCGGGCCGCGTAGGCTACACCATGTCTGCCGGACTGGTAGACCGTCTGGCCCATGAGGTTCCAAACATCGTAGGTATGAAGGATACCAGCGGCGACATCACACAAACTGCCGAGTTTATCCGCAGGACAAGAGATGTGGGCTTTAAGGTATTTGGAGGCAAGGATACCCTGTTATACGCTTCCATGTGCCATGGCGCAGTAGGCGGCGTGTGCACCGCAGCCAACTTTATGCCGGAGCTGATCACAGATGTGTATAATAAATTCGTAGCCGGAGACCTTCAGGGCTCCTTAGAGGCACAGTTTAAATTAAACCCTGTCAGACTTTCCATGGACGGCGCCAGCTTCCCTGTAGCCGCCAAGGACATGGCAAATTTAAGAGGCCGTCAGATCGGCGTGCCCTACACACCAAACCTTCCTACCCCGGAGGGTCCTGTTCTTGACCGTATCAAGGCTGAGATGAAAACAGCCGGACTGATCTGATCCTTCCGGCATACTTAGAAAGAGAGAGCCGGAGTCTTGTCCCCCACACAAGGCTCCGGCTTCTTCTGCCTTTCCGGCATCATTTTCCCCACTGTTCTTTTAAAAGGTCGATAAAGCTTCTGGCTGCCAGGCTCAGATAACTTCCCTTCTTATAGCTTGCGGCAAAGGTCCAGGTGGGATGAGAGGGAATATGAAAGCAGGTCATTTCCCCGGGATCCAGATCCTTTACATAATAATAGGGCAGGATTCCGCAGCACAGGTTGGAGCGGATCATGGAAATGATGGTATGGTTATTTCCTGTGTCAAAGAGCACCTGGGGCACGATCCCTGCCTCTGCAAAGATCCGGTCCACCAGGGTCCGCATGGTGGATTTCTTATCCATCAGCACAAAGGGCTCATATCGGAGCATGGACACATCTAGGGTTCCGAAATCCCCCTCCGGCGTCCCGGCCTCCTTTGCCAGGGGATGGCCCACAGGAATCACTAAAAACAGCTCCTCATCAAAAATATCCTCATATATATCATCGGTTTTATCGGAGTCTGTAAGAGTAAGGAAGCCCAGGTCGATTTCACCCAGGGCGATGAGCTTTTGCAGACTTTTTACATTTCCCTCCTTAGGCTCTACGATAATGTTGGGAAATTCCTGGTGGAACCGGGCGTAGGCCTGGGTAAACATATTGATGCCGCGGCCTGCGGTAAAGCCTACGGAGAGATGGCCGATACGGCCGTCAGACAGATCCTGGATCCGCTGGTAGGTTTCCCGCTTTAAACGCATCATCTCCTTGGCATTCTGGATGTAGATCTCCCCAGCCTCTGTCAGATGCCAGTTGGTGCGGGAGCGGTGAAACAGGGGAGTGCCCAGCTCCTGCTCCAGCTTGATCAGCTGCTGGTTCAGGGCCGACTGGGTGATAAAAAGCTTTGCTGCCGCATGGGTGATATTATTTTCCTCAGCAATCTTTAAAATATATTCAATCTGTCGTGTTTCCATATGCCTTTCTCCTTTTCCACTCTCATTTTCCTGTTATTTTACCATTAATTTGATTAAGAGTAAACCTAAATATATGTAATTTTACTTATCGAACTCTCTCTGCTATAATAAAACCATAAATAAAGCGCGTACCAAACAGGAGGAATAAAAATGACGCCAACAATCACAAAAATGGAAGTTTACCCCGTTGCAGGAAAAGACTGTATGGAGCTGAATTTAAGCGGCGCCCACGCACCCTATTTTACAAGAAATGTTGTGGTTCTCTACGCGGATAACGGAGAAATGGGCGTAGGCGAGGTTCCTGGAGGACAAAAGATTACAAAGGCTCTGGAGGAATGTATCCCCCTGGTAGAGGGAACAAAGATCTCCGAGTACAAGAGCACTCTGTTAAAGGTAAAGAAATATCTGGATTCCAAGGGCGAGGTAGATGTAAGAGGAAACCAGACCTTTGATCTGCGTACCGGCGTCCATGTGATCACCGCCATCGAGGCTCCCTGCCTGGATCTTTTAGGCAAGTATCTGGGTGTTCCGGTATGTGAGCTTTTAGGAGACGGACAGCAGAGAGATAAGGTGCGGATGCTTGGCTACCTGTTCTTTGTAGGAGACAGGAATAAGACCGACCTTCCTTATGACGCGGAGCCGGAGGCTGACTGCGAATGGTACCGGATCCGTCACGAAGAGGCCCTGACCGCCGAAAAAATCGTAGCCTTCGCAAAGGCCACAAAGGAAAAATACGGCTTCCAGGATTTCAAGCTGAAGGGCGGCGTTCTCCCCGGCAATGAAGAGATGGATGTGATCCGGGCCCTTAAAAAGGAATTTCCTGACGCAAGAATCGACCTGGATCCAAACGGCGGCTGGCTGTTAGAGGAGGCAGTTGAGTATGTAAAGGGAATGCAGGGCATTCTGACCTACTGCGAGGATCCCTGCGGCGCAGAGGGCGTTTATTCAGGCCGTGAGATTATGAGCGAGTTCAGACGCCGCACCGGCTTCCCTACCGCTACAAACATGATCGCCACCGACTGGAGAGAGGTGGGCCACTCCTTAGAGTCCCAGGCTGTGGACATTATCCTGGCAGATCCCCATTTCTGGACCATGAGCGGTTCTGTCCGTGTGGCTCAGATGTGCCACGACTTCGGATATACCTGGGGCAGCCATTCCAACAATCATTTTGACATCTCCCTGGCTATGTTCACCCAGGTAGGTGCTGCCGTTCCCGGCGAGTACAATGCCCTGGATACACACTGGATCTGGCAGGAGGGCATCGAACGCCTGACCAAGGAACCCCTGCAGATCAAGGACGGCTCCGTGGAGGTTCCAAAGAAGCCGGGCCTTGGAATCGAGGCAGATATGGAGCAGATCAAAAAAGCCCATCAGCTTTACCTTGACAACTGTCTGGGCGGACGGGATGACTCCATTGTGATGCAGTATCTGATCCCAGGCTGGAAATTCAATCCGAAGAAGCCCTGCCTGGTGCGTTAAGGCGGCAGTTTCTGATATAAAAAAATCATCGTTGTATTGTATAGATATGGCTCCGGGCCGTTTGCGGTCTGGGGCTGTATTTTTGTTGCGCTGCAGTAAAAATAAGAATATGGCGAAAACCCTGTACTGGAAAGGGATGGAACTTGTATTATTCGAGGCAGAGAACTATAATATATCCTATGGAAGTGCAAGATGGACTATATAGCATGAAAAGAAGCCGCCTGGCAAGGGAGAGAACTGCACTATGAATAAAATTTTGATTATAGATGATGACAGAGAACTGTGTGCTTTGATTAAACGCAGCGTAAAATCGGAAAATATAGAAGCCGATTTTTGTAATACCGGAAAAGAGGGCTTGCAGAAATTAAAAGAGAAGGAATACCAGCTTGTGGTGCTGGATGTGATGATGCCCGGTATGGATGGCTTTGAAACACTGGAAGAAATCCGCAAGGAAAACAGCCTGCCGATTTTGATGTTCACATCCAAAAATGACAGTATTTCTAAAGTGCGGGGCTTACGGGCCGGAGCGGACGATTATCTGACAAAGCCCTTTGATATGGACGAACTGATTGCCCGTATTGTGTCCCTCATTCGCCGCTACACCCGCTTTAATCAGCAAGCCGGAACCATACAGAAACTGGATTTTGATGGGTTGCAGATTGACCTTGAAAATCGTTCTGTTACTACGGAAAACGGCACCTCCACGCTTCCGCCAAAGGAATTTGATCTGCTCTTGTACTGTGCAAAACATCAGGGAAAAATTTTGACAAAACAGCAGATTTATGAGGAAGTTTGGGGCGAAGAATATTTCTATGATGACAGTAATATTATGGCAATTATCAGCCGGCTTCGTAAAAAATTAGAAGTCAATCCCTCAAAACCAAAGTATATCCAGACAGTCAAAGGGATTGGCTACCGCTTTAATAAGGAGGTATAGCTGGTATGGAAATGATCGTTTTTTTGTCCATTGTGATTGCTGTTTTGGCTATACTGACCTCCGTCGTTCTCATTCGGCGCGTAAAGAAACAGATTGCAGAAATGACCGATGCTCTCATTGATGTGAAAAATGGAAATGGCAATCGGCGAATTTTGTCTGCAGCAAATGAACTGGCAGCTCCTCTTGCCTATGAAATCAATGAGATTGTTGTGTCCTATGAAAGCAGACTTTCGATTGTCCGGCAGACAGAAGAAACCAACCGCCAGCTTATGACCAGCCTTTCCCACGATGTCCGGACGCCTCTTACAACCCTGATCGGGTATCTTGATGCTGCACACAAAGGGCTTGTCACAGGAAAAGACCGGGATGATTATATCGAAACCGCCCGCCGGAAAGCCTATGATCTGAAAGAATATATTGATGTACTCTTTGACTGGTTCAAGTTAAATTCCAACGAGTTTGCTTTGGAGATCCAGAGTGTTGAAGCCACAGAGCTGACAAGAAATATCCTGATTGACTGGATACCTATTTTTGAAGATAAACAGGTTGATTATGACATTGATATTCCCGAACAGCCTGTCCGGGCAAGATTAGATACTGACAGCTATATGAGAATCATAAATAATCTCATCCAAAATGTAATCGCTCACAGCCATGGGGACAAAATTAAAATTACCCTGTCCAAGAAGGAAAATAACATGGAGCTGCTGCTGGCAGATAATGGAGTGGGAATTGAGAAAGAAGATTTAAAACACATTTTTGAACGGCTTTATAAGTGTGATAAAGGCCGGTCTGAGAAAGGCAGCGGCCTTGGCCTTTCTATTGTCCATCAGCTTGTAGAAAAGATGGGCGGAAGCATAACAGTTGAAAGTGTACCGGGAAAAGGAGCGGAATTTGCTTTGTTTTTTCTCCTGGATCATTGAGCGGGTTCCCGTCCTGGCGGCGGGAGCCTTTGTCATTTTAGCGTTATCCTAAATTGCAAGGTTCATGCAAGGTTGCGGCAAGGTTCATGCAAGATTGGAGTGATAGAATACCTTACAGAACAGGAGGTTTTGAATATGAATACAAATTACATCATTGAAACAAAAAATCTGACGAAGCAATACGGCTCACAAAAGAGTGTGGCTGGCTTAAATATCCATGTGAAGCGTGGGAGAATTTACGGTCTGCTTGGGAGAAACGGAGCCGGAAAGACGACTGCCATGAAGATGCTGTTGGGCTTAACGAAGCCGACTTCCGGAGAGGTCAAAATCTGGGGAAAGCCTTTGCAGGGAAATGAAAAGCAGTTGCTGCCCCGTATCGGCAGCCTGATCGAGTCCCCTGGCTTTTATCCCAATCTGACCGGCACAGAAAACCTGCGTATTTTTGCTACTCTGCGGGGCGTACCAAACAATCATGCAATCAAAGATGCTCTGGATCTGGTAGGACTGCCCTGCAAAGATAAAAAGCTCTTTTCCCAGTATTCCCTTGGCATGAAGCAGCGGCTTGCCATCGCCCTTGCCGTTATGCACGATCCGGAGCTTTTGATTTTGGATGAGCCCATTAACGGTCTTGATCCCATCGGCATTGCAGAGGTGCGCTCCTTTATTCGGGAGCTTTGCGATGCAAGAGGAAAAACCATTTTGATCTCCAGTCATATTCTTTCGGAGATTTCCCTGCTGGCAGATGATATTGGAATTATCGACCAGGGCACATTGCTGGAAGAAGAAAGCCTTGCCGAGCTGGAGCAAAAAAGCAGTAAGCATATTCATTTTACGCTTTCGGATACTGCACAGGCGGCAAGAATTTTGGAACGCAGTTTCCATGAAAGCCATTTCTCCATACAGGACGATCACAATCTGCGCCTGCATAACCTGGATCTGTCTGTTGGGAAGCTTGTAACAGCCTTTGTAGAAAATGGACTGGAGGTATCGGAGGCGCATACCTCAGAAGAAAGCCTTGAAGATTACTTCAAGCGTGTGACGGGAGGCGAAGGAATTGCTTAAACTGATAAAATGCGAATGTTTGAAATTGAAACGGAAGCCATTGGTATTTATTTCTGTGTTCCTTTCCGCCTTGCTTCCATTGGCTTATGCTATTTTTCTGGCAGATGCGAACACGGATGTGGATGCTACGAACAATATGATGGCGGGGTTGTTCCAGCTCAGCGCATATCTTCTTTTGATGCCGCTTCTTGTGATACTGGCTTCCAATCTGCTGTTTGAGGAGTTGGACAATGACACATTGAAAAACCTTGTTACCATACCGGTGAACAGAGCGAAGCTGGTACTTTCTAAGATGCTGGTTTTACTGCTGTTTGCTATTGGCTTTATGGCGGTTGGAGCATTGGTAATTCTTGCGGCTTTGCTGATTCAAGGATGGAATCCGGTGGGGTTCTGGAAATTGTTTCAGGTAGGGATAGGAGAGGGTGTGATCATGTGGGTCGGCGCGCTCCCCTGTATTTTGATAGTCGTCCTTCTTGATAAAAACTATATCGTGTCGGTAGTGATAACCTTTTTCTATACCATTTTGAATTATCTTCTCACTAACAACGATGCTTTTCTGACACAGCCTTTTGGTCTGAATGCCGGAACCTTGCTTCCGGGACCGTTGGCGTTTCGCTGGACATTCCAGTTTTATGATTATGGCAGCATCAGCCAAGAGCTGGCAGAGCTACTGGAACGGATAAGCCCGTATTTTTTGAATAATATACAGGTGTTCGGCGTGGCATTTGCGGAAGCCGCTGTATTTCTTGCGCTGATAGCGATGGTTTACCGGCGCCGTGAGATTTAAGGGGGTGTGATTATGTGGAATTTATTAAAATCGGAATTACTGAAACTGCGCCGGTGTCAGATCCTTTGGGTGGGGCTGGTGGCGCTTGCACTTTGTCCGTTGGTGCAATATGGAAGCCAGTTGATTGTTGAGCCAGAGTATCGAAATCCAAACTATGATTTTCCCATGCTTTTTGAGAATGTTGTGTGGGGCAATACCCAGATGTTTTTCCCGATTTCACTGGTGATGATCGGCAGCTGGCTCATCGACAGGGAATCCGCCCACGATACACTGAAAAACATCATGACAATTCCTGTTTTTATGCCAAAAATGTTGGGGGCAAAGCTGCTTTTGGTCGGTATGCTTTCCATTCTGTTGGGAATTTACAGTGTTGGCGTTACCCTGATTACTGGGCTGGCAGCCGGCTTAGCTGGACTGACTGTGGAGGTGCTTTTTCATAGCGGCATTCAGATTGTACTGGCAGCTCTGACGACCTATCTGGTCTGTATGCCCCTGATCTTGATTTTTGGACAGATCCGGGGGGCATATCTCGGCGGTTCCATTCTGGCATTCTTCCTTGGATACAGCATGATGTTCTTCAAAGGCGGTATCCTTGCCAGTGCCTATCCATTTTCTGCGGCGCTGATTTTAGTGGGATTTGATATGAGTGAATATGCCGGAACAACCACTGCTCCAAACTTTTTGCTGGCAATCATGGGAGTGGGCATCATGGTTCTCTGGGCGGTACTGTTGTTACTGATGTCCAGTAACAAAAAAGAAATGAACCTCCGTAAACAGGTAAACGCCAAGGGAAAAGGAAAGGGCGCTGTACGCAGGAAGAGAAGGTGATACCTGTCTGGTCTCTTTGCCTGGAAAACTTCCTGTTTCCTCGTTTTGGGATGTGTGATAAAATGGAAAAAACAGGGAGTATGGGATTATATTTATGCCTGCTTTGAAGCGCTGCACACCACTGGGGAAGAATATATTATAGAGGATACTGACCAGTACATTAAGGAAAGGCAGAGGCTGTCATAAGAAATCATGACCCCTCTGCCATCCCCACAGCTAAAAGCAAAACACCCGCTTATAAAAGAAGCATCAGCAGAGGCACCGTAACCAACGACAGCAATGTGGTCGTTACAATACACCTGGACGCATAATCCTCATCGGCCCCGTATTTTGCGGCCAGAAGGGCGCTGGTGCTTCCTGCAGGCATTCCGGTCAGGATCAGGGAAATGCCTGTAAGCATGGGATCCACCGGAAGGTTCTTCAGGATCAGCAGGGCGGCCAGAGGCAGGCCCACCAGCCGTACAAAGGCCAGATAAAAGATACTCGGCTCCAGCAGGGCCTTCCATTTTACGCCCACCAGCATGGTTCCAATCACCATCATGGATAAAGGAGAGGTCACATCTCCTATATTTGACACAGCCGTATCCAGAAATCCGGGAACCGGCACATTCACAATCCTGCGGAATAACCCCAGAAACACCGCAATGATACAGGGATTCAGCAGGATATTTTTGCATTTTGTCTTAAAATCCGCTTCCGTAAAAACAGAAAGCCCGGCTGTCCACATAAAAATCCGGTTAGGGATAATGAAGATGGAGGCAGCAAACAATCCGTCTGTTCCATACACAGAGGACACCATAGGCATTCCCAGAAAACCGGAATTGTTCACAAGGGTACAATACTGGAGAATACTTCGTTTTTCCCGCGGATACCGGTTATAGATCACCTTTCCAAGAAGCAGGGATAAAATGGAAACGCCAAAAGCCACCGCAAAGATCATGGCAGTTTCAAGAAGCACCCTGGGCGTAAGGGGCTTATTAAAGGAATGGAAGATCATACAGGGAAGTGTGATCTTCAAAATAATGTCTACAAGCTTTTTCTTTGTATTCTGGTCGATATACTGCATTTTCATACAGTACATACCCACTGCCATATAGATAAGCAGCATCAGCTGGGCATTGAGCATACTGATAAAACGGTCCATCTTTCGTTCCTCCAAGTGATATATTCCAATTCTTTCAGTATAACTCAGAGCCTATTTTCATCACACTTAATTTTTTTGAGAGAACCTGTAAGAAATGTTAATACGATTGACATCCGCCCTCTGTTCCAATATAATCAAATATGGCATCAGCACTATGATAGAATCTGATAAAACTATAACGAGGTACATATGAAAAGAACAGCGTGTTTCTTACTCAGTCTTTTGATGAGCATCAGTCTTTTTACAACTGCCTACGCGAAGCCGGACTGGCCCTCTGATACTGGAGTCCAGTCCGAAGCGGGCATTGTTGTGGATATGGATTCGGGGGCGGTTTTGTTTGGGCAGAATATCCACGCTCAAAAGGCTCCGGCCAGTATTACCAAGCTCCTGACCGCTCTTGTTGTCATTGAAAACAGCAATCTGGACGACATGGTCACATTTTCCCATGACGCGGTTTACAACGTAGAGGACGGAAGCGGAAATAAGCTTCAGTTAGAAGAAGGCGACATCCTTTCTGTAAGGGACTGCCTTTATGTCATGCTTCTCCAGTCCTCCAACCAGGCGGCCAACGCCCTGGCAGAGCATGTGGCAGGAAGCCGTGACGCTTTTGTGGATATGATGAATGCCAAAGTGGCAGAGCTTGGCTGTGAAGAAAGTCATTTCGCAAACCCATCCGGATTAAATGACGAGACTCAGCTGACCTCTGCTTACGATATGGCACTGGTGGCAAGGGCTGCTTTTTCAAATGAAACCCTCCTTGAGATCAGCTCCACAAAAAAAGCCTCCATTCCGGCTACCATCAATAATCCAAACGGACGCACCTTTTCCATGGAGCACAAGCTTCTGATCACAGAAGATGAAAATGATCCAAACTATTTTCCTGAGGCCATAGCCGGAAAAACAGGCTACACCTCCATTGCCGGCCAGACCCTGGTTACCTACGCCCGCCGCGGTGACCGCGGCCAGATCGCCGTCACCCTGAAAAGCACCCAGGCGACTCACTACAGCGACACCAAAACCATTCTTGATTTCGGCTTTGCCCGCTTTAAAAATGTAAATATCTCAGACAATGAGATCGACTACGTCACCGGTTCAGATCCAGTTACCATCGGAGCTGACACCTATCAGCCCTCTGAGCTCTATTATGACACCTCCGCCGTCCTTACACTGCCAAATGACGCAGAATTTACCGACGCGGAAAAAACCTTTGTAACGGACCTTCCAGAAGATCATCCGGATCAGGCCGTTGCCCGTATGGACTACACCTATAATGAGCGGAAGATCGGAAGCGCCTGGCTTTATACCACCAGGGCCCAGGCAGAGGATGCCGTCACTCCTCCTGAAGAAGGGAACACAGGGACGCCCTCCGATGCCCAAAGGACAGATCCCCCCGGCTTTTCCCTTAAGCTTCCCGGCTTCCTGCCTCTGGTGATTGGAGGAATCTGCATCATCGCGGTCCTGATCGCTGCTGGTATTTTCTGGTTCCGCTGCCAGGAGAAGAAAGAGGCCGAGCGCAGACGGATCCTCAGAGAAAAACGACGCCAGAGACTGGCTGAGATCGGCTGTTCAGAGGAAGAATTTGAACGCCTTCTGGAAGAACGCCGCCAGCGCCGGGACTCCCAGGAATCATAAACAGAACATAGCCCTGATCTGAATAAGACGCAGGACCGCTGATTCCGGCGGACTTACGTCTTATTCCGCATTTTCAAACAGACTCTAGGAACAGAAAGGAGCAGCCATGAGCTGTTTTCCCATTTTTACAGAAATAAAAGACACCCGCTGGGTCATTGCAGGAGGCGGACAGGTGGCTCTCAGAAAGGTTCGGGAGCTTCTTTCCTTCGGCCCACGGCTTCTGGTGATCGCACCAGAAATGCACCAGGAGCTTAGAGAGCTTTCCCACCCCTCCCTGACCCTGTGCTTCCGTCCCTTCCAGATGGAGGATCTTGAAGGGGCTGATTTTGTCATTGCCGCCTCCTCCGATCCGAAGCTGAACCGGGAAATCGGAACAGTCTGCCGCGCCCGGAAGCTTCCGGTAAATGTAACCGATGAGAGAGAGCTGTGTACCTTTTTCTTTCCCTCTATGATCACCGACGGTCCCGTGACCCTGGCTATCTCCACCGGCGGAAACAGTCCTGCCCTTGCAGCAGCTGTCAAAAGGCGGATCCTTCCGGTCCTCCCAAAGGGCCTGGGCCATCTGGCCCTGCAGCTTTCCAGGCTCCGGGATATAGTCCGTGAACAGTTTCCGTCCTCTCAAGCCCTCAGAGGACGTATTTTAAGAGAACTTGCCAGTCAGGGACTGGACCGGGGCTGCGATCTTTCGGAGGAGGAGGCAGAGAAACTGATTCTCCGGTATATTTCAGAAACAGAAAGGGTTGATCACATTGACATATAAAACAAATACCATCCGCATCGGCACCCGCAAAAGCGCCCTGGCTATGGCCCAGGCCCGCCTGGTTGCAGAACAGCTGAAAAATGCCTGGCCGGGCTGCTCCATCGAGATTCTTACACGGGATACTCTTGGAGACCGGATTCTGGATTCCCCCCTTCAGTCCTTTGGAGGAAAAGGAGTATTCGTATCTGAGTTTGAAGAAGCCCTCTTAGAGGGCAGGCTGGATCTGGCCGTCCACAGCGCTAAGGATATGCCTGCCAGGCTGGCAGAGGGCCTTGTGATCGCTGCCGTATCAGAACGGGAGGATCCCAGAGATGTGCTTATCACCCTCAAAGGGCAGAAGCTTACCAAAGCCCCATTTTCGGTGGGCACCTCAAGTCCCAGACGGCAGCTGCAGCTTGGGCTTTTGTGGGAATCCCTTACCGGCCAGACACAAGATACCCTGATCTGCACCGGACTTAGGGGAAATGTCCAGACCCGCCTTGCCAGGCTGGAAGCCGGAGAGTATGACGGCATCATCTTAGCCGCCGCCGGTTTGAAGCGTCTTGGTATCAGGGAAAATGAAGAATATGATTTCCATTTTTTGGAACCTCATATTTGTATTCCGGCAGGGGGACAGGGTATTCTGGCCATCGAAGCTAAAAAAGGCAGCCTGGCAGAGGAGCTATGCGGCGCCATTGACTGCCCGGAGGCCCGTCTCTGCCTGGAGCTGGAACGCAGTATCTTAAATGAGCTAAACGCCGGCTGCCATGCGCCTATCGGGCTTTATTCCGTCCTGGAGCACAGCCGCACCCTCCGCCTGTGGGGGATCAGCCAGGGAGAAGCCGGAGGAACCGTAAAAAAAGTAGAATTAGAAGGAGGAACTGCCCCGGAGCAGTTAGCCCTTCTCAGACAAAGAGCCGTGAAAGGATTAACAGCCTATGGATCGATCTAATCATACCAACAAAACAAAGCCCGGTCTGGTCTGCCTTGTAGGGGCAGGTCCCGGAGATCCGGGACTGATTACCGTAAGAGGACAGGAGCTTTTAAAAGTCTGTGACGCGGTAGTCTATGACCATCTTGCCTCTGACTGGTTCCTTTCCCTTTTAAAACCGGACTGCCGGCGGATCTATGCAGGCAAGCAGGCCGGACATCACTCCATGTCCCAGGAGGAGATCAACCGCGTCCTGGGAGAGCTGGCTCTGGAGGGCCTTATGGTGGTCCGTTTAAAAGGGGGGGATCCCTTTGTATTCGGCCGGGGCGGAGAGGAGATCCTTTATCTGAAATCCCTTCACATCCCCTGGGAACTGGTTCCGGGAGTGACCTCCGCAGTAGCGGTTCCAGAGCTATCAGGGATCCCTGTAACCCACCGCGGAGTCAGCCGCAGCTTCCATGTAATCACCGGCCACACCCGGACTGGAACCAGAGAGGAAACCGTCCAGCTGATCCGCTCCTGCGCCGGACTTTCCGGCACCCTTGTATTTCTCATGGGGCTGAACCAGCTGGGGCTGATTGCCCACCAGCTGATTGACGCCGGGATGGATCCCCATACACCGTCCGCTGTCATTGAAAACGGCTCCCTTCCCGGCCAGCGCGCCCTGCGGGCACCTTTAAAGAAGCTGGAGGAGGAAGCAAAAAAAGCCGCCATATCCACCCCTGCTATCATTGTGGTAGGAGAGACGGCAGACCTGGACCTTCATTGCCCCGCAAAGAAGCCTCTTTCGGGCCTTTCCGCAGGTATTACCGGCACGGATTCCTTCCGAAGCCGTCTAAGGCTTTCCCTGGAGCGGGAGGGGGCCCTTGTATGGGATGTACTGAAGCTGGAGCTTGACTCCTATGTCCAGTCCCCGGCTATGAAAGACGCCTATCAGCAGCTTTCTGCCTGCACCTGGCTTTTATTTACCAGCGCAAACGGAGTGGAGCTGTTTATCCAGGGACTGTTGGACCAGGGGCTGGATCTTCGGGCGCTGGGCCATATGAAACTGGCCGTCATCGGGCAGGGAACTGCTGACGCCCTTTTAAAGCATGGCCTCCGGGCTGATCATGTGCCTTCCGTTTACTGTGCCTCCGCCCTGGCCGAAAGCCTGATCCCCAGGCTTACTGCTGCAGACCGCCTTTTGATCCCGCGGGCAAAGGAGGGCTCCAGAGACTTAAACCGGATCCTGTCTGACCATGGGATCGCCTATGAGGATGTTCCCCTTTACAGCCTCCGCTCCGGCGGATTTCTCCCTCATCCCCCTCTGGACTGCCTGATCTTTGCCAGCAGTTCAGGCGTGCGGGCCTATTTTGAGAACAGGGAGCCGGATCCCGGTACTGCCCTTGTCTGCATCGGGGAGAAAACAGCCCAGACCTTAAGTGCATACGGCAGGAAGGCAGACAGGACCGCCTCCTCCTATGACATAGAAGGAATCATAAAGGCCTTGACAGAGGATGGTGGCTTTACAAAGGAGGATTCCCTATGAAGCTGATCAATGAGATCCCGGACCGCTTCTGGAGCCTGTTCCGCTCCGTGAACCGGTCCGCTTATATGGAGGCACTGCTGCGGATCAATGAGGAATACGAATACAGCAATTTTTTTCTAAGCCGTGAGGTCTGCATCCAGCTGTTAAACGAATATTTCACCCAGAAGCAGTATGTGATCTGGCGTGAGGATACGGAGGATGAGATCGAGGCGTCGGAGCCTCCTGCTACCCGGACCCTGAACTGGCTTTTAAAGGCCGGATGGCTCCGCAAGGTAGATGATTACGCCTCTATGACTGTGAATATTGTAATCCCGGATTACGCCGCGGTGATGATCGAGGCATTTTCCAGGCTGTCCAGGGAAGAGGAGGACGAGACTCAGGTCTATATCCAGAATATTTACGCCATCCTTTTTTCCTTAAAGCATGATCCCAGGTCCGGCATCAGCCTGTTAAATACCGCCCTCATCAACACAAAAAAGCTGAACAAATCCCTTCAGGACCTTCTCCACAATATGGACCGGTTTTTCGGGAGCCTTTTGGAGCAGCAAAGCTACAGCCAGCTTTTAGAGGATCATCTGGAAGGCTATGTGGAGGAGGTTGTGAACCGAAAGTACCATATTCTTAAAACCTCTGACAATTTTTACCTTTATAAAACAGACATCAAGGCCTGGATCCTTTCCATGCGGGAGGATGCTCTGTGGATGGAACAGCTCTGCGCTAAAAGCAGTCCCCCTGCGGATTCTGAAACGGTACTGGAAAAACTGGAGCAGCTGGAGCGGGGCTTTGATGATATTGAGCACCGGATCGCCAATATGGACCGGGAGCACACGCGCTATATCCGGGCTACGGTTACAAGGCTTAACTACCTCTTAAACCAGGAGGACAGTATGAAGGGGCTGGTGATCCAGCTTTTAAACCATCTATCCCGCACCGGAGGCACCGAGGAGGAGCTTCGTGCCATTGCGGGGCAGATGAACCTGTCCCAGGTCAGCCTGTTATCCGAGGATTCCCTTTACAAGCGCCGCAAAACCAAGGCGTCCTTTACCGAGCAGCTGACAGACGAGGAGGAGCTTCCTGAATTAACGGAGGCCCAGGTCCTGAACCTGAACAAGGTGAAAAACCGCTACAGCCGCCGGGAGATCGAGGAATTTATAAGCAGCCATATGCGCCAGGGCCGGATGGAGGTACGGGAGGATACCGTAGCCTCAGACGAGGATTTTGAAAAGCTGATCCTGGCCTATGACTATTCCACACGGCACAGGAGCCTGTATAAGACCCAAGACCCGGAGCCCGGGCAGATCAGGAGCGGCCGCTACCGCTATCCGGGCTTTGTATTTACAAGGAGGAACCCACATGGAGATGGAACGTGACCAGGCAGCCGCCGCCATTCCCTATTTTGATACCATGCCCCAGGAGCAGCAGGCAGAGCTTACAGAGCTGATCCGCCTGCTCCTGCGCCAGACCTTTGTGCTGGAACGCCGGTATGATAAGCGCACCGGCCGGCTGCAGTATACCCCGGAGTACCGCGCCTGCAGCCGACACCTGGAATTTATACGAAACTATTTTGCTGTGGCAGGCATTTCCCTGGCGGAAAACAGCCAACTGGGAATTATTTACATACAGGGAGAGAACCTGGTGGGAGATAAGCTTCCCCGTCTTGCCACCCTGTATATCCTGGGGCTTAAACTGATCTATGACGAGCAAATGGAGCAAAGCTCCACCAGCGCAAACATCTACACTACCTTGGGAGAGCTGCATGAAAAGCTGGGAAGCTACCGGCTGTTTAAGCGGCAGCCATCTCCCACAGACATCCGCCGGGCCATTACACTGTTGAAAAAATACCAGCTTATTGAGCCGCTGGAGCTTCTGGAGGATATGAACAGCGACAGCCCTATGATCATCTACCCCTGCATCAACATCGTTCTGCTGGGAGATGATGTGCGCCGCCTTCTTGCCTCCTTTGAGGAGGGAGACAGCCCGGAGGAGAAAGGAGAGATGCAGACATGGAACCAGTAGGAAAGACCCCCTTTCTTGCCTTTACCAGGATCTGCCTGAACAACTGGCACTATATCAGCAGAAAGACCCTGACCCTGGATCAGGAGATCAATTTTTTTACCGGCCATTCCGGAAGCGGGAAATCCACAGTCATTGATGCCCTGCAGATTGTGCTGTATGCCAATACCGACGGCAGAGGCTTTTTCAATAAGGCCGCGGCTGACGATTCTGACCGCAGCCTGATCGAGTACCTGAGAGGAATGGTTACCATCGGGGATAACAACGAATTTTCCTATCTCCGCAACCAGAATTTTTCCTCTGCCATTGTGCTGGAGCTGACCCGCACCGATACGGGAGACGCCCAGTGCGTGGGAGTGGTCTTTGACGTAGACACCGCCACCAACGACATTTCCCGCCGCTTTTTCCGCCACAAGGGTCCCTTATGGGAAAATGAATACCGCACCGGCACCAGAGCCATGTCCATTTCAGAGATCGAGGCCCAGCTTGCCGCCTGCTATTCCAAGGAGGACTATCTTTCCACCTCCCACAACGAGCGGTTCCGCCGGTTCCTCTATGACAGCTGTCTTGGGGGCCTGGACAGTGTGAAATTCCCCCTGCTGTTTAAGCGTGCCATTCCCTTCCGCATGAACATCCGTCTGGAGGATTTTGTAAAGGAATACATCTGCACCGAGCAGGACATCCACATTGAGGATATGCAGGAAAGCGTCATGCAGTACGGGCGGATGCGCCAAAAGATCGAGGACACCGCAAGAGAGCTTTCCATGCTCTCAGAGATCCGGAAAGCCTATGAAGAATACCGGGAGATGGAAGGACATATTGAGAAATATACCTGGTTTACCAGAAAGCTGGATCTTATGGATCTTAAGGAGCAGCTTTCCTCTATGGCTGACCGGATCCGCCTGGCAGGAGAGGATGCTGCCCTCCAGAAGGAGGCTATGGCATCCACCGATGCCCAGATCCAGGAGCTGACAGAAAAAAGCGACGGGCTGCTGCGCCAGATCGCCTCCACCGGCTATGAGGAATTAAAAAGCCGGTTAACAGCCTTAAATGAGCTGGCAGAACGGCTGGGCCACAGCGAGGCCCGATGGCAGAGGACCGCCCAGGCCTTAAAGCAGTGGGAGGAAGAGGAAATCACCTCCAACCAGACCCTGTGGGATATAGAGGAATTTGAAAACGGCGCCCTGAGCCGTGAGCTTTTAGACCGTTTAAAGAAATCCCTTTCCTCCATGCACACGGAAATCGAGCGCCAGCGCCAGGAAACTGCCGCCTCTCTCAGAGAGCTGGAACGCCAGGAGGGGCAGCTCTCTGAGGAGCTGGCCCAGCTGAAGGCCGGCAGCAAGGCCTACCCCCGGTATCTGGAGCAGGCAAGAAGCTATATCCAGCGCCGCCTTCTGGAGGAAACAGGACAGGCGGTGGAGGTTTATGTGCTGGCGGATCTTCTGGATGTACCGGACGAGGGCTGGCGCAATGCCGTAGAGGGCTATCTGGCCAACCATAAGCTGAACCTGGTGGTTCCGCCTAAATATGCCGGATCCGCCCTTGCGCTTTATGGAGAGCTGGATAAAAAGACCTACTGCAACGTATCGGTTCTGGATACGGAAAAGCTGGCCTCCCTGGAGGTTCAGGCTATGAAAAACAGCCTGGCAGAGGAGGTCACCGTCCGGGAGTCCTATTTAAAGCCCTACATCACCCTTTTACTGGGAAAGGTGATCAAATGCAGCAGCGTATCGGAGCTTCGCAGATGCCACATCGGTGTTACCAAAGACTGCCTTCTCTACCACACCCTCCGTCTGAAATACATTGACCCGGAGCACTATACGAAATACGCTTATATCGGAAAGGACAGCCTGCGCCGCAGGATCCGCCTTCTGGAAAAGGAGCTGGCAGAGGCCTCCCAGAAAAAGCTGCCTCTGGAATTTACCTTAAAGGACTGCCGCCGCCTTCTTGACTTTGAATACCTGAGCGGGGATACGGGAGAATACCTTCAGTGGCGGGAAGATATGGACAGCCGGAGAGAAAAGCTGGCGGAAAAAAAGCAGCTCACTGTCCGCCTAAAAGCCCTTATGGACCAGAATATCAACCAGCTGGAGGAGGAGCGCGCCGCCATCGCCGCCATCTGCGACGGCAAGAAACGGGAGAGAGACAAACTCCACGAGCAGCTTCTGGCCCGGGAGAATGAACGGACCCGCCTCCAGTCTGCCTCCCTTCAGCTTCAGGAGACCATCAGAGAACGGGAGGCCGCCTTTACAGAGGAAGCAGCCTACCGCCAGGAACTGGAGGGCTATCTGAAGTCCAAGGACTCCTTCCGCTATGACAGGGAGCGTTCTGCCTACGAGTCCAAGTGCCAGGCTCTTTCCCAGAAGCGGGACAGCCTCTGGGACCGGCTTCTTGCCCTTCGAAGCGAATATATGCGCTGTTATCCTGGCCGCAATGTCCCCTTAAGCTCCAGGGACAATGATGCCTATGACCGCTTAGAAACCCTTCTTGGCTGCGACCGGCTGGAGGAATACCGGGCCCAGGCAGCCAGGCAGGCCAGGGCGGCGGCAGAGCATTTTAAGGATGACTTTATGTATAAGATCCGCAGCGCCATCAAGGACGCACTGGTCCGCAAGGACGAACTGAACCGGATCATCAGCCGCCTGGATTTCGGCAAGGACAAGTATCAGTTTGTCATCGGCAAAAACCGGGGAGCAGACGGCCGGTACTTTGATATGTTCATGGACGAGGCCCTGGAGATCAATCCCTCCCAGCTGAGCCCCTCGGTCGACAATCAAATGAACCTGTTCACCATGGAGCATGAAAGCCAGTACAGCGATCGAATCAATGAGCTGATCTCCATTTTCATCCCGCCGGAACAGGCCACCCCGGAACAGCAGGAAGAAGCCAGGAAAAATATGGAAAAATACGCGGATTACCGCACCTATCTTTCCTTTGATATGGAGCAGCTGATCCAGAATGAGGACGAGGTCATCAAGATCCGCCTCAGCCGCATGCTTAAGAAAAATTCCGGCGGCGAGGGCCAGAATCCCTTATATGTGGCCCTTTTAGCCAGTTTTGCCCAGGCTTACCGCATCAGCCAGTCTCCGGGCGTAAGAAAGCATCCCACCATCCGGCTGGTAGTCCTTGACGAAGCCTTTTCAAAAATGGATGCGGAAAAGGTGGCAAGCTGCATCGAGCTGATCCGCGGACTGGGCTTCCAGGCCATCATCAGCGCCACCAATGATAAAATACAGAATTACATAGAAAATGTTGACAAAACCTTCGTATTCGCAAATCCCAGCAAACGGGCCATTTCCATCCAGGAATTTTCCAGGGAACGGCTTCCTGAGCTGGTAAGAGATCTGGACGAAGAATAACACCAAAAGGAGTGACTGACATGAGTGATACAAAGCAGAAAATCGACTGGACAGCTGATTATCCCGCCTTCCGGGAGGCATCAAAGGCATTTTACGGCGGCCTTATGGATCCAAAAACCTATAAGGGCATCTCCGGCGGCTTCGGAAGCTACGCCCAGAAGGGCGGAAAGGCCAGTATGCTGCGGCTTCGTATGGCCGGCGGGCGGCTTACAAAGGAACGGCTCCGCTTTATTGCGGAGGCAGTGGAAAAATGGAACATTGACAAGGTGCATTTTACCACCTGCCAGACGGTGCAGCTCCACAACCTGGGGGAAGAGGCCGTCTGCAGCCTGGCAGAGCAGGCCCTTGACTTTGGCATCATCACCCGAGGCGGCGGCGGTGATTTTCCCAGAAATGTAATGGTATCCCCCTTATCCGGTACAGAAACAGGAGAGTATTTTGACGTGCTTCCCTATGCCATGAAGGCGGCGGATTTCCTGATGGGCTATATAAAAGGGCCGAAGCTTCCCAGAAAGCTGAAGGTCTGCTTTTCAAACAGCCCGGCAAACAGAACCCACGCCACCTTCCGGGACCTGGGCTTTGCTGCCAGGAAGGACGGACGCTTTGACGTATACAGCGCAGGCGGGCTGGGAAATCACCCCGCCATGGGGGTGAAGGTGGCAGAGGCAGTGGAGCCGGATCAGATCCTGTATTACATTCAGGCCATGTATGAGCTGTTTTTGACCTATGGCAATTATGAAAACCGGGCAAAGGCAAGAACCCGTTTTATGCAGGAAACCCTTGGAGGCCCCGAGGCCTATCAGGCGGCCTTTCTTGAAAAGCTGGAGGCTGTATATCAAAATGGCAGCCAGCTGACCTTCAAACCGGAGCCGGTCAGCTGTGAAAGAAGCCTCTCCCAGGAGGAACTCCAGGAGGAGGCTCCAGTAAGCCCCCGGATCCTTCCGCAGAAGCAGAAGGGGCTTTACAGCGTCCTCTATCACCCCATAGGCGGCTGCCCGGCCCCGGACTTCTTCAGACGGATCTACGAAGTGATCCGCGATATAGACCAGGCCGAGCTGCGGCTGTCCCCGGATGAATCCGTCTATATTATAAACTGTACTGCCAGGGAGGCAGCCCGGGTACTGGAGGTTACAAAAGACAGCGCGAAAACAGCCTTTTGTGCCTCTGTGGCCTGTATCGGTGCCTCCATCTGCCAGCAGGGAGTCCGGGACTCACAGGCCCTTTTAAGGACCCTTGTGGAAATGGAAGCACAGGAAGGCTTTGCAGACGGCATTCTCCCTGCCATCCATATTTCCGGCTGCCCCTCCTCCTGCGGCACCCACCAGACCGGCCTTCTGGGCTTTCACGGCGGTGTGAAGCGGATGGACGGACAGCTTCTTCCTGCTTTCACCCTTCACTGGGGCGGCTGCGACCTGGAGGGCCATGAGCGGCTGGGAGAGCAGTTAGGAGTCATTCTGGAGCGGGACATCCCTTCCTTCTTAAGGGAACTGGGACGGACAGTTCAGAAAAGCGGCCTGGATTTTGAAGCCTGGTGTAAAGCCGATCCAGAGGGAATCAAAGAGCTTGCAGACCCATTTCTCCGGTAATTTAACACTTTAAAGTTTTATTTTCCAAAAATTCTATTTGCATAATTTCTGAAAATAGAATAAAATATGTTTATTATCGTTTTCAATTATAGGAGGATACACTATCGAAAGGAGAGAGTTCGCATGATTCAAACAAAGGAATTTATGGATAATGTAAGCCAGTGGGCAGAGATCTGCCTGAATGATGAGAGGATCGATCTGAGTCTATATGACACCTACGACGTAAAGCGCGGCCTGCGCGATAAAAACGGCAGCGGCGTAGTGGCAGGGCTTACAAAAGTATCCAAGATCGAGTCCAGTAAAATGGTGGACGGAGTAAAGGTCCCCTGTGAAGGAAGGCTCTTTTACAGAGGCTACAACATTTACGATCTGATCGGAGGTGTTGTAAAGGACCAGCGATACGGGTTTGAAGAGATTGCTTACCTGCTCCTTTTTGGAGAATTGCCTGATAAGGATCAGCTTGACCGCTTTAAGGAAAGCCTGGCCTACAGCCGGACCCTTCCCACGAATTTCGTGCGGGATGTGGTGATGAAGGCCCCCAGCCGGGACATGATGATGTCCTTAAGCCGCAGCATCCTTACCCTGGCCTCCTATGATGACAAGGCCTGGGATATTTCCATTCCAAATGTGCTGCGCCAGAGCCTGATGCTCATCAGCGTTATGCCTATGCTGGCTGTATATGGCTATCACGCCTATAACCATTATGAGCGGGATGAAAGCATGTACATCCACCGGCCGGATCCAAACCTTTCAACTGCGGAAAACCTGCTGCGCCTTCTGCGCCCTGACAAGCAGTATTCCCAGGTGGAGGCCCACGTCCTTGACCTGGCCCTGATCCTCCATATGGAACACGGCGGCGGCAATAACTCCACCTTTACCACCCATGTGGTCACCTCCTCCGGAACGGATACCTATTCTGTTATTTCCGCGGCCCTGGCCTCCTTAAAGGGACCGAAACATGGCGGTGCCAATATCAAGGTAGTGGAGATGATGGAGGACCTGCGCCGGGAGGTAAAGGATCTAAAAGACCGGGATCAGGTAGCCGATTACTTAAGAAAGCTTCTTCACAAAGAAGCCTTTGATAAAAAAGGCCTGATCTACGGTATGGGCCATGCGGTATACTCAAAATCCGACCCCCGCGCTGAGATCTTCAAGCGCTTTGTGCGCCAGCTTTCAGAAGAGAAGGGCCGGATAGACGATTTCCAGCTCTACTCCATGATCGAGGAGCTGGGCCCCCAGATCATCGCCGACGAGCGCCGGATCTACAAGGGTGTAAGCGCCAATGTGGATTTCTACAGCGGCTTCGTCTACAGTATGCTGGATATTCCGCCAGAGATGTTCACTCCGATCTTTGCCATTGCAAGGATCGTAGGCTGGAGCGCCCACCGCATCGAGGAGCTGATCAATATGGATAAGATCATCCGTCCCGCCTACACCAGCGTGATGAAAGAGGAGACCTACCATCCTCTGGATCTGCGGTAAAAAAACTGATGCCGTTATGACAGCCCGGAGCCCATAGGCTCCAGCGGCTTCATAACGGTATTTTTTATCCCTTCCCTTTTTCTGCCAACTGGTGTATAATAAAGAATCAGACAATTAACTTTCTGCTGGCAGACAAGCCTCAGAAAGCTTACAGGAGGACCTACATGGGATTATTTTCATTTGGAAAGAAACGCGCGGCAGATGGCTTTGAATTTGCCATTGACAATACCTACGCCTTACAGACCGGCGACAGCGCCGTTGTGACCGGGCGGTTAAAGCATGGCCGGATCACTCCCGGAACCATGGCCATCTGTCTGGACGCAGACGGAGAACCCTTATTTTCCTGTCCGGTAGAGGGTATTGAGCAGGGCACCCACATTATGAAGGTGGCTGTCTCTGACGCAAGAGGCACCTACGGCGCCCATTACGGCCTGAAGCTGGGAGGCGTGATTAAATCCCAGATCCCCACAGACGGAACACTGGTCAATGAAACAAGCGAACGGACCCAGGCTCTTCAGGAGCGGATCGCCAGGGAGGGCGTTCCCGGACAGGCAAAAAAGACTCAGGACGGCCCGGTGGGCAGTGAACGGGAGGACGAGCTCCTTCCCCTTCTTTTAGAGGAGCGCATCCCTGCAGAGCACCTTAAGCCTCTTAAAATCCAGGAGTGTATTTTCCTGCTTTGCAGCCTTCAGTCCATGAACAGCCAGGAGCCAGTTGAACATTACGCGGAAAAAGGAAATCTTCTTTTTTCCACCATTATAGATAAGCTGAATGATGCCCCCTCTCTTTATATCACCCTGGATGAAACCACCGGCCTGCCCTTTATCACAGGGGATACGGTAGATGTTTACTCCGCCAAGAAGCTGGCCCAGCAGGCTGCCTCCTTCTACGGCAGCCAGAACCGCCACCTTCTGGTACGTGAAGTTTCCAAGGAGGATTCCGGGCTTCCGGGACATATCGGCCTGTTTGCCTGGCTTTATTACCTGGGTATGGAGCGGATTCTGGTGGACAACGGCGCCTACAAGATCGTCCTTAACCGTGCAGACCTCCTGCCTCCTCCCGATGAAGATCAGTTAAAACGCATGGAGGTTCCTGTCACTAATCCATCCCTGCGTTTTGCCATGGCTGATTTCCTGGGAGAGGTCCGCTGGCGGGTTTCCTATAAAGAGCGCCAGGACAATATTAAGGCAAAGGAAGGCCGTCTGATGGAGGAACTGTGCCGGGCAAGGCTTCTGATCCCAGTTAAAGGCGAGGCCTTAAAGCAGGGTATACGGATTTTACCCCAGGATACCAGTCTGAACATCCCCCGTGTAGAGGATAACGAGGGCAGGGCCTTCCTTCCTCTGTTCACAGACTGGCTGGACTTCCAGAGAGCCTACAGCAAGGAGGAGTGGGGCGCAATGGTGATCCCTGTTATGGACGGCATTGCCATTGCGGGAGAGGACGGTATTGTCATTAATCCTCTGGGCGAAAACCTGATATTAAACGCCGCTGCCATTGATAAAATCAAAAAAGCAAAATCGTCAAGTAAAAATGCTTGACATATGGCTTTGCATCGTGTATGATAGCACAGGTGATTGAAATGGAAAAGATTGTGGAACAGGGTTTACTGTATGACTTTTACGGCGAGCTGCTGACAGAGCACCAGCGCCGTGTCTATGAGGACGTGGTGTTCAACGACCTGTCTCCCAGCGAGATTGCGAAGGAGCAGGGCATCAGCCGTCAGGGCGTACATGATTTAAAAAAACGCTGCGACCGTATTCTTGAGGAATACGAGGCAAAGCTTCATCTGGTAGCCAAGTTCATAAAGATCCGCGATATGGTAAGGAATGTAGAGCAGCTGGCCGCAGAGTGCAGCCGCACAAAAGACCTTCGCCTGATCGAGGAGATCCGCACATTGTCCGGACAGATCACCGGCACCCTTTAGGAGGTTATCCATGGCTTTTGAAAGCTTATCCGATAAACTACAGAATATATTCAAAAACCTGCGGGGCAAAGGCCGTCTGACGGAAGCCGATGTAAAGGCTGCCTTAAAGGAAGTCAAAATGGCGCTCTTAGAGGCAGACGTCAGTTTCAAGGTGGTAAAGCAGTTTATCTCCTCAGTCCAGGAACGGGCCGTGGGAGAGGATGTGTTTGGAAGCCTTACCCCGGGGCAGACCGTGATCAAGATCGTTACCGAGGAGCTGGTACGGCTCATGGGTTCTGACACCACGGAGATTGCACTTAAACCTGCAAACGAGATCACGATCATTATGATGGCCGGTCTTCAGGGCGCAGGTAAAACCACTACTACAGCCAAGATCGCAGCAAAGCTGAAGGCAAAGGGAAGAAGGCCCCTTCTTACGGCCTGTGATGTATACCGTCCCGCAGCCATCAAGCAGCTCCAGATCAATGGTGAGAAGGTAGGAATCCCCGTATTTGCCATGGGTGATAAAAACAAGCCTGTGGATATTGCAAAAGCAGCCATCGAGCATGCCTCAAAGAACGGCATGAACGTGGTGATTCTGGATACTGCCGGCCGCCTTCATATTGACGAAGGCATGATGGACGAGCTGGTAGAGATCAAGGAAGCCGTTGATGTACATCAGACCATCCTCATTGTAGACGCCATGACCGGTCAGGATGCAGTGAACGTGGCAGGTACATTTAACGACAAGATAGGGATCGACGGTGTCATCCTCACAAAGCTGGATGGCGATACCCGAGGCGGTGCGGCCCTTTCCATCCGCTCCGTCACAGGAAAACCGATCTTATATATTGGTATGGGCGAGAAATTATCCGATCTGGAGCAGTTCTATCCGGACCGTATGGCCTCCAGGATCTTGGGGATGGGAGATATACAGTCCCTAATCGAAAAGGCCGCTGCTGAGGTGGATGAAGAACAGGCCAGGGAGCTGAGCCAGAAGCTGCGCAAGGCAGAGTTCGATTACAATGACTTCTTAAGCCAGATGCAGCAGATCAAAAAGCTTGGCGGTATGGGAAGTATCCTTTCCATGATGCCAGGTATGGGAAACCAGCTGTCCGGTATTGATATGGATGAAGGCGAACGCTCCATGCGCCGGGTAGAATCCATTATCTTGTCCATGACAAAGGAAGAACGGGCTAATCCCGGTCTTATGAATCCTTCCAGAAAGCAGCGCATTGCAAAAGGCGCCGGCGTGGACATAAGCGAAGTCAACCGTCTGGTAAAGCAGTTTGATCAGATGAAAAAGATGATGAAGCAAATGCCCGGTATGATGGGAGGCGGAAAGCGCAAAGGCGGCTTCGGCGGTCTTGGCGGACTGATGGGCGGAAAGCTTAAGCTGCCCTTTTAACAAAAGCTAGTCACACAGGTACGTCCTGTATGTCTATGATAAGAAACTTACAAGGAGGTGAAATCACATGGCAGTAAAGATGAGATTAAGAAGAATGGGTCAGAAGAAGGCTCCTTTCTATAGAATCGTTGTTGCAGATTCCAGATCCCCAAGAGATGGAAAATTCATCGAGGAAGTTGGTTACTATGATCCAACTAAGGAACCAAGCGTAATCAAGTTTGATGAGGAAGCAGCTAAGAAATGGTTATCAACAGGCGCACAGCCAACTGAGACTGTAAGCAAGCTCTTAAAGATCGCCGGCATTCAGTAATCATGTAAATGAGGTGGAGAGATGAAGGAATTAGTTGAAGTGATTGCGAAAGCATTGGTTGATAATCCAGATGAAGTTGTTGTTACCGAATCAATGAAAGGCGAAGATACATTGATTGAACTCAAGGTAGCTCCTGCCGACATGGGCAAGGTCATTGGCAAACAGGGCAGGATCGCCAAAGCAATCCGTTCCGTAGTCAAGGCCGCTGCATCTAAAGAAGACAAGAAAGTAATTGTTGAGATTCAGTAATCAATAAAAGGGACCGCTGGCCTTGTGGCTGGCGGTTCGTTTGTTAAGAAAGGATATTACAATATGAATGACCTGCTGAGAGTCGGCGTCATCACCTCCCCCCACGGCGTGCGCGGAGAAGTCAAGGTATTTCCAACTACCGATGACCCCAGACGTTTTAATGACCTGAAGGAAGTGATCCTTGATACTGGAAAGGAACACCTGCACCTTACCATCCAGGGGGTCAAGTTCTTTAAGAACATGGTGATCCTGAAATTCAAGGAATATGATAATATAAATGATATTGAAATTTACCGCCAGAAGGATCTTCTGATCACAAGAGACCAGGCCGTTGCTTTAAGCCCCGACGAGAATTTTGTCGTGGATCTTATCGGCCTTGAGGTAGTAGATGAAGAGGGAAATCCCCTGGGCGTTATGAAGGATGTGCTCTTTACCGGGGCAAATGATGTCTACATCGTGGAGCGGCCAGACGGCAGGGAGCTGATGCTTCCCGCCATCAAGGACTGTATCCTGAATGTGGATCTGGAAGCCGGACGCATGACAGTCCATGTGCTGGACGGCCTTATGGACCTTTAATGATTGCCGGCCCGGCGTTTCGCGGGCCGGTGTTTTTATAAGGAGGACAAAATTTTATGCCGGCAATTACCGTTTTAGACCAGAATACTATCAATAAAATTGCCGCTGGCGAAGTGATCGAGCGGCCTGCTTCTGTTGTAAAGGAGCTTCTTGAAAATGCCATCGACGCCTGCGCTACCGCTGTCACCATCGAGATCAAGGACGGCGGGTGCAGTCTGATTCGGGTTACGGACAACGGCTCCGGTATCCCAAAGGATCAGATCCCATTGGCTTTCCTGCGCCACGCCACCAGCAAAATCCAGACTGTAGAGGATCTCTTTACCATTTCATCCCTAGGATTCCGCGGCGAAGCTCTGGCAAGCATTGCCTCGGTGTCTCAGGTAGAGCTGATCAGTAAAACAGGGGACAGCCTGACAGGTACCCGCTACCAGATCGAAGGAGGGCAGGAGAGAAGCCTGGAGGAGGTAGGGGCCCCGGAGGGAACTACCATTATCGCCAGAAACCTATTTTTCAATACCCCAGCCAGAAAGAAATTTTTAAAAACCCCTATGACAGAGGGAGCACATGTAGCAGCCCTGGTGGAAAAAATTGCCCTTTCCCATCCTGACGTATCCATTCGCTTTATCCAGAACAATCAGAACAAGCTTTACACCTCCGGCAATCACAATCTGAAGGATCTGATCTACACCGTATTCGGCCGGGAGATCGCAGTCAACCTTCTCCAGGTAGAAGCAGAAGCTGACGGGATCCGTACCTTTGGCTATATCGGAAAGCCGGTAATTGCAAGAGCCAACCGCAATTATGAAAATTATTTTATCAATGGAAGATATATTAAAAGCAGCATTGTGGCAAAGGCCATCGAGGAAGCCTATAAGCCCTTTATGATGCAGCATAAATATCCCTTTACCATGCTTCATTTTACCATCGATCCCCAGTCTCTGGATGTAAATGTCCATCCTACCAAGATGGAGCTGCGCTTCAGCGACGGAGAACGGATCTATAACAGTGTGCTGAAGGCCGTTTCTGATGCCCTGGCTCACAAGGAACTGATTCCGGAGGTAGAGCTGGAACCCAAAAAGGAAGAAAAGCCAAAGGAAACCGTGAAAAATCCGGCTCCAAGGCCGGAACCCTTTGAAGTACAGCGGAGAAAAACTCTCACTTCTCCCGCTCCCAGCCTCCAGGAACGCCCCCCCGTCAGCTACATCCAGACACCTCCTCCCAAGCCTTCCTTTGCGAAGGAGGAAATTCCTCAGTGGTTAAAGGAACGCCGGGAGGAACAGAAACAGGCAGCAGAGCGGATGGAGAAGGAGAAAAAATCTCAGCCAGAACAGCTTACCCTCTTTGACGGAAAACTTCTGGATCCAAAGTCCCGTTCCAGCCACAGACTGATCGGACAGCTCTTTGATACTTACTGGATGGTAGAGTATAACGAGCAGCTGTTTATCATCGATCAGCACGCGGCTCACGAAAAGGTTCTTTATGAAAAGACCATAAACGCACTGAAAAGCAGGACCCAGGACACTCAGATGGTAGAACCGCCCATTGTCCTCACTCTGAATATGAATGAGGAGCTGCTTTTAAAGAGGTATATGGATCATTTCACCCGGATGGGCTTTGAAATCGAGCCCTTCGGTGGAAAAGAATACGCCGTCCGGGGTGTCCCCTCCAATCTGTTTTCCATCGCCAAAAAGGAGCTGCTCCTTGAGATGATCGACGGCCTTTCTGAGGATACGGCCGTCCACAATCCGGAAAGTATCTATGAAAAGGCAGCCTCCATGTCCTGTAAGGCGGCTGTTAAGGGGCATCACCAGATGTCCGCCGCGGAAGCAAATGAGCTGATCGACCAGCTCCTGGGCCTTGAAAACCCATATGCCTGCCCCCATGGCCGGCCCACTATCATTTCCATGAGCAAATACGAGCTTGAAAAGAAGTTTAAACGGATCGTATAAGCCCTTTTACCAGAAAATATAAGGAGTGTATTCTTCTATGAAACAGCCTCTGATCGTTCTTACCGGCCCTACCGCCGTAGGTAAAACCGCTCTGTCCATACGCCTTGCCAGGGCAGTGGGAGGGGAGATCATAAGTGCGGATTCCATGCAGGTCTACCGCCACATGAATATCGGCTCTGCAAAAATCACCCCGGAGGAGATGGAGGGAATTCCTCATCATCTCATCGATGTGCTGGAGCCAGATGAGGATTTTAACGTTGTCACCTTTCAGACCCTTGCAAAAGAGGCTCTAAGGGGCATCTATGAACGGGGCCATATCCCCATTCTTGCGGGAGGAACCGGTTTTTATATCCAGGCCCTTCTATATGACATCGATTTCCAGGAAAATGAGGAGCAAAGCCCCATCCGCGAAGAACTGGAAGCCCTGGCTGCCAGGGAAGGCGGGCAGGCGCCGGCCATCCTCCATGCCATCCTTGAAGAGCTGGATCCTCAGGCCGCTGCCCAGATCCACGCAAACAATATAAAACGGGTGATCCGGGCCATCGAATACTGCCGCCAGACAGGAGAGCCCATTTCCCGGCACAACGAAGCCATGCGCCAGAAGGAATCTCCCTACAATTTCCTGTACTATGTGATCAATACGGATCGTGCCCTTCTATATGAACGGATCGACCAGCGTGTGGATCAGATGCTTGACCAGGGGCTCCTGGAAGAAGTGAAGAAGCTGAAGGAGATGGGCTGCCGCCGGGGCCAGACCTCCATGCAGGGACTGGGCTACAAGGAGATCCTGGATTATCTGAATGGTGAGTGCAGTCTGGAGGAGGCAGTCTACCAGCTAAAGCGGGACACCCGGCACTTTGCCAAGCGCCAGCTTACCTGGTTCAGACGGGAAAAAGAGGTCCGCTGGCTGAATCTTCCGGAATTTGGAGGCGATACCCAGGCCGTCCTTGAAAAAATATTAGAGGATTGTAAAAGAAACGGGATTGTGCTACAATAACAAACTTGTAAGAACTGAAACAGAACGGAGAAAAACAATGGAACAGACAGGATTGGATCAGATGTATAAAGAGCTGGGGATCAGCCAGGAGGTACTGGACTTTGCGGCTGAGACAGAACAGCAGTTAAAGCCCCGCTTTCTGGAAATCGACGAGAGAGCAGAGTACAACCAGCTAAAGGTCATTAAGGGAATGCAGAAAAACCGGGTCAGCGACATTCATTTTGCTGCCACCACCGGCTACGGCTACAATGACCTGGGACGTGATACCCTGGAGGACGTATACGCCAGTGTATTCCACGGGGAAAGCGCCCTGGTGCGCCCCCAGCTTATGAGCGGCACCCACGCCCTTCATATTGCCTTATCCGGCAACCTGAGACCGGGAGATGAGCTTCTTTCCCCGGTAGGAAAGCCCTATGACACCTTAGAGGAGGTCATCGGCATCAGGGAATCGGCCGGCTCCTTAAAGGAATACGGCGTAACCTACCGCCAGGCGGACCTGCTCCCTGACGGCAGCTTCGACTATGAAGCCATTGCAAAAGCCATCAATGAGCGTACCAGGCTGGTGACCATCCAGCGCTCCAAAGGCTACGCCACCAGGCCCACCCTTTCTGTGGCCCGGATCGGTGAGCTGATCGCCTTCGTAAAAAAGTGCAAGCCCGATGTAATCTGCATGGTGGATAACTGTTACGGTGAATTTGTAGAGACCATAGAACCTACGGATGTAGGCGCCGATATGATTGTGGGCTCCCTGATCAAAAATCCGGGAGGCGGCCTTGCGCCTATCGGCGGATATATTGTAGGAAGAAAGGACTGTGTAGACCGGGCCTCCTACCGGCTCAGCGCTCCAGGCCTTGGAAAAGAGGTAGGCGCAAGCCTGGGAATCAACCAGCAGCTTTACCAGGGACTTTTCCTGGCTCCTACCGTGGTGGCAGGCGCCTTAAAAGGGGCTGTTTTCGCGGCAAATCTCTATGAACGTCTTGGGTTCCCTGTGGTTCCAAATGGTACGGAGTCACGGCATGACATCATCCAGGCCATCACCTTCGGATCTCCGGAGGGAGTCATCGCCTTCTGCAAGGGGATCCAGGCGGCTGCACCGGTAGACAGCTACGTAATCCCGGAGCCCTGGGATATGCCGGGATATGACAGCCAGGTGATTATGGCGGCCGGAGCCTTTGTCCAGGGCTCCTCCATCGAGCTCAGTGCGGACGGCCCCATCAAGCCCCCCTACGCTGTATATTTCCAAGGCGGGCTTACCTGGTATCACGCAAAGCTTGGTATCTTAAAGTCCCTGCAGCAGCTTTTAGACGACGGAGTTTTGAAAATTTTAAGATGACAGTAAAAATAACTTATGGTAATATATATTAATTAGGTAAACCGGAGGGAATACTATGGGACACAAGAATTTCTGGATCTTACTGATCCTGCTTTTAGCCGGCATCGTCCTGGGAGGCTTTATGGGAGAGCTGGCAGCCGGCATATCCTGGCTGGAGTGGCTGAATTTCGGCCAGTCCTTTGGCTTTGACTCACCCCTTGTGATCAATTTCGGGATTCTTGTGATCACCTTCGGGCTTACCATCAAGATCACCATGGCAGGCATCATCGGCCTGGCTGTGGCCCTGATCATCTACCGGCTCATCTGATCCGCCGGTCTCTGTCCCTTGCGTCCTTGGAGAGGTGCGTAACAGGAGGACACATGAAAAAGAAAACGATGAAAGACCTTCCCAGCACAGACCGCCCTTATGAAAAATGCTTAAGCCTGGGCCCAAGGGCTCTCAGCGATGCCGAACTTCTGGCGGTGATCATACGCACCGGCACCAGGGATCACACCTCTCTGGAGCTTGCCCGCAGGATACTGGAGCTTGGAGATCCGGGCCAGGGACTTTTGAGCCTTCTGCACTGCTCTATGACTGAGCTGTGCCAGGTCAAGGGTATCGGTATGGCAAAAGGAGCCCAGCTTCTGTGCGTGGGAGAGCTGTCCCGGAGGATCTGGAACCACCGGAGCCGGGAGGGAGCCCTTATTTTTACAAAGCCAGAGGAGATTGCAGGTTATTATATGGAAGATATGCGCCATCTGGAGCAGGAGGAAATCCATGTGATGTATTTTAATACCAAGCAGGCCCTGATCCGGGAGCAGCTTATATCCAGGGGCACAGTGAACGCCTCCGTAACCACTCCCAGGGAAATTCTGATCGAAGCCCTCCGGTGCCTTGCGGTAGGGATGGTCCTGGTTCACAACCACCCCAGCGGCGATCCCTCCCCCAGCCAGTCAGATGAGCTTCTCACAAGGAGAGTGCAGGAGGCAGGCGCCCTTACAGGCATCACATTACTGGACCATATCATTATCGGGGACTGTACCTACTACAGTTTCCGGGAACAACAAATCATGTAAGAGGAAGTCAATTCATGGAGTCAAAACGCAGTAAATACATTTTAATCGGCCTTACCGCCCTGTGCGTCCTGCTGATTGGGGTCACCTCCTTAAAGGATGGGATCATGGACCCTTTGCGGACCGGCGTGGGATATTTCCTGATCCCCATCCAGTCCGGAGTCAATAAGCTGGGAACCGGTCTGTACAATGAGCTCACCAATTACGGCAACTTAAAAGGCGCCCTGGAGGAGAACCAGCAGCTAAAAGCCCAGGTGGCCCAGCTGACCGAGGACAACAACCGTCTCCAGTCCCAGCAGCACGAGCTGGAACGGCTGAGAGAGCTGTATGAGCTGGATCAGCAGTATATGCAGTACAATAAGATCGGCGCCCGGGTCATTGCCAGAGATTCTGAAAAATGGTTTCAGGTATTCCGCATCAACAAGGGCTCTGCAGATGGTGTGGCCGTTGATATGAACGTAGTGGCAGACGGCGGCCTGGTAGGCATCGTAACGGATGTGGGGGCCAACTACGCCACCGTGCGTTCCATTATCGATGATTCCAGCCGTGTAGGAGCCATGTCCGTAGATGCCTCCTACAACTGTATTGTGGCCGGCGATCTGATGCTTTACGAACAGGGACGCTTAAAGCTGACAGACGTATCAAAGGACGCGGTTCTCCGGGACGGCGACCAGATCATTACCTCCAATATCAGTACCAAGTTCCTGCCGGGGATTCTGATCGGCTATGCCGTAGATGTATCCATTGACTCCGAGCATCTGACACAGTCCGGGTATCTGATCCCTGCTGCGGATTTCAACAACCTCCAGGAGGTACTGGTGCTTACAGATGTAAAGAATACGGAAGAGGTGGATGCCCAGTGATGAACGCCAAGATCAAACGGGTCCTTATTAACATACTGTTTATCATACTTGCATTTACCATACAAAACTGTGTGTTCCCCCTGCTGCCGTTTTTAGCCGCGACCCCAAACCTGCTTCTGATCCTTACCTTTTCCTTCGGCTTCATACACGGAAAAGAAGCGGGGATGTTTTACGGGGTTTTATCCGGTTTGCTGCTGGATCTGTTCTACAGCGGCCCCTTCGGGTTCTATACCCTGATCTATGTCCATATCGGTTATGTAAATGGGATCTTCACCCGGTATTACTACGAAGACTATATCAACCTTCCTCTGCTCCTCAGCATCTTTAACGGCTTGTGGTACAGCATGTATGTATATGTCTTTCGCTTCCTGATCCGGGGACGCCTGAACCTTCCATACTATTTCTGGAATATCATGCTTCCTGAGATCATTTTTACCGCAGTGACCACTCTTTTGATATACCGGCTGTTCTTATCTGCCAGCAGACGCGTGGGGGATATTGGAAAAAGGAGAGATACAACCATTGTTTAGTGATCTGTTAGAAGTCCTTCGGGAATTTTTTAAAAAGCTCTTTAGCTCCAGGCTCTTTGCCCTGGCCGTTATTTTTACCGCCCTGTTCGCAGGCCTTACGGGAAAGCTGTTCCAGATGCAGATCTTAAACGGAGCAGATTACCAGGAGACCTATATGCAGCGCACAGAAAAGGAGGTATTCACCCCCGGCACCCGCGGCAATATCTACGACCGCAACGGAGTCCCCCTGGCTTATAACGAACTAGCCTACACTGTTACCATCCAGGACAACGGCGCCTACTCAAAGCCTGCGGACCGCAACGCCATGATCTACCGCCTGGTGACCATACTGAACCAGAGAGGTGAGACAGTGGAGGGAAAGTTTGAGATAGGCCTGGATGACAACGGCGAACTGATTTTCACCAGCTCCTCTGAGTCTGCCAAACGGCGGTTCCTTTTAAACTTTTACGGTATTTCCTCTGAAAAGCTGGATGACAGCTCAGGAAAGTACCCTTCAAACATCACGCCCCGCCAGGCCCTCGATAAAAAGAAGGAGTCCTATGAGCTGAACAAGATGAAGGATGAGCATGGGAATCCCCTGGTCCTTCCCGATGATATTGCCCTTGACATGGTAAACATCATCTATACTATGAAGCTGACAGAATATCAGAAATACGAGACCACCACCGTAGCTACCAATGTAAAAGAGGAGACCATGATGGAGATCAATGAAAATATCGCCGATCTCCAGGGGGTATCTGTGGAACGCTCTTATATAAGAAAGTACAATGACAGCATCTATTTCGCTCCCATTATCGGCTATACGGGAAAGGTTCCTGAGGATCAGCTTTCCGACTTAAATGAGCGCTGGCGGGATACAGAGGAAGGTCAGGCCCTGCCTGAGGATGCGCCGGACAAGTACGATCTCAATGATATTGTAGGCCGTATCGGCATCGAGCAGACCATGGAGCTGGAGCTTCAGGGAGAAAAGGGCTATTCCCGGATGTATGTAGACAATATGGGACGCCCCAGGGAGATCATCGAACAGACCGATCCCCAGGCAGGAAATGACGTATACCTGACCATCGACCGGAATCTTCAAGTGGCAATCTACAACCTGATGGAGCAGCAGCTGGCCGGTGTCCTGACCTACTGGCTGCGCAATCAGGATATTGATATTGCGGATTATCCGGATGCCTCCAAGCGCCCCATTCCCGTTAAGGATGCTTACTATCAGCTGATCAACAATAACGTCCTTTCTCTGTCCGATATGGCAAAGGAGGACGCCTCTGAGATTGAGCAGGAGATCTACCGGATCTACGAGACCTCCAGGGACCAGATCCTTTCCTCCATCCGCAATGAGCTTATGAGCCCTCACGCGGCTATTATGAATGATCTTCCAGAGGATATGGCCTCTTATATGAACTATATCTATACCTTTCTCTCAAGTTCCGATGTAGGGATCGTACAGAGAAATAAGATCGACCAAAGCTCAGAGCTTTACCAGTCCTGGAGAAACGGCACCATCAGCCTCAGGGATTATCTCTACGGCGGCATCTCCGAGAGCTGGATCGATACCACACAGATGGAGACAGACAGCAAATACTCCAACGCAGATGATATATTCAACCAGCTTACGGACTACATCATCCAGCATTTATCAGAGGATATAAAGTTTACCAAGCTTATCTTCCGGTATCTGGTTAATGACGAGGTGATCACTGGGCGGCAGCTCTGCCTGGCCCTGTACGCTCAGGGTGTCCTTGCCTACAACGAGGAAGAGATCGCGGCTCTGGAACAGGGAGACAGCAATTATACCTTCAACTTTATGCTGAATAAGATCAACAATCTGGAACTGACGCCGGCCCAGCTTGCCCTGGATCCCTGTACGGCAGGCTGTGTGGTAACGGATGTAAAGACAGGAGAGGTACTGGCTCTGGTCACCTACCCAAGCTATGACAACAACCAGATGTCAGGAAGCGTGGACCCCGCCTACTTCGCGAAGCTCCAGAATGACCTTTCCAATCCGCTCTACAACAACGCTACCCAGGCAAGAAAGGCTCCCGGCTCTACCTTTAAGCCCATTACAGCCATTGCAGCGCTGGAGGAAGGAGTGGTAGATACCCAGGAGACCATTGTATGTACCGGTATCTATGACCAGATCAGCAAACCCATCAAATGCTGGATCTATCCGGGCCGCCACAATGCAGAGACTATCGTAGAGGGCATCCAGAATTCCTGCAACTACTTTTTCGCGGAGATGGCCCACCGGTTAAGCATCGCCCCGGACGGAACCTATTCGCCGGAGCAGGGTCTTGAGACCATCCGCCGCTATGCTTCCATGTTCGGCCTGGATCATACCTCCGGCGTGGAGATTACAGAAAATGAGCCCCAGCTGACCGGAGAGGACCCAGAACGTTCCGCCATGGGCCAGGGCACTCATATGTATACCAATACACAGCTGTCCCGTTACATTGCCGCTCTTGCAAACAGAGGCACTGTATTCCAGCTGAGCCTGTTAGACAAACTGACTGATTCTGACGGAAACCTGATCACCGATTACACACCGGAGGTCTATTCACAGATCGATGTATCCGATCTTACATGGGACACCGTTCACGCAGGCATGAGGCGCGTGATCACAAACAGCTCCGCCAGAAGTATTTTCTCCGACCTGCCTGTAGAGGTGGCCGGAAAAACGGGTACGGCCCAGGAGGACAAAAGCCGTCCCAACCACGCCTTCTTTGTTTCCTTTGCCCCTTACAGCCATCCTGAGATCGCTGTAACGGTGAATATCCCCAATGGCTACGCCGGTACCAATGCGGCTACCCTTGGAAAGAAGGTGTATGAGTATTATTATGGATATACGACTTTAGAGCAGGTACTTGGCTCTGGAGCCTTAGGTGTATCAAATGTAACCATTGGTGACTAACCAGTAAACGAGGTGATTGTATGTACAATGCGGTAGTGATAAAAAGCAGCAAGGCGGGAATGACCGTGATCCTGGATCCGGAACTCCCCTTTGAAGAGCTCCTTGCCGCCATTGGGAAAAAATTCCGCGAAAGCGCCAGGTTCTGGGGGGCCGCTCAGATGGCTCTGACCCTGGAGGGGCGAAGCCTCACTGCCGGAGAGGAATTTGAGATTGTCAATACGATTACGAGAAATTCACAGATTGAGATCCTCTGTCTTCTGGATACAGATGCCGAGCGGATCGAACGCTGTGAAAAAGCACTGAATGAAAAGTTGATGGAGCTGAGCTCCCAGACCGGGCAGTTCTACCGGGGAACCTTAAAGCGGGGGGATACCCTTGAATCAGAAGCCAGCATCGTCATAATCGGCGATGTAGAACATGGAGCCAGGGTCATAGCCAAGGGCAATATCATTATCCTCGGCCAGCTTCGGGGTTCCGCCACCGCCGGAGTGGGAGACAACAAAAACGCAGTGGTGCTGGCCTTTGAAATGGCCCCCTTTCAGATCCGCATTGCCGGTTTTACCAGCCGTTTCAATGAAAAAGGGCGACGTCTTGGGCGGGGGCCCATGATCGCCGCAGTGGAAGACGGGTCCATACAGATCCATCCCATAAAGAAAACATTCCTAAACAATATGTTAAATTTTATTTAATGGCAAAAAAATACTGGTAAATTTGTGAAATTTAATGTACAATAGGAGGGTAAAATAATTTTTCAGGAGGCTCCTATGAGTGAAGTCATTGTGATTACTTCTGGAAAAGGCGGGGTAGGCAAGACAACTACCTCTGCGAATGTAGGTACCGGCCTGGCAATCCTGGGCAAGCGCGTCGTACTTCTGGACACAGACATCGGCCTGCGCAACCTGGATGTTGTCATGGGACTGGAGAACCGCATTGTCTACAACCTTGTAGACGTCGTAGAGGGAAGCTGCCGTATGAAGCAGGCCCTGATAAGAGACAAAAGATATCCCAATCTTTACCTTCTGCCATCTGCGCAGACACGGGACAAGACAGCTGTTAACCCTGAACAGATGATCAAGCTGGTGGAGGATCTGAAAGAGGAGTTTGATTACATACTCCTTGACTGTCCTGCCGGTATTGAACAGGGCTTTTACAACGCCATTGCTGGCGCGGACCGGGCGCTGGTGGTCACTACCCCGGAGGTCTCTGCCATCCGTGACGCGGACCGTATCATCGGGCTTTTAGAGCACGCGGGGATCGACGAGATGGACCTGGTGGTGAACCGCATCCGCAGCGATATGGTAAGGCGGGGAGATATGATGTCCCTGACAGATGTATCGGATATTCTGGCAGTGAACATCATCGGCGCCATACCGGATGATGAAAACATCGTAGTCTCCACCAACCAGGGAGAGCCTCTGGTAGGGATGGGTTCCGCAGCCGGGCGGGCCTATCTGGATCTTTGCCGCAGGCTGATGGGAGAAAACGTTCCCATGACAGATCCCAGTGAGGCTGATACCTTTTTTGCCAGACTATGCCGGGTACTGAAGCGGGCATAGAAGGGATGGTGTCAAGGTGAGTTGGGCTTCTAAGATTTCCCCCCGGCGTTCCGGAGAGACAGCCAGGATGCGCCTTAAGCTGCTCCTTCTTTCAGATAAAGCAGGCTGTTCCCCGGAGATGATACTGATGATAAAAGATGACATGATCCATGCCATTTCAAAATACATGGAGATAGAAAAGGACAAGGTCCAGTTACGGATGGACACAGAGGGGAACGCTTCCGCAAAAGACAGCTGCCTTACTGTGCTCCAGGCCAATATACCGATTCGTTCCATATCGAACAAGGGGCTTTATTAGCATGTTTTTTGATTACGATTTCAGACATTTTAATTTTCGGCTGTTATTTTACATTATGATACTTAACATTATCGGTGTGCTGGTGATCCGCAGCGCCACCAATATGAACGCGGATGCGGTAGGGCGGCAGACCCTGGGGGTTCTGGTGGGGATGGCCATTGCCATCATCCTGTCCCTGGTGGACTACCACAAGATCCTGAATTTCAGCACACTGATCTACGGCGGCTGTCTGTTCAGCCTTCTTGCCGTACTTCTCTGGGGGAATGTGGTAAACAACGCGCGCCGCTGGATCGAGGTTCCCGGCATCGGGCAGCTTCAGCCCTCTGAATTTGTTAAGATCGGACTGATCATCACCTTTTCCTGGTATTTTATGAAATACCAGGAAAAGATCAATAAGGTCAGCACCGTTGTGATCGCGGCGGCGCTGTTTGCCTGTCCGGCCCTGCTGATCTTTGAGCAGCCAAATCTGTCTACCTGCCTCGTGATCCTGGTAATCGTTCTCGGTATTGTCTTTGCCAGCGGTATCAGCTATAAGTGGATCGGAGGGACACTGGCCGTTGCCATCCCCATGATGGCGGTCTTTGTTTATCTCCTGCTCAATGGTATGATCCCTTTTATCAAAGAATACCAGGCCGGCCGTATTCTGGCCTGGTTCTATCCGGAAAAATACGGAGAAGCCCGCTATCAGCAGAACAACTCTATCCTGGCTATTGGTTCCGGACAGCTTAAGGGCAAGGGACTCTACAATACAACCATTGCTTCTGTAAAAAATGGCAACTTCCTTTCAGAAGAGCAGACGGATTTTATTTTTGCCGTGATCGGCGAGGAGCTGGGCTTTATCGGCTGTATGATCGTCATCACCCTGTTTCTGCTGATCGTATACGAATGCCTTATGATGGCAGCCAGGGCCAAGGACCTGGCAGGCCGGCTGATCTGTGTGGGTATGGCTACCCTGATCGCCTTTCAGGCATTTGCAAATATTTCCGTAGCCACAGGCATTTTCCCAAACACAGGCCTTCCGCTTCCGTTTATCAGCTTCGGAAGCAGCTCACTGATCAGTATCTTTATCGGTATGGGCCTTGTGCTGAATGTAGGGCTGCAAAGCAAACCAAGACACTATTAATCCAAGGAGGGTCACTCAATATGACAATTGGTCTGATTGCACATGATGCAAGAAAAAAACTGATGCAGAATTTCTGTATTGCGTACAGAGGGATCTTAAGTAAAAATATACTGTACGCCACTGGTACTACCGGGAGACTGATCGAAGAAGTAGCAAATCTGAATATCCATAAGTATCTGGCCGGGCATTTGGGAGGCATGCAGCATATGGCCGCTCAGATCGAGCATAACCAGATGGATCTTGTTATCTTTCTTAGAGATCCCCAGTCGCCCAAGTCACATGAGCCGGACGTAAACGATGTTGTCCGTCTCTGCGATATTTACAACATCCCCCTGGCTACCAACCTGGCTTCCGCGGAGCTGTTGATCAAGGCTCTTGACCGGGGCGATATGGAGTGGCGGGAGGCACTGCGCTGATGTGTCTGCGGCGGGGCTTCCTTACGTGGACCCTTGCGTCTGTGGGACTGCTTTCCCTTACCGGATGCGGATCCGGCTTAAAGGACAGCTATTCCTTAGAAGCCAGGATGCCTGCGCTGGAGCAGTCCCTTTCTGGTACTTACCAATACGCGGACGGCTTTGCCTCTGACCTGTGCGTGATCCAGGATGAAGCTGCGTTTAACCCGGAGGATACCACATCTGAGGCCGCCGCTGTGTTTGACATCAGCGACCGGGAGGTAATCTACAGCAAAGACGCCTTTGAAAAACTTTACCCGGCCAGCATCACCAAGGTTATGACCGCTCTGGTGGCAATCAAGTACGGCGATCTCAATTCCCAGGTCACTGTAACGGAAGATGCCGTTATCTCCGAAGCGGGAGCAACCCTCTGCGGGATCCAGCCCGGAGACACGCTGACCTTAGAGCAGCTTCTTTACGGCTTGATGCTGCCCTCAGGCAATGACGCGGGAGCAGCCATCGCCATCCATATGGCTGGGAGCATGGAGGCCTTTGCCGATATGATGAACGAGGAAGCCGCCAGGCTTGGAGCAACACAGACCCACTTTGTCAATGCCCACGGGCTCAACGACCCGGATCACTATACCACGGCATATGATCTGTACCTTATTTTTAATGAAGCACTGGGGTATCCTGTCTTCCGCACCGTCATCGGCACCACTACCTATACAGCTAACTATCGGAGCAAAACGGGTGACGCCGTTTCCAAAACCTGGAAGGGCGGAAACTGGTTTATGACAGGAGAGCGGGAGACGCCAGAGGGGCTTACTGTATTCGGAGGCAAGACAGGCACCACCCAGGCTGCCGGATACTGCCTTATTATGGCTGAGAGAGATGATTCTGACAAGGAATATATATCCGTCGTCTTAAAGGCAGACAGCCGTCCTGATCTATATGACAATATGACGAATATAATTTCTAAAATCGTCAAATAGTGATTGCGCTTTCTATGAATTTGTACTATAATTAGAATAATCTCAAATACTTTTCTATACAACATATATAACTCAAGGAGGAGATAGGTATGGTTCAGATTATTGCAGGAAAAAAAGGTAAAGGTAAGACCAAGCATCTCTTAGATATGGCAAACGCAGCCATCAAGGGGGCCAACGGCACCGTTGTATATCTGGATAAGAGTGCACAGCATATGTATGAGCTGAATAACAGGATCCGCCTGATCAACGTAAACGAATTTCCGCTTATCAGCAGTGAGGGGTTTTTAGGTTTTATCTGCGGTATCATTTCTCAGGATCACGACCTGGAGACCATGTATCTTGACAGCTTTTTGAAGCTTTCCTGCTTAGAGGGCGCTGATATTTCCGATACATATATGACATTGAAAAAAATTGGTGAAAAGTATCATGTTACGTTTGTATTGAGCATCTCCCTGGATGCCGATGAACTGCCGGAGTGTGCGAAGAGTGATGTGATTATTTCATTGTAATGATACATTTTCTGTGATAAAATAACTGACAGGAGTGAGAGGGCTGCCTGCCGTACTTAGGACATAGTATGCCTGGTACGGCCGGCGGCCTTTGTTGTTTGCGCCCACTCCGAATCTAATATAAAGGAGAGACCTTGTTCGATGGCAAAAAAGAAGAACAAGAAAATAATCCGTTACCGGCGCCCCCTGAACATAAACGTAGGCTCCATCATCTTTTTCATTATCTTCATCTACCTTATGTTCAGTGTATTTACCTATCTGAACCGGGAAAAAATACAGTTTTATGAGGTGCCTGAAGGGGGTATCGTTAATAATAAGCTTTACACCGGTATGATCCTGAGGGATGAACAGGTCAAAAATGCGGATCGTTCCGGCTATATCAATTACTACCTGCGGGAGGGAAAGAGGGCTTCGGTTGGCACCAGGATCTATACCCTGGACGAGACCGGAAACCTGGAAGCTCTTTTAAAGGACAGCGCTCAGAACGGGGAAAGCCTTTCAGATGAAAGTCTGTCAGAGCTTAAGAAGCAGCTTTCCTCCCTGGTACAGAATATAAGCGACACAAATTTTAATATGATCTACGATGCCCGCTATTCTCTGGAAGCCTCTGTGATCGAGTATTCCAGCTTCAGTACCCTGGATCAGCTGGACCAGCTGGCTCAGGAATCGGGAGTGGTGTTTGAGCAGGTACGCTCTGATCTTTCCGGTGTGGTTTCCTACTGGTTTGACCCATATGATTCCATGGCCGCCGAGGACATTTCGGCGGAAGCCTTTGACCGTTCTGCCTATACCAGGCAGTTCCACCGGTCCGGGGATCTGATCGATAGCGGTTCCCCTGCTTATAAGATTGTTACATCGGAAAGCTGGTCCATTCTCTTTCCTTTAAGCGAGGAGGATCAGGAGCTGTATAAGGACAAGACCTCTCTCCAGGTGTATTTTAAGGACTATTCCATGACCACAGAGGCTGCCTATTCCACTATAACCGGCGCGGACGGCGGTATCTATGGAAAGCTGGATTTCTCAAAGTACCTGGAGCAGTTTATGGCAGACCGCTATATTGATTTTGAGATCCTTTTAAGCCAGGCTGAGGGCCTTAAGATTCCTATAAGCGCGGTGACAGAAAAGGATTTTTATCTGGTGCCTCTGGATTACCTGGCTCAGGGCGGAAACTCCTCTGACCAGGGCTTTTTAAAGGAGGTCTATGATGAAAACGGCACATCCGCTGTCTTTGTACCTGTTACCCTTTACTACAATGATGAGGAATTTTACTATATCGATACCGAGGAAGAAGGCAGCCTGAAGTCCGGCGATTATATCATCCGTCCCGATTCCTCAGAGCGCTATCAGATCGGACGCACTGCCTCTTTAAAGGGCGTTTATAATATCAACAAGGGCTATGCCATTTTCAAGCAGATCGATATACTGGATTCAAACAGCGAGTATTACACCATCGGCAAGGGTACAAGCTATGGTCTTTCTGTTTATGACCATATCGTTCTGGACGCCTCCCTGGTGGAAGAGGGGCAGCTGCTGTATTAATAGGAGGTATTTATGATCAGAGAACAATTAGAAAACGTACAAAAGAAGATAGAGGAAGCCTGCTTGAGAGCAGGGCGGGATCCAAAGAAAGTGACGCTGATCGCAGTAAGCAAGACAAAGCCGGCGCCTATGCTCCTTGAGGCCTATGACGCAGGGGCAAGGGATTTTGGAGAAAATAAGGTTCAGGAGATCACGGCCAAATTTCCCCAGCTTCCTGAGGATGTGCGCTGGCATATGATCGGCCATCTCCAGCGCAATAAGGTAAGCCAGGTGCTGGGAAAGGCAGTTCTGATCCATTCGGTGGACTCCATCCGCCTGGCTGAGCAGATCGAGGCAGAAAGCGCCAAGAAGGGACTTGTAACCGACATCCTTTTAGAGGTGAACGCCGCCAGAGAGGAGAGCAAATACGGCTTTTTCCTGGAGGAGACAGAAGCTGCCATTATGACTATCAAGGATTTTCCCCATGTACGCATCCAGGGGCTGATGACAATTGCGCCATTTGTAGAGAATCCGGAAGAAAATCGCGGAATTTTTAAAAAATTATATGAATTTGCTGTTGACATAGGTAAGAAAAACATTGATAATGTTACTATGAGTGTGCTTTCTATGGGGATGACTGGAGACTATCAGGTCGCCATCGAAGAGGGTGCAACCATGGTAAGAGTCGGCACTGGCATATTCGGTGCACGACAGAGCGCCCGTTAACGGCGTTTATATAGAGATTGGAGAGTGTAAGATGAGTCTGTTAGGTAAGGTAATGGATGCCATGAGATTAAATCCTGAAGAGGAAGATGAGGATTACTACCTGGACGATGACTTTGAGGAAGAAGCCCCCCGTAAGAGTCTGTTCAATAAGAAAAATCATACAGAGTACGAAGAAGATGAGGAACCGGAGAAGCCGCGTTTCTTAGGACGTTCCAACCCCAAGGTAGTCCCGATGAGAAGAAGTATGGAAGTGACCATGATCAAGCCTGCCTCGATGGACGATTCCAGAGATATATGCGATTATCTTCTAGCCGGCAAGGCGGTTGTCCTTAATATGGAAGGAATACATACGGAGACGGCCCAGAGGATCATTGATTTTACCTCCGGAGCTACCTACTCTATGAATGGTAATCTGCAGAAGATTTCCAACTACATTTTTATCGCGACCCCTGATTCGGTTGAGCTGTCCGGGGATTTCCAGGACATCTTAGCCGCCGGCGGCGCCATGGGTATGGATGTATCCGGAATGAACATACGATTATAAAATGCTTTTTCTTTGCGGCAGACCTGAGTGTCTGCCGATTTGCTGTTACATCATCAGGAGGATTTTATTATGGCAGAAAGATTGACTGTGCTGCGGGATTTAAAGCCTGCTTATGATATTGTACTTGAAACATCCTTTGAAGGATTAAAAAAAGAGATGGAGGCCCTTGGGGTAAAGGAGAAAAAGCTCTGTATTGTCACCGATTCCCATGTGTCCCCTCTGTATCTGGAGGAGGTAAAAGAGATCTTAACCGGCTGCTGCCGCTTTGTTTCTGTATTTGTATTTCCCGCAGGGGAGGAACAGAAGAACCTGGACACGGTCCGGGATCTGTATGAGCACCTGATCCTGGAGAAATTTGACAGGAAGGATATGCTGGCCGCGCTGGGAGGCGGCGTTGTAGGGGATCTCTGCGGCTTTGCTGCAGCTACCTATCTAAGAGGTATCGATTTCTTCCAGATCCCCACCACTCTGCTTTCCCAGGTGGATTCCAGCATCGGCGGAAAGACAGGAGTGGATTTTGACGCCTACAAAAATATGGTAGGCGCCTTTCATATGCCAAAACTGGTATATACCAATCTTGCCACCCTCTTAACTCTGCCCGATGAGCAGTTTTCCTCCGGCATGGGCGAGGTGATCAAGCATGGCCTGATCAGGGACGCGGCCTATTATCAGTGGCTGAAAGAGAACCATGACGGCATCATGGCCAGAGACCTGAAGCTGTGCTGTCAGATGGTGCTCGTCAGCAACCGGATCAAAAAGCAGGTGGTGGAGGCTGATCCTACGGAGCAGGGAGAGAGAGCCCTTTTAAACTTTGGCCATACTCTGGGACATGCCGTTGAGAAGCTGATGGATTTTTCCATGCTCCATGGCCACTGTGTAGGCATCGGCTCCATCGCTGCCGCCAGAATCTCACAGCTGCGGGGCTTTCTTACAGAGGAAGATGTAATGGATATACGCGGCACCTTCGCCTCCTTCCAGCTTCCTGTTTCTGTAAATGGGCTGACCCCGGAGGCTGTGATCGCAGCTACTAAAAACGATAAAAAAATGGAAGCCGGTTCTGTAAAATTTATCCTTCTAAAGGAAACAGGAGAAGGCTATGCAGATAAAACAGTGACCGACCAGGAGATGAGGGCCGGCTTTGACTTCATAGGAGGAGCGCATTTATGACAAAAGAAAAGCGATCCCTGATTCTGCGGTTTCTCACCGGCTTTATCATCCTGACCGGACTGGACCAGTGGACCAAGGGACTGGCAACAGCCAATTTAAAAGGCAATGAACCAATGGTAGTTCTGGAGGGAGTATTTGAGTTTTATTATTCTGAAAACAGAGGCGCGGCCTTTGGCATGCTCCAGGAAAAACAGTTTTTTTTCTTTTTGATCGGCATCCTGGTGCTGGCAGCTATCGTTTATATGATCTGGCGTATGCCGGATGATAGAAAATACCGTCCTCTGGCTGTCTGCCTTATGCTGGTAGGCGCGGGAGCCGTTGGAAATATGATCGACCGGATCTCCCAGGGTTATGTAGTGGATTTTTTATACTTTAAACTGATCAACTTCCCTATTTTCAACGTGGCGGACTGTTATGTGACAGTAGCGGCCTTCCTTCTGGTACTGCTGGTTATGTTTTACTACAGCGATGAGGATATGGCCTGCTTTTCACTCAGAAAGGGGAAGAAGGAGCATTGAAACAGGAATTTTACCCGGAGCTTTCTGACAGCGGTCTGCGTATTGACAAATATCTGGCCCAGGTCTGTGAGGGACTCAGCCGTTCCTATCTCCAGAAGCTGCTGCGGTCCGGCCAGGTGCTTGTAAACGGCAGTCCTGTGAAGGCCAGCTACGCAGTGGAAGAGGAGGATCTGATCTGCCTGGAGGTACCGGAGGCGGTGGAGCCGGAGATCGAACCGGAGGAGATGGCGCTTGACATCCTCTATGAGGATCAGGACGTGCTCCTTGTGAATAAGCCCAAGGGCATGGTGGTCCATCCCGCAGCCGGACATACTTCCCATACGCTGGTCAACGGCCTGATGTATCACTGCCGGGGCCAGCTTTCCGGGATCAACGGGGTGATGCGTCCCGGCATCGTGCACCGCATCGACATGGACACCACCGGCGTACTGATCGTTTGTAAAAATGATATGGCCCACAGCTCCATTGCAGCCCAGCTGAAGGAGCATTCCGTTACCAGGCGGTATCAGGCTATTGTCCACGGCGTTTTAAAGGAAGATTCCAGTACCATTGAGGGCCCAATCGGCCGCCATCCGGTGGATCGCAAGAAAATGAGCATCAACTATAACAACGGGAAACCGGCTGTGACCCACTACAGGGTTCTGTCCCGGTTAAAGCAGTTTACTCATGTGGAATGCCGTCTGGAAACCGGCAGGACCCATCAGATACGCGTTCATATGGCAAGCATCCAGCATCCCCTTCTGGGAGATCTGGTTTACGGCCCAGCCAGATGTCCCGTAAGCGGCCTTCAGGGACAGACCCTCCACGCGGGAGTGCTGGGCTTTATCCATCCAAGGACAGGAGAGTATATGGAATTTTCCGCTCCTTTGCCGGATTATTTCAAACATCTCCTTGACACTCTGGCTTAAGCTGTCACTTTTGTCGGAAATGTTCTAATTATTTTTTGTTTTTTTGTCCATTTCTATATACTTTTCTGAATTTTTGAGTTATAATACAATTATAGTACAGCTTACTTTGTTATGACGGAAAGCAGAAAGGGGTATGTGATATGGCAGGAAACCTTGTTATTACAATCGGAAGACAGTGCGGAAGCGGAGGCAAGCTGATCGGTCAGCTTCTTGCTGAAAAGATGGGAGTCAAGTGCTACGATAAAGAGCTTCTTTCCATGGCGGCAAAACACAGCGGGCTCTGCGAAGAGCTGTTTGAAAAGCACGACGAACGGCCCACCAGCAGCTTCCTTTACTCCCTGGTGATGGATTCTTATTCGATGGGGTATACCTCATCCGGCTATTCAGATATGCCCATCAACCATAAGATCTTCCTGGCTCAGTTTGACACCATCAAAAAGCTGGCTGATGAAGCCTCCTGCGTGATGGTAGGCCGCTGCGCCGACTACGCTCTGGAGGATTATCCTAATGTTGTCAGTGTCTTTATCAGCGCCAATGACAGTGACAAGCTCAAACGCCTGCAGGAACTCTACAACGTAGACCAGAGCAAGGCCAAGGATATTATGATAAAGACAGATAAACAGCGTTCCAGCTACTACAATTACTACTCAAATAAAAAGTGGGGCGATCCGCGCAGTTATGACCTGTGCATCAACAGCAGCGCTACCGGCCCGGAAGGCGCTGTAGACGTGATACTGGATTTTGCGAAAGCAAAGCAGCAGTGGCGCCAGAGATAGATACTGATGACAAAACCGGCCTTCGGATGACAGAGAATGCTCATCCGAAGGCCGGTTTTTGATTTTTATTCTACAGTAACTGATTTTGCCAGGTTCCTTGGCTGATCCACGTTGAGCCCTTTTCCTACAGAGGCGTAATACGCGATCAGCTGCAGAAGCACCGCAGCAGGAAATACGGAAAAGCCGTCTGCCAGATCCGGGATCCGAAGCAGGGCATCTGCAATATCCTCATCTACCGCCGTCTGTGCTTTCAGTATCAGGATCACATAGGCACCTCTTGCCTTCACCTCACGGACATTTGACAGGGTCTTTGAAAGGACTCGGTTCTGGGTGGCAAGCGCAATCACAGGAACCTGCTCAGAGATCAGGGCAATAGAGCCATGTTTTAATTCCCCGGCAGCGCAGGCCTCCGCATGGATGTAGGAGATCTCCTTCAATTTCAATGCCCCTTCCAGGGAAAAGGCATAATCCAGTCCCCGTCCGATAAAAAACGCATCCGGCTGGTTCAAAAGATGCTTTACGATGCCCCGGATCTCCTCCTTTTTTTCGATCATGGCTTCCATGGCCGGAATCGCCTCCAGAAGCTCCTTCATAAAATCAGCTGCCTGACGCTCTGTGTACAGGCCCCTTACAAGGGCCATACGGCAGATCAGCATATAAAGGGCGGCCAGCTGTACGGAGTAGGCCTTTGTGCTGGCTACGGCGATTTCAGGGCCTGCGTGGGTATACAGCACATAGTCACTCTGTCTTGCGATGGTGGAGCCCTTTACGTTTACAATGGAAAGAGTCCTGGCTCCCAGGGACTGAGCCAGACTCATAGCCGCCAGTGTATCAATGGTCTCGCCGGACTGTGAGATCACAATAACCAGGGTTCGTTCATCGATCAGCGGCGTCTGATAGCGGAATTCAGAAGCAATGGATACCTGCACCGGAATCCGGATCAGAGGCTCCATCAGAGCCCTTGCCACCATTCCCGCATGCATGGCCGTACCGCAGGCCACGATGTGGATCTGGCTGCAGTCTCTGAAAAGCTCATCCGGAATATGATCCCCTGAAAAATCCGGAAGTCCCTGCTCCATCCTTGGCAGGATCGTATTTTTAAGAGCATCCGGCTGCTCATGAATCTCCTTCAGCATAAAATGAGGATAGCCGTTTTTCATGGCTGCATCCATATTCCAGTTGATTTCCAGAATCTCAGGTGTAATCCGCTCCATATTCTGGTTAAATAGATGGATCTCATAGGGCGTAAGACGGATGATGCAGTCCTCCGGCACGACGAAATATTCCCTGGTAAAAGGGATAAAGGCAGTCAGATCCGAGGCGATCATAGCTCCTGAAGGTGTGTAGGCAGCCACCAGAGGGCTGACGTGACGCAGGGCGTATATTTCCCCGGGATGGTCCTGAAACAGAATACAGAAACCGTAGGAGCCCTCCAGGCAGGAGGTAAATTCTTTTATGGCTGCAAGGGCATTTCCCCCATGAGCCCTATAGATGGTATCCAGGACTCCGGCCGCTACTTCGCTGTCTGTCTGAGAGAGGAGCCGCCCCTCCAGGTGATACTGCTCCGTCAGCTGGTGATAGTTTTCTATAATCCCGTTGTGGATCAGGGTCACAGCTCCAAAACGGTGGGGATGGGCATTGGCATCTGTTACCCCTCCGTGGGTGGCCCAGCGGGTATGGCCGATGCCGCAGTGGCATATCTCCTGATCATCCCGGAGCTTTTCCTTAAGGGCAGCCACCTTTCCTGTTGTTTTTCTTACCTGGATCTCCATGGAGCCGTCAAAATAGGCGATTCCCGCGCTGTCATAGCCTCTGTATTCCAGCCCTGCCAGTCCGTTAAGGAGCAGGGGCCTGGCATCCAGAGGCCCTGTATAACCGATAATTCCGCACATAGATTTTCTTCCTCTCTGTCTATTTTTGTCCGGTCATGCCGTCTTTGTTCTGCGGTCACCCGCATATTTTACAGCATGTCACACGCCCGGACCGCATGGGAGAGCATCCGCCGAATGTTCGATTCTCTCTCCTCCTCGTTAACCTTAAAAGCATATCGGTCCCTTTTAAGGTGCATGGCGCTATAGCTTTGCTATTCCTTCCGTTCCCTCCTGAAACGGAATGGAGTTATTATAGCTCACTGTAATTTATGCGTCAACGGGATATTAATGATTCTGTAAGAGATTCTATCTGTTTTTTCATGTCAATGTATGATATAATGTCGCAGGATAAACTTTACAGAAGCACCGGGAATACAAATGAACGAATACATAAAAAAATGGCTCTTATTATTACAACAGAATAAAAAGAAGGCGGCTGTCCTGGGAGGGGCACTGCTTTTGGTCTGCCTTCTTGGGGGCGGCCTGTATATGCGGCAGAAGGAAAACAGGATGAAGGAATTAAGAGTAAGCGGAATGGCATCCCCTTCAGAGCCTTCCCGGGAAACCGTCCCTGCGGCTACGGCCGCCTCGCCCTCTGAGGCTCTTTCAGCCGAAGAAGAGAGCGCGCGGCTCCTTCTTGCCGGCATCGATCGGGAAGGCGGGGCGCCTGATTCTCCCTCTGACAGCGCAGCCGCTCTTTTATACACCCAGCTGGCTGAAAAAGACAGCCAGTGGCTTTCCGGCATCTACGGGCTTTATGACAGCGCCCCTGCCGATCTGGCCGCTCAGCTTGGCCTCAGTGATCTGGCAGGTCAGCTTCTGGCTCAGGAGATCACAGCATTTTCCAGCCTGAATGTGAGCTTTTATAACGGAGAAAACACACTGGTCCAGGGAGTATCCAATGCCCGGGCGATCATTTCTCTTACTGATACCATGTACCAGAGAGGAAGTTTTTCTTCCTATGAAGAAATAGAAGCCTTTGCGGACTGGCTGTGGGAGCAGTCTCATAGCCGGAGCGCTGCGCTGGGAGAGCTTTACTATTGTGAGGGAGGCTGCGCAGTGGAAGCCCCTTCCGCGGAAGCTGTGCCTTCAGAGGCTGCCAGTATCCCGCCTGAAGCCTCCGGTTCTGAGCCAGAAATGGCCACTCCGTCTCAGGTTACTGATACCGGTACTGTATGGGGGCCAGAGGGCGGGCCGGGCATTGTCCCGGAAACCATATCAGAACCCCTTCCCGCCACAGCCTCTCCAAGCGAAGCTGCAGCTGGGGCGCCTATATGCAGGGGGCACATTGACCTGGCTGTTACGGCCTTTATAAAGGATACAGGGGTAAACGGACTCTTTTCTCTCCCTTTAAGGGATGAGACACTGCCTAACTGGAGTGAAGAGGAGAGAGGGCGGGTGCAGGAGCTTCTGTCGCAGGACTGGTACGAGGCTTACGGAATCAATGCAGCTGACCTGGTTTCTGTGAACCCACTGACCTCCGCCGAGATTGAGCTGTATATGAAGCTGATCCCCCCGGAAACCAGCGAGCTGCGGCGCAGGCTGATCCAGTATGGGCTGGCTTCTGTAGGACGGATCCCCTATTACTGGGGCGGCAAGCCTCACAGGCCCGGATATGAAGGAAATGGCTTCGGTACGGTTGTGGAGCCGGATGTGGACGGCCGTTTTTTAAAGGGTCTTGACTGTTCCGGATGGATCAGCTGGCTTTACTGGTCCGTTACCGGAAGCCGTCTGGGAGCGGAGAGCACAGGGAACCTGATCCAGACCGGCCAGGTGATCTCAAAAGAGGAGCTTCTGCCGGGAGATCTATGTATCCGCACCGGCTCTATGGCCCATGTTGTCCTGTTCCTTGGCTGGGCTGAGAACGGTCAGATGCTCTGTATCCAGGAAACCTCCGGTCTTACCAACAATGTGGAGGCATCCTTAAGCGATGAGGACTGGCCCTATTACCGGAGGATTCTTCCGGCAGGCCAATAAATATATAAAATGAGGTGCAGCAAAATGAAATATAATGAAAATGAAGATGAGCTTCAGCGGCTCAGAGCCAGACGAACCCGGCCTTCCCAGGCGGTGCCTTCGGACGATCTGGATGAGGCATATTATTACGAGGAGGAGTATGAGGGCCCAAGACTTCCCTTTGAATCAGAGTCAAGGCAGGCAGCCAGGCGCAGCCCTGTAAGGAGCAGCAGCGCCGCAGGCTCTTCCAGAACCGTTTCCGGCAGCAGACACAGCCAGAGAAGCGCTTCCGGCAGGACCAGACGCTCCAATGCGCCTTCCTCATCTTCCCATTCCCAGCCACACAGAGCTTCCTCTAAAAGAACAGCAGTCCCTTCAGGAGAACGCAGGGATGCAGCCGGAAGGCCGGGGAAGAGAAGCCCCAGAAAGCAGGCAGCCAGACGGAAACGGGGCGGCTTTAAAAAGCTGATTCTTTTGGTATTTGCGGCCATACTGGTCTATGGGGGATGGCTGTTCATCCACCGGCCTACAGGCTACTGGAACATTGCAGTATTCGGCGTAGACAGCAGGGACGGCAACACCCAGAAGGCCCTGGCGGATGTTCAGATGATCTGCAGTGTAAACCGCGAAACAGGAGAGATTAAGCTGGTAAGCGTATACCGTGATACCTATTTAAAGATCAATTCCGAGGGTACCTTCCACAAGATAAACGAAGCCTATTTTAAAGGCGGACGAGAGCAGGCTGTTGCGGCGCTGGAGGAAAATCTGGACCTTACCATCGATGATTACGCTACATTTAACTGGACAGCCGTTGCCAATGCCATCAATATCCTTGGAGGTATTGATCTGGAGATCACACCAGCTGAATTTAAGTATATTAACGCATTTATCACAGAAACCGTTGAGTCTACAGGGATTGCCTCTGTCCACCTGACCCAGGCGGGTATGAATCACCTGGACGGAGTCCAGGCCGTGGCTTACAGCCGTCTGAGACTGATGGATACGGATTTCCAGCGTACAGAGCGTCAGAGAAAGGTGGTTTCCCTGGCTCTTGATAAAGCCAAGCAGGCAAGCGCCTCTGAACTGACTGCTCTGATAAAAGCGGTTCTGCCTGAGATCTCCACCAGTGTGGGGATTGATGATGTGCTTCCTCTTGTAAAGGATATTGATACATATCATATCGCGGCAACCGGCGGCTTCCCGTTTTCCAGACAGACGGCCCGTGTAGGAAAGATGGACTGCGTGATCCCTACCACACTGGAAAGCAATGTGATCCTTCTTCACCAGTTCCTTTATGGAGAGGACGTAAGCTACAGCCCATCCTCGGCAGTTAAGAAGATAAGCGCGCAGATTTCTGAAGAAACAGGGCTTTACGAGGAAGGAAAGGCAGCCCCGCCTTCCTCCGGAGGCAGCAGCCCAGGCTCCTCAGCAGGCAGCCAGACAGCTGCTCCTGCACCCACAACGGCGCCAGAAACCCTGCCGGAAGTTTCTGTTGAGGAAACACTGGAAGAGACGGTAGAGGAAACGGAAGAGACAGAGGAGAGCACAGAAGCTGAGACCATTGAAACTCTGGAGGATGAGGAGAAAACAGATGAAAATTCCGGTCCCGGCGTTCAGGAAAGTACCTCCCAGAAGCCCTCTGAGAGCCAGAAGGAAACCGAAGAAGCTGACGAGATCGGTCCAGGCATTTCGGGCCCGGCAGGCTCGGTATCCGGCACTTCCTCCCCGGGTCCCTCCGGTGAGACAGAGCCCTCCGGGCCTTCAGGAGGGCCGGGAGCAGACCAGCCCTAACGCCGGGGCCTGACAGCCTCCGGCCAGCCCTTGATATTACCGTCTGTAATGGCATGGAAAAGACAGTCCTTAAGATGAGGATTGTCTTTTTGCATATCACGGATCAGCTCCTTGATATACTGGCGCTTTGTATATCCGTCCATCGGGCAGGGATTCTTGCATACAGGAAGGTTGTATTTATTTTTAAATCCAATCACATCAGCCTCTGAAACAAATAAAAGAGGACGGATCACTGCCAGTTCCATACGGTCCAGATAGGTATAAGGAGAGAAGGTATAAAAGCGTCCTTCGTAGAATAGAGACATCAGAGCGGTCTCGATCACATCATCCCGGTGATGGGCATAAGCCACCTTATTACAGCCCAGTTCTTTTGCCTTTTCATTCAGAGCACCCTTGCGCATTTTGGCGCAGAGAGAGCAGGGGTTGGATTCCTTTCGTATATCAAAGAGAACTGTCCCTATCTCTGTGGGGATGATGGTATATGGGATGTCAAATTCGCGGCAGAGAGCCCTCACCGGCTCCAGGTCCATATTTCCAAGTCCCAGGTCAACGGTAATGGCGCTGAGGTTATATTTTTTCGGATAAAACCGGCGCAGATGGTGGAGTGCATACAGAAGGGTCAGGCTGTCCTTGCCTCCGGAAACTCCCACCGCGATATGATCCCCCTCCTCTATCAGACGGTATATATCCAGAGCCTGACGGGTCAGACTGAGTAAACGCTGTAATTTCATAAACAGACATCTCCTTTCTGAAAATCATTTTAAATACAGATACCGTAACATTCTAACCAGTCACAGAGACCCTGTCAAGCAGTTGCCAATCCATTTTTCTTATGCTACAATAAATGTAATAAATAACAAAGGATGATACATTATGATAAGCTGTAAATATGTTATTTCTGACCGGAACGGCCTTCATGCCTCCAATGCCATGAGCTTAAACCGCGCCGCGTCTGACTACGAGAGCAGGATCACCCTGGCCGTAGGAGAGAAGATGGCGGACTGTAAAAATGTCCTGTCCTTGATGTCACTGGGAGCCCGTATGGGAGATACGGTGATTCTTGAAGTAGAGGGACCTGACGAGGGCCAGGCCTCTGGTTTTCTGAAAGGCCTTTTAAGGACCATATTATAGGAGGAAAATGATGATGACCATTGAAATCTGCTGCGGCAGCTATTATGACGCTCTGCAGGCCTGGAAGGGCGGAGCAGGAAGGATCGAGCTTAACAGCGGCCTTCACCTTGGGGGACTAACCCCCTCCATTGCCTCTCTTGAGCTGGTAAAGGCACATACAGGACTGAAGGTGATCGCTATGGTCCGCCCCAGAGGAGGCGGGTTCTTTTATCAGAAGGAGGAGTATCTGCAGATGCAGGAGGAATGCCGCCAGCTTCTTGCCCACGGTGCAGACGGCATTGCCTTTGGTTTTCTAAAGGAAGACGGAACCATCGACGAGGACCGCACACAGACTTTCATTTCCATGATACACGAAGCAGGCAGGGAGGCTGTATTTCACAGAGCCTATGACTGTGTAAAGGATCCCTTTCGTTCTATGGAGCAGCTGATCGCCCTGGGGGCGGACCGGGTGCTTACCAGCGGCCTGAAGGCAAAGGCCATGGACGGCGCAGCACTTCTTAAACAGCTCCAGGAAGCCTACGGAGACCAGATTGAGATTCTGGCCGGCAGTGGTGTAAATGCCTCAAACGCCCGCACACTAATGGAACAGACCGGCATTTCCCAGGTACACAGTTCCTGCAAAGACTGGATCATCGATCCAACCACGTCAGCCAGGGATGTATCATACAGCTTTGCAGCAGCTCCAAATGAGAATTGCTATGATGTAGTCAGCAGGGACCTGGTGAGGATACTAGTGGATTCTTTGAAGCAGTAATAGCAATCTGGTTTACATAAATAAATTATGTAAACTTAAATGTTTGAAATCCGGAATGAAAGAAGTGTGTTCAAACTATTCGCGAAAGGCGAGCCGGGTTTAACGAAAACGTCCATCAGCATGATGGCCAGGGGAGTGGTAGTTGATAGGCGCCGGACATGGAATATTCCCGCCGGACGGCGCCTGCTTATCAACTATTTGTTAAATGCAGGTCTTTCGCGAATTAGTTGGCATATTCATTAAATGGTATCAGTTCACCATCTAATACACTTCGGAATCCAGATTTCATAATCTCAATGTGGCTTTCCTGGATCCCTTCATATGTATAATGCTTAATCTTTTTGATCCGGCGGAGGAAAGCAAGCCACCCTCTGGTATCATCCAACTGGACAGTCGGATACTGGGAGGAAAGCGGGATATTAGTGATCAGATATACCTTGGTAAAGCAGGCCTGCTTATTTGCATAGCGGCAGGGAAGCTCCAGAGGATACCCTTCCAGACAGGTTAACATCAGACTGAATGGGAGGGAAGAGCGGAACTCTTCAAATATAATCACGTCCTGGCCCTTATAACCGTCAAACGGATGCTGATAGTCCGTTACCCGGAATACCTTAGAATAGCCGTACTGTTCCATGACCGAGCGGGTTTTACCGGATCCGGTTTCACCATAGATGTACTGGACTTCTACGTCCCGCCATTTTTCTTTGTATTCTTCCTCTTTGAGCATCTGGCGAATGGAGTCAAGTTTATCGACTTGAAACATAATATCCGGCACCTGCTCAATAATCTCATAGTTGCTGAAACCGGACTTAACCATGGAGTAAACGTCTGCCAGATCATTGCGGGAGCCTTGACGCTCAACGGGCATTTCCCCCCATTCCTCAAAGGTTCCCTCCACACAGGTCTCACTTTTTTTGTCTTTCTCCCATTTCCCGGTCTTGGATACATACTCTTTATTCTGGAGTGCTGTACCTTTGGCCATTTCTATATGGGCACCATCAAACCGCTTCTTGATGGTGGAGAAGTTAATACCGCCTTTTCCCTGTAGATAAATGTGAGTGTGATACGTTCCATTCTCACCGATCTCATCCGCCATGCACCAGTAGATCACTGATTTAAGGCCTAAGAGAATTTCTTTCAGACGGTCATGGGTGAATCCCTTTTCTGCGGGATTATTAATTGTTAATTGCCACTTGCGTGACTGGGTATCTTTTGCCATTGTATTTCCCCCTTGTTTCTTGTTTTTCGACGTCGACATTTCGACTTGAAGCTGTCGAGGACTGGCAAGCCTGGTATTTACTGGCTTGTTGACGCTTTTCGACAGAAGTCGCTAGGTAATACTAAACTAGCGACTTCCAGAGCCCTACGGGCCAGGCACTGCCATTTGCCGGGAACACAGGCTGTACCACAACGCAGGTACACCACGTAATGACGAATCGCAGGCCTGGCTGGCCTGGCACTGGAAGCAGACAAGGAAACAGGGAGAGCGCAGGGGCTACTTGCAGACAGCTAAGTCACACACATAGCCCCGACGATTATAGGCAACATCCACCATCTGGCCGGGCTGTACCTCATAGGCACAGGACAGGCCCAACTTGTCACTGACAAAAATACTTTCTACTGCGTCCCCGGTCACCTGGGGATCTTTACAGGTGCAGTGGAGGGTAACGCCCTTGACGTTCTCCCCGGATTTCCTGCTTACATAATCTACCAACTGAATACCAATGACTTTTACCTTCATAGATTACCATCCTTTCATTATTTATTTGTCAAAGTTCGCATGGGTGCCAAAAAACAGCCCTCCCATGGAAAGCATACATAAAAATCATGCTGGCTAACTAAGACTGACATTTTCACCGGTTTACCAATGAAACCAGAAAAGAACCGCTTGAACATGTAACCAATCCGTAATGAAAACGTAATTGATTTAAGGGGGTAGCAGGGGTATAATGTAATCAGCCAAAAAACAACCATACCCCATGCTATAGATTCGCTCAAAGAAAAGGAACTATAAATTACCCCAAAAAAGAGAATGCCAGAAAGGAAACATAATGGAATTTATTCAACCAATCTTAAACGGAATAAAACTCGGTATAGGTTTTATTGTTAAGTTCGTTTCGTTTATAATCACATTTATAGAATCCCTTGTATAAGCTCTCTTTCCATGATAAGATAAAGATGGATTACTGTTCTCATTGCTACGGTAACCCTACTTATCTTGTAACTATAGTATAGCACATTTTCTAGGCCTAGTATATTGACGTTTTAGCCAAAATCTAGGCCTAGTATTTGTGTATCTTTTCTAGTCCTAGAAAGGAATACCATGAATAAAGACGAACTTAACACTTATAAACGTGAATACAACAAAGACACCTACAAAACTGTAAAAGTATACATTCGTGAGGAAGAATACCCGGCAGTAATCGAACACATGAAGAAGCAGGGATATTCTAAACTAAGCGGATATATTAAAGACCTAATCAACCGCGACATGGCCGGAGCGGAAGAGAAGAGCATTAACATTAACATCGGAAGGGATAACCATGGAGGAATTAATTTGTAAACAATTCAGACAATAATACCTTCAGTACAGCGGATCCGCTCACCTGCAGAAACTATTGTCTGAAAATAAGGAGGATTAAATGAATTTAGAATCACTTAACCTATGGATCATTGTTGGAATCATTGCAGTAATCATTTATGAAGCCTTGGAACACAGATAAACCGCCATGCAAAGGCATAAGTAAGCAATGACAGGGACAGACGGAGACCAAAGCCAGGCCCAGATTTTACGGAACATTCTATCACCTCCTAAATACATTATCCCATAAGGCTTTTACTGAAAGACCTAGGACAAAGCCAACTACCAAGGCCAACAGATAAATGAACAGACAAGCCATATAGGCCACAGCAACAAAATACTCCATTCTATCACCTCCAGAGCAGGGCCCCGGCCTGCGCCAGCGGCTTGCAGGCGCGGGGCAGACATACACACACACCGTCATTTAATACCAAGGAACGGAATCTTACGCAGGATGAACATGGTAAACTTCCAGACTTCCTCAAAGTTAATGACAATCAGAAGAATCGGAAGCAGGACTTTGACCACAGACAGGTCTACAAATATGCCCATGATCCCGATCCCGCCACGGATCACTGAAAAAAGCTCATCAATCGCAGATGTAACAGAAGCTGGAAGATCCGGGAGGTTAATCCAGCCGAATACAATCTTGATCAGAGCCGATACCAGGTCAAAAAGAGCTTGTAAGATCAATTCCGAAGCACCTCCTCTAACTTGCGGTGCATAAGGTTTAACAGGGCACCAATCATTATGACATTCCCCACAAAGTACAGCTTCGACTGGATCTCCTGCCCCCATTCTGTCTCGAGGAAGGTAAATCCCACCGTCTGGGCGGGAATGATGACTGTACCGTCTAACCACTTAAACTCCGGGAACGGGATCCCGGAAAAAGAGGAATCCGCACCTATATAGATCCCCACAAGCTGGACCAGAAGGTCAATGGGGAGCATAAGAAAACCCAGGCGGTCACTGAAGAAGGAGTACATATCATCAAACCATGACTTGAAATACTCATCTGATGGAATGAAAAGGGACTTAAGACCCTCTATAATGCCGTCTACAATGAAGTTACGGCTTTTTTCCTCCTCCTCCCGGATCGTGTCCCGGGTGTCCTGGTCTGACTGCATCTGCTCTGAGTGCTGGGTATTCATCTTGTTGTAAAGGTTTGTGAACTCCCCGGCAAGCTGGTCCCAGAAGGCGGTAAGCTGGGAGGAGATGGTAAGGATCGTGTTCTTTATGAGGTCAATAATGGTATTACCTTGTTCTACCTGCTGACCGATACCATTAGCAATATCTTGTTCATTATTAACATCACCACCAGAAGAAGATGGGGCATCCGGAATCCCTTTGAAAGTAAAAGCATACGAAGCGTCCCCAAGGTCAAAAACCGAATCAGGAGTCTCTAAAGACCATATGACCGAAAAAAGAGAACAATTAGATGGAAGTGTCACGTTAGCCGATGCAGTATAAGAAGTACCAGTATTTTCAAAATTTACCTCACCAGGAATATATTCCGGGCTAACATGATCTGCCTTAATATCATATTGTACACGCGCACCAGATATAGCCGCATCAATATTCCCCTGGTTAACAGACGCTGTAAAACCATATGTGCCAGAAGAAGGCAAACCCGATTTACGAATTGTAAGACGGAATTCATAAATACGATAGTCAGAGCCTGGAGACTTAAACGTATATAAGCCAGATGAATTTTTAACAGGTTCTACAAGAACAAGTTTGTTATCTGATAAACGCCTCCAACCAGCAGTATAATTCCAATCAACACCATAGCCAGAATCACCATCAGATACTAAATCCGGCAAAACCGGGAGTGTATCAAAATCATCCTCCTCAACATACTCATCCATCGGCAGATCCGCGTTGCTGTCAGAGGCCACCTGGTCAGCGTTGCTGTCAGAAGCGGTAACGGCCAAGGAAGAAAAAGGCGTGGAGAAGGTTAAACAGAAGAGTAAGCACAAGGACAAACACACACGCATAGATCGCATAGGTATAAACACCCCCATTCATATCCGGGTACAGGTCACCCACATTGGAATAGACCAGGTAACCGTTTGTTGTCAGTCTGAAGCTCCCTTCATCCCCGGAAGATAAAAGCCAGTTCCCGTAATTGCCCGAACGATAGTAACGGATATAGGAAAGGCCGGAGCCTGTAAACACCCCCTCACTATAGTCAATCTGATCTCCATATACCATCCGATACTCATAATCATCCACCCGGAAGAACACATAATCCGTATCATATGGGAGCTTTACCAGCATATCCCTAAAATACTGGAGCGTACTGGTGGAGATCGTGCCGTCATCCGGCGTATAGCTTGCCAGCGGGACAGGAGAGGAGGAGGCAAAGTGATTGACCGTAAGCCCTGGCCGGTCTGCATTCGACCGGGTCGCATTGGAAGGCGTTGCTTCATCTTCTTCCCATTCCTCTTCATAATCCTCACTTAACTCCGGGTAAAGTAACGCCATAACCTCCTGGTAGGTCTCAAAATCAATCCCATCATCCGGGAGACCGGATAACCAGCCATTCTGGTTACTGGACGGAGCTTCCTGCGCAGGATGCGAGTAACTGGTCTCATCCAGTACATACTCGTCCGCAAGAACGACGCTACTCCCCAGAGCAGAAAAAACCAAACCGCATAATATACCATATTTCCACCTCATCATATTTCCAGATGCCCCCTAAATGCCGCACTTAAGAACATACTTACAAGGCGCTGGCCTAAAGCAAAGACCACAGCATAGGGGATTGCTGCGCCGACTACATCCGCGAACAGGTTAATTGCTTCCTGCATTATGTCAACCTCCTTCCCTGCCATTCCTTCTTGTACCTGCGCATTTTCGCATAGGTGTCATAACTGTCATAGAGCTCCGGGCGGTGGAACCAGTAGAAGCGCTTCACCGTATCTGTGACCAGTTTCCCGTCTTTTTCCGTCGACTTTGCCCCGTCAATCAGAGTATTGATCTGTAAGACCTTGCAGAAGTTGGAGCAGAGTACCACGTTGCGGATCTGCTCCCGGAAGGGCTTGGCCAGACGGCCGTATACCTGGGATGTCCCTATGATGTGCTTTCTCTGTTTTCTCTGCTGGCTTACCTCGATCATGACCTCAATGTCTATGTTCTTGGATTCCAGAGAATTAAACTCCAGGTGGATCTCATCAATCAGATAGATCACACCATAATAACCATTCTCCAGATTCTTAAGACATTCCAGACCATCATATTCAACCACCTCCGTAGCAGGAGAGAGGCCATTGATCTGGACATTGGTGCACAGGATCGCCCTGGGATACTCCTCACAGAGCTTCTTGACATACTGGACAGCCGACAGCGTTTTGCCGGATCCCTGTTCCCCACAGAATACCAGGAGGCCTTCCGGACGGAAGTAGCCGGGATGGGACTTGAAAAAGTCATGGTTATGCTTGACAACCCGGCAGACATTGAACGGATTCATACTGCCATCTAATAAATTCATTTCCATAGGCATTCCCTCAAAAAAAGGGGCCCGGAACCAATCCAGACCCCAGACCGGTTATTCAGTTATACGGACAGTTTGCCCTTGCGGAACGCAGACATAAGGGAGCGGACTCCTTTACGGACACCCCACCAGGCGAACACCAGTACAATACAGGCACCGACAAAGGTAGCAAGGGCCGTCATAATGGTGCTGACCGAAACCTGGTTTGTAAGCTCCTTAAGGACAGGAGCCCAGTCAGCCGGAGTGGTCAGATTAGACTGAGTCTCAGAAGCAAAGGCAACACCCGGCAGAGCCACAGATACAAGGCCAGTGACAGCAGGGAGAGCGCCGTAATGCTTAACGGATTGAAAAAACTTCATGTAAATCCTTCCTTTCATAAGTTTATTGCAACGGCCATATAGACCAGAGTTGCCTTGATGTGATATAATCAAAAGAAAATGAATGAAAGAAGTGTGTTCCAACTATTCGCGAAAGACAAGTTTAACGAATAGTTGGAGCAGTTTAGAGGTTAGAATCCGATTATGTCCAATTTATCATATCACGAACAAAAGGATAAAGAAAATATTGTCAAGCTCCGTGAGCTTGTAGGGGCACTCCCACCATTCTGCGGTGACTTTTTCCGGGGCATTGAACCCCGGACCTCATCCAGGACCCGGATTGCTTATGCTTATGATCTCCATATATTTTTTAATTTTCTCAGAAAGGAAAATCCAACGCTTAAAAAGCTGGAGCTTCGTGACATAACTCTTGCGCAGCTGGATCAGCTTTCTGTTACGGATTTTGAGGAATATATGGAATACCTGAAATACCGCTTCAATGACAAGAATCAGGAAATTATGAACCGGGAACGGGGAATCATGCGCAAGATCTCTTCCTTAAAGAGCTTCTATAACTACTTTTACCGTACCGAGCGCATCAAAAACAATCCGGCCGCCCTGGTACAGCTTCCCAAGCTCCATGATAAGGAAATCATCCGTCTGGATGTTGATGAAGTAGCTCTGCTCCTGGATGAGGTGGAACAGGGTGAAAAGTTAACAGATAAGCAGAAAACTTATCACAATAAGACAAAAATCCGGGATCTGGCTCTGATGACCCTGCTTCTCGGAACCGGCATTCGTGTTTCCGAATGTGTCGGCCTGAATCTGGATGATATTGATCTAAAAAATGGCGGCATCCGCATCTACCGCAAAGGCGGCAAGGAAGTCACCGTCTATTTCGGTACGGAGGTAGAAAATGCCCTTCTCGACTATCTGGATGAACGCAGCCGGATCCTGCCGGAGCCAGGCCACGAGGAAGCTCTCTTCCTCTCCCTTCAGCGTAAACGGATCGCTGTCCGCAGTGTTGAAAACCTGGTTAAAAAATATGCCCGTACGGTGGCCCCACTGAAGCCAATCACCCCCCATAAGCTCCGCAGTACCTATGGCACCAGCCTGTACCGCGAAACCGGGGATATTTATTTAGTCGCAGATGTACTGGGACATTCGGACGTGAATACAACCAAGCGCCACTATGCCGCTCTTGAAGATGAACGGCGGCGGAGCGCCCGAAACAAAGTAAGGCTGAGGGAAGATTAATCTCCCTCAGCCTTTTCCTCTCCTTCTCCTCTCTCCTGCCAGGCACCTCTTATCTTATGTATCGCCGGCTTTCCATCAACCGGCACTCTCTGTCAGCAGTCTTCCAAGTTCCCGGCAGCGTTCCAGGGCCTCCTCATCAGGACTGTCCTGAGCGATCACACCTTCTTCTCCTATCACCTGAGCACCGGCATTTCTCATGCGATCTTCCCAGTCACGCATCCACTGTCCGTCACCCCAGCCATAGGAACCAAAAAGCCCAACCTTCTTGCCAGCAAGCGTTCCCTCCAAGGCAGCTACAAAAGGCTCCATTTCTCCCTCCTCCAGCACCTCAGCCCCCATAGCCGGGCACCCCAGTGCAAATACAGCAGCACTCTCCAGCTGTTCCGGCGCCGTCTCCCCTACCGGAACAACGGCTGCCTGTCTGCCGGCTGCCCGTATTCCTTCTGCCACAGCCTCCGCCATTGCCTCTGTATTCCCTGTCTGTGACCAATATACTACCATAATCTCGCTCATAATTTCCTCCTAACCCGCCTGACGGCATTCTAAAATTTTCCGGATTCTCATACCTGCGGAAAGCATCCAGATGATCTCTTCTCTGGCGTTATCATAGTCCGCAAAAATACGTCTGCGACCAGCCAGATCCGCATACACCTTCCAGTAGCCTGCTTCCAGGCAGTTCTTTCCCTGATGAATGATAAATCCCTTTACATCCTCTGGAGGATAGCCAAGCAGCAGCCCGATCTCATGGGGAAAGCCTGCGTTTCCCTCCATATGCTCCCTGTACTTTGACGCTACTTTCCTGAGAATCTGCCCCAGGCTGCATCCCTTATATCCAAACTCTTCCATAAGAACTGCCGTTCCGGCTTCTGTAAGATATGCCTCCAGCTGATTTCTGTTATATAGAAGAAAGGTAATCTTGCTTCCTGACTGGAACAAAATATAACAGCATACAGCTGTCCCGCAGAACAGGCGCAGCACTTTCTTCTTATGCTTCCTCTGTACAGTCAGCAGATTGGAAATCTTAATTCCGCACAAAAGGGGCGCACATTGAAGCGCGATCTGAGCTTCCAGTTCCTTTCGGTTAAGCTTTAACATAAGATTCAGGGTTTCCTGGCTCATAAACTATCTCTCCACATCTGATTTCATATCGTTAGCCTTGACTAACTTACTACTATATGATACCCCAATCTTTTAAAAAATACAACAGATATAAATGGAAATCTTTCTCAACTACTTTACTTACACGGGTTATGTGTTATAATTTAGTGGAATTTGACAGAAAATGAGGTATGATAGATGGAACTTCTTCAGTTACGATACTTTCTGACTGCAGCTGAATTTCAGCATATGACAAAGGCCGCCGAGCATCTCCAGATTGCCCAGCCAGCTCTGTCCCAGGCCATCCGGCGCCTGGAGACCGAACTGGGAGTCCCTCTCTTTGAGCGAAAAAGCCGGAGCATCGAACTCAATGAGGCCGGACGGCTTCTGCAGAAGCGTCTCCTCCCCATCTTAAGCGCACTGGACCGGATCCCGGAGGAAATAAAAGAAGGACAGTATCAGACAACTCATACCATCCATCTAAAGCTTTTAGCCGCATCTTCCCTGATCACAAACCGAATCATTGCCTACCGCGCCCTGCGGCCGGATGTGAATTTCCAGCTGTACCAGTCCGACTCCCATACAGATTATGATCTGTGTGTCTCTGCAAAGAGGACTGATTGGGCAGCTGAGGAATTCTCCGATTATATGGTAATGCTGGAGGAGGATCTGTATCTGGCTGTACCATCGCACTCTCCCTATGGCGATAAGGACTCCATCTGCCTGGCAGATACCCGTGACAGCGGCTATATCTGCCTGGCAGGCTCCCGTCCCATACGCAAGATCTGCAACAGCTATTTTTCAGAAGCCGGCTTTACACCCAGAATCATATTTGAAAGCGACACCACAGAATCTGTCCGCAACCTAATCGCTGCAGGGCTTGGTATCGGTTTCTGGCCCCAATACTCCTGGGGACCGCTTACAAGTGAATGGGGGCCTCTTTCCTCCCGTTCCTCTGTAAAGCTGCTCCCTATTAAGGATCAGGTCTGCCGCCGTCAGATTGTTTTAATGTGTTCTCCCCATGGCCGAGAGAACCCCATTGTTATGGACTTTTGTAACTTTTTAATACAAAATTCAAGGTGGCTGTAGGGATTACAGCTCCTTCAAATGGCTCACCTTCAGCCTTGACAGCGCTCTGGCCATAGAAGCCTGCGACATCTTAAACTCTTGAAGGCTCTGCTTCTGACGCATCTGCTCCTGGGCCCGTTCCAGCGCCTCCTGGGCGCGGCGGGCATCGATCTCCTCCGGGCGTTCCGCTGTATCTACAATCATGGAGACACGGTTATGCGCCACCTGGACAATCCCAAGACCGACTACTGCCTCATGCCAGCTACTGTCTTCTGGTATACGAAAGCGGAGGATTCCCTCATGAGTCGCCAGGATCATGGCCTCATGGTGGGGAAGAATACCGAACTCACCGTCCTGAGCTGGTACAATCAGTGCCTCGCAGTTCCCATTAAAGAAGACATGGTCGCTGGCAACAATCCTTAACCAGAAGGCTGAGGTTTGGCTGCTATTTCCTTCCATAAACGCCTGTCACCTTTCCTTTCATCCTTCCTTATGCTCCATGGATTTCGCCTTTTCTACAACCTCGTCAATGGTACCTACATTGAAAAAGGCTGCTTCCGGGTATCCATCCATCTCACCATCAATAATGGCCTTGAAGCCGCGGATCGTCTCCTTTATGGGCACATATTTTCCAGGTACGCCTGTAAAGTTCTCAGCTACATGGAATGGCTGAGACAGGAATCTCTGGATCTTACGGGCTCTGTTTACCGTCAGCTTATCTTCCTCTGACAGCTCCTCCATACCCAGTATCGCAATAATATCCTGAAGCTCTTTATATTTCTGAAGCATCTGCTGCACCTTGTTGGCTACTTCATAATGCTCCTTTCCCACTACATCTTCTTCCAGAATACGTGAGGTGGATTCCAACGGATCCACAGCCGGGTAGATTCCCTGCTCCACAATCTTTCTTGAAAGCACAGTGGTTGCGTCCAGGTGGGCAAAGGTAGTAGCCGGAGCCGGATCTGTCAGGTCATCTGCCGGAACATAAACTGCCTGAACGGAAGTAACAGAACCATTCTTCGTAGACGCGATCCGCTCCTGAAGCTCACCTACCTCCGTTGCCAGAGTCGGCTGATAGCCTACCGCAGAAGGCATGCGTCCAAGAAGTGCTGATACCTCTGAACCAGCCTGCACAAAACGGAAAATATTGTCAATAAACAGGAGCACATCCTGGTGCTCTACATCTCTGAAATACTCTGCCATGGTCAGTCCTGTCTCCGCAACCCTCATACGCGCCCCCGGCGGCTCATTCATCTGGCCAAATACCAAGGCGGTCTTACTTAATACGCCGGACTCTCCCATCTCAGTCCACAGATCATTTCCCTCACGGGAGCGCTCACCTACACCGGTGAAAATAGAATATCCTCCATGCTCCGTAGCAATATTGGTGATCAGCTCCTGGATCAGCACCGTCTTACCTACACCGGCGCCGCCAAACAGACCAATCTTTCCTCCCTTAGCGTAGGGAGCCAGAAGGTCAATTACCTTAATACCTGTTTCCAGCATCTCTACAACAGGACTCTGATCCTCAAAGGAAGGAGGATCCCTGTGTATCACCCATTTTTCAGCCGTATCAAGGCTTTCGCCTCCGTCAATGGTCTCTCCAAGCACATTAAACAAACGACCCAGAGTCTTTTCTCCAACCGGAACGGAAATACCTGCTCCTGTTGGCTCTACCTCCATGTCCTTACAGAGCCCGTCACTGGAAGCAAGCATAATACAGCGGACTACATTCCTTCCTGTATGCTGTGCTACCTCCATGACGCAGCGTGTTCCATTGTTATCTACAACCAGGGCGTCCTTTATGTGGGGAAGATGATCGTCTTCAAATTCTACATCTACCACAGGTCCCATAACCTGTATGATTTTTCCCTTATTCATGACTGCCTCCTATCATACTACCTATTATGTTTCTTTTTCTGAGCCTTCGCTCCTCCGATCACCTCTGTGATCTCCTGGGTGATGGCTGCCTGCCTTACACGGTTATACTCGATGGACAAGTCATTTAACAGGGCACTGGCATTGTCGCTGGCAGACTGCATGGCCATCATCCTAGCGTTCTGCTCACTGCAGAAGGACTCTACCAGAGCGCCGAATATAAAGCCGGTCACATAGTTTGGCACCACATGATCCATAACGGCTTCCGGCGACGGCACCATCTGCATCTCCTCCTGTATAATATCAGCCGGAATGGAAATCTGTCCAAAATCCTCCCGCTTCAAAGGAAGAAGAGGCTCCAACTGCGCCTCCATGGCCATACTGTTGACCATCTGCGTATACAGGATCCATACCTCATCCAGATTCCCTGTTTCATACTCCTCCAACACCCTGGAGGAGATCAGCCTGGCCCTGTGCATGGTAGGATTCTGTACCGTATAATGAAATTGCTCATCTACCGGCACATGCCTGGATGCAAAATACTGCCGTCCCAGTTCACCAACCACATACAGGCGGTTATTTTCGTACTGCTGCATCCACTCATGGGCAATCTTCAGCACATTATGATTATAGGCTCCAGCCAGTCCCTTATCGCCTGTAATAACAACCAGGCCCCGGACTCTTTCCTTCCCGGACTTGCTGCTCCGGGAATCAAAATACCGGTGCTCTACCTCCGGCATATGCCGAAGAATACGGCGGATCAGATCCTGAAGCGTATAAAAGTAAGGCTCCGTCTCATCCAAAAGCTTTCTGCTTTTTTTCATCTTAGTAGAGGAGATCAGATACATGGCGTTGGTGATCTTCCGTGTGTCCTGAACACTCTTCATACGGCTCAGGATCTCTCTTGCGTTTGCCATAGCTATTCCCTCTTCCTGTCTCAGAATGATGCCTTAAATGTCTTTGCCCCGTCTACGATCTTCTGCACCAGTTCATCTGTCAGGACCTTCTTTTCTTCAATCTCCGCTCCGATCTCCGGATGCTGGTCATCAAACCAGGTCAGCATAGCCATCTGGAACTCCTTAACCCGCTTTGGCTCCACTCCCAGAAGCACCCTGTGAGTAGCCGCACAGAGAGTGATTACCTGCTCATGCAGCTTAAGCGGACGTCCCAGAGGCTGCTTTAACAGCTCCATCAACCCTTTTCCATAAGCCAACTGTTCCTTGGTCGTATCATCCAGGTCAGAACTGAACTGGGTGAATACCTCCATCTCCCGGTACTGCGCCAGATCAATACGGATACTTCCGCTTGCCTTTTTCATTGCCTTTGTCTGAGCGGCACCGCCTACACGGGATACCGAAAGGCCTACGTTTACAGCAGGACGCATACCGGAGAAGAAAAGATCGCTTTCCAGAAAGATCTGTCCGTCTGTGATGGAAATAACATTGGTGGGAATATAAGCGGACACATCACCAGCCTGGGTCTCAATAATCGGAAGGGCTGTGATGGAACCGCCTCCTTTTGCGTCTGAAAGCCTGCTGGACCGCTCCAAAAGCCTGGAATGCAGGTAAAATACATCTCCCGGATACGCCTCGCGTCCTGGAGAACGCTCAAGAAGCAGGGACAGGGCACGATAAGCCACTGCATGCTTGGAAAGATCATCATAGACGATCAATACGTCCTTTCCCCGATACATAAAGAACTCTGCCATGGCTGTTCCTGCATAAGGTGCGATGTACTGAAGGGGAGCTGAATCACTTGCCGTAGAAGACATAACAATGGTATAATCCATAGCATCCTGCTTCTTTAATGTATTTACCAGTTTGGCAACTGTAGATGCCTTCTGTCCTACCGCCACATAAATACAGATCACATCCTTCCCCTTCTGGTTCAGGATCGTATCAAGAGCAATCGAGGTCTTTCCCGTCTGACGGTCACCAATGATCAGCTCTCTCTGTCCGCGTCCGATAGGAAACATCGAATCAATGGCGAGGATGCCTGTCTCCATGGGAACGCCAACTGATTTTCTGTCTACGATTCCAGGCGCTTCTTCCTCAACCGGCCGATAGCCCTCCTCCTTTACAGCCCCAAGGCCGTCTATCGGCTCTCCCAGCGCGTTGACCACCCGGCCCAAAAATCCAGAGCCAACCGGAACTCCCGCCCTTCTTTTTGTGCGGACTACCTTTGTACCCTGCGAAATGCCAGTATCCTTTCCAAAAAGGATACAGCCGATCTCATCCTTACGGATATCCTGGACCATACCCTTGACTCCGTTTTCAAATATAACTATCTCTCCATACATAGCATGGTCAATTCCGTATACAATGGCAATACCGTCACCTACCCAGATGACGGAACCTGTTTCCTGTCCATTCTCCGGCTCTGCACCATAGCCTTCAATCTCGCTTTTGATGATGGAGATAATTTCCTGGGAACTGATTGTACTCATATCAAGACTCCTATCCTGTCACTGCCCGGGACAGCTTAAGAAACTGCCCTCTCAGGCTGTGATCATATTCCATATCTCCGGCCTTCAGGACAAAACCGCCCATCAGCCCCGGCTCTTCCTTTAAGGAGAGCCTCACTTTCTTCTTTTTGTATCTTCTGCAGAGAAACTGTTTGATCCCCTCGATCTGCACCGGATCCGGCATGGTCACATAGAAAAGCTCTGCCTCCATTATACCATGTTCCTTCATGTAACACAGATCCCAGGCACGTCCGATTTCCCTGATCTGATCCATACAGCCCGCGTCACAGGCTTTTTTTAAAAAGCGGGCCAGAAGGCCGGAAACTCCGGTCTCTGAAAACCCTGTTTCAACTACCCGGTTAATAATCTCCCGCTTTTTGTCCGCCTGTACCACAGGGCTTGAAAGGACACGGGTAAGCTGCGGATTTGTTTCAAACAGCTCTATCATATCCTTTACCACTGCTTCCGGTATGGAAAGTTCATAGAGAACCGTTCCATAGATCCTTGCCTGCTCAGTCATGGCCTTCACCTGATTCCAAAAATGAATTGTATAAGCTTCTGTCCCGGTCTGCACTGGTCTGCTCTGCCAGAAGCTTAGCTGCGGCAGTCATAGCCAGACCTGCTACGGACGCCTTAAGGTCCGTAAGCGCCTTTTCGCGCTCCATGGCGATAGAACGGTCTGCTTCTTCCAGCTTTCTAGCCGCATCCTCTCTCGCCTGATCCAGAATCTGGTCATACTCTTTGTGCGCCCGCTCTCTGGCATCAGCTAAGATCCTAGAGGCCTCTTTCCGGGCATCTCCCACTGCGGCCTCATAAGAAGCCTTCAGCTCTCCGGCTTCTTCCCTGGCCTCACTGGCCGCATCCAGATCCTTCTCTATCATCTCTTTCCTATCGCTTAAGATCTGGCGGACCGGAGCGATCAGGAAATGTCTTAAGAACAGGTAAAGTACCAGAATATTGATCAGGGTAAAGGCGATGTTCCAAATATCTATCTTTAACATATCCAAGCGCCTTTCTGACTCTGATTACTTTAACAGCATAATGATCAGAAGTCCGATAACAAAGCCATAGATCGCAGTTGCCTCAGCCAGAGCACAGCCAAGCAGCAATGCCTTGGAAATCTTGCCCTCCGCCTCAGGCTGCCTTGCAATAGCGTCCACTGCCTTTGAAGTAGCCAAGCCGATGCCAACGCCTGCTCCAATACCTGTAAGTACCGCAACTCCAGCTCCTAATGCAATTAATCCAGTCATGATGATAATCTCCTTTTCCATAAAATATAAGTTAATATGTATGCAGATTCCGGTTCTTTACTCAATGGCTTCTTTGATATAAAGCGATGTAAGGAATACAAAAACGTATGCCTGGATAATCCCGTCAAATATATCAAAGTAAAAGCTGAACGGAAGAGGCACCACCAGGGGCGCCAGCTGCTTGATCAGGGCCATAACGACCACCGCGCCCAGTACATTGCCAAATAGACGCATGCACAGCGACAGCGGGCGTATGAACAACTCAAGCACATTAATAGGGGCTATGATGGGCATAGGCTCCGCAAAGCCCAGAAGCCATCCCTTAAAGCCTTTTTTCCGTATTCCTGCCGCTTCAACCAGCACGATGCTCATAACAGCCAGCGTAATGGTCACATTCAGATCCTTTGTCGGTGACTTAAAACCCAAAAGACCGATCATATTTGCAATTCCTATGTAAAGAACAACGGTGATCAGATACGGGATGTAGTCCTTTCCCTCTTCTCCAAGCAGCTCCTCAAAAAAATCATAGATAAAGGAAATCCCGCTTTCCAGGGCAGCCTGCCGGTTGCCGATCTTCCTAAGCTTCAGGCTTCTGACCAGCAAGAGAGACGCTGCCATCAGTACCGCCATAATGATCCAGGTAACGACCACTGACTCCAGCACATCGATCCCGCCAAAAAGAGGGATCGTAAATACCGTATTGCAGTTCAACTCTTCCGTCAGGCCTTCTACTAATCCGTCCATGTCTCTTTCCCCCTTTCTCATCTGCTTTTTTGCTAATTATAGCTACAGTAAGTTGTAAATACAAATATTGATTTTTTATCATTTCATAATTTTTATGTTATGAAAATTCAATATGCATATTTTTTTGTTCTCAGTTGTAAGATTTTTGTAAGAATTTTATCGTCTCTGGAAACTCTGCAAAATACAGCAATGGAATGATGGAATAAAATTGTGGTATCTGTAACTGAAATTATCTGGAATTATGTGCAGATTCAGACAAGTCTGGAACCTCGTGGATCTTACCGGGCTTCATAATACACAATGGTAAGATAATTACCGGTGTGGATCGTATCCTCCCGCAGTCCGTTCATCTTCTTAAGAGCCCTTACATACTCCTCCGTGTTCATAGGACTCCCCTGGCTGTAATGCTCTGCAAGCCCCCACAGACTGTCCCCTGCTTCGATCTGTATGCTCTTATAATAGGGACCGGCTTTCCCCTCCTCCTCTCCTGCCATAGAAGGAAACAGCATATAGACTGCAATCACCAGCACAAGCCCCGAAGCAGCTGCAGCGCTTATGATCCTCTTTCTTAATGTTCCAGAACCCCTGATCAACAACTTTCTTCTCATAAGAAACCTCCTCCTGTGTATCCTTATAGCAAGAACATTCGTTCTTTGTGAGCTCTACTATAACATTATGAACATACGTTTGTCAATTACTTTTTTGCATTTTTTCGAACAAAGGTTTGCATTTTTTGTAAACATGTGTTACTATATACTTAAGAAAAAAGCAGGAGGTAATGTATGGCTCAGGATAAGATCACTGCCAAGCAGCAGGAAATATTAGAATACATTAAAAATACGATTTTAAAGAAGGGATACCCTCCAGCTGTGCGCGAGATATGTGAGGCGGTAAAGCTGAAGTCCACCTCCTCCGTCCATTCCCATCTGTCCGCTCTGGAGGAGAAGGGATATATCCGTCGGGATCCTACCAAGCCCCGGACCATCGAGATCCTGGACGATACCTTTAATTTCAACCGCAGAGAGATGGTCAACATCCCTGTGGTAGGCACCGTCGCCGCCGGGGAGCCTATCCTTGCTGAGGAGCGGATCGAGGACTATTTCCCATTTCCGGCTGAGGCCCTTCCCAACGCTGAGACCTTTATGCTCCATGTAAAAGGAGAAAGTATGATCAATGCGGGAATCCTTCCGGGAGACCGGCTGATCGTAGAGCAGAGAAGCACCGCCTCCAGCGGTGAGATTGTAGTTGCCCTGGTAGAGGATTCCGCTACAGTAAAGCGTTTCTATAAAGAGGACGGGCACTACCGTCTCCAGCCGGAGAACGATTCCATGGAGCCTATCATCACCAGTCAGGTAGAGATCCTGGGCAAGGTGATCGGCCTGATCCGCATGATGTAAGCAGTTGCGCTCGTGCATCAAAAAAGGCAGATGCACGACGGGGCCTGTTTTTACAGACTCCCTGTACATCTGCCTTTTACTGATACTTGCTTTTCTTACAGTTCATTTACATCCACAAAGGTTTTTCCGTCCCTCCAGATGCGTTCCAGATCATAGAACAACCGATCCTCCTTGCAGAATACATGAACGATCACATCCCTGTAGTCCATAAGGATCCAGTTTCCGCTCTGATAGCCCTCGATCTGACGGCAGGGACAGCCGGCTTTTCCCAGCATTTCTTCTACGTTATCCGCCATGGCCTGCACCTGATTTGGATTGGTTCCGTCCGCGATGATAAAATAATCCGCAAGAACCGATACGGACTGTATATCGATGATCTTAATATCCTCACCCTTTTTTTCACTGAGCGCCTCATAGGCGATCTTAACCATTTCCTTTGAGTCCATTTCAATCTCCTTTCCGTTTGTTAAAATATTCATAAGCCTTCTGCGTCATAGGATCAATACTTCCGCCCTTTTTCTGCAGATATTCCAAAGTTCCCGACAGGATCGCATCCATGGTCTGATCTAAATCCTGGAAAGCCAGCCTGCGGATCCGCGGCAGGTCAGCTGCCTTAAAGCGGCGGGGTTCGATATAATCAGCGATATACAAGATCTTATCCAGGACACCCATATCCGGCTTTCCTGTGGTATGACAGCGGATGGCATCCAGTATTTCCGGATCTGTAATGCCGAATTTATGCTCCGACAGCCAGGCACCATACTTCGCATGAAGCACCGGAAGAGCCTTATATTCCTCCTCTGTCACCTCAAGTCCACGCTTCAGGCATTTTTTAAGGATCTCCTCATCTGAATAGCGCTTTGCACAGTCATGCAGAAGCCCTGCCAGTTCTGCTTTGTCCGTATCGTATCCGTAGCACATAGCCAGATTCATGCAGGTAAAAGAAACACTGAGTGAATGTTCATAGCGCATAGGAGGCAGCTTGGACCTCAGCTTCTTACGGATTTCCATGATCTGACTGCATTGATTTTCCATCTGACCCTACTCTCCTTTGACATCTGCTGCAGCTTCCCTTATACCATAAAGCCCGCAGCTTTTAATGTATTTCTCCACTGCCAGAGGCACATACCGGCTGATGGAACCCCCTCTGGCTGCTAACGCCCGGATGGCTTCTGATGAAATGTCCATCTCTTTAAAACAGATAGGATAGATCCGTGCGCCATATTTTTCTTTCAGATACTGGATCTGATCCTCCAGGCTTCTGTGGGGCCTGCCATAGGGCCGTCCTGCCACCAGAAGGATCGTCTGCTCCATCACCTGCTCCGGATGGAACCACTGCTCGATCTGATACAGCGAATCCGCGCCGATAATAAAATAAAAGATATGCTCCGGATAGGCCTCCCCAAGAAGAGACAGAGTGCGGGCTGTATAGGTATTTCCCTGGCGTTTCATTTCAAAATCTGAATAAGCAAACCAGGGGATCCCCTTGATAGCCGCCAGCACCATATCCCGGCGCCTGCTGCCCTCTGTAATCCTGTGATCCGTTTTGTGGGGAGGACAGCCGGATGGCATAAACCAGATCTGATCCAGCTTAAACTGCTCATATGCCTTCTGGCCAAGTTCTAAATGCCCCTTATGGATGGGATCAAAGGTACCTCCCAAAATACCGATATTTGACATAAAGACGCCTCCCCTGGTCCTTTATTTTACAGGAAGGACGATCCTGCGCTTTGTTTCATCCTTTGCCGGACGGTAAAGGATGATCTTTCTTCCGATTACCTGTACTACCTCTGAATGGGTACGCTCTCCCAGCACCTGTGCAATGGAACGTCCGTCATCCAGACAATTCTTCAGCACTGTTACTTTGATCAGTTCCCTTGCTTCCAGTGCCTCATCCACTGCCTGTGTCACCTCAGGCGTCAGGCTGGATTTGCCAATCTGGAATACAGGGTCTATATTCATAGCCAGTCCCTTCAGATAGGATCTCTGCTTGCTTGTCATACTTACTCCTTTGTATTGCTTCTATTTATAATAATCAAATTCCAGTCCATACATACGGACGGTATCGCCTTCTTCAATTCCTGCTTTTTCCAGATCCTCCAGAATCCCTGTATTCTTAAGGAATTTCTGAAAGAAATCAAAGCCTTTTTCTGAATCCAGGTTGGTGTAGCCAAGCATCTTCTCAATCCTTGGTCCCTCCACCACATAGGCTCCGTCATCTGCCCGTGTAACGGTATAAGGCAGGCTGCGGTCACCCTGATACTGGATCTCAAATTCCTTCTGGAATATAACAGGTGTGTCATCTACGGTCTTTAACAGCTCGTTTACATGCCAGAGCAGTTCCTTTACGCCCTGACGGCTTACAGCCGAAATAGAAAATACCTTGATCCCCTTCGGTTCAAATTCTTCCCTTAATCTGGAAAGGATCCCATCTGTGTCCTCTGGATCATATACTGCGTCCATCTTATTGGCTGCAATGACCTGGGGACGTTTTAAAAGCTCTGGATTGTAAGCCTCCAGCTCTTTATTAATGGTACGGATGTCCTCTAAAGGATCCCGTCCTTCTACGGAAGCTCCGTCTACTACATGAACCAGTACCTTGGTCCTTTCAATATGCTTTAAAAAGGAATGTCCCAGGCCTACGCCCTCAGACGCTCCCTCGATCAGCCCCGGAATATCTGCCATAACAAAACCAGCCCCGTCCCCCAGGTCCACTACCCCCAGATGGGGATTTAATGTGGTAAAATGATAATTGGCGATCTCCGGCTTTGCATTGCTTACAACGGATAAAAGAGTGGACTTTCCAACATTCGGAAAACCAACCAGGCCCACATCCGCAATGACCTTAAGCTCCAGCTGCACCCACAGCTCCTGACCAGGCTGACCAGGCTGGGCATACTTTGGAACCTGCATGGTGGAGGTTGCAAAATGCATATTGCCAAGGCCGCCTTTTCCGCCTTTTAAGATCACTTCCCTGGAATTGCCGCCGGACATATCAGCAATGACCTTTCCGGATTCAAAATCCTTGATCACCGTTCCTTCCGGAACCTTTACGATCAGATCCTCCGCATCCGCGCCATGGCAGCGGCGCTTGCCGCCCTCCTCACCGTCCTTGGCAACATATTTGCGGACATGGCGGAAATCTACCAGGGTGTTCTTGCCTTTATCCACCTGAAAGATCACGTCACCGCCCCGTCCTCCGTCACCGCCGTCGGGGCCGCCATTTGGAACATACAGCTCTCTGCGGAAGGACACATGACCGTCGCCGCCCTTACCGGATTTAATAAAAACCTTTGCACTATCGGCAAACATACATCGCACCTCCTATGGTGTGTTCTATTGCAGAATAAAAAGGACTCCATACGCTAAGTATGGAGCCCTCGGAATTATTCGTTGATTGCCCTTGGGTATACAGAAACCTGCTTCTTGTCTCTGCCCTTTCTTTCAAACTTAACAACTCCGTCTACTAAAGCAAATAAGGTATCGTCGCCACCCTTGCCTACGTTGTTGCCAGGATGAATATGGGTTCCGCGCTGTCTGTACAGGATGTTTCCAGCCAGTACGAACTGTCCGTCAGCTCTCTTGGCACCAAGTCTCTTAGCCTCAGAATCTCTGCCGTTCTTGGTGGAACCAACACCTTTCTTATGAGCGAATAACTGAAGGTTCATATTTAACATGTTTTACACCTCCTTAAACCGGATGATAATATATGATTTCCCATAATCCTTCTCTATATTCTGTAATCCCAGAACAAGAGAATTCATAAGGAGCTTTGATTCAGGACTTATATCTGAAGTAAAGCGGAACGAAAACTGTACGTCCTCCTCCCCTGCCTGTCCTTCAAATTCATCTTCCGTAAATGTCTCCACCGAGTTAAAAAAGTTGATCGCCAGAGCAGAAACTCCTGCGCAGATAATATCCTCACCTGCATCAGCATAACCTGCGTGGCCTTCAATCACGATCCCCCGATAGGAAGCATTGCCTGAATCCATGGAATCTTTTAATACGGTTGCTTGAATCATATCATTTACAATTAAGCGTTGATCTTTTCAATCTTAACCTGAGTATAAAGCTGTCTGTGGCCGTTCTTCTTGTGATAGCCAGTCTTTCTCTTATACTTGTAAACGATAACCTTCTTAGCCTTACCTTCCTTCTCAACTGTTGCTGTAACAGTTGCTCCGGCTACGGTTGGGCATCCGATCTGCAGCTCGCCGTTGTTCACAGCCAGTACCTGGTCAAATGTAACGGTCTCTCCTGCGCCTGCGCCCAGTTTCTCTACCTTAATGACATCGCCTTCTGCTACCTTGTACTGCTTTCCGCCTGTTGCAATAATCGCGTACATGAAAGGCACCTCCTATAATCATTACTCGCCAGCTTTGGTGGCAAAAGCCTTTTGCTTTCTGCACTTATAACCTCGCTGTGCGGCATACTATTATATATTAGCACCTGGACCTTATAATGTCAACTGGATTTTTAAATTTTTTCAATCTTCCCCACATCAAAAAGCTCCAGGTACTGCCCTTCCTTCAGTTCAATGGTAATAGGCTGGAAAAAAGTCTCATAGCCGTCCATATAGTCATAGTAATAACGCACATCATTATAAAGAGCATAGCCTGCGCCGTCGGAAGTAAGGGGGGTCAGGCGGTAGGTGCCGGCCTCTATATCCCGTCCGGCCTTATACACCCCGGACACTCCCGGCTTTATATCAGCCTCATCGGCTGCCACGGCATATCCCCTTGACAGGATCAGATGCTGTCCTTTATACAAGGTGATCAGGCCGTGATGCTGAAAACGGAAGGTGCCGATCTTATCCTCATCATACCGGTCCTTATATAAGGTAAGGGTACATGTGGAATAGGTATTATTTTCTGTATCATCCTCTGTAAAAACGGCGTACTCGCCGGCAGGAATGTCCTCTCCCACAATATAGCTGCCTCTTGGGTACACCGCTGCTGCCGTTTCATCCTGAGCGAAAGCCGGCGCTGTAAAAAATACAGGTCTCACACAAGCCATCAGCCCGGCCAGAACAAGGCAGGCTGCTCCTGATCGTATGCTTCTTCTGTTCATATTGTCTGGTCTCTGCCTCCTGATCGATTTGTTTACTGAAAGGATACCCTATTTTCCAAGAAAGGTCAATGAAAGTCACGTTTTTTTCACATTTCAGTTTTCCCATTTCTTTCCATCATGGTATTGTTTTTCCCCCACAGCTAAAGTATAATAAGGCAGGATAATACAAAGGAGGATTTTTATATTTATGGAAGCAATTCATTCTTCCGGGGCGCGGGGACAAATCCTTCGCTGCTGCTATGGTTATGCCGTCAGCGGGATGGCGGTACTGGCAGTTGGCGCGGTGCTGCCATCTCTTATCGAGGAAGCCTGCCTAAGCTACGGAACAGCCGGCGGGCTTTTGTCCATGATGGCAGCCGGAAACCTGAGCGCAAGCCTGATCTTCCCGTTTGCAATGGCAAAAACCGGGCGGCGGGCTTCCATTACATTTTTTGCAGGGCTGGTACCTCTGTGCTACCTATACCTGTTCTTTCTTCCTCCCGTATGGATGATGTATATCCTGATGTTCCTTCTGGGGCTTTCGAGAGGTTCTATTACTATTTTAAATAATATCGTAGTGGACGAGGTGAGCAGCCACTCAACAAGAGTGCTGAACCTTCTTCACTGCAGCTTTGCAATAGGAGCATTTTTCTCTCCCTTTATCACAGCCTTTGCCCTACGTCTGGGCTATGGATGGAGAGCGGCCATCGGGCTTCTGATCCTGTTATGCATTTCCTCCACTCTCTCCTACGGACTGGGTTCTTATGACACGGAGCAGAAAAAACAGCCCCGGGAAGCAGACCGGCAGCAGACCAGCGTCAGAGGAAATCTGACAGACTTTTATTTGATCGCTCTGGTACTGTTTTTTTATCTGGGGCTGGAAAATTGTATAAACGGATGGTTCGTTACATATCTGCAGAGCACCGGTATTATGGATGCCTCCTTCGCCACCACCATGGTCTCTGTCACCTGGCTGGTCATTATGGCAGGACGGCTGCTGTGTGCCTGGCTGGCGCACCGTTTTTCCAAGACAGCCATCATCCTGGTAAATGTGGTTGGAACCAGTGTATGCTTCCTTCTGCTGATTGCCTCCCACACCCTGCTGCCTGTAACGGCAGCTTTGATCGGAATTGGCTTTTTTATGTCAGGTATCTATCCAACCTCCATCGCCGGTGCCGGCCCTCTTTTTAAAGATTCAGCCATAGGAATGTCACTCCTTACTGCCATCGCTTCCATAGGAGGGATCATCACCCCTCAGATCGTAGGAAGCGCAGCAGACCGCATTGGCATCACCGCCGCCATCAGCATACTGAGCGTCAATGTCGTCATGATGTGCCTGCTTTCCTTTATTAATCACAAGCGGCAGCTTCAGAGAGACAGAAAATAGGATCAGCTCCGCTTCCAGGTTCCCGGCGATAGCAGGATCAGCACAGGGAACAGCTCCAGCCTTCCGGCCAGCATATCAAAGATCAGCACAGACTTTGACAGATAGGACAGGGAGGAAAAGTTTGACATGGGCCCTGTTACGGACATACCAGGTCCAATATTGTTAAAATTGGCCGCTACTGCGGAAAATGAAGTCATAAAGTCATAATTATCCAGACTGACGATGAGCACGGAGAACGCAAATATCAGAAAATACAGGATGATATAGGCATTCAGGGAGCGGAGTGTATTATGCTCCAGCCGTTTCCCCTCGAATTTCAGAACCTTTACACACCGGGGATGGATCACCGCAGCCATCTCCTTTTTTACCTCCTTAAAGGCTATCATAATACGGGATACCTTTATACCGCCTCCCGTACTTCCCGCGCAGGCTCCGATAAACATAAGCATCAGAAGGATGCACTTGGAAAATTCCGGCCACTTATCAAAGTCTACGGTAGCATAACCGGTGGTTGTGATAATGGAGGAAACCTGGAATGCGGCGTGGTGAATGGCCATTCCAAGGGAGGGGAACATCCATCTTATATTGATGGTGATCAGCACAATAGCCGTCAGCACGATTCCAAAGTAGCCCCGAAACTCCTCGCACCGGAAGGCCTCTTTTGGACGGCGTATGAGCAGCAGGTAATACACGTTAAAGTTTACCCCAAACAGGAACATAAAGACCGTCATAACCGCCTGCTGATAGACCGTATAGCCGGACTGTCCTGAATTGCGGACGGAAAATCCTCCTGTACCAGCTGTGCCAAAGCTCATGCAGAGACTGTCAAATACCGGCATTTTCCCAATGACAAGAAGAAGAAAGGTAAGGACCGTCATAAATAAGTAGATGGAGTAGAGAAGCTTTGCCGTAATACGGATCTTCGGCACCAGCTTTCCCACAGACGGCCCTGGGCTTTCCGCACGCATAATATGCATATTGTAGTCCCCGGCAGTAGGAAGAACAGCCAGAATAAATACCAGAATCCCCATACCGCCGATCCAGTGAGAAAAGCTCCTCCACATCAGCGTTGCCTTGGACAGCTCCTCCACCGCTGGCACGATGCTGGAGCCGGTGGTAGTAAATCCAGATACGATCTCAAACAGAGCATCAACAAAGTGAGGAATTTCCCCGCTGAGCATGAAAGGAAGGCAGCCAAACACACTGAGAAGGAACCAGCCAAGGGATACAGTCACAAATCCCTCTCTTGCAAAAAACATCATAGTAGACGGCTTTTTTCTGGTGAGAAAAAGTCCCAGAAGGCCGCATACTACAGCCACTCCCAGATAACAGAATCCGATGCTTTCTCTGTAAACTGCCGCTGTCAGTACGGGCACAAGCATGAGCAGTCCCTCAATCTTCATGATCCACCCAAGCATATAAATAATAATACCGTGATTCATACTCCGCCGCCTTTACTTCAAAATATCTTTCAGATCATTCAGACCTGCATGTGTCGTAACAATAATAACCGTATCCTCCGCTTCCAGGGTATCTCTGCCTCGGGGCATGATGATGCGCCCCTTGCGGTTGATGCAGGCCACTAAAAGATTGTTCTTAAGCTGCAGCCGTTCCAGAGGAATTCCCAAAAGAGGAGCGTCTGCCTTGACTCTGAATTCCAAAGCCTCCGCCTTGTCCGCCACGATCTTATAGAGGGTCTCAACATTGCTTCCCATGGAATTCTGCATAGCGCGGACATACTGGAGAATAATGTCCGCGGTCAGAAGCTTGGGATAAATCACACTCCCCAGATCCAGAGAATTAATAATATTTTCAAAGGAAATTTTATTTACCTTTGTTATCAGCTTTGCCTTTGACTGGCTGGCGGCATAGAGGGAAAGCATGATATTTTCCTCATCAAAGCCTGTAAGGGAGGCAAACGCCTCTGTCTGGCAGATACCTTCCTCCAGCAGAAGCTGCTGGTCTGAGCCGTCTCCATGGATGATCATGGCCCCAGGAAGAAGTTCGCTCAGCTCACGGCAGCGTTCTTCATCCCGCTCAATGATCTTAATGCGGATCTTTGTATCAGAGAGAGCCATTCCCAGATAATAGGTAAGCCTTCCTCCGCCCACAAACATAGCTGTCTTAATGGTATTATTTTCAATGCCCGCCTTATAGAAAAATGCAGTAGAATCCTGATGAGAGGCAATAAATGAGATTTTATCTCCGCTTTTCATGATGAAATTACCGTCTGGGATCACCACGTCCTCTCCACGCTCAACCGCGCAGATCAGCACATTACTCTTAAGTCTGCCCACCACATCCAGCACACGCATATTATCCAGGATAGAACGCTCCGGAATACGGAATTTTAACAGCTCGATCCTTCCCTTCGAAAACAGCTCAATCTTGATGGCTGAGGGGAACCGGAGAAGTCTCGCGATTTCCCTTGCAGCTGCCAGCTCCGGGTTGATGGCCAGAGACAGGTTCAGTTCTTCTCTTATGTAACCAATCTCCGCAGAATACTCAGGATTTCGGATTCGGGCAATGGTATGGCAGTTGCCCGCTTTCTTTGCGATCAGACAGCAGAGCATATTCAACTCGTCAGAGTTGGTGGTAGCAATCAACAGATCCGCGTCCTGGATACCGGCCTCCATCTGCACCTGATAAACCGCGCCGTTTCCCACTACGCTCATGGCGTCAATGCTGTCAGAAAGAGACGACAGCGCTTCAGCGTCATTGTCGATCAAGGTTATGTCGTGCTGTTCTCTGCTCAGCTGCTCAGCCAGGGTTGTACCCACTTTTCCGCAGCCCACGATTATAATCTTCATGTTTCCTCCCACTTATCCATTATATTGAAAGCACCTGCTCATGAAGGGGCTTTCTCACCTTTTTCCTGGTCATCTCAACCAGATTCAGACGGGTCATGTCTACAACGGTGGTTTTCACCGGATCTCTGGCCACTACCCTTTTTAAATGCTCCAAAAGCTCATTCTTATCCTCAGCTTTTTCCATATCAATAAAATCCACCATGATAATGCCGGACAGATTTCTGAGCCTGAGCTGGTATCCGATCTCCTCCGCCGCCTCCAGGTTGATCCTGCGTATGGTCTCAGCCAGCTTTTTCTTACCTGCATACCTGCCTGTATTTACGTCGATGACAACCATAGCCTCAGTCTGCTCGATCACAAGGGAGCCCCCCGACTTAAGCCATACATGCCTGCTGAGGGCACGCTCCATAACCGTATCCAGGCTGTACAGCTTCCCAAGAGACAGCAGGCTGTCATCATAAAAAACCAGCTTTGCCTCGTCCTGGGGCTGGTATTGACGGAGATAATTTCTTAGGTTTGAATGAAAGCCCGGATTATCCGTTATGATCTCCTCCAGATTTTCCGCATAGGCATCCCGAAGCCCCGCGATATAAGAGGGCATGGCCTGATACAGGCAGCTGAAGCAGGTTCTGAGAGACCAGCTGTGTTTTATTTCCTCATACTGTGTTTTTAGAAAATGGTACTCCTCCTCCAGCTGGGAAGGATGGGCCGTCCTGGCATTTGTCCTTACAATAATTCCCAGTTGATCTTCATTCTCCCCGAACAGCTCTGTAAACAGACGGCGTGTTTCCTGTTTAAAAGCCGGATCTGTAAGCTTTGAGGAAAAACCCAGTCCGGGCCGTCCGGCTGTGAGCACACAGAAACGGCCCGTAAAGGTTAAATAGCTGGTAAGAACCGGAGCCTTTGTTTTCACTGCGTCACGGCTTACCTGGACCACCAGCTCATCTCCCGCCTTCGGCTTTCTCTCAGGACTTTGAGAGCCCGACGCAAACAGGTGAGTTTTATTCTCATCCAAACTGTAATACCCGGTCATTCCAGGAGAAATTTCCACAAAAGCCGCATTAATCCCCTCAACTACCTTCTGTACCTTTCCGATATAGATATTGCTCAGAAGAAAGGTATTCTGATCCGGCTCCAGGGTAATCTGCGAGATTTTTCCGTCTGTGGCTATTGCTGTACAGATTTTTTCTTTCCATCTAGTTACAATCAACTTATCCATGGATACCATCCTGTCCAGGAGTGATCTCCTCTCCAAGGTCCTCAAGAGGGATAAAGCCCCGGTCTCCCAGATCTGCATAAACTTCTTCTCTCTGGATCATAAAGGCAAAGGGCGGACGCTCCTGGCCCCGGCTTTTATAAAAGGCGTCCAGGATCATATCTGGCTTAATATTGGAAACGCTTCCTGTGGATACCTTGAGAAAAAGCCTGTCCTCTCCCGCCATTCTCAGCTCATAGACCAAAGGCTTCAGATCTACCTGGGTTTCTCCCTTCTTTGTTTTCTTTGTAACCAGCACCTGGGGCTGTTCAAAGAAGCGGATCAGAGCTTCAAACCATTCCTTTACCTCCATCTCCTCTGGCTCATAGCCCGGACGGAAGGAAATGGTATAATCAGCCGCGCTGACGATGGACATAGCATTGGCCGCCTGATCCGGAAGAAGGCGGTAGCTTATGATCTCAAAGCCCTCTGCCATCACAGAATTCAGCGCGTCCACCATTGTCCTGGAGTCCCTGGTGCTCAGCACCTCAATATCCACATACTCCCCATTGCTTGTGATGCCTACACCCAAAGGGGCCGCAAAAGACATAATCTGGTGAGGACTGAAGCCCTCGCTGTAGCGGATGTCCACATCGGCCCGGCGGATGGCCTTCTGGAAATAGCGCATCACATCCAGATGGCCGATAAACTTCATGGTTCCGTATTTTTTAAATTTAATCCGTATTTTCATAGCTGCTCTTACTTATCCTTTCCCTATCTGGCTTCAAAGCACACGCCGCCGCCAAAGCCCATGGCGCCGCAGCCAGAACATTTCTGGCGGCAGTTGGGCGTCACTTCTCCATTAACAGCATGCTTCCATTCTCTCTTTAAAAATTCCTTTGACACACCTGCGTCAATAAAATCCCAGGGGAAGATCTCATCCAGGCTTCGCTCCCTTGTAGTGTAGAAACTGATGTCCACCCCGCAGGTCTCAAAAGCCTTCATCCAGACATCATTTTTAAAATACTCAGACCATGAATCGTAGACGGCTCCATTTTTATAAGCCTCCTCGATCACAGCGCCCACCCTACGGTCGCCTCTGGCAAGAACTCCCTCTAATACGGTCAGCTCTGCCTCATGCCAGTTGTACTTAAGGCTCTTAAAATTCTTCATCTCCCGGAACTTGCCACGGACAATATTCGCCCGCTCAATAAATTCCTCCTGGGTGCACATCCTTGCCCACTGGAAGGGGGTAAAGGGCTTGGGAACAAAGAAGGAGGAGCTGGCCACGATCTGCACCTTGCCGTTTCTCTGGTCCTTTGGAATATCATAATAGGTCTCAGCGATCTTTTCTGACAGCAGAGCAATGCCTTCCATATCCTCTACAGTCTCTGTAGGCTGGCCCAGCATAAAATACAGCTTTACACGGTTCCAGCCGGCCTCAAAGGCGTCTCTTGCACCCTTCAGGATCACTTCCTCAGTAAGGCCCTTATTGATCACATCACGAAGGCGCTGGGAACCGGCCTCAGGTGCAAAGGTCAGGCTGCTTTTTTTTATATCCTGGACCTTGCTCATAACGTCCAGGGAAAAGGCGTCTATACGCAGGGACGGCAGAGAAATGTTTACGCCCTTCCCCTTAAATTCATCAATGAGGAAATTTACAAGCCCCTCTAACTGGCTGTAATCACTGGAGCTTAAGGAGCTTAAGGAAATCTCCTCGTGTCCTGTGCTCTTAAGCATATGACAGGCATATTTTTTCAGATATTCCAGGCTGTGCTCTCTTAATGGGCGGTATACGTTGCCAGCCTGGCAGAAACGGCAGCCACGGATACAGCCGCGCTGGATCTCCAGCACCACCCGGTCCTGAGTTACCTTGATATAAGGTACTAAAGGATTTTCGATATAGCCTACATCATCCATATTGGTAACGATCTCCTTGCGGACAGACGGTGAGGCATGGCTGTTATTGGGAGTAAAGGCCGCAATGGTTCCGTCCTCCTGGTAAGCCACATCATAGAAGGAGGGCACATAGATTCCAGGCACCTCTGCCGCCAGCTCTAAAAACTGCTTTCTGGTGCCTCCTGCCTTTTTATTGGCCTTGTAACGGTCCATCAGTTCATAGTAGGAAGTCTCTCCCTCACCGATGTAAAACAGGTCAAAAAAGTCTGCCAGGGGCTCCGGATTGTAAGCGCAGGGGCCTCCGCCGATCACAATGGGATGTTCCTCGGTACGGTCTGCGGCATGAAGGGGAATCTGAGCCAGATCCAGGATCTGAAGCACATTGGTGTAGCACATTTCGTACTGAAGGGTGATCCCAAGAAAATCAAAGTTCTTCACCGGGTCCTGGGTTTCCAGGGTAAACAGGGGGATATGCTTCTCCCGCATAATGGGATCCAGATCCATCCAGGGACTGTAGACACGCTCGCAGTAGATGTCCTCCCGTTTGTTAAACATGGAATAAAGGATCTGGATGCCCAGATGGGACATACCGATCTCGTATACGTCCGGGAAACACATGGCAAAACGGATGTCCACCTGGGACGGATCCTTCACCACCATATTGACCTCGCTTCCGATATAGCGGGCCGGCTGCTGGATAGACAGCAGTATTTCATCTGTTAGTGCTAATTTTCTCATAAATACTTCCTTTTCATTTATTGATACTGCACAATAGGCATGTTACGATACTATGCATGATTATACGTTGTTTTTTGGGATTGCGCAACCATCATTTTTTACACGGCGCCGCAACAGAACATTTGTCCAGAATCAGCTTGAAAATAATGAAAAAGACAGTCTGACTATCACACCAGAAAGCCAGACCGTCTCTTTATTATTTTATCTTTTATTCCCCGGCTCCAAACCGCCTCACCAGCTCAATCAGAAGCTCCGTCACCTTCTCCATGGATTCCACCGGAATGTATTCGTATTTCCCATGGAAGTTATGGCCCCCAGTGCACAGGTTAGGGCAGGGAAGACCCATATAGGATAAGCGTGCGCCGTCCGTACCGCCCCGGATGGGGGTAACTAAAGGGGTGATGCCAAGGGCTTCCATGGCCGCCTTTGCGTGGTGGATCAGGTACATATGAGGCTCAATTTTTTCCTTCATGTTAAAATAGGAGTCCTTCAGGGTAATTTCCACCGTACCATCTCCGTATTTCTGGTTTAAGAAGGCAGCCGCCTGAGCAAAGCGTTCCTTCTTTTTCTCAAATTTCTCTCTGTCATGGTCGCGGATAATATATTCCATCCTGCTTTCCTCTACGCCGCCTTCCAAGGCATCCAGATGGAAGAAGCCCTCATAGCCCTCTGTATACATGGGATTTTCAAATACCGGAAGAAGGTTCTGAAATTCCATGGCTATCAAGATGGCATTTTTCATCCGTCCCTTGGCAGTGCCGGGATGGATGCTTGCGCCGTGGATCACTACCTTTCCTGATGCAGCGTTGAAGTTCTCGTATTCGATCTCCCCCAGAGCGCCGCCGTCTACAGTATAGGCTGCATCCGCGCCAAAGCCCTTCACATCAAACCCGTCAGCCCCACGGCCTACCTCCTCATCCGGTGTAAAGCCGATGCAGATCCTGCCGTGTTCCACCTCAGGATGAGCCAGAAGCCAGGCTGCCATAGCCATAATCTCTGCCACGCCTGCCTTATCATCTGCCCCTAAAAGGGTGGTGCCGTCTGTGGTAATCAGTGTCTTTCCCTGATAGCCGGAAAGCTCCGGAAAGTCCTTCACTCTCATCCAGATGTCCTGCTCCCGGTTCAGGCAGATGTCCTCCCCATTGTAGTCCCGGAGGACCTGAGGCTTTACATCCTTTCCTGTAAGAGCCGGAGCTGTATCCATATGGGAGATAAAGCCCAGAGCCGGAAGGGGACGGTCTGTGTTGGCAGGAATCATTGCATATACATAGCCCTGCTCATCCATCCGCACCTCGGCTGCTCCCATTTCCTCAAGCTCCTCTGCCAGCCGTTTCCCAAGCTCCAGCTGCTTTGCCGTACTTGGGATCTGCTCCCTTTCATCCTCTGACTGGGTATCAAAGGCTATATAGCTTAAAAATCTCTTTACAACGTCTTTTTCCAGACAATCAGTCATTATATGCCTCCTCCATATTTCATGCCGGCGCTTTTCTACCGGTTTGCCAGTTCCTCTGTGATCTCCTCCCAGGAAAGCCCCTTCTCCGCCATAAGAACCATCATATGGTAAAGGAAATCCGCAATCTCATACTTAATCTCCTCCGGATCCGGGTTCTTGGCCGCGATTACGATCTCTGTGGCCTCCTCTCCCAGCTTTTTAAGGATCTTGTCGATCCCCTTATCGAAGAGATAGTTGGTATAGGAGCCTTCCTTGGGACGCTCCTTCCTGTCCAGTATAACCTGAAACACATCTTCGAATACCCTGAGAGGATTCACCTTTTTATCCTCTTTTTCTGCCAGAGTAGTAAAGAAACAGCTCCTGTTTCCCGTATGGCAGGCCGCTCCCACCTGGCGCACCTTGGCGAGGATGGTATCCTTGTCGCAGTCGATCCGCAGAGACTTTACATACTGAAAATGACCGCTGGTAGCCCCCTTGATCCACAGTTCCTGCCGGCTCCGGCTAAAATAGGTCATGCGCCCCGTAGAAAGAGTGGCACAAAATGCCTCCTCATTCATATAAGCAAGCATCAGCACCTCCTCCGTCTTATGATCCTGGACGATCACCGGCACCAGGCCGTTTTCATTTTTCTTAAAATCCTTCCACTGGATGGAAGTTTCAAAGGTATCCACCGGGATTCCTTCCCTCTTAAACCCCTGCTTTGCTTCCATCAGACGGCCTGTTTCCTCCTCTGAAAGAGAAAGGACCGCTCCCTGTACCTGGCTGCTGCCAAGAGCCTGCTTAAGCCAGGAGCCTGCTGCTTCCCCTTCATATCCGTCCCCGGCTATGAGACAGGAAAGACCGGCTGTCTCCATCTCCTGAAGGGACAGCAGCTCTTTCATGCCGAGGATCAGCATGGAGGCCCCTAGCTCCCTGTATGCAGAGCCCTTTGCCATGCAGGAGGCCTCCGGCAGCCAGGCATAAATCTTTTCCGGACCAAACCTGTCTGCCGCCTCTTTAAGCATATCTTCATTGGACTCCAGGCTTACATCCAGAAAGACAGCTGCCGCTCCCGCATACAGATATTTCTTTACATCCTCCAGACGTTTCACCCGTCCTCCTGCGATCACAGGGGCGTCAATGGCCCTGGCCGCCTGGCGGATGGCGCCGATCACAGCCTCGTGGTCCTCATCTGTTTCTGAGCGGTCCCAGATCAGCACTTCATCTGCCCCATTGTCACAGGCCCTGACAAAGAGCCCGGTTAAATCCTCCTCATAAGAATAAGTCCCGTTCCAGGAGCCTGTTTTTCCTTCTTTTTGAGAAAATCCTGCTATCAGCCTTTTATATTCCATGCGTTCTCTCTCCCTCATAGCGTCTCACTGCCTCAGACAGCTCGATCCGGTTCTCGTACAATGCCTTTCCGATAATGGCACCCCGGATCCCTGCCTGATACAGGGCTTCCAGATCCTCCATACAGGATACCCCGCCGGAGGCAATGATGTCAAGACCGGTCTCCTCCGTAAGAAGCCTGGTGGCCTCTACATTTGGCCCGGACAGCATACCGTCCCTGGAAATATCCGTGTATACAATATGCTCCACACCATATTCCTTCATCCTGCCGCAAAGCTCCGCGGCCGTCACCTGGCTTACCTGCTCCCAGCCCTGTGTAGCTACCAGGCCGTTTTTGGCGTCCACTCCCGCCACAATGGCATCAGAGCCAAATTTCTTCACCATATCCCGCAGAAACTCCGGTTCCTCCACTGCCCTTGTTCCGATGATCACGCGCTTTACTCCCAGAGAAAGCATTCCCTCAATGGCTTCCTCAGAGCGGATCCCGCCGCCGATCTCCACCGGAACCGATACGGAAGCCACGATCCTGCGGATCACCGCCTCATTCACCGAGCGCCCTGCCAGCGCCCCGTCCAGATCCACCAGATGGAGGAAGGAAGCGCCCCTGCTCTCCCAGTATTCTGCCACCCGCTCCGGATGGTCTGAGTATACGGTAATGTCCTTAAATTCTCCCTGGCGCAGGCGGACGCACTGGCCATTTTTCATATCAATCGCCGGGTATAGCTGCATGGTGTTTTCATTCTCCTTCCATTTTTCCTTACAGGCTGCCCTTGGTTGACAGCACATCGGTGAGACGGCTGTCATAGGCCACAGCCAGATCCAGAGCCCTTCCAAAGGCCTTAAAGGCCCCTTCTATGATGTGGTGGTTGTTCATGCCGGAAAGCTGCTTTACATGAAGGTTCATTTCCCCGCCGTAGGACACGGCATAGAAAAACTCCCGGATCATCTCTGTCTCCAGATCCCCCACCTTCTCCCGGTCCAGAGCCAGGTCATAGACCAGATAGGGCCTTCCGCACAGATCCAGGGCGCAGAGCACCAGGGCCTCGTCCATGGGAAGAATCTGAAAGCCGTACCTGGCGATCCCCTTCTTATCTCCCACTGCCTGACGGATGGCCTGACCCAGAACAATCCCCGTATCCTCGATGGTGTGATGGGTATCTACCTCCAGATCCCCCTCTACATGAACCGAAAGATCAAAAAATCCATGGCGGGCAAAGCTGTTAAGCATGTGGTCAAAAAAACCAATGCCTGTATGGATGTCCCCTTTACCGCTCCCGTCCAGGTCAAGGCTCAGGGAAATCCTGGTTTCCTTTGTATTTCTTGTAACAAGCGCAGTCCGGCTCATTTATTCAAACCTCACTTTAATCGAATTGGCATGGGCGGTCAGCTGCTCTGCCTCTGCAAAGGCCTCGATCTCCTTATGTGCCTTAAGGAGGGCTTCCTTTGAATAATAGATAATACTGGATTTCTTAATAAAATCATCCACTCCCAGAGGCGAGAAGAACCGGGCGGTGCCATTGGTAGGAAGAACGTGATTGGGCCCTGCAAAATAATCCCCCAAGGGCTCAGAGCTGTATTCTCCGATGAAAATAGCTCCGGCATTGCGGATCTTTGTCATTACCTCAAAGGCATCCCTAGTTACGATCTCAAGATGCTCCGGAGCAATGCGGTTGGCTGTCTCCACTGCCTTCTCCATGGAATCCACAACCAGAATATAGCCGTAGTTGTCAAGGGACTTCTTTATGATCTCACTTCTTGAAAGAACCTGTAAAAATCCCTCTGCCTCCTCAGACACCTTTTTTGCAAGCTCCATACTGGTGGTAACAAGAATGGCGGAGGCCAGCTCATCATGCTCTGCCTGGCTTAACAGATCGGCCGCCACATATCTTGGATTTGCCGTCTCATCCGCGATCACCAGGATCTCGCTGGGGCCTGCAATGCTGTCTATGCTTACATGGCCGTAAACTGCCTTTTTCGCCAGGGCAACGAAAATATTGCCGGGGCCTACGATTTTATTTACCCTGGGAATGGACCGGGTGCCGAAGGCCAGGGCCGCAATCGCCTGAGCGCCTCCCACCTTATACACCTCTGTAGCCCCTGCCAGATGGGCAGCGGTCAAGGTAACGGGATTTACCTTTCCGTCTTTTCCCGGAGGCGTCACCATAACGATCCGCTCCACACCGGCCACCTCTGCCGGAATAATATTCATCAGCACAGAAGACGGATAAGCCGCCTTTCCTCCCGGCACATAGACCCCTGCGCTCTCTAAGGCAGTTACCTTCTGACCCAGGATGGTGCCGTCAGGCTGGGCGTCAAACCAGCTGTTCCGTTTCTGCTTTTCGTGGTAGCGGCGGATATTTTCCATGGAGGATTTCATAATCTGAAGGAGCCCCGGATCCACTGCCTCCATGGCCTCCTTTATCTCCTCCTCTGTAACCCGGACGGTTTCCTCATTGATCCTGGCTCCGTCAAAGCGCTCCGTATATTCAAAGAGGGCCTCATCTCCTCTGGCCTTTACCTCCTCCACGATCTCCTGGACCGTCTCCGTATAGCTGTCATAATTATTCGGATCCCGCTTTAGCATATCCGCCAATATATTTTTCATAGATGCGTCATCTAATACTGTAATCCTCATCATTTCCTCCCTCAGGACTCCTGTTCCTTTTCCTTTAAAAGGGCCTGGAAGCCCTTTATAATCGCTGCAATACGCTCCTGCTCTGTTTTCATGCTGACCTGGTTTACTACCATGCGGGCGGACAGGCTGCATACCTCCTCAAGGACGGTAAGGCCATTTTCCCGAAGGGTAGAGCCGGTCTCTACAATGTCCACGATCACCTCAGACAGCCCCACGATGGGGGCCAGCTCGATGGAGCCGTTCAGTTTGATGATCTCCACCGTCTGGTGCTTGCGGTTGTTAAAATACTCCTTGGCGATCCGGGGATACTTGGTGGCGACGCGGATCAGCTCATGGTGCTCTAACCGGTCCCTGGCCGCCTCCGGGCCGCAGACACACATCCGGCACCGTCCGATTCCCAGATCCATCACCTCATAGAGCTTCCGCCCTTCCTCTAAAATGGTATCCTTCCCTACAATGCCGATGTCAGCCGCCCCATATTCCACATAGGTAGGCACGTCGCTGGCCTTTGCCAGAAAGAAACGGATCCCCAGCTCCTTATTTACAAAGATCAGCTTTCTGGAATCCTTATCCTTCATCTCCTCACAGGAAATGCCGATGGCCTCAAACAGCTCCATGGCCCGTTTTGCAAGTCTGCCCTTGGCAAGGGCTACGGTCAAATATCTCATGCCAGCACCTCCGGTTCCTGTCCTTTTTCCTTCAGATACAAAAGCTGGCCGCTGCCCCGGCGGGCCGCCAGCTCCTTATAGTCAGAAAGGCTTTTATCTCCCTGCCGCCTTACGGACCACACCGACCTTCCTTCCAATCTGAGCCGCCTTCCAAGAGAAACCGCCTCCTCCGAAGCCTCCGGCTCATAGAGAAGGACCAGATCCAGAGCAGGAATCTCCACTGGGATCTGCTGCCTGGAAAGAGCAGCCATCAGCTGATCTACCACAATGGCAAAGCCCACCGCCGGAGTGTCCTTTCCAAACTGTACCAGCAGCTTGTCATACCGGCCTCCGGTGACAATGTAATCTCCCGTCCCGTAGGTATAGGCCTTAAAAATGATACCGGTATAATACTGATACCGGCTCAGCATCCCCAGGTCATAGGACACATAATCCTGAAGGCCGCAGCCTGCAAGAATCCCATGAACCTGCTCCAGCCGCTCAATGGCCTTTAGAGCCTCAGGGTTATCAGTCAGGGCCCTTGCCTCCCGGATCTGCTCTATGGAACCAAACAGCTCCGGCAGTTTAAGAAGCAGGGCCTTAAGCCCCGGCTCCACCGGCTGTTCCTTAAGCAGAGCCTCCACTCCGAAATAGTTTTTATTGTCGATCAGGTGCTCTAACTCCTCCCTGACCTCCTCATCAAGCCCCGCCTCTGACAGGATACTTCTGTAAAATGCCACCTGGCCCAGCTCTACCTGAAACTCCTTTAATCCCGCTGCCTTCAGACTGTCGATGATCATGGCGATCACCTCTGCATCTGCCTCTGCCGAGTCATCTCCAATAAGCTCCGCTCCGGTTTCCGTCCGCTCCTTAAGCCTGCCCTGGTAGCTGCTGTTATTTTTAAAGGTGCGCTCCAGATAGCAGAGTCTCAGCGGCATATCCTCATCCATAAAATATTTGGCCACACACCTGGCTGCCGCCGGGGTCATATCCGGCCTCAGCACCAGAGTATTGTTGTCCCGGTCAAAAAACTTGAACATCTCCCTGGAGGAGACACTTCCCCGGTCCTTGCTGAATAGATCCAGGTACTCAAAGCTGGGAGTCTGGATATGCTCATAGCCGTACCGGTACAAAATATCCAGGATCCGGTTCTGTACTGCCAGCTTCCGTTTACATTCTCCGTCATAAATATCCCTGACACCCTCCGGCGTGTGGATCAGTTTGTTCTTCCCTGCCATATCTGTCCGCCTTTCACTCTGTTGTAGTAAAGCGATAATTCGTTAATGTGTTTGATTTTTTACATTATAGGGGAAAATGTCTCCGTTGTCAATACAATTTATCCAGGTTCCTCCCCCGTCTCCCGCTCGGCCAGATCCCTTGCAAGAGGCTCCAGATAATGGACCAGCATATCCCTGTGGGAGCGTATGGACCGGGAGTGGTCGATCTCGTCATAGGTAAAGCTTTTTCTGCCGCCTTCCTCCATCCGCTTCCAGAAGGCCTCGATCTGGCGGCAGGGAAGGTAATACATTTCATTCAGCTTTGTATAATAAAGGATAATAAAAGCAATCCCTCCCTGGGCTTCAAATTCCCGCATAAACTGAAGCTGATGAGGGTGGATATTCTGAAGGGGAAAGGTACGCTCCGCGCACTCCTTGGCATCAAAGCACACCGGCACCCCCTGGACTGCTCCGATATAATCGACGGTACTTTTTTTATCAAAATAGGCCAGAGTAATATGACGGCTTCCCTTGTCGATCTCAATGGGAGTAATGGGAGTGGGAATCTTCTGGATCAGAGCCAGCTTTTTCTCCCGGTAGCTTTCATTGGTATGGTTGATCAGATCCTCAAGGGTAGAGCCCCTTAAGCCTCTTGTGTTCCAGGTTCCCATGGGCCTTTGCAGTCCTTTCTGTACAGGCGGATCTCCCCGCCTTCTTCTTCCTGTACCATGGTCAGAAACTCCCATCCATAGCGTTCATAAAAGCTGGTATGGTCTGTCACCAGATAAAGAGTCGAGATCCCCATTTCTCCCATATCCTTACAGGCTTCTTTTAACAGACGGCCTGCAAGCCCCCTGCGCCGGCAGTCCGGCTCTACATAGAGGGCGCAGAGGTTGGGAGCCAGATCCTTTCTGGCATGAAAATCATTTTCAATCACTCCCGCTCCTGCCTGGATCCTTTCCCCCTCCAGAGCCAGATACCACTGGGGCACAGCCGCCCCGCCTTTTATACAGTCCTCTATGCTTTCCAGATAGGCCGCCTCAGGAACCTGCCATTTCTCATGGAACCAGGCGGTGGCTCTCACACTCCATTCTGGGTGTTCTCTCAGTTTTATTATGTTGGTCATGTTGTGTCTCCTTGTATGATTCATTCCGTTCTCTGTACTCCGCTTCCAGCTCCTCTGCGAGATACTTATCACTCATGCAATGCAGGTCAGAAACTCCCTCCCGGAGCATTGTATAAAGCTGCGAACGGTAAAAAAGCTCCAGAGCCCTGTCCAGGGAAATCCCCTCCTTCTCTGCAAAGCACAGAACCACGCGGGCATACTTTTTTTGGAGCAGGATCAGATTGGCGTTCATAGATGTTCACTCCCTTCAAAACAGAGCTGTTCCAACGCTTTCTCAGTACGAAAGCAGATTTGCAGATTCGGCTTTTCATAACGCAGCCGGTTAATTGCTTCCGACTTATCGATCAAACCATCGAAAATTTCCAAATACGAACCATGATAAACTCTCAAAGCTTCACCCCTCTTTCCTCCATCACCTCCAGCAGCTCATCTACAATATAATCCTTCCCCTGGGTATGCAATGTCTCGTATTCCGGTACAATGTACCCATCCAGAATATCACTCTGCTCCGTAAACGCCTTATAAACCAGCTCTGCCCCAACTTTCAGCCTGGCAGCCACCTGTTCTACGCAGAAAATTGCAAATTCCAGTTCCTCAGGACTTTTTATCCTTTCTTCCTTCATTCCATTTTCCCCTCCTTCCCTCCGCTCCATCTACCCCCATTATATCCCCAATTGCTCCCTCTGGCAAGCCGCTCCCTCCTTCCTCCGTAAAAACGCGGGAAAGCCAAAACAGGCCCCGGAGATCTTCTCCCCAGAGCCTGTCACATTTTTCTTTATATAATTTCAAATACGTGATCCGGATGCTTCTCCATCTCATCCAGGATCCGCATATCTGTTTCGGCGATCCGGCCTGCCAGGTTTCTCTGGCCGTCGTTTTCGATCTCTGTGAGCACGATCTCCACCTCGCCTCTGTAATGAGCCAGGTTGTCATTGACTACCAGCACGTCGCCTCTTGTAAAGGTTGTTTTATCACAGGGCCTGAAGGGGATGGAGCGCTCCTTAAAGTCAAGCCTTGGGAAGCTGGAGCGGATGTAGTATTCGCTGGCGTCATTTCTTCCGTTGTGGATATGCTCATAAACGGCGGAACGCTCATTTTCACCCAGTCCCTCTGCAGGATCCATCTTAATGGTGGTATTGGAAAGCTTTACGCCTGCCATGGCCCGAAGCTCCTCCTCAGAGGCATAGGCATTTCCCACCAGAATATCGTCGATCACCTCGCAGGCTACCATATGGCGCACCTGGGCATCGATGGGCAGAGTACGGTCTGCTTCCAGAGTAGGAAGTCCCTGGAACACCTCCCAGGGGCCGAAGGTATGCTCCTCACGGCTGGAAACAAAAGCCGCTGTGGTCAGTCCCAGGTCAGCCCAGCGCCGGTTAAACCGGTCAAAGGTTTTCTGGCTGAGGCCGGAATACCGCTCCGGATAGAAATTGTGGCAGATGGTCATATTTCTCTTATCTGCGCCGTGGCGGATCAGACGGTCTACGTCGGCGTCTGAGCTTCCGTTAAACTCGATCTTGATGCCGTATGGGTTTCTGGTGATCAGCACGTCCTTCAGCTCATCAAAATGGCCGTCCAGACGGATGATGTCAAGACCCAGCTCATGGAAGATGGACAGATCCTCCGGAGATGCCCCAAGAGCCTCAAAGACCTGAGGATTGGTATCAGCCGCCACTGTAAAGCCCAGCTCATGGGCCTTCTTTATAAACTCACCAAACTCCTTTCTGATCACCTCAGCGTCATGGCTGGCTGATAAAAGGCAGGTAAAGATACGGGAGAACCCCAGTCCCGCAGCCATTTCCATATAGGCAAAGTCCTTTTCCCTTGTAGAATGTTCCGGATAAACTGATATTCCTAATCGATGCATACGCTTCTCCTCTCTTAATCAATGGGCTTCTGATAAAAGCCTCCAAAAAATGTTTCCGTAGGCAGTACATTGACGATGACCTTCTCATCCACCTGCTTCATCAGATGCACAATGTCCTGAACCTCATAGGAGGACACCACCGTGTGAAGAAGGCTCATCTTCTGCCCGCTGTAGCCGCCGTAGCCGTCCATAACGGAGATACCGTGGCGGTAATTTTTTACATATTCCTTTACCACTGCCTGGGCGTCGTGGGTCGTGATCTGCAGGGTCACACGCTTATAGCGGTGGTAAAAGCTGTCAATGGTCCTGGTGGAAATAAACTGGAACATAATGGAATATCCCGCGTATTCCCAGCCGAACATATATCCGAAGATACACAGCATGGCCGCGTTGAACACGAATACATACTGCCAGATGGCCTTGCCTGTGCGGTTGGACACATAAAGGGCGATAAAGTCTGTTCCAGCGGTAGATGCATTTCCCTTAAGGGCGGTTACAATGGCGCCTCCGTAGATAAATCCGCCGAAGCAGATATTCAGGAGCGGATCCTCAAACAGCGGCGTAAAGCTGGCAAACCGCAGGAAAAAGCTGGCTAAAAATACCTGGAGCATGGAAAAGATCACAAACTTCTTTCCAATATGCTTAAAGCAGAACACAGCTACTGGCAGGTTTAAAAGAATCATTCCCAGGGAGGTGGAAAAATGGAAGCCGGAAAGAGAAGCGATCTTCTCGATCAGCACCGCCACCCCCGTAAAGCCGCTGGAAAGGATCTGGACCGGGTTTAAAAATGCCTGCATGGCAAAGGCCTGGAGAAAGGCAGAGGCGACTACTGCCGCCGTTGTGATGATGTAGCGCTTAAAAATGTATTTTGCGTTCATGACTCCTTCTTCTCCTCTGCCAGATGATAGAAACTCAGGGCATAGATCTTTGCGTTTGTGATAATGTCCTCCTCCTTCATCCACTCATCCGGCTGATGGCCGATGCCTTTCTGCCCGGGGAAGGAAGGGCCAAAGGGAACGATATTTGGCATCATCTTGGCATAGGTGCCGCCGGTTGTAGTAACCGGTGTGCCGTCCATCCCGGTTACCCGCTCATAGGTATAGCGCAGGGTATCCACCAGTCTGCAGTCCTTCTCAAACCGCACTGGAGCCATATCAGAAAGAAGGGCCGGCTTCATATCCGGCAGTTCTTTTCTAATATTTTCCAGAATCTCCTCTGCGGTACAGCCGGCCGGATAGCTGACCGAAAACTGCAGAGCCGGTATCTCCCCCTCTAATATCTTATAGTTTCTTACCTCCAGCTGTCCAAATTCCTCATCCTTAAAATCAATGTGGAACCGTTCTCCGTTACTCTTGCTGTTTAACACATAATCATTCATCAGGGTATAAAACCGGTTTATATCAGGGGGATATAAGCCGATCTGGGCCCGTCCCCGCTCCGCGTAGACCACCGGATATTTGCAGTCCGGCGTAAAGCCCATGACAGGAGGCTTTTCCTTTGTAAGATAATACTCCAGGTCGTGAAAGCCTGTTTCCTCATTGCAGCCGAAGATAATCCTTACCTCATGGTTAAGCCGGATTCCCAGCTCCTTTAAGGCATAAAGGGCATAAAGGCAGGCAAAAACAGGTCCCTTATTATCAAGAACTCCTCTGCTGTAGATCACTCCGTCCTTCTCATAGCCGCTGAAGGGAGGCTGCTTCCAGCCTGTGCCTGGAGGCACCACATCCAAATGGCCTACGGCGCATACATAGTCTTCGCTTTCTCCGTAGCTGGCATAGCCCATATAGTGATCCACATCCACTGTCTTAAAGCCCATATCCCGCGCCAGGGCCAAAGCCGCATCCAGGGCCTTTCTTACTCCCGCTCCAAAGGGGGCGCCCTCCCCCGCCGGTGCCTGGACGCTGTCGATCTTCACCATCTCTGTAATGGCGCGGATCATTTCCCCCGAAAGCTCCTCTACCTTCTGTAAAATCTGTTCTTCCATCATGTTCACTGCTCCCCTTTTTACAGTTCCTTTAAGGGCGCTGTCCTTGTTTTCATATAATTTTCCATCCACTCCTGGCTGGCAGGCTCATGGATGCACTTGCCGTTTACATTTTTTGTAAGATAAACCATAGGAGCCTCATTCTCTGTGGCAACCGCAAAGGAAAAGCCCTCGATGTTGGTGGCAACGCCCCACTCACCCTTGTTGTTCATGGCAACCAGAGACATATCTCCTGCCTTGCCCCGTCTTTCTTTCAACTCCTGATCAAACATGGCAACAGCCCGCTCGCAGGCCTCCTGAGGATGTATGCCCTCCTTCATCAGACGGACGATCTCATAGGATACGCAGCCCTTCATCACATCCTCTCCAAGGCCCGTAGCCGTAGCGCCGCCTGCCTTGCTGTCTACATAGAAGCCGGAACCGGATACGGGAGAATCACCTACTCTGCCTTTTTTCTTCATAAACAGGCCGCTGGTAGAAGTTGCCGCCGTCATCTTTCCAGCCGTATCCAGGCAGACCATACCTACGGTATCATGGCCGGAATAAGGCTTAAGCTCTGTCTGAGTCATTTCCTTTACACGGTTTTTATAATGGATCCTGGCCCGGTCGGTAAGCATATTTTTCCGCTCAAAGCCCTCCTTATGGGCAAATTTCTCCGCGCCCTCTCCGACCAGCAGGTTATTCACCGGTTCCTTTGAAAGCCTTCTTGCAATAGAAACAGGATTGGCAAAATCCTTAATGGCCGCTACCGCGCCGATGTCCAGTGTATCGCCGTCCATAAAGGCTGCGTCCAGCTCCACCTCCATCTCCTCATTTGGCAGACCGCCGTAGCCTACGGATTTATAAAATGGAAAATCCTCTACCTCGCGGACAGCTGTCTCGATGGCATCTCCCGCATTTCCTCCTTCTTTTAACAGATTGCATCCTTTTTCAATCCCTTCCAGAGCCATTCTCCAGGTTGCGATCATTCCCCACATAGATATATCCTCTTTTCTTTTATTGGTCAGATTAACAAAGGGGACATGGCCAAAGCCATATCCCCATATCCGGATCCAGAACCGGTCCGGAATTACTTAAAGCAATATTTGGCCGCAACGTCTTCTTCTTTATCCTTATTTACCATAGCCTGAGCTAAAAGGCACATACCCTCTAAGGCCTCGTTTAAGCCGGTTCCGCCCTTTTTTGGCGTCTCTACAATGTGGATCCTGTCCTTATAGGCAGCCACTGTCTCCTCATTTTCCTTTGACATGGCGGCAAAGGCCGGGATCCCTGTTGTGTGGATCACATCCTCTGCTACTCTTGCAGCCATCCGTCCATAGCCCAGATAGTTAAAGGCAGGTCCGCACATTACCACATCCGGTTTTAATTTGTTGACCATAGCGCAGAGCTTGCGGCTTACCTCGTCGGGATCGGCCTCATAAAAGCCGTCTCCGCAGTACAGGCAGGCAATAATGCGTCCGTCTATTTTTTTCAGATAGTTCTCCATCATCACAGCCGGGCCTACCGTTTCCTTGGTAGCTCCAAGGGGAACCATATGGTCATCCTTGATCCCCGCACCGGACTGGATCTGGTCATAGATCATGATAATCTTCATAAAAACGCCTCCTATAAATCATCAAAGGAAAGATCATCCAGAGAAATGTCGTCCTCTTCCTCCTCTTTTGCTGCCTTTGCCTCATCCATCAGGTACTGCTTATCCATGATCTTGATAAATGGAGCATAGATCGCAACACCCATGATCAGAAGCAGGATCTGGAGCACGCCTCCCAGCCAGTTGGTAGCAAAGAAACCGGAAATACCCAGAGGACAGGTCCACGGAATATTGACACCGGAACAGATGGGGATAAAGCCCAGAGCCATTGCAAAATAGGAGATCACAATGTTCAGTGTGGGTACCAGCATAAACGGGATAATCATGGTCGGGTTCAGCACAATGGGCAGACCGAAGATGATAGGCTCGTTGATGTTGAAGATACCAGGTATCAGGGACAGCTTTCCAAGCTGTGTAATACGCTTTGATTTACAGAACAGGATCATGGCAATGACCAGCGACAGGGTGGAGCCTGCGCCGCCGAAGGTGGCAAACAGATCCTGGAACTGCTGGCAGATAATGTGTCCCTCGCCCACGCCTGTTTTAAAGAACTCCAGATTCTCCAGAGACAGGGTCTGAAGAATAGGGTTAAATACCGCACCTACAACGGATCCTCCGTTTACACCGAAGAACCAGAAGAAGTGAAGGAAGATATAGGCAATTACCATAGCGCCCAGAGTATCGCCAAGACCTAATAACGGAGTCTGCAGGAAATCAAAGATAATCTGGAATGCGTTGGTTCCCAGCGCGCCGAAGATCAGGTTCACAAGGAAGAACACAGCCATAACGATCATGGCAGGGATCAAAGCGGAGAAGGACTCAACAACCGTAGGCGGAACGCCGGCAGGCATCTTGATAACCCAGCCCTTTCTCTCAACCCAGCTATAAATATGCACAGATGTAAACGCGCAGATGATACCCATGAAGATACCCTTTGCCCCCAGCCAGCCAAGACTTAAGCCGGTAAGGGAAACAGCCTGTCCGTCTACATTTCCTGTAATAATATAAGGCATCAGAAGGAACCAGGACATAAGGGCTACAGCCGCGCCAAACAGCGGATGACTGTTCATATGCTTCGCGAAGGAATATCCGATACCCATAACTGCAAATACCGCCATGATGGTAAAGGTGGCATCGGAAGGCTTTGACAGGAACGCTGCCAGAGTCTCTCCTGTAGCCTGGTTGATCACAACGCTTGAGAGCCAGTTGGTCCAGGCCGGGATCGGAAAGTTGGCGATAACCAGGAATATGGATCCTGCGATCAGAAGGGGTGTGGAGATCAGGAAACCGTCACGCACCGACATCAGGTATTTATTTCTGCCAATGGCTTCCGCCAAAGGCATCAACACTTTTTCTAGCTTGCTGAGCATAATTTTTTCCTCCTAAATTCCCCTTATTTATTTGCCTTGATCAGCTTAATGGCTGTCTTTAATACCTTTTCGCCATCCATCATGCCGTAAGCGGCTGAGTCGATCACTGCGATTGGAATATTTTCCTTTCCGTACTGCGCTACTGTTTCCTCATACATATATTTTACCTGAGGGCCTAAAAGAATACAGTCCGGACGGTCAGAGGCGATAATATCTCCTACCTTGTTGTGAGGGAACGCAGCTACCTTTACAGGGATGTTGTGGCTGTCTGCCACAGACTGCATCTTACTCGCCAGCATGCTGGTAGACATTCCCGCGCTGCAAAAAAGATAAATTTTCTTCATAGTGGATTCCTTCCTCTCAATACATTTTTGTTTTTACCGGTTTTCCAGCTCATGGATCCGTTTATAGAGCTTGATATTCTCCTCAGCCATCAGACGGACCTGCTCTGCTCCCATCATCTGGTCCTCTGCGTGGGTCAGGATAATACCCATGACTACGGCCTGGCCGCCTGCCTCCTTGGTCAGCAGGTCCATATGAACATCATGGCACTTGCTGTAAAACTCGTCCCCTTCCTTGATTTTTGCCTCGCTTACATCAAACTCGCCCTTTGCCGCCGCTCTCATGGCTTCCACATAGCTTGACTTTGCCATACCGGCGGAGGAGATGATGCCGAAGCAGATCATTTCCAGATCTTCCATTTCTTTCCCTCCTTTATTTTTTGTTAATTATTATCATGTGTCCTATGATACCATGACTTTATTGTATAGATTGCGTATACCTTTTCCTAATTGTTAGGAAATTATTCATGCATCACCACTGCCGTTTTGGCCAGATGGTCATGAAGGGCACGGCGTCCGCCAAAAACCACCATCAAGGCGGAAATACCGCTGATTACAAGGCCGGCGTACATAAGGATGGTTACAAAGTCCACTCCGGTGAGCATGGCTGCCAGCTGGTGCCACAGGGCACTGACGGTCACAAGGGAACCCTCGATCACGATGATCCCAAGAAACTGGCGGAGAAAAATCTGCCCTGTAGTCACCTTCCCTCCATCCTCAGCTACGATCACCAGTTTAAGCCACCGCTTGGCCAGGGTCTGCCCCCGCCACACAAAGGCCGGAACCAGCACAAAGTAGGCTATACCGCAAAGAAGGGCAAGAACACCGGCAAGCAGGCCGGCGCTTCCTCCAAAGCTCATGATATTCTGGTTCTGAACGGTTCCGAACAGCCGCATAGATAGAACGGATACCGGAAGGGCCGTTGCCAGGCCTCCTATGTACCAATCAATAAGGTAGGCGATAAAACGCCTGGTCAGCGGGCTTTTTTCTTTCAGATCTGTCATCTTCATTCCTCCTCGGTTACATGACGCATAAACTCCTCATAGCTTTCTGAACGGATCAGCTCCTGGAATTTATTATTATCAGTTACAATATTGCACAGCCAGTCAAAAAATACCTTTAACAGCTGATTGTCCGTTTCCCGGATGGATAAAAGCACCACCAGATTTACCTGGAAGGCGCCCCATTTAACCGGCTCCTTTAAAATCATAATGGAAATGCAGGACTTGCTGGTTCCTGGCTCCATGGCGTGGGGCACCGCAAAGCCGTACAGGAAGGAGGTGTCTGACAGAGCCTCCCTGCGGAATACATTTTCCTTAAAATCCTCTCCGCACAGCCCCTTCTCATACAGGCTGTCGCAGAGGAAGTTTAAGATCTCACTCCGTCCGCTCATAGAGGGGCGGATGTGGAACAGCTCCTTTTTCATAATCCGCTCCATCAGGCTGACAAAATCCTTGTGGTATTTTTTCTTGTCCAGGCGGTTTAACATCTGAAACACCTTGCTCTCGTCCTCGCTGTTAAAAAACAGGGAGATCTGCACTGTAGGCACATCCAGATGGTGCTTTAGAGGAACCGTTGACAGAATCAGATCCGGCTTATCCTGGGCAACCTTCTTTTCTTCAAAAAAGGGATACACCTCTACCATGTCCATCCGGTTGCCAAACCGCAGGAGCACCTTGTCCACACAGGGCCTTGAGATGGTCCGGCTGTTGGGGATGATGGCCACCACCCGGTAATGATCCGAGCGGGTCACTCTCTGGCAGGCCGCCCCCAGATACAGGGCAAGAAATGAAATCTCCAGCTCATTTAAGATAAGCCCCTGATCTCTCTGGATATGTCCTGCCACCAGAACGGCCATTTCAAATACAAGGGGATACTTGCGCTTTAGCTCCTGGAGATAATAATCCGGCGAATTGCCGTCTGTGTGCACCTGCTGGCGTTTTCTCAGCCTGCCGATATGGGCGCTGATACCCTGTCTGAACTCTTCATCCTGGGAAATATCTATGTCGAAATTGCTTTTCAGTATCTCATAGATCTCCTCCATCAGCGTTCCCAGATCCGGCTCCGCCGCTTTTTCTCTTTCAGGCCCTGCCTCCCGGTTTCCCTCCCTCAGGATCCTTGCCAGACCCCCTATCTCCTCCTCGGACTGCTTTACATGATAGATCACAGAGATCTGCCCAAACAGCTCCTTTGCAATCTGAAATTCCCGGTCTTCCTGGGGAATCTCTACGCCTCCCGGCTCAGCCTCTCTGCTGATATAGTTATGGTTCATCATGCGCTCAATGGACACCCCCAGATACAGCATGATCAGGGGATATTCAAGCTCCGTTACATGGTAGCTGTATTTCTGGCAGAGCCGGGCAAACTCACCTTCCAGCTTTAACAGATCAAATTTGTCCCACAGCTCCGCAATGGCATTTACATTGGCGAAGTTGTCCTTCATCTCCTGCATCAGAAGCTCCTTGTACAGCCGTCTTTTATCCTCCTCACTGCCGGACAGGCGCACATGGTTTCTGGAGCGGACCAGCTTAAGGCCTGGATAGCGCCGGATGATGTTCCGCAGCTTTTTTAAGTCATTGTCAATGGAATAGCCGCTGACAAATACACGGTCCTGTATATCCAGCAGATTGATCTCATGGTTTCGGAGCAGAAGCTCACGGATCAGATAGTCGCAGCGCTGCTGGGCCGTCTGAGGGATCATTTCCTTACTCTCGATGTCCTTTCCCTTCATCAGCTCCCGGTCCAGACAGTAACCGCTGCGCCGGTTCGCCTGGATGAGTCTGCACTGGTATTCGCGGTTAATAGCATCCACATCGGAACGGATAGTCCGGTCCGACACTCCAAGAGCCTGCCCCAGCTCCTTCCCTGTGACCGGCCCCATTTCGCTGTTCAGAATGCTGACGATACGGTTCTGACGTTTTGACAGCATATTATTTCCTCCTGGTATGGTTGTTCTTTCCTCTATTTTACAACATTTTGCAGGTGAGCGGCGACTTTTTTCTTCCTAAGTGTTAGGAAATTTATTTGGAAGCCTGAAAGTGGAGTATAGTAAAAGAAAACTGCCGCCCGGTCCTCTTTTGAGGTGCCGGGCGGCAGTTTTTATTTCTTTACAGGGAAATAGATTTCTGTGATCCACTCCTCCGGCGGCACTGCGTCAAACCGGGCCTTTCGGTAGATCTCATAGGGCACGCCGCAGGTCTCATAGCCCTCAGCATGGATCCAGGCTACCAGGGCCCCGTAGGCATCGGGAAGGCCGGAATAGGGGCCTTTATGGATGGTTACGGCACAGAGGGCGGCAGGGATAATCCGGTCTGCCCGGTCCCTTTCACAAATCCCCACCGCTACCTCCGTATCATTACAGGCGGGGTCAAATTCCTTATCGTGATACAGAGCCGCTACGACTCCGTCTGGGGTCAGCTTTTCTTTTGCGATCCGCTCAAAAAGCTTCCCGTAATAAAGGCCGAACTCCTCCACTGACATATGCTGGCGGCTGGAGATCACAGCCTGCTCCTTTCCTTCCTCCAGCCGGATCTGATACTGCTCCTGATAACTCATAATATCACCTGTCCTTTCAAATTCTTCCAGGTGGCGCTCCATTTCCCTGACAGTCAGGGCCATGTGCTCCATCTGCTGTTCCAGGCGGAGGCGCTGGCTCCGAAGCTCATCATACAGCCTGGACGGGTCCTCCTCCTTTAAAAGCTCACGGATCTGAGGCAGAGAAAAGCCGTACCTCTTCAGCCGTCCGATCAGAAGCATGATGCCGATCTGGCTGTCCTCATAATAGCGGTAGCCATTGGATCCGTCTGTCCTTTCCGGCTTTAAAAGGCCGATCTTATCATAGTGGTGCAGCGTTTTAACGGTCACACTGCAGATTTTTGACATCTGTCCGATGGTCAGCATATTCCCTTCTCCTTTATGAGCTGTATTTCAAGAACCGGTTCTGATATGAGTATAAAGCCTGACCCTGGGGAAGGGTCAAGAGGAAAATTTAAAAAGTCCCGGGGTTTCAGCCGGGACCTCCATTATGCGATACTTTCGAGCTTTTCTTTTACTTTTCTTAATTCATTTTCCAGGATATTGACCCTGATATGAAGCAGTTCACTTTCGCTGTTTATCTTAAGAGCCTCGTCCAGCCGTCGGTTCAATATGGCGTGACCTTCTGCGATCACCTGGATGTTTCGATTGGTTTCATTTTCCAATGTAAGTTTCATGCTTTTTACTTCCTGCTCTAAAGAGCCAAACCTCTGCTCCATAGAGTCAAACCTCTGCTTCAAAGGTTCATTTTCCTTCTTGATCATTGTCTCGATCGCTTTTAATAACTCGCTGTCTGTCATACGTTGATTCCTCCCCTTCCATTCTTTTTGCCCTGTCACATTTCCTTCACCGTCCGGCGGACTGCTCCACCGGACGGAATCTGTTTCACTTAAGCCTCGCTTTTAAACCGCTCTGCCTGCTCTGCGATCAGCTCCTTATCCTCAAAGTAGTTGATTTTCATGGCCCGCTTCATCTCAGCCAGAGTCTGGGCCGCCTTCTTTTCTGCCTTGATGCTTCCCTCCTCCAGGATCCGGTACACAGCTGGAATATCTTTTGCGATCTCCTTCCTGCGCTCGCGGATGGGGCGCAGCTCATCCTGGATCACATTGTTTAAGAACTTTTTAACCTTTACATCTCCAAGACCGCCTCTGGTATAGTGGGCCTTTAATTCATCCAGATTTTTGTAATCCGGAAGATATTTTTCAAAATGCTCATCCTTGCAGAAAGCGTCCAGATAGATAAACACAGGATTGCCCTCTACCTGTCCCGGATCCTCTACCCGGAGATGGTTAGGATCGGTAAACATGGACATAATCTTCTTGCGGATGTCCTCCTCAGAATCAGACAGGTAGATGCAGTTTCCAAGGGACTTGCTCATCTTTGCCTTGCCGTCGATGCCCGGAAGGCGCAGACAGGCCTTGTTGTCAGGAAGGAGAATATCCGGCTCTACCAGAGTCTCACCGTATACGGAGTTAAATTTGTGAACGATCTCCCTGGTCTGCTCGATCATAGGGGCCTGATCCTCACCTACAGGAACGGTGGTCGCTTTAAAAGCTGTAATATCCGCTGCCTGGCTGATGGGATAGGTGAAAAATCCAACGGGGATGCTGGTTTCAAAATTGCGCATCTGGATCTCAGATTTTACCGTTGGGTTCCGCTGCAGTCTGGATACGGTTACAAGATCCATGTAGTAAAATGTCATCTCACACAGCTCAGGAATCTGAGACTGGATAAAAAGGGTAGACTTTGCAGGATCCAGGCCACAGGCCAGATAGTCCAGGGCTACCTCAATAATATTCTGGCGTACCTTCTCAGGATTGTCCGCATTATCTGTCAAGGCCTGGGCATCCGCGATCATAATATAGATCTCGTCAAATTCTCCGGAATTCTGCAGCTCTACCCTGCGCTTTAAGGACCCCACATAATGTCCTACATGAAGGCGTCCCGTAGGACGGTCGCCTGTTAAAATGATTTTTCCCATTGTAACTAACCTCTCATTCTTATGGTGCATGGCAGAGGCTTCCCCGCCATGTTCACCGCTTCTAATAGCATAACCCAAAGCCCCATTCCTGTCAAGAATCGGAAGCGATCCCCTCTCCCTTCATTACCCGCTGGAAATGCCCCGGCACAGGGGCCATAAATACCTTTCCAGACAGGTAATGAAGAGGTTCAGGAAGATCCTCCGGAAGCTCAAGCTTCCAGGAATGAAGCATCTGAGAACGGATTTTATATTTTTCCCTCATTTCATCATTCAGCCTGGGATCCCCGTACTTACTATCCCCCAGGATCGGATGGCCTATAGAGGCCAGATGGGCCCGGATCTGATGGCTGCGGCCTGTAATCAGCGTTACCTGCAAAAGGGTGATCCGTCCATTTCCGCTGATGGGCACATATTCGGTGAGGATGGGAACACTGCACTCTGCCTCCGTAGGATAAACAGTCACCGTATTAGCCGCCTCATCCTTTTTTAAAAATCCGGCGATCAACTGCTTTTCCTTTACCTGCCCCTTTACCAGGCACCGGTAATATTTGTGGAGGCTTCTGTCCTTAAATACCCCGTTCATAATCTGAAGGCCCGCCAGAGAAACCCCTGCCGTCACCAGGCCGCTGGTGTTCCGGTCCAGGCGGTTGCAGATGGAGGGCTTAAAGGTCCGCAGCTGGCTTATGGGAAGATGGCCCGAATCAATGAGATAATTTAAAATATGTTCATTTAGGGACATGTCCTCCGGCTTTGCCTTCTGGGACAGCATCCCTGCCGGTTTATTGACAATCAGGATATGGCTGTCCTCATAGATAATGTCCAGGCAGGGCTTCCTTACCCCAGATTGGCTTCTCCGCCTCTCCCCGGCAGAAGCCGAGGAAAATTTTTCAATGGTCTCATCTGACAGAAAAAGGCGTATCTCATCTCCCTCTGACAAACGCTCATCCCCGGAGCATTTCTTTCCATTAAGAGTAATATTCTTTTTCCGCATCATCTTATAGAGAAAGCCCTTGCCTGCCTGATTTAAATATTTCCCAAGGAGCTTGTCCAGCCTCTGCCCCGCCTCATTAGCGGTCACTGTAAGCATCTGCATCTCTATTTCTCCCATCCTTTTGTTTCTTTTCCGGGAATATATTCTGCCCGGTCCATCAGATCCAGAATCAGGCTGTGAGGCAGAACCTTGCACATCAGGGAAAATGCCTTCATGGTCAGCCCATACACCGATACCTCCCTGCGGGCAATGCTGTCTCTTAATGCCTTTTTCGTCACCCGCACCGGATCTGCCATCACAAGCCTCTTATAAATAGGGATCTGCCCGGTGGTCTGGGCAATGTGGAAAAACTCCGTCCTGACCGGCCCAGGGCATACGGCTGTCACGCTGATCCGCCGGGCCTTCAGCTCCCGGTTCAGAGCCCGGCTGTAGCTTAAAACGTAAGCCTTCGTAGCCGCATATACCGCGAAATCCGGCTGGGGAAGAAAGGCGGCGCTGGAAGCAAACTGGAGAATCCTTCCATTTTCCTCCATCCAGGGCAGGGCCATCCGGGTAACGGCTGTAAGAGCAGTACAATTAAGCTCCACCATCCCCGTTTCCTCGGAAAGCTCCAGATCCGCCACAGAGCCGATCTTTCCAAAACCCGCGCAGTTAACCAGAAATTTCACCTCCGGCTTCAGACGGCCCAGGGCCTCCTCTAACACCTCTCTGTCCTCCTTTAAGGCAAGATCCAGCGCAAACAGGCGCAGAGGCACGCCTATCAGCTCCTGAAGCTGTTCCATCCTCTCCCGCCTTCTGGCTACTGCCCAGATCTCGTCAAAGCCCTGAAACTCCTCCCAGAGCCTTAAAATCATCTCTTTTCCCATGCCGGAGGAAGCTCCTGTTACAATGGCTATTTTCATGGTATTACCTTCCCTTCTTTTTGTGGACATTGCGAATGGTCTTTTTCACCGGACGGCCCTGACTTTTTGCAGCTCCCGGACGGGCTCCGGCGCCCTTTTCTGACCGCTGTCCCTTATAGCCCTTAGGATCCCCATTTTTAGGACGGATCAGACATTTCTTATCATATCCGATCAGGTCTGTACGGCCGGCAAGCTTTAGCGCCTCCACTACCAGATCATAATTCTTGGGGTTCCGGTACTGGATCAGGGCCCTCTGCATAGCCTTTTCGTGAGGATTTACCGGCACATACACCGGCTCCATAGTGCGGCAGTCATAGCCTGTATAATACATGCAGGTGGAAATGGTAGAGGGCGTGGGATAAAAATCCTGCACCTGCTCCGGCATATAGCCCAGATCCCTCAGATACTCCGCAAGCTCCACCGCCTCCTTCATGGATGAGCCGGGATGGGAGGACATCAGATATGGAACCAGATACTGCTCCTTCCCCAGACGGCCGTTCATCTCTTTATATTCCTTTACAAACTGGCGGTACACGCTGTTTTTCGGTTTTCCCATCCGCATCAGCACCTTGTCGGCCACATGCTCCGGCGCCACCTTCAGCTGGCCGCTGACATGGAACTCGCACAGCTCCTTTAAAAACTTCCGGCTGGGGTCTGCCAGCACATAGTCAAAGCGGATGCCGGAGCGGATAAATACCTTTTTTACCTTGGGAATGGCCCGCAGCTTTCTCAGCAGAGAGATATAATCCCCATGGTCCGCCCGCAGGTTCTTACAGGGCTCCGGAAACAGGCACTGCTTATGAGGGCAGGCTCCCTTAGTCAGCTGTTTTTCACAGGCCGGGAAACGGAAATCTGCCGTAGGGCCGCCTACGTCATGGATGTAGCCCTTAAAATCCGGCTCCTCTGTGAGGAGCTTTGCCTCCTCAAGAAGGGACTCATGGCTTCTGGCCTGGATGATCCTTCCCTGATGGAAGGTCAGGGCGCAGAAGCTGCAGGCTCCAAAGCAGCCCCGGTTGCTGATAAGGCTGAATTTGATCTCCCGTATCGCCGGAACACCTCCCAGTTCCTCATAGGAGGGATGATAATTCCTCATATAAGGCAGGGCATACACCTGATCCATCTCCTCCTGGCTCAAAGGCTTGGAAGCCGGGTTCTGCACCACATAGAGGTTATCTCCGTAAGGCTCCACCAGACGTTTTCCAGAAAATGGATCCGTATTGCTGTACTGCACATAGAAGCTTTTCGCGTATTCCTTTTTATCCGCCAGAAGACGGTCATAATCCGGCAGAAGCTCATAATCATACACCGATTCCAGGCTCTTTGTCTTATACACAGTACCTTCGATAAATGTAATGTCCTTCACATCCAGACCACTGTCCAAAGCATCCGCGATCTCCACAATGGACCTCTCTCCCATACCGTAGGAAATCAGGTCCGCCTGGGAATCCAAAAGGACAGACCGCTTTAATTTATTAGACCAGTAATCATAATGGGCCAGACGTCTTAGGCTTGCTTCGATCCCTCCCGCAATAATCGGCACATCCTTATAAGCCGACCGGATCAGGTTACAGTATACCGTCACCGCATAATCCGGCCGCTTTCCTATTACTCCTCCGGGGGTATAGGAATCCTCCTTCCTGTGCTTTTTCGATACGGAATAATGGTTCACCATGGAGTCCATATTTCCCGCAGACACAAGGAAGCCAAGCCTTGGCCTTCCAAGGATCTCGATGCTCTTTTTATCCTTCCAGTCCGGCTGGGCGATGATGCCTACCTTATAGCCATGAGCTTCCAGCACTCTGGAAATAATAGCTGTTCCAAAAGAAGGGTGATCTACATAGGCGTCGCCGGTCACATAGACAAAATCGCACTGCTTCCAGCCCCGTATGCTCATATCATTTCTGCTGATTGGTAAATAATCCTGTTTCATCTATTCTGCTCCATCTGCTTTTAAAAGTTCCAGATAATCCTCAATAAAGTAATCGGCCAGTTCTTCCTTTTCCTGTCTCATTTCCCTTGAAAAATCATCTTCAACCGCAACTACGGTCATACCAGCCCGCTTTCCGGCTAAAATCCCTGCCGGTACATCCTCAAACACCAGGCACTCGGAAGGCTCTGCTTGCAGCTCCTTCGCTACCTTCAGATAAATATCCGGCGCCGGTTTTCCGGCGGCTACCTCACAGGCTGTGGTGACATTCTGGAAATAATCCCGGATATTTAAAGAGGTTAAAACAGCGTCCACCATGGCTGCGCCGTTGCTGGTAGCGATCCCGGCCTTCAGGCCCCGTTCCCTGATCAGAGCGAGGAATTCCAATGCTCCCTGTTTTAATGGCACCTGGCTCCTGTATTTTTCCAGAGACATCTGCACCCAGGCCTCCTTGATCTCCTCGATGGAATCCGGTATCTGAAACCGCTCCTTAAAATAGACGGCTGTCTCCGAAAAGCTCATTCCCTCAATGGCCTTTTGAAGATCCTTCGGACAGCTATGGCCGAAACGCCCAAGATATTCAATATCAATAGCCTTCCACATCCACATGGAATCCACCAGGGTGCCGTCCAGATCAAAGAGGACTGCCTTCCTGCCCTGAAGGAGACTGGAAGCGGATACATGCGTCTCTTTGGCATCCCCTGCCTGAAGGCTCTCCAGTTCCTTCTTTGTAAGGGCCCTGTATTCACCAGGCTTCAGGCGTTCATCCAGGCTGAGGCTTCCCATAGAAAGCCGCTTTAAGTAGACCACCTGACAGCCCAGTGCCTCAAACATCCGCTTGACCTGATGAAATTTCCCCTCCCGGATGGTCAGGGTAACTTCATCCCCCTGCACCTTCCCAAGATGAGCAGGCATGGTTTTTGTTCCGTCCTCCAGAGTGATCCCTTCCATCAGCTGCTCTGCCGCGTCCGTGGGAAGGGTTCCGGTAAAACGAACAAAGTACACCTTATCTACATGTTTTTTCGGTGACAGGAGGCTATGGGCCAGGGCTCCGTCATTGGTGATCAGAAGCAGGCCCTCTGTGTCTAAATCCAATCTTCCCACCGGAAACAGATCCCTTCTCTTTGTCTCCCCAATCAGGCTTACTACCGTTGGGTAGCGGCCGTCCTCCGTGGCTGATACGGTGCCCTGGGGCTTATTGAGCATATAGTATTCAAAAGCCGCATAGCCTACGGTGATACCATCAACGGCTACGGTGTCGGTTTCTGGGCTGATCTTAAACTCCGGAGCCTTTACGACCTGTCCGTTTACCTGGATCCGCCCCTTTTTTGCCATGGCCCGGATCTGGCTTCTGGTTCCCTGTCCCATTTCCCCCAGAAACCTGTCCAGGCGCATGGCCGTTCCTTTCTTTTTATCTGACATATGTGATCCTTTCCTGTTCTCCATTTTTAAGCCTTTTACTGCCAGCGCCAGCCCGGATAATATTTATTTTTAAGGCTCATGCCGCTGCCCTTGGCCCAGCCAAGAGGATAGCCCATACAGCAGACCAGGCACCACCCCTTAACCGGCCCTTCTCCCTCCTTCAGAGAAATGGTTTCGCCCTTTAAATAGCGGATCACCCGGTCGTCCTCTAAAGAAAGCTCCAGACACGTTGAAAACTCTCCCGCCTTTAAGGCCATAGCAAGGGCCTGGGAAGGCTCAAACCGGCCTTTTTTCAGCTCGCCAAGAAGCAGTCCCGTCCTGAGGAAGCGCAGGGGAAGATTCCTCCCAAGCCCCTCCGGCAGGTAATAAACCGATTCTTTATTTACCGCGATCCGTTCCCTGTCCCAGGGAATCAGGCAGCTTTCTAAAAATGCTTCCAGTTCCGGCTCTAAAACTGTCTTTTTTCCAGTGCCTGTGCCCATTCTTGATAAAACCGCCTTCTGCAGGGACATTTCCCCGTCATCCCTCTTTCTTAAGAGAGCAAGAAAATGTCCTTCTCCCCTTACCTTGTGGGGAAACAGGCGCATACAGCCAGGCAGGCCATACCCCTTTTTCGAGCCCGGCACCAGGCTGTGGTCCAGAGGAACCAGCTCCATGTCTGTTTCTTCCTTAAGAAGCCATTCTACCGTTTCCTCGTCCTCCAGCCTTGAAAAGGTGCAGGTGGAATACAGGAGATTTCCTCCCGGCTTTAACATGGCCACTGCCGCCTTTAGGATCTGACGCTGAATAGGAGCATAGTAGGAAGGGCCATGTTCCTCCCAGTCTTTTACCATATCGTCATCCCGCCGGAACATACCTTCCCCGGAGCAGGGGGCGTCTACCAGGATCCTGTCAAAGAATTCCGGCCACACCCTGGCCAGCTTTTCCGGTTCTTCACTGGCAACGCAGATATTGGAGGCGCCTGCAAGCTCCAGATTTTTAAGAAGGGCTCTGGCCCTGGAATAGCTGATGTCATTGGAAACCAGCATCCCCCGGCCCTTCAGCTTTGCGGCAAGCTCTGTGCTTTTCCCTCCGGGGGCAGCGCAGAGGTCTAAGACCCGGTCCCCCGGCTCCACAGGCAGCAGGGCCGCCGGAGTCATGGCGCTGGGCTCCTGAAGGTAATAGAGGCCGGCGTAATAAAAGGGATGCTTGGAGGGGCGGCTCTGGCTGGTTTCCGGTTCTTCATAGTAGAAACCATTTTTCGTCCACGGCACCGGATCCAGCTTCCAGGGCGCCATAGAAGCAAATGCCTCAGGGGCTGCCTTTAAGGTATTCACCCGAAGCCCGGGCTTCCAACTCTCTTTAAAGCTTTCTCTGTATGTTTCATATTCTTCTCCCAGCAGGGCCTTCATCTCAGAAAGAAAGGCTGCCGGAAGCTGATTTACATCCGTCATGTTCGTCTCCTATCGTAAAAAGTTAAGCCCCCTGCCGTAAAAACAGGAGGCTTAACGCTCTTTTTTATTATACGGAAGCTGTGGGTGGATGTCAAGGATTTCCCAAGCCTTTACAGCATACACACCATCAAAATTTCATCCCTATAGCTTCCATCCTTAAGCTTAAAGGCCCTGGGAACCTGCCCCGTCCGCAAAAAGCCACAGCTCTCATACAGGCAGATAGCCCGTTCATTGTCTGAAAATACTCCCAGCTCCACCTGCTCAAATCCATTTCGTCGTGCCTCATGTAAAAGGAGACTGATCATCTGCCTTCCAATCCCCAGCCCCCAGTATATCTCACGGATGGAGATGCCAAGGTCCCCTCTGTGGCGGAATTTCATATGATCCATTACCTTGGTGATCTCAGCGCTTCCTATGATCCTGCCCTCATCTACAGCTGCCACAGACAGAGCCCGGTCGTCCCGAAGCAGCTGTTCCAGATGCCCCCTCATACGTTCCGGATCCAGCTTTCCTTCCTCCTGATAACGGCTCATATAGTAGGTTTCACCGCTTGCCTGATACTGATGATCACACAGTGCCCCGGCATCCTCCGGCTGCAGGCTGCGAAGAAGAAGCCTCCTGCCGTCCTTTAGAGAAATCCATTGTTCCTGTATCTGCATATTAACCTATCCTCCTAATACTCTCATAGCTGCTTCCTCCTCAAACTGCCTGGAATACAGCTCATAATAATACCCTTTCTGGGCCAGAAGTCCCTTATGGTCTCCCTGCTCAATGATTTTTCCATCCTTCACCACCAGGATCAGATCGGCCTGGCGGATGGTGGACAGACGATGGGCGATAACGAAGGAAGTGTGCCCCTTCAAAAGCCGGTTCGTAGCTTCCTGAATCAGCTGTTCCGTACCGGTATCGATAGACGAAGTGGCCTCATCCAGCACAAAGATCGCCGGATCCGCCAGAATGGCCCTTGCAAAGGAAATCAGCTGCTTCTCTCCGGTGGAAAGACGCCCTCCGCTCTCTCCCACATCCGTCTCATACCCCTGCTCCAGCTTTTCTGCCACCACATGGGCCGATACCTGTCTGGCCGCCTCCTCTACCTCCCGGTCTGTGGCGTCCAGCCTTCCGTACCGGATATTTTCCCGCAGGGTTCCTGAAAAAAGATGAGGATTCTGAAGCACATAGCCCATCTGGCTGTGAAGCCAGAGCTGAGAGCGCTCCCGGTAGTCCCTTCCGTCAATGAGGATCCGCCCGGAGGCAGGCTCAAAAAAACGTCCCAGAAGATTCACCAGGGTGGATTTTCCCGCCCCGGTTTCCCCTACAATAGCTACATTGGTACCCGCCGGCACATGGAGGTTAAAATGCTCCAGCACATATTCCTTGCCATCCGGATACATAAAGGATACATCCTCAAACAGAATATCTCCTTTAATCCGCTCCCAGTTCTCCTTCTTTCCCGTAAAGGCATCTCCATAGCGCCGGATCACCTCCGGGCTGTCCTCCACCTGAGGCTTCTGCTCCAGAAGATCGGTAACCCGCTCGATATTTGCCTGGCAGGAGATCAGCTCAGACAGCAGCCTTGCAAGCTGCTGAATGGGTTCAAAAATAACAACCGCATATGAAATAAAAACAGATAAGGTTCCAAGCCGCATCAAATCCTCCTGCACCATCCGCCCGCCCTGGGCCAGCACCACCGCCGTAGCCGCAGAGCTGAAAAACAGGATAATCGGAATATACACCGCGTTCAGCTTTGCCGACCTGCTGGCAGCCTGATGCATCTGGCTGGTACATTCAAAAAACCTCTGCTCATTGTCCTTTTCCATTCCCAGGCTTTTTGTGGTTTTAACGCCGGTGATCCCCTCATTATAAGCGCTGGTAATCTGGGCGTTCAGCTTCCTCACCCTCCGGTTCCAGTGAAGCATTTTCCCCTGAAAGTACATGGTAACTATCACAATGCAGGGCAGAATCATAAAAATGATCAGCGCCAGCCTCCAGTTTAAAAATGCCATGATTCCAAAAACGCTGACCACATAGATCAGGGCCCAGAACATATCCACCAGCCCCCATGCTGTCATGCTGGCGATCTTTAAGGTATCGCTCATCACCCTGGCGTGGATATAGCCCACCGGGGTGGTATTATAGTAGGAAAATGACAGCGTCTGCAGATGCTTAAACTGGGCCCATTTTAAATCTTTTCCCACATTCATCTCAATCACTGTAGCCGCGTGAACCGACCAGTACACACTGGCCGACTGCAGTCCGATCACACCGATATAAATGAGGGCAAACCACCGGATTCCCTCCAGGGTCCCTTTTGAAATAAAATGATCGATAGCGTAACTCTGAAACAAAGGCACCCCCACATCCACCGCCGCAAGAAATACATTCAGACCCATGGTTATGGCAAAATACTTCCTGTGGGGCTTAAAAAAGGGAAGCATTTTCGCCCATATCTTTAGGCTGAAGGGTTTATTATAATCCTGTTCCTCATATGCCGCCATGCGCTTCCTCCATCTGTTTCCTGTCATCTCCGTTCATCTGTATCTCATATATTTTCCGATAAATGCCCTTTTTGCGGATCAGCTCCCTGTGGCTTCCCCGCTCTGCCACCTGTCCATGGTCTAACACAAGGATCTCGTCCGCCCCCATCAGAGTGGTGATCCGGTGAGAGATCAAAATCACAGCCGAATCCTTCATCTGCTCCTTCAGGTTATGCCGGATCATGGCATCCGTCCGGGAATCCACCGCCGAAAGAGAATCGTCAAAGACCATAACCGGCGGCTTTGAAAGAAGCATTCTGGCAATGGCCGTCCTCTGCCTCTGTCCCCCGGAAAGAGTCACTCCCCTCTCGCCCACCAGGGTCTCATATCCGTCCGCAAAGCCCATGATGGCTTCATCGATACAGGCTGTGGCCGCCGCCCTGCGGATCTCCTCACAAGAAGCCTCCGGCCTTGATGCGCCGATATTTTCCCGAAGAGTTCTGGAGTATAAAAATGGTTCCTGAAGCACCATTCCCACATGAGTCCTCAGCCAGTTAAGAGGCAGCTTTTTTATATCCCTGCCGCCGATGGTAATGCTTCCCTGGTCTGTTTCATAAAGCCTCGTCAGCAGCTGGACAATGGTTGATTTCCCGCTTCCCGTACCTCCCAGGATCCCCAGAGTCTGCCCTGCCTTTACCTCAAAGCTTATATCCCGCAAAACCTCCTGCCCCTGTTCATACTGGAAATTCACATGAGAAAACCGGACATCAAAATTCTCCGGGCACTCTGCCTCCCCTTCATATATCTCCTCCTGTCCCCGTATGATGTGATCCACCCGGTCAAAGGAAACGCCGGCCTTGCTCATATCAGAAAGGATTCTTCCAAGGCCTCTCACCGGCCACACAAGCCTTGTATTATAGGCTGCAAAAGCAATAAATTCTCCTACTGTAATACTTCCATGGACCGCCTGTACTGCTCCTAAAACCACGATGGCGATCACCTGAAGCCCCGTTATAAAATCTCCCACGCCCCAGTAAAGCCCGGACAATGTGCCAAGACGGATCCACAGATCTGCATAGGCCTCATTTTTCTCCAGGAACCGGTCCATCTCAAACCGTTCCCGGCCAAAGGCCCGCACCACCCTCACACCGGTGGCATTTTCCTGCACCACCGTAGAAAGGGCGCCCTCCGCCTCGTCCGCCTTGGTAAAGCGCTTCGCGATCAGGCTGTAAAATACCACTGAATACACCACAACAACAGGCACAAAAATCCCTCTCCTCCCAGCACCTCATCCACTGTAAAGCGGAAGATCTGAGGCGTCAGTGCATTCAGCATGGCAGAAGCAAAAGACGCCGCTGCTGCCGCCGCAAAATACCGCTTGGATCCGTGGAAAAAGCGGAGGATCAGACGGAGGCGGCGATGCTTATCTATGGTTTTTTGTTCCATTTTATTTGTCCCCTTTTCTCGTGTAATACTAATATATACAGGGGGAAGGCGGGTTGTAAAGACGGCAGTCTCTAATACCCCACCCTCAGCCGCCTCCCCCACAGCCCTTTCAGAATCCAGTAAGGATTGACGCTCATCTCCTCAAAATGATCTGTCCTAATATAGATCCCCACATGGAGATGAACGTCAAAGTTCCCTGTTGTCCCTTCTATTTTCCCATACCCTGTATCTCCCATATATCCCAGAAGCTCCCCTGCCTTCACCACATCCCCTTCCTTCCATTCCCTGGCATAGCCGTATAAATGAGCATAGTACAGATACGCCCCGCCAGGGGCCCGTATGCCCATGCGCCAGCCGCCCATCTCCAGCCAGCCGACCCGCTCTACCACCCCATCACTCATACTGACCACCGGATAATATCCCCTCGGCATCTCATTTCCCATAATATCGCAGCCTTCATGGCCTCTGCTTTCTGTTCCCTGGCTGTTGTAGGTTCTTGTATCCATCCAGCCGTTTTCAAAGGTTACCTCCGGCGTACCTTGGCGGGTGCTTTGAGGGATGGGGAAATACAAAAGATCTCCCAGAACCATTTCATAGGCATGTTTCAGCTTCCTGTAATCAGCAGGCCGGGAAGCCATAAGAAGGCTGCTATCAGGCGTCTCCTCTGTTATTTCCCTTAGATCATAATCATGGCCGATCATAAGGGCGGTCAGCCGGTCAAAATCCTTTACAGGCAGCTCTCCCAGCTTCATCTCCCGGAAGGCATCGCTTTCCCAGGTGTAGGCCCCCAGCTGGTAATAATCCGGGTTCATCAAAAGGTAATCCGTCAGCGCGTGCTGGAACAGCGCCAGCACAAGAACCAGAAGCAGAGGCATAGCGCACCGCCCCTCTCAATATATTGGTATAAATGATCCTATGCAGGTGCCTATGAAAAAATCCATTGGCGGCAGTATGGCCGTATTCTGCCTTCTTATGCTTCTGGCCCGGCCTTCCCTTGCTCTGGAGGGCGCCAGGCAGGGCCTTCTTTTGTGGGCAGATGTGGTGCTTCCCACCCTTCTCCCCTTTATGATCTGCTCCGGCATGATCGTGGCCCTGGATGGGATTGGGATCCTGACAAGGCCGTTTTTCCCTGTACTTTCAGGACTTATGGGGCTGTCTGACCAGGGAAGCTATGTCTTTATGAGCGGGCTCTTATGCGGCTATCCCATGGGAGCCAAAACAGCCAGTGATTTTGCGGACTGCGGGCGGATCAGGCCGGAAGAAGGCCGTTTTCTTCTTGCCATCAGCAACCATCCAAGCCCCATGTTTGTCCTGGGATATGTAATGAACCAGCTCAGGCTGGCAGCAGGAGCCCGGGCTTCCATTTCCATATGGGCTGTAATCCTCTGCCTCTATCTTCCCATTCTCCCTCTCACCCTCCTTGCAAAGCACCTGTACCTGTCTCCCCGGCGGCAAAAAAACGGGAAAAGCCAGACCCCAGACAGCCACCCAAGCCCCAGGACAGAGCCATTTTCCTTTAACCGCCATATGATGAGCTGTTTTGAGACCATGGTGGTAATCGGGGGATATATCATGCTCTTTTCCATCCTGGCTTTGTACCTTAGATGGCTTCCCTTCCCTTCTCATACGCCCAGGCTCTTTCTTCCCGCCCTTCTGGGCCTTGTAGAGATCACAACCGGGATCCAGGCCATCGCATCCGGCGTCTCCGGCCCAGCTGCCCTTATGCTGATCCTGGCAAGCGCTGCCTTCGGCGGAATCTCCGGCGTTTTTCAGACAAAAAGCGTATTAAAAAATGCCGGACTTTCCATCCGGCATTATGTTCTGTGGAAGCTGCTCCACAGCCTGCTTTCCTGTCTTTTATGTTGCATCCTTATGATGAGATGAGCATAGAAAAATATGAGGAAGGATTAACCCTGCGCGCCGTCCTCCTGGGTCATGGCAGCTGCCGCCTGGCCCTGGTTCTGCTCCTCAGAGCGCACAAGCCCTCCCGCAAGCTCGTTGCGGTTGGAGGAAACAATATCATAGCTGGACTGCATGGAGTTCATAAAGGAATCAAAGCGTCCCTTTGCCCCCTCCATGGTATGATTGATAATGGTCTGGAGGCTGCGCAGCATATCATCTGTATACTGGATGGAGCCCTGGCGGATGTTGTTGGCATCTACAACCGCCGCGTCCACAATGGCCTGAGCCTGAAGGTTGGCCTGCTCCACTACCTCATTGGCATGGGCGTAGGCCCGCTGCATGATCTCATGCTCATTGATCATCTCAGTGGTCTGCTCGCTGGCCTGAGCCACCATGGAATCTGCCTGGAACCTGGCATCACCTACCATGGCATCAGACTGTGTTCTAGCATCCTCTAACATGGCATCGGACCGTTTCCTGGCATCCTCTAACATGGCATCGGCCTGAGCCTGGGCTTCTCCCAGGATCGTCTCCTGCTGGCTGATGATCTTCTGGTATTTCTTGATCTCATCCGGAATGCGCAGGCGCAGCTCCACTAAAAGCTCCTCTAATTCTTCTTTATTTACAATGATCCGGCTGTTTGACAGCGCCTGAAACTTACAGCTGTCAATATATTCCTCAATCTCACTGATTAACTGCTCAATTCTACTCATCATGTCTTTTCTTCTCCTTCAATCACTAAAGCTATCGGCATCCGGCAGCCAGCTTCTCTCTTACCCTCTGCTCTACAACCGGATGCAGGAAGCTGCTGATATAACCGTCATACTCCGCGATCTCCTTTACAATACTGGAGCTGAGATAGGAGTATTTCAGATTGGTGGTCAGGAAAATGGTATCGATCTCCGGCGCAATCACCCGGTTGGTCTGAGCCATCTGCAGCTCGTACTCAAAATCCGTAATGGCCCGGAGTCCTCTTACTACCACATTGGCGCCATTTTTCCGCACAAAATCAATTAAAAGGCCCTCAAAGGACTGAACCTCCACATTGGCAAGGCCTGCTGTTACCTCCTGTAAAAGCTCCACACGCTCCTGGACTGTAAACAGGGGTGACTTGGCCCGGTTGTTCAGGACTCCTATAATCACCTTGTCAAACATCTTGGAGGTGCGCTCAATAATATCGCCGTGTCCCAGGGTTACCGGGTCAAAGCTTCCAGGGTAAACTGCAATTCTCATCTGTTCTCCTTCTCAGCAAACACATGCTTGTTGGTCTTGTATTCTTTGCTCTTTATCATGCGGTAGCCGGCTTCCTCCAGCCAGGAAAAATCCGTTTTCTTTGAAGCCTCGGTGATCAGAATGGTGTCCTCTGTCACCATAGGGGAGGATGCCAGGTAGGCAAACACCTCTTTCTCCAGTCCCTGGTCATAGGGAGGATCCATAAATACGATGTCAAACCGATAATTCCTGCCCTCAAGCCGTCTGAGAGCGGTGAGCACGTCCTGATTCATCACAACGGCCCCTTCCTCCAGCCTTGTTTTCTGAAGGTTCTCACGGATGCACTCTGCGGCCTTTGGGTTGTTGTCAACCATAACGGCCAGCTTCGCCCCCCGGCTGAGTGCCTCAATTCCGATGGCGCCGCTTCCTGAAAACAGATCCAAAAAGACGCAGCCCGGTATCTGGGGATTCAGCATATTGAAAAGGGTTTCCTTGATCCTGTCTGTGGTGGGCCTTGTATCCATGCCCTCTAATGTCTTTAAAAGCAGCCTTCTGGCGCTGCCTGCGATTACTCTCATGTAAAACTCCTGTATGTTCTGGTCTATGCAGCCTTCAATATTTTATACCAAACAAGTATAATATGAAAATCTCAGATATACAAGGTTTTTTTCACCTTTTTCCTGCCATTTTTCCAGCCGTCCGGGCAAAAAGCTATTTGGAGGAGGGGATTGACTGAGCGATCCGGCCTGTAAATTCAGCAATATTCATGGTCTGCATATAGATCTTTCCCGGCCCTGTAAGCCTTGTAAGAAACAGCCCCTCACCGCCGAAGAAGATATTTTTAACCCCCTTTACCATCTCGATCTCATAGGAAACACTGGGCTCAAAGGCAAATACATTGCCCGTATCCACCTTTAAAACCTCTCCCGGAGCCAGGGTCTTTTCCACCACATCCCCGTCCACCTCTAAAAATGCCATTCCGCTTCCTTCCATCTGCTGAAGAATGAATCCCTCCCCGCCGAAAAATCCGGAAGAAAACTTTTTCGTCAGAACGGTACGCAGCCCTACCGTTGGCTGGGCACAGAGAAATGCTCCCTTCTGGCAGATCAGGTTCTGGTCTGCCACATTAATGGGAAGAATCTTTCCGGGAACGGTTGCCGCAAAGGCAATGATGCTGTCCGGCCGGCTTGCCGTATAGGTAGCCATAAACAGAGACTCCCCGGAAAACATCCGACCCAGCCCCTTCATAAGACCTCCCTTTATATTGGACTCCAAAGTCAGCCCGTCGCTCATCCAGGCCATGCCTCCTGACTGTGTATACATCGCCTCTCCGGGCTGGAGACGCACCTCCACTGCCGGTAATGTTTCGCCTAATATTCTGTAATCCATGGCTTTCCTCCTGCTTGTTTTATTGTACTCTCGGAATCTTTTTTTAGTATAGCATAGGCGGCAGAGGAAAAGAATTACATATGTCTTAATTTTATTTTGTTTTTCCTGTGGTATACTTTAGAGCATGTTTGAAAATTGCTTTTCGTTAGATGTGCGTCACACTTTGTGGGAGATCCCTGCCGGATGAAGGAGGCGCAGTGGGCTGCGCTGACTGAATCCGGCCGGGATATACCGCGAAGTGGGGCGTGCAGATGGCGGAAATGAATTTTCAAACACGCTCTAGGCAGGCAGGCTTTGGAATAACCAGATTCTGCCTCTGATTCCCTGACAAAACGGATTATAGGAGGTGAGCATTATGATGTATCCATATCTAATCTTAAATGATGATACAGAAATCGTACATTCAGAAATGAAGCCAGATGGCCGGGTAAAGGTTTACATTGAAACGCCCGATGAAAAAGATGGTACAGTGAAGAAAAAATTCATAAAAACACAGAATACATTGTACTGTTCCATAAACTTCTGGTAGTTCCTTTTTCTTGGATCAATCTGGGGAAGCACCTCAAACATACCATTAAAGAAAATCTGCATCCCTGCCAGCATCCAAAGGGTGTTTTTGGAATCATATTCCACCTGTCCCTTAAAATCCCAATGACACGGCACCTGATCCGGCAGTAAGCGCCAGACCGCCGCCAGCATCCCCACTGTCAATAAGTTTAATAACACACATAAAATCCTCTTGGTCCGTACACGCATCGCAGCCGCCTCCTTCTTTCATCCTTTCAGCTCCAGCATCCACTGGATCATATCATCAAGCACAGAAGTATTCAGAGAATACTGAATATACTTCCCCTTTTTCTCCTCATCGATCAGTCCCGCCTGCTTCAATATGGAAAGATGATGAGAAATCGTGGCCCCCGACATAGTAAAGGCTTCAACGATCTCCCCTGCAAACATGGGCTGTTTCTTTAACAGGTTTAAGATCTCCCGCCTGGTAGGGTCTGACAGGGCCTTGAAGGTATCGGCAAAAGCCATAGGAACCTCCTTATGTCGTTTTTATTTAGATATTTAGAAAAATATCTAAATGTAGTATACTCCATTGTCATTTCCCTGTCAAGAATAAGCCTCTGCTGCAAAAGCCATACTACCCTCGGAGGTGATCAGAATGAGAAACCCAGATACAGACCGGTACGGTGACGGCGATGTGCCGGAAATTGACTATGAGCCCTACCGCAGCGGCAGCGAAATCATCACGCCCGCAGATCCGCTCCCGGAATCATCCAGGGAACGCCGGGACGGACCAGGGGGAGAATAAGAAAGGCTTGCCATCTGCTTAAGGCAGTGCTAAAATGAAATTGCCGCCAGTTCCGGGAGGAGTGCGGTTTCGCCCGTATCGGAGGTGTCCGGTCTCACACACAATATCCCGGTGACACGCTCCGGCTGGCGGTATTTTTCAGAAAGCGGACAGACATCATCCTGCCATGGGGATGATGTTTTTTATATTTCAAATGACCTCCCATTTTTTAACATTATCTGCAAAACCTTCTAGTGTATTATTTTTCACCAGGCACATAATAGGAATGTACCACAAAACAAGCCACGGACCACTAAAAGAGTCCAGGGCAAATACACATTATAAGGAGGCATTTATTATGTCAAACAACACAAACAGAACAAATGTACCAGAGGCAAAGGAAGCAATGGACAAATTCAAAATGGAAGTTGCAAGCGAGCTTGGTGTTCCTTTAAGCAACGGCTACAATGGTAACCTGACCTCCGCACAGAACGGTTCCGTAGGCGGGTATATGGTTAAGAAGATGATCGAGGCCCAGGAGCGCCAGATGGCCGGAAAGTAAAAAACCGAAAGCAACAAAAGAAACCCCGGACTGGGTACCATGCTCAGTCCGGGGCATTCTTTTGTCATCCTGCCGGTTATTCTACCACAACAACCTTTCCGATCCGCTCTTTCTCCTTCTTTTCATCTGCCTCATAGCCAAGAGCCGCCATGCCGTAAACAATGTGCTCCTCCGGGATGCCGAAGGAATCCAGAAGTTCCCGCACCTCAGGCTCGTCGCAGATCCCCTGAAGCTGGTTGATCCATACGGAGCCGATGCCAAGGGAATGGGCTGCCAGAAATATATTTTCCAGGGCGCAGGCATTGTCCTCCTTGCCGTGAGGATTGTTCCTGTCATTGGAAGGAATGATCAGAACCTCTGGGCGGTACATATCATAGCCCTTGCGGCCCAGAACCCGGGCGATCACCTCTGCCAGGGCCTGGATCTTTTCCCGATTCTTCACCAGGGTAAACTGCCAGGTCTGCTTCCCCATACCGCTGGGGGCATGAAGCCCTGCCTTAAGGATCAGCTCCAGGTCCTCTCCCGGAATGGCCCGCTCCTCAAATTTCCGTGTGCTTCTTCTTGTAAAAATGGTCTGCAATGTCTCGTTCATCTGTCCGCTCCTTTCCAGCTGCTGCCTTTACAGATTCAATTTATCATAATTCGTCCCCAGATACCCGTCTATTTTCCGCTTCAGCTCCCGGTACTCCTCCCGCTCAAGCAGAGGATCTTCATCCAGGATCCGGTTCACCTCCAAAGATACCTGCTTTAAAATACCTGCGTCTGTAAAAATATCCGCCAGCTTAAACTCCAGCTCCCCGCTCTGGCGCATACCAAATATATCTCCCGGCCCCCGCAGTTTCAGATCCTCTGAGGCGATGAAAAAGCCGTCATTTGACTTATTAAGAATCCCCAGCCGCTCCATGGTCTTTTCATCTCTGGAGCCGCTTACCATAATGCAGTAGGACTGAGCCTTTCCTCTGCCCACCCGGCCCCTCAGCTGATGGAGCTGGGCCAGGCCGAAGCGTTCTGCATTTTCAATCATCATCACCGTAGCGTTGGGTACATTTACCCCTACCTCAATGACCGTAGTGGAAACCAGCACCTGGATCTCTCCGAAGGCAAACCGCTCCATCACCGCATTTTTCTCCTTGGGCTTCATTTTCCCATGAAGGTATTCCACCGTAATAGAGGAAGGCAGAGCCTTTTTCAGGGCCTTGGTATAATCCACCACATTTTCCGCCTCGATCATCTCGCTGGCCTCTACCATAGGGCAGATTACATAGGCCTGATGGCCGGACTCTATCTGCTTTTCAATAAAAGCATAGGCCTTTGGCCGGTAGCCGGTATCCACCACACAGTTTTTGATGGTCTGGCGACCGGCAGGCAGCTCGTCGATCACCGATATATCCAGATCCCCGTACAATATGATGGCCAGGGTCCTGGGAATAGGCGTGGCGCTCATAACCATTACATGAGGCATACCGCCCTTTTTGCCAAGCTCCTCCCTCTGCCCCACACCAAACCGGTGCTGCTCATCTGTGATCACCAGGGCCAGCTGGTCATAGACCACCTTTTCCTGAATCAGCGCATGGGTGCCGATAATAATATCCGCCTCATGGGAAGCGATCCGGGCATAGGCCAGGCGCTTTTCCTTTGCGGTCATAGAGCCCGTTACAAGCTCCAGTTTTTTGTCAATGCCATGTTCCCGGAAAAGCTCTGTCATGGACTCAAAATGCTGCCTGGCAAGAACCTCCGTAGGCGCCATAAGCGCCCCCTGGAATCCGCTGCAGGCTGCCTGCAAAAGGGCCAGCACCGCTACAATGGTCTTTCCGGAACCTACATCTCCCTGGATCAGACGGTTCATCACAAAGCCGCTGTTCATATCCTGATATACCTCATGAAGGGCTCGTTTCTGGGCGCCTGTAAGCTGGAAGGGCAGCCGGTTTGTCAAAGCCTCTGTCTCTGCTGACGGGGGAATCCGGTACTGGGAAGCCTTCTCCTGGCGGTGCTCCTTCAGCCGTCTCACTCCCACCAGAAACATGAAAAACTCGTCAAAGACCAGCCGCTTTCTGGCAAATAAAAGCTCCTTCTGATCTGCGGGAAAATGGATCCGCTCTAAGGCATAGTTGATCTCTGCCAGCTCATACCGGCGCCTCAGCTGGGGCGGCATATATTCCCTTTCCAGCTGGCGGATCTCAAGAGCCTGCTTCTGGGCCTTTACAATGGTTTTGTTGCTGAGCCCCCTGGTCTGCCCGTACACCGGCTGCATGGAATTTACAAGGGCCTCGTAAGCCTCCGGGGTAAATACCTCCGGCTGCTCCATCATAAGCCGCCCCCGTTTTTTCACCACCCGCCCCCGGAATACATAGAGGACGCCGCTTTTTACCTGGCTTTTCATATAAGGCATATTGTACCATACAAGCTGAAGGGAGCCGGTTAAGTCCTTTAACTGGGCGGACACCATCTGTTTTCCGTTAAAACGAAGGAGGTCGGCACTCCTTGTAAGTGCCGACTCTACGCTCATCACCTGCTGCTCCTTCAGCTGGCGCAGAGGAACAGGTGCTTCATATGTTTCATAGGCTCTGGGATAATAGGCCAGAAGATCTCCCACTGTGACGACTCCCAGCTTCTCAAACAGCTTCCCTGTTTTTTCCCCGATACCCTTTAATGTATGGACCGGCTGCTGATTTAACATAAAACGTCCAGTCCCAGCTTGATGCAGCCCATAATACCCTGGTCATCATTCAGGCTTGCCGGCACGATATAATTATCAATATCCTCCAGCTCCTTTGTATTGATGTAGCCGTTAACCATCTCCTTTACCTTGCTGCGGATCAGCGGGAACAGCTGCTCCTGATGCATCACTCCGCCGCCCAGAATGATCTTCTGAGGAGACAGAATCATAATATAATCAGTCAGGGCCTGGGCAATATAATAGCTCTCCAGCTCCCATACTTCCGGCCGGTCTACCAGCTCAATGGCCTTCTTTCCCCAGCGCTTTTCAATGGAAGGGCCGCTTGCAAAGCCCTCAAGGCAATTTTTATGGTACGGACAGATGCCCCCTTCCGGATCCTCCGGATGACGCTCCAGTAAAATATGTCCGCCCTCCGGGTGAAGCATACCGTGGAGCAGCTTTCCATTTACACTGACTCCTACTCCCACGCCGGTTCCGATGGTGATATAAATCACGCTGTCCAGTCCTTTTGCACAGCCATAGGTCATCTCGCCAAGACAGGAGCCATTTACATCGGTGTCCAGTCCAATGGGGACCTCCAGCTCCTTTTTAAGAATCCCCAGCAGGTCCTTATGCTTCCACGCCAGCTTCGGGGTATCCAGGATGTAGCCATAGGTCTCCGACTCCGGCTTTACATCCACCGGCCCGAAGGCTGCCACTCCCAGGGCTTTGATCCCCTTGTCCTTAAAATACGCTACGATCTTTGGCAGTGTTTCCTCCGGTGTGGTAGTAGGAATCGACACCTGCTCCAGGATCGTACCATCCTCATTGCCAATGGCACATACCATTTTTGTTCCGCCTGCTTCCAGTGCTCCGATCAACATAACAGGTCCCCCTTTATGGATTATTCATACTGATTATAGCAATGATTCTTTTCTTCGGCAACTGTTTTTATGGGGTGTTACAAAAACAGATTTCCCGGATAAAGAAGCTCCATAAAAGAAAGAATGTCCTTTTTCAGCTTTTCTGCCGCTCCATCTGTATCTCCTTCCGCCAGGCTCTGAATAATATCCAGATGTCCCTCGCAGTCCATTTGAAAGGATATTCTTCCCCATTTTTCCCAATGGCGCTGGGCATAGGCCCTTGTCATGATCCCGATGCTGCGCTGCAGCATCTGGTAGCAGTACAGATTCCGGCTGTAGGACAGGAGCTTTAGATGAAAACGGCAGTTATTGTCCCAATGCTTTAATATGGTAATATCATCCCCTGAGTCACAGCATTCCTTCAGGGTAAATTCCCTCAGCTCCTCTATATCTCTCTGATCCATATAAGAGGCTGCTTCCCGTATACAGCCTGTCTCGATCATGACACGAAAGGCAATAATATCCCGGATCTCCTTTTCATTGATCCGTACTACCTCATAACCATACCTTGGATGACTGATCAGAACCCCTTCGCTGCAAAGCTCGATCAGAGCATCCCGTATGGGCGATTTACTGACCCCGTATTTTTCAATCAGCTGCTTTTCATTGATGATCTCATTCTGTTTATAAACTCCTTCGATAATATCTTTGAGAACAGCACGATATATCTCTTGCTTCATTGATGGCTTCCCACCCATACCCGGTCTCCCTTCCCCTCTGTGTTTACAGGATTTTATCCAGTTCTATAAGAGCTATTATATATGTTTTAAGCCCTTTTAGCAACATTTCAAAGGGAACACATTCATCCGGCTGATGCCCCTGTCCGTGACCGGCAGGGAAGGGGTTCTCCGCATCCGGTACCCCCGGCCCAAAGCCCACTGCTGCAGGCAACTTTCTGGAATAGGTTCCCCCGCCCATGGTATAAGGCTCGTAATGCTTTCCCTGCACATAATCACAGATGCCGCAGAGCAGAGGGATATAAGGCTGGTCAAGAGGCATAAAGGCCGGTGCGGAGCATTCTTTTACCAGGAAGGTAAATCCCTTCCCCTCTGCCCGTGCCTTAAAAGCGCGGATCACATCCTCTCCCTTTACAGTCACAGGATAGCGCACGTCAAAGGCCAGAGTAAACCTTCCGTCTTTCATTCCTGCTACGCTTCCCACACAGGTAAGAGGCCCTGATTCCTTGTCTTTAAATGGGATTCCAGCCGATGCGCCGTAGAAATCCGCTGTTATCTCTGCCGCCGCCTGCACTGCCTTTTCACTCTCTCCCCTTATCAGTCCACATCCTGTAAGAGCAGCCGCCAGCACATGGATGGCATTTACCGCACCTTCCGGGAATGCGGCGTGCTTGGAAATCCCCTCTGCTGTCACCTTCACACCCTCTGGCGTCATTTCAGCACAAAGCCCCGGCTTACCTTTCAGACTAGCCTGAACCTTCTCCATGGGCAGTCCTGTAAGCACAGCCTCCGCCTTTGCAGGGATCACATTGACCACGCTTCCTCCCTCAAAGGAAAGAAGCCCGTCCCTGTCTCTGTCAAGCCCGCCTTTCCAGGAAAGCTCTGCTCTGAGCAGTCCTTTTTCTCCATAACACACCGGGAAATTGGTATCCGTTACAAGGGACAGCTCTGGTACTCTCTGGGTTTTGCAGAAATATTCAATATCCTCCATTCCCGTTTCCTCTGCCAGCCCAAAGTACAGGAGAACATCATTTTTAAGCCGGATCCCATGCTCCTTTAAAAAGCGGACTGCATAAAGGGCGCAGATCCCAGGCCCTTTATTATCTCCCACCCCTCTGCCAATCAGATAGCCGTCCTTTAAGGTACAGGAAAGAGGAGGATTCTCCCATCCCTCACCTAAAGGAACCACATCCAGATGAGCAAAAAGCCCGATCCTTCGGGCTTTGTCAGAGGTTCCTTTTACCAGACAGCTTCCGCAGTAATATTCGTGATTTTCTACTGTTAGTCCATAACCTGCGCTGATTCTTGTTATTTCATCCAGTACATCCCCGCAGCTTTTTCCAAATGGATATGCTTCATCTCCTTTTTCAGAAATACTGGGAATTGCCACCAGCCGGTCCAGATCTTTTATAAAAGAAGTCTTTTCCTTCTGGATCCAGCTGTCAATCTGTTGGATCAGTTTCTGATCTGGCGTATACATTTGCGTTTCCTCCTTATTGCTCCTGGTTATTCACATAGATGACAGGCCGCCAGATGGCCTCCTCCTACATCCTTAAGGGCCGGGCATTCCATCCGGCACCGGTCTGTGGCATACCGGCATCTTGTGTGGAAATAGCAGCCGGAAGGCGGATTTAAGGGGCTTGGCACATCTCCTGTCAGAATTTCCCGCTTCATCTTATTGTCCACGTCAGGAATAGGTATGGCCGAAAGAAGAGCCTTTGTATAAGGATGCCTGGCATTTTCATACAGCTCTTCCTTTTTTGCTACCTCCACGATCCGTCCCAGATACATCACCGCGATCCGGTCTGATACATATTTCACCACACTTAGGTCATGGGAGATAAAAAGATAGGTCAGCTTCTTTGTTTTCTGAAGATCCTGGATCAGATTCAGTACCTGGGCGCGGACCGACACATCAAGAGCCGATACCGGTTCGTCACAGACTACAAATTCCGGATCCAGCACCAGAGCCCTTGCAATGACGATACGCTGTCTCTGGCCTCCTGAAAACTCATGAGGATAGCGGTTCATCATATGCTCCGGCATACCCACAAGACCCATGATCTCACGCACCTTCCGGATCCGATCCTCATTGCTCCCGATCCCAAAGGCGTCAAGAGGCGCTTTAATAAGCTCTAAAACCGTCATACGGGGATTTAAAGAAGCGTAAGGATCCTGAAAAATCAGCTGCATCTTACGGCGCATCTGGCGCATCTCTTCTTTATTCAGACCGGTAATATCCTCTCCTCTGTAACGCACCTCGCCCGCCGTAGGATTGATCAGCCGCAGGATACAGCGCCCCAGAGTGGACTTTCCGCAGCCAGATTCTCCTACCACGCCGATGGTCTCTCCCTCGTAAATGGTCAGATCCACCGAATCCACTGCATGAACTACCTTCAAAGGTTTTCCAGTCATGGACTTTGCTGTGATAAATTCTTTTTTCACCTGTTTCAGCTCTACCAGCTTTTCCCTCGTCTCACTCATGATCCATGTCTCCTTTCGGCGCGTATTTAAAACACCGCACCTTCCGCCCTTTTACCTCGTAAAGCCCCGGTTCTCTGGACCGGCATTCTTCCGTAGCCTCAGAGCATCTGGTACAGAAACGGCAGCCCTTCGGCATTTCACTGAGATCTGGAACAGAACCTGGAATATTAAACAGACGCTCGGCAGAGGCCTGATCCAGACGGGGGATGGATTTTAACAGCCCCTGGGTATATGGATGCAGAGGATCCTTAAATATGCTCCTCACATCCCCATATTCCATCTCCTTGCCTGCGTACATAACCATCACGTCATCTGCCATCTCTGCTACAACCCCCATATCATGGGTAATCAGCATAATAGACTTATTTTCCTTTTCCTTAAGCTCCCTCATCAGCTCCAGGATCTGTGCCTGTATGGTCACGTCCAAGGCTGTTGTGGGCTCGTCCGCAATAAAAAGGGACGCATTACAGGAAAGAGCCATAGCGATCATCACCCTCTGGCGCATACCTCCGGAAAGCTGATGGGGATATTCCTTAAGGCGCTGGGCCGGAGAAGGGATGCCGACTTTTTTAAGCATCTCCTCCGCGCGGTCTCTGGCCTGCTTTTTATCCATCTTACTATGGGCGGTTATGGTTTCTGTAAGCTGTTTTCCAATGGTCATCACGGGATTTAAGCCTGTCATGGAGTCCTGAAAAATCATGGCGATCTCATTTCCCCGTATCTGGCGTATCTCCTTTTCAGAAAGCTTGGTCAGGTCCCTGCCTTCAAACAGGATTTCTCCTGAAGCGATCTTTCCCGTCTGAGCAGGTATCAGCCTTAAAATAGACATACTGGTAACAGACTTTCCGCAGCCGGACTCCCCTACGATCCCCAGAGTCTTTCCCTTTTCCAGGTGAAAGGATACGCCGTCTACTGCTGTGACCGTTCCGTTCTTACCAGAAAACTGGGTAACGAGCTTTTTTACTTCAATCAAATTTTCAGACATTCTGATCCCTCGCTTTTTGTATGGCGCTTATAGCCAAAATCACTTATTTACCTTCCAGGCCCATACGTTTTTATTTACATTGTAGTCAATAGCTCCCTCCCGCACGTTTTCAAGGCTGGAGCTGTAAGCGAACAGATCATTGGTAAAGTATAAAAATGCCATAGGCATCTGATCAAAGAGAATCTGCTGATACTCATCGTATACGGCCTTGCGTGCCTCAAAGGTAATCTCCTTTGCACCGGATTCTCCCACTTCTCCAAGGGTGGGATCAGTAAGCTGTGTAAAGTTGTTCATATAGCCTGCGGTTACGTTTGGAACGGACTCGGAAGGATCTACAGAGCCTGCAGAACCGATAAAGCACAGGTCATAATCACCGTTTCTGGCATTGGTCAGAAGGGTGGGGAAATCCAGAGTCTGGATTCTGGTCTTGATTCCGATCTTCTGGAGATCCTGCTGGATCAGAATGGCTGATTTCTCGCGGACTTCATTTCCGGTGGATACTAAAACCTCAAGCTCTCTGTTTGCATCCCATCCGGCTGCCTCTACCATTTCCTTTGCCTTCTCAGGATTGTACTCCGGCTGAATGTCCTGGTTGCGGTACTTATGGTCATCAGGAAGAGGTCCGATGGCAACCCGGCCCTGGCCCATCAGCAGCTGGTCTACGATCACCTGGCGGTTAATAGCAAGGCTAATCGCGTGACGGATATCCTCTGTGAGATAGTCTCTTGAGGTATTCATGGCCATGTACTGATATGCAAAGGTAGGAACAGATTTTGCTGTCACGCCTTCTGTGCTGCAGGCAGCGTCCCAGTCAGCCAGAGGAAGCTGTGTATTCCCAGAAAGGGCGTCAATCTCACCGCTCATCAGGCCGGAAAGAAGGTTTGAGGACTGCACCTTCTTAAACACCAGACGGTCAAAATCAGGTGTCCCAAGATAATAATCCTTATTTGCCTTAAACTCAACGGATACGCCGGATTCCATGCTGTCAAAGATACATGGGCCAGAGCCTACTGGCTTCTGCCAGAAGGGGGAATTTACCAGTTCCGCATCGGAAATACCAGATAATAAATGTTCCGGAATAATAAAGAAATCACGGTTTACAAGAGCATAGATAATGGATGGGTCCATAGGGCTCTTTAATGTAAACTCTACTGTATGGTCATCTACAGCCGCTACCTCTACGCTGTTTTCAGACAGCTCGCAGCCTGTCTCATCTGTACCTGCAAAATACTGCATACGGATTCTTCTCAGATAATTGTACTCTGCAGAAGAAGCCACCTGAGCGGAGTATACAACATCCTCTGCCGTCACAGGCTCTCCGTCATGCCACACTGCATTTTCATTCAAATGATAAATGATCTTATCCTGGGCCTCATTGGTTTCCCAGGAATCAGCCAGACGTGGTTCAAAGGTACCGTCTGTGTTTATGGTCATCAGACGGTCAAACATAAGCTCATTGATATTGTCTGCTCCTGCATTTGTGGTATTCATGACCATAAATGTATCCCAGTCTCCTGTCTGAGCGATGGTGATTACCTTTTCACCCCCTTCATTAGTATTCTGCTGGGGTTCTGCCTGAGACTGTACTGTTTCTGATGCGCCTGGCGTTCCTGTTGTGTCTGCCTTGCCGCAGGCAGAAAGAGCCATCATACATACAAGAGCCGCTGCCGCTGCCTTTGCTGATTTGCGTTTCATATTGTTTTTCCTCCCTTTTTTCTTTATTTTTGTTCTGGAATCAAGAGCATCTCTGATTCCGTCACCAATGAAATTAATACTGGATACGGTTAATACCAGAAGAATCCCCGGCGGTACCCAGAGCCAGGGCCTGGATGAAAGAACGGTAATGGACTGAGCTGCATAAAGGATATTTCCCCAGGACGCCTCCGGCGGCTGTACTCCCATTCCCAGAAAGCTCAGAGCTGATTCCTGAATGATTGCCTGGGCAGTGCGGAATGTAAAGTTAATAAGGATAGGGGCAAATGCGTTTGGTATCACATATTTTACCAGAATGGGAATATCCTTTGTTCCCACAGCTCTTGCGGATTCCACATACTCCTTTTCCCGCACAGAAAGCACATTTCCATAGATCAGCTTTGCAAAATCCGTCCAGCCAAGCACTCCGATCACCAGGGTTACTGTCCATACAGAAGGACCGATCACTGATACAAGGACAAGAACCAGTATCATAGATGGGAAGGACATAAAAATGTCCGCCGCCCGCATAACGATGGTTTCCCATATGCCTTTATAATAACCGGCGATCAGTCCCAGAGGCACGCCGATCAGCAGACTTATAATCGCTGACAGCAGGCCTACCAGAAGAGACACCCTGCCTCCGTAGATCAGTCTCGCAAACACATCCCGCCCGGTATCATCTGTTCCAAGGAAATGTCCCGGTCCAGGCGGCGCGCTGAAAGCCAGTATATCAGAGGTATAGGGGTCCAGCTTTAAAATCATGGGCAGAAGCACCACAAGAAGTACCTCCGCTGCAATAATCGCCACGCCGATCATGGCCAGTTTGTGAGCCCTGAATTTTAAGAGCACGTCGCGATAATATGAATCTTTTTTTATTCCTGTTTGTTGTGACATCCTCTTACCTCCTAACGGCTCTCTCTGATCTTTGGATCTAAGAGGCTGTATGCGATGTCGGTCAGCACATTTCCAATGAGGACTGCCGCCGCGATCACTACTGTAATTCCCATGATCATGGGATAATCTCTGGCGTTAATGGACTGCACCATCAGACTTCCAAGGCCCGGCCAGCTGAATACCTGTTCCGCTACCACTGCCCCTCCGAACATAAAGGGAATCATGGTGCTCAGTACGGTAACAACCGGGATCAGAGCATTTCTCAGGCCATGGATAATCACCACTCTTGGCTCTGTAAGACCCTTGGCTCTTGCCGTCCTTATGTAATCCTCACTGAATACCTCCATCATACTTCCCCTTGTCTGCCTTAAGATGCTTCCTATGTTGAAAATCGTCAGCACCAGGCAGGGAAGGATCAGATGCTCTATAGCCGAGGCTGCTGTATGAACACCTGCGTCATACATACCTCCCATAGGCAGAAGTCCCAGCTTGACTGAAAAAAGATAGATCACCACCAGTCCTGTAAAAAAGGTAGGTGTGGAAGCGCCTACAAAGGCGAAGCCTGAGGACGCGTAATCCCACGCAGAATAGGGCTTGTAGGCTGACATGATGCCCAGGGGCACCGCGATCAGCACGGACAACGCTGTAGAAGAAAGCGTAAGAATCAGTGTAGGTCCCAGCTTTTCCAGCACCTGTCCTAATACAGGAAGGCTGTTTCTGTAAGAAATTCCCAGATTCCCCTGGAGCATGGCTCCAAGCCAGCGGAAATACTGTATAATAGCCGGATCATTTAATCCCATCTGCTCTTTTAAGGCCTCCATGCTCTCTTTTGTAGCCATAGGGTCTGCCATAAGCATCTCTAAAGGACTTCCGGGAGCCATCGCCGAAATCAGATACACCAATACAGTTATTCCGAAAAAAGTAGGAATCGCTACCAACAGACGTTTGACTATATACTTTAGCATGTTGTTTATCGACCTCCGATACTTCTCATCTGACCGCTGCATGACCAGAATCAGGAATATCATTGTTATATTACTGATAATATCACAAGTGCATAAAATGTCAATAGTAAGTGCGGTATATAATGTATTTTTGAGTATTTTGCATAATTTTTCCTTCGATTCCTGTCATTTTTACCAAAAACGACATTGTTTTACTGTTGACTATTGACTCGGATTACAAAACGTGCTTAAATAATAGGGAATGATCGCTGCATGCCTGGATAAGCAGGAATGGTCATTGGCAAAGAAACCAATATCATGATGATTATCTAGGAGGATTTTTCAATTATGTCAGTTAAACACAACAAACCAAAATTTACAGATCCATGTACACTTGCCTGCCGGGGTGCTGTTGAACACCGCGCAACCTGGATGGCTCTTCTTTACGAGCAGGCCAAGGCTCAGGGAGCCGATGCTGAAAAGATGTGCCGTGAAGCGATCCGCAAGTGCGGCCATATCCACGGCGATAACCTGTACAAGCCCAAATGTGAGGATCCATCCAGTGCTGCTGATTTCGGAGCTGTGTTCTTTGGCGGGCAGGGCGCTAAAAATATGGAGATCGAAGTATTGGAGGCAACCCACGATCATCTGGTAGCTGAGTTTGGCCAGTGCCCTCTGGTACAGGCCTGGGAAAAGCTGGGCTATGAAGGGGAAGAATTGAAGCTTCTGTGCGATATGGCTATGGACGGCGACCGAGGGATCGCAGACCAGATGGGCCTTACTCTGGACATCGAAAAGACCATCGCTGCAGGAGACGGCTGCTGCCACCTGCATTTCCACAGATAAAAAAGTATGTTTAGGGAGACGGACAGATGCACGTCTCCCTTTTTGTATTTTTCATATTCTGAAGCATATTTATGGAGGATTTCACATGAAAGAAATACAGGAAAAAGGACTGTCCCCTGTTGTAAAACGTTTTCTTACCTATGTACGCTTTGATACCCAGTCAGACGATCAAAGCACCGAAACGCCTTCTACTCCCGGCCAGGTAAGGCTGGCTCATTTCCTTACAAAGGAGCTTTTATCCATGGGGATTACAGATGCCCATACAGACGGTTTTGGGCGCGTATACGGTCATCTGCCGGCTTCTGGCAGCAGCCTCTCCCCTGCCATCGCCCTGATCGCTCATATGGACACGGCTATGGATCTGTCCGGAAAGGATGTAAAGCCCAGAATCCTGTTTCAATATGATGGAAAGGATATTGTATTAAATCAGGAAAAGGGAATTGTCACAAAAGTTTCTGATTTTCCGGAGCTTTCTGAATATATAGGACAGGATCTGATCGTCACAGACGGCACAACTCTTCTGGGCGCGGACGACAAGGCTGGAATTGCCGAGATCATGACCCTTCTTCAATATCTGACAGAACATCCGCAGCTCTCTCATCCTCCGATTTCCATCCATTTTACTGCAGACGAAGAAATCGGACGGGGCGCTGATCATACAGACATTTCTCTTCTTGACGCTTTCTGGGGACTGACGGTAGACGGCGGAAAAACAGGTGAATTTTCCTATGAAAATTTTAACGCCGCCTCTGCCAAAGTGACCATACAGGGAGTCACTGCCCATACAGGCTACGCAAAAGGGATTCTCAAAAATGCAGTCCAGATAGCCATAGAATACCAGTCTCTTCTTCCCCCTTATGAGACCCCTGCCTGTACCGAGGGCCGGGAAGGCTTTTATCACCTGGAAAGAATGGAGGGAACCGCCAGAGAAGCACACCTCTCTTATCTGATCCGGGACCATGACCCTGCTCTTTTTGAAAAAAGAAAACAGGTAATGGAGGAGGCTGCCGCTTATTTAAACCGCAGATACGGCTATAAGGCAGTCACCGTCCAGATTACCGAAAGCTACCGCAATATGTATGAGACCTTTCAGGGCCAGGAGGAAATTATTGAACACGTCCAGAAAGCCATCCGGCAGGCCGGGGCGGCTCCTCTTATCGTTCCAATCCGAGGCGGCACAGATGGGGCCAGACTCTCTTACATGGGTCTTCCCTGTCCCAATCTCTGCACCGGCTGCCGAAATGGCCACGGCCGCCATGAATTTATCTCCTGCCAGGCCATGGAGCAGGTGGTGGAGATCCTTAAAAATCTAATTGTTTCATAAGCACAAAAAACCGGCCCCAGAAGCTCTCAAAGCTCCAGGGCCGGTTTTTCACTAATTCTTTTTACGTGCCAGTACACGCAGCAGATATAAAAACAGATTGATAAAATCCAGGTACAGTGCCAGAGCTCCCATAATCGATGCCTTGGCTGCCATCTCCGGCTGCTGTCCAAAGTAAACATAGTAAGACCGGATCTTCTTGGTATCGTAGGCTGTATACAGCAGAAACAGGAAGATGCCGATGGTGCATACGATCATCTCATAGGCGCTGAGGTCGATAAACATACCGATCAGCCAGTAGCCTGCAAGGAACAGCAGTCCGCCTGTCATAAGCGGGCGGAGCTTTGTAAAGTTTACATTGCCAAAGTAGCCGATCAGGGCCATGATACCGAACATCAGAGCCGTAAGACCGAAGGCCATGCAGAGTACCGCCAGATCAAAGATCAGGAAATAGGCACTGAATACGATGCCGTTCAGGATGGCATATAAAAAGAACATCACCCTTGCGGTTCCCACAGACATCTTCTCAATCCTGGCAGACAGGAAAACCACTACACCGATCTCTGCTATAAGCAGCAGGTAGTGCCAGTAGGGGATCATCAGAACCCGGATGATCTGGCCGGTCATGTAGCCCTCGATGGCCACGATAAATGTGAGCAGCAATCCCAAAAACATCCACCCGAAGGTTTTCGCCGTATAGCGTGTCAGGCTTTCTGACTCTGTCCGCACTTCATAGGAAGGTTCCATTCTCATTTCATCATTCATATTGTTCCTCCTCCTTCTTTCACAGAGCGTTACTCTGCAGAGATCATATAATAATAGATCGGCTGGCCGCCGTACTGAAGCTCAAATTCCTTGTCAGAGAAGGCTTCCCGGGCCTCTTCTAAAAATGCCTGTGCCTCCTCCTCACTGACCTCGCTTCCGTAATAGATGGTCACCAGCTCACTGTCCTCATCCAGCATGGCCTGAAGGCCCTTTAAAGCCGCCTCCCGGATCCCCTTTGCCACAGCCAGCATACCCTGATCGCCGATGGCCATAATGTCTCCTTCTGCAATATCCATGCCGTCGATATTGGTGGTACGCACTGCATAGGTGACCTGCTCTGTCCTTACGTTTCCCATCTCGCTTACCATATTGGCCTCATTTTCCTCCGGTGACAGATCCGGCATAAAGTTCACCAGCGCTGTGATGCCCTGAGGAATCGTCTTTGAGGGGATCACGATGATCTGCTTATCCTCTGTCAGATCTCTGGCCTGCTGGGCCGCCATGATAATGTTCTTATTGTTCGGAAGAATATAGATGGTATCCGCGTTCACCTGGCTGATGGCCTGAAGCATATCCTCTGTACTGGGGTTCATGGTCTGGCCGCCCTCGATCAGGCAGTCTGCCCCGATGCCCTTAAAGATCTCGCTTAAGCCTTCGCCGCTGGAAACAGCGATGAATCCGTAGGGAGCGCGCTCCTTCGGAGCTTCCGACTTCTCTGCCTGCTCCTTCGCAAGACGCATGGAATCCTGGATCACACGCTCCTCATGTTCTTCTCTCATATTGTCCACCTTCATCCTGGACAGGGAGCCGTAGCCTAAGGCCTTTTCAAATGCCAGTCCCGGATGGTTGGTATGGACATGTACCTTTACGATCTCATCATCGGATACCACCACCAGAGAATCGCCAATGGACTCCAGATAGGTCTTCATCTCTCTTTCGTCCGCATCCGTAAATTCCTTCTCCAGATTAATGATAAACTCCGTACAGTAACCGAACTTAATATCTGCCGTATCAATATCGGTTCTGGCGGCGCCTGCAGACGGCTCCTTCTTCTCAAAGGGCGCTGCCTGCCCCCCCTCTAAGGACAGATCGCTGACACGTCCCATAAGGCCGTCAAAGGCGCCCTTTACCACCTGCATCAGGCCCTGACCGCCGGAATCCACCACGCCGGCCTGCTTTAATACAGGCAGGATCTCAGGAGTCTGGTTCAGTACATGATCACCATGTTCGATTACCACCTTCAGAAGCTCCTCTATATCATCTGTTCCCGCAGCCATCTCAAGAGCCTTATCCGACAGGCCCCTGGCAACTGTCAGTATCGTTCCTTCCTTAGGCTTCATAACCGCCTTGTAAGCAGTCTCTGTGCCTCTTGCCATGGCATTGGCCAGGGTTGCGGCATCGATCACCTCTACGGTCTTGATCTCCTTTGTAAAGCCTCTCAGAAGCTGTGAAAGGATCACTCCTGAATTGCCTCTTGCCCCTCTTAAGGAACCGGATGAAATGGCCTTTGCAAGCTGGTCCATGGTAGGCTCCTCAAGAGCCGCCACCTCTCTGGCCGCTGCCAGTATGGTCAGTGTCATATTGGTTCCCGTATCGCCGTCCGGCACAGGAAATACATTCAGCTCGTTAATCCACTCCTTCTTGGCCTCAAGGCCCTTTGCTCCTGCCAGAAAGGCATTTTTCACCATACCGGCGTTAATTGTACTTATACCCACAGGTAACTTCCTCCTAATCAATCACTCTTACACCCTCAACATAGATATTGATCTTCTCAACCTCTATGCCGGTGAATTCTTCTACTCTGTATTTCACGCTTTCGATTAAGTTGTCAGATA
>URNT01000002.1 GCA_900549235.1 uncultured Clostridium sp. | reverse complement strand
TGGCGGAAAATCAGCCACAAAGATGAGTGCAAGGGAGATTCCGAGAGTACACTAAGGACGAAAAGGAGAAAAATGAATATCAGGCGGCCGCTTTTGATTATGGCAGCAGGATTCGTACTTGGAGAGGTGCTTGCCCTGCGTTATCAGGTGGTGATGCCTGGACTTCTGTCTGTTATGGCCCTTCTGGCTGTAACAGGAGCAGGAGTCCTTTGGGCGCGGAGCGTTGCAGGCAGGAGGGAGAGATGGATCTCACCCCTCCTTATCTGCATTGTCTTCGCCCTTTCATTTTTTACAGGATATGGAAATGGAGGAGCCAGGGTCCGGCAGCTGGATAAAGAGGCGGAGCTGGCAGAGACATTTGCAGGGGGCAGAGGGCGGATAGAGGGAAGGATCAGCCATCTGGAGGAGAAGGAGGATAAATGGGTATTCAGCGTTGAGGATGCCGGAGTAACGGTAGGAAAGAAAAAAGGGGAGTTTGGAAAGGTACTGGCCTATGTAAAGAAGGCGGAAGAGCCGGTCTGTCTGGCAGTGGGACAGGAGGTGAGTCTTTTTGGATCGTTGGAAGGGATCCAGGGGCCTAAAAATCCGGGAGAGTTTGATGCCAGAAGCTACTACCGCTCCAAGGGGACGGCCTGCCGGTTTTTCGGGGATAAGCTGCTTGAGGTATCCGGGGAAGGAAGTCCTTATTTTAAGCTTCTGTCTGCCATAAGGGGAGAGTGCAGCAGGATTATCGGGGAAATCTGCGAGCCGGAGGACGGGATGATCTACCGGGCCATGCTGCTGGGGGAGACGGGAGCCATGGACGGAGAGATAAAGACCATGTACCAGAAAAATGGAATCGCCCACCTTCTGGCCATCAGCGGCCAGCATCTGTCTCTCATCGGAGGCGGGATCTATGTGCTTTTGCGCCTGGCAGGGCTTGGGTACGGGAAGGCGGCAGCAGCCGGCTCTGTGCTGGTGGTCAGCTACGGGATCATGACCGGAGGCTCCGGTTCTGCCATGCGGGCAGTGATCATGATCCTGTGTATGTGGACGGCGGCCTGGGCCGGAAGGACCTATGATACCCTGTCTGCTCTTTCGCTGGCAGCCATAGTTCTGGTATGGGATCACCCTTATCTCCTGATGCAGAGCGGATTTCTGCTGTCCTTTGGAGCAGTAGGGGCCATCGGAGGGCTTGGAAGATGGGCAGAGGAGGCATTTTTTGTGGAGAAGGGCTGGCAGAAAACAGTGCTCATCAGTCTGTGCGTCCAGATTGTCCTCACACCGGTGGTCCTGTGGTTCTACTATGAGCATCCGCTGTACGGGATCCTTTTGAATCTGCTGGTGATCCCTCTGGTGCCGGTTCTCATGTATTCCGGTCTGCTGGTGATCGGGATCGGCAGTGTCTGGAGCCTGGGAGGAAGGATGGCAGCCGGGGCAGGACATTATGTTCTGGATTATTATGAGGGGCTCTGTGCCCTGGCAGAGAGATTGCCGGGCCACAGCCTGGTTCTTGGCCGGCCGGGCCTGTGGCAGCTTACAGGCTATACGGTAGTGGCAGCAGGAGGGCTTCTTGCAGCCGGCTGGCAGAATAAAAGGAAGAAAGAAGGCAGCCGCTGGCAGCTCCGGGGCGGGTATGGAGTTCTCCTTGCGGGAGGGCTGTATCTGGGCGGCTTTTTATTTCTTTTTCCGGCGCCGGTCCAGGGGCTTGAGGTTCTGTGCATGGATGTGGGCCAGGGAGACGGCTTTCTTTTAAGCACAGGAAAGAGCCGGATCCTTGTAGACGGAGGAAGCAGCAGCGAGAAAAAGCTGGGGGAGATGACCCTTCTGCCCTGCTTAAAAAGCAAGGGGATCAGCCGCCTGGACTATGCGGTGGTAAGCCATGGGGACAGCGATCATATAAGCGGGCTGAAAACTCTGCTGGAAGAACCAGGGGAGATCACCATTGGCACCCTGATCCTGCCTGCCCTCGGAAAGGGGCAGGAGATCTATGAGGGGCTTTCCGAACAGCAGCTGCAAAACGGCGGCAGGGTCTGGTATATGAAGCCTGGAGAACAGCTTGCGGCCGGTGCCCTTTCCATGACCTGTCTCTATGGAGGAAATCCCTCGCGCAGGGAGGACAGAAACAGCCACTCCCTGGTGATCTGTGCTGACTATGGGGAATTCCATATGCTGTTTACCGGGGATATGGGGATCAAAGAAGAAAAAGAGCTTTTAGAGCAATCTAAGGAGCCAGGCCCCTGTAAGGAACACCTCCAGCACGTCAATGTGCTGAAAACAGCCCACCACGGCTCAGATGGCTCCACCTCGGGCGAATTTCTGGACGCGCTGAGCAGTAAGATAGGAGTGCTGTCCTACGGAGAAGGAAACTCCTATGGCCACCCGGCAGACCGGGTGGTAGAGGAAATGAATATGCGGGGGATCCGGGTGCTTGAGACTGGCGGGACGGGAGCGGTTGAGATGTGGAGCGATGGGGTGGTGGTTATCTTTGACATTTTCACCCACCACAAAAAGACTATCTGCCCGGTTCTCTAAACCAACCTGCAAATAGTCTTTTTTCTTCACGGGCCCCCGCCCTTAAGTATGCTGCCCCGACAACCCTTCCAAATAAGCCTCCAGCTTTCCCTTCCCAATCTGGTCCAGGTTGTTGTAGAGTTCCAGGATCCGCTGCTGCTTGGGGCTTAAGGTTACCTGGGTGCCGTCGGTACTATAGAACTGGGCCATGGAGATGCCCATAACCTCACAGATGCGGCGAAGGGTAGGTATACTTGGAATGGTAGTACGGCGGAACATATTTCCGATATTATTGGGAGAGGTATCCATTTCAAGGGCAAGGCGGTAGTGGCTCCAGCCGCGTTCGATACAAAGCTCGTTGATTCGTTCCAGTTCATAACTCATTATCTTCACCACCATTTATTCTTTCTACAATCAGTTTTGTATTATTGTATCCTAGCGGCGGTAAAAATATTAGACTGTAATAGACTGAGGTATCTATGCATTATATCATGTATATTTATTTGCCTGCAAAAAAGCAAAAAAATAAGACCGGACATCCGGTCATACATATTTGGGGGATGGCCCGGCGGGAAGCCCCTCTTGGCGGAACCCCGAACCGGACCGGCGTCATATCTGACTGCTTTAAAATATACCATGGACTGGCTCCAGGGTCAATGGATGTTAGATAAATGTAAAGATTCTTAATAAATTTTACAAAAAAGAAGGGCGCCAGATCCATTGTTTTAGACCAGGCGCCGCTTTTATTACTGCATCTTATTCATAAAGGATTCGCAGTCGGTACATTCCTTCTTTGTTGGATTCATCTCGTGTGTGCCTACCTTGATGCAGTCCAGGGTGCAGTAATCAACTGCGTCTGCATGGTACATACAGTTTTTGATGGAACACTGGATACTCTCGTTTTTGCCATTTACTTTCATGATTGTCCTCCTTGATGGGTTTGATTGGTTCCTCATTATTATGTGCCTGAAGGCAGAAAACATACGGCTTCTAAAAAAAATATTACATTTCCCTGACATATCCTTAAAAAGGTTTGAAAAATCCTGTGTTTTGTTATATACTAATTGTGTTTGAAATGAAACAACAATTAAAATACAAAAAGGATGGTTTTTACTATGGCATTATTAGAGACATGGAGAAATCTGGCTTATGGAGACGGCCTGGATGATAAAAAGAGAGAAGAACTGTGGACTGGATATTTCCAGATCGAGAAGGGGATCTACGAGCAGATCCTGTCTGAGCCGGCTCAGGTGATTACAGGCACTGTAAAGGAACTGGCTGAGAAGTACGGTACAGAGCTTCTGATTATGACAGGCTTTCTGGACGGTATCAATGAGAGCTTAAAGGGCTATGAGAATCCCATTGACACCATGGATGAGGAGACAGAGGTTAAGATCGAGATTGATCCGGAGAAGCTGTATTACAACATGGTAGAGGCAAAGGCTACCTGGCTGTACGAGCTTCCACAGTGGGACAGCATCCTGACTCCGGAAAAGAGGAAGGAGCTTTACAAGGCACAGAAGGCTTCCGGCACCATCCGCAAGGATAAGAAGGTATTCCCAAATGATCCATGTCCCTGCGGCAGCGGCAAGAAGTATAAGAAGTGCTGCGGAAAGAACGCATAATCCAAGACCTGATGCCTGCCCGGCCTGATCCGGACAGGCACTTTTGATAGGAGGAGCCATGGAGGCGTATACGAGCTTTGCGCAGGTTTATGACCTGTTTATGGACAATATCCCTTATGAAGAATGGGCTTCCTATGTAAAGGAGCTTTTGACGGAGCAGGGAGTGGAGCAGGGCCTGGTCCTGGACCTGGGCTGCGGCACAGGAAGCCTGACTGAGCTTCTTGCAGAGGCAGGCTATGATATGATCGGTGTGGACTGCTCAGAGGATATGCTGGAGATGGCTCTGGAAAAGCGGGAGCGGTCCGGACAGGATATTTTATACCTGCTTCAGGACATGCGGGAGTTTGAGCTTTACGGCACAGTAAGAGCGGTGGTCAGCATCTGCGATTCCATGAATTATCTTCTGGAATATAAGGATCTGGTACAGGTGATGAAGCTGGCAAACAACTATCTGGATCCCGGCGGCGTATTTATTTTTGACCTGAATACGGAGTATAAGTACAGGGAGCTGATGGGGGATTCCACCTTTGCGGAGGCCAGGGAGGAAAGCAGCTTTATATGGGAAAATTTCTACGACCAGGAGGAGCGGATCAATGAATACAGCCTTACCTTATTTATAGAGGAAGGGGAGCTGTACCGCCGGTTTGAGGAGACCCATTATCAGAAATGCTATTCTCTGGAGGAAATAAAACAGGCTGCCCAGGAGGCAGGCATGGAATTTGTGGCTGTTTATGACGCATTTACCCACGATGTGCCGGGAGATGAGAGTGAGCGGATCTATGTGGTGCTTAGGGAACGGGGAAAAGAAAGACAGGAGTGATAATAATGGCAGATTATGTAGTAAGAGCAACGGCGGCTGAGGGACAGATACGAGCCTTTGGAGCGACCACCAGGGACCTGGCAGAGTATGCGAGAGCGGCCCACAATACAAGCCCGGTTGCGACGGCGGCCCTTGGACGCCTTTTAACAGCGGGAGCCATGATGGGCTGTGATATGAAGGGGGAGAATGACCTTCTGACCATCAAGATCCAGGGAGACGGGCCCATCCAGGGATTGGCTGTAACAGCAGATTCTCATGGAAATGTAAAGGGATATGTATATAATCCTTCTGTTATGCTTCCGCCAAATGACAAGGGAAAGCTGGATGTAGGCGGCGCCCTGGGGATCGGCGTACTCAGCGTGATCAAGGACATCGGGCTGAAGGAGCCTTATGTAGGGCAGACTATCCTGGTAACAGGAGAGATCGCCGAGGATCTGACCTATTATTATGCTACCTCAGAGCAGACTCCGTCCTCTGTGGCTCTGGGAGTGCTGATGAATAAGGACAATACAGTACGCCAGGCAGGGGGATTTATCATCCAGCTGATGCCGGGGGCATCTGAAGCAGTGGTAAGCGGACTGGAGGCCCGCTTGAAGGAGATCACCTCTGTCACCACCTTGATGGATGTGGGCAATACGCCGGAGATGATCTTGGAGCACATTTTAGGAGAGTTTGGTCTGGAGATCAACGGGCGCACACCGGTGCAGTTTTACTGCAACTGTACAAAGAGCCGGGTGGAAAAGGCCCTGATCAGCATCGGAAGAAAGGATATTCAGGAAATGATCGACGACGGCAAGCCCATCGAGGTGAACTGCCATTTCTGTAATAAGAATTATACCTTTGATGTGGAGGAACTGTCTGAGCTTTTAAGGCAGGCGAGATAAATGGACATGACAAAAGAGCCAGTCGAAGGACCGGCTCTTTGCTCTAATCACTTGAAATTCAGATATAACTTACTTCAACTTCTATCAATGACGATATATGTTTGAAAAAGGTACACCGTTGTTCATGGATGATTATAATTTGGTTACGTTGGTAGCCTGAGGACCCTTAGCGCCGTTTACTACGTCGAACTCAACCTCTGCGCCCTCGTCTAAGGACTTGAAGCCTTCCATGTTCAGACCGGAGTAGTGAACGAATACATCGTTGCCCTGCTCGTCGGAAATGAATCCGTAACCCTTCTGGTTGTTGAACCACTTAACTGTACCTTTCATTATGATACCTCCAAAAAAAATAAAAAATAAAAAGTGACGTTACAGCCCTGCTGCAACTTCCATAAGAATATCATAAATGTTGAAATGTGTCAAACGTTTTCGGGGATAAAGAAGAAGAATCCAGACGAAACAGATGAAGGAAGGATCAAACGCATATGAAAATACAAAATATATGGAAGCATTTCTGCACCATTACAAGGCACAGGCGGCTGGTATGCGGCCACTGTTTCCGGATCGGCCTTTACTGGCAGGGACTGACCCATGACCTTTCAAAATACAGCCCGGAGGAATTTATAACCGGGGTCCGTTATTATCAGGGAGACCGGAGTCCCAATGCGGCGGAGCGGGAGGAGCTGGGCTTTTCAAGGGCCTGGCTCCATCACAAGGGCCGCAACAAGCACCATGATGAATACTGGATCGACATTTCTTTAAATAAGGAAGAAGGACTGGTGGGAAATGAAATGCCCCTTCGGTATGTGGCGGAGATGATCTGCGACCGGATCGCCGCCTGTGAGGTATATAAGGGAAAGGACTATACAAGCGCCGCTCCCTGGGAATACTATGAGCGCACAAGAGCCTATATCACCATCCACCCAAAGACCCGCGCTCTTTTAGAGGAGCTTCTGATCCTTCTGCGGGACCAGGGGGAGGAGGCGGTCTATGCATATCTGAGGAAGCTCCTTAAAGAGGAGAAGGCTTCGCGCCGCCGCCGGTAAGCTCCCTTTTGATCTGGCGGACGGTGAAGAAACCGATCAGGGCGGCCAGAAGACCGGTGGAAATATTGCTGACTGCCATCACAATGCCTACGCTTACGTCACCCAGGTCTGTAAAGTTCTGGAGGGCCCAGAGCACCGGCACCCGGAACAGGAATACGCGGCTGAAATTGATGAAAAGGGTGATTTTCGTTTTTCCAAAGCCGTAAAGCAGGGCCATAACGGCGGCATTGATCCCCAGGGGAATGGCGCCCATGGCTTCCATCCGGTAGATGGTGCAGATCATTTCCTGAAATTCAGGGTCATTTCCGGAAAAGAGGCGGCTGATCTGGGGCAGGAAAAGCAGGGTGAGGGACATAAGCAGGGCTCCCAGGGCCACGCAGATGATCAGGATGCAGCGGAAGGCTTCAAGGGCTCTTTTTGGCTGTCCGGCTCCCAGGCTCTGGCTTATGATGGCGGATCCCCCTTCCTGAAATCCGTTTTGGGGGTTGGTGGTGATGCCTCCCAGATTGTTGGAAATACCCATGGCGCCTACGGTGAGGGGGCTGTAAATGGTGCTCATGGAGTTGACGATCACCTTTCCGAAGGAGAAGGCCATTTTTTCAATGATCACCGGTACGGAAAGGAGAACCATAGGCCGCACTACACGCCGTTTTAAGGAAATGCTCCTTAAGGAAAAACCAAAGGCGTTTCCCTTTTCGTGAAGATTTTTACAGGCCGCCGCAAGCATGACGGACTGTGACAGGATGGTGGCTGCTGCGATCATATTGATCCCGCTGTGGAGCACATAGACAAAGAGGGCGGTAAGTGACAGTTTGATGAGAATAACGCCTATATTCAGACGGAGGATCCTCTGTGAATTGCCTCTAGCCCGCTCAATGGCTATGTATACACTGTTGAAGAAATTCAGCACAATGCCAAAAAGGTCAAGAATAAAATAAGTAGTTCCTTCCGCGATAAAGGCTTCCGGTGTTTTCGCGAAACGCAGGAACTGAGGGGCCAGAGGGACCAAAATCAGAAGGAGGCCGCCTCCCAGGATGCCGCAGAGGGCAAACAGGGTGCTGACCCGCTTTTTCACAAGCTTAAGATCTCCGGCGCCGTAGGCCTCGCTGACCTTAATGCTGGCTCCTACGGCAAGACCGCCTCCAAGGGCAGAGAGCATAAGGTTGATCTGAGAAAGATATGCTACGGCGGAGACGGAGGAGGCTCCGATATGGGAGGCCATCAGAGAATCAAATAATTTAAAAAGCTGGTTCAGGCTTTGATAAAGAGCCAGAGGCGTACACACATAAAGGACCACCCGCCACATGCTTCCTTCCTTTACGAAACGGCAAAACTGCTGGTCTTTTTCATTGAGGGCCGCCTCCGGCTCCTGGGTGCTGGATTCTGATTTTGGTCTGTAGTCTGTGTCTGCTGTCATGTCTGAGATCCTTTCGCTGCTGTCTGGCAGGTTCAGAAGGGGATAAGCTGTTCTGAACCTGTTCTGCAGAATCTCATTATATAGCAAAAACAGGAAAATATCTTTTAATATTTTGCGGATAATCGAGGCAAAATCAAAGGATATTTACCTCGGAGAAAACTGACGGGCTGGGAACTCCTATTTTGTGTCTTCCGGACTGCTTTCCGGGAAAACAAGAGTCTCGATGATCTCCACTGCATCCCGGATACAGTCCGGACAGGGACGGAGCACCTTACCGGTGCGGACACCCTTTAATTCCTGGCAGATGACGCTTCCATTTTTCTCCTCAAATGCCCTCATGCAGGAACGGGACAGCTGGTAGGTGACAGCCTTTGAATCCGGGTGATCCAGATGGGCGGTGCTGCATTTGAGGCCGCAGAGAAGGGCGGCAGCAGAAAGTGCGCCGCAGGTGCCGGTCATGGAGCCCATACCAAGGCCCAGACCCTCTGTTATACGGAAAAGAATCTCCTTTTCCAGATTGGTTTTGTCTGCGAAGGCGCAGGCAACGGACTGGGCGCAGTTAAAGCCCTGGTCATGAAGGGCGATGGCTGCTTCTGCCCGCCCGGTGTTTTTGTGTTCTGACATGGTGTGAATGTTCCTTTCTTATTATATTATATCGTTTTTCTGTGCCTGTTTAAGAGGCCGCAGAGAAAATGGCACAGGGCGCCTCCGGTAAAAACAGCAAGAAGGCAGATCTGATTTCCTGCCAGGGTGATCAGTATATGGAAGGCAGAACCTGGCGCAGGGGGCTCCATGGGCCAGGCAGTGGCCTGCAGTAATTGGATCAAAATCTGCATAAGGATGATTATATAATAGAGAGTCTTTTGTGGCAATAGTGCGGGGGAAAATGGATAAAAACCGGACGCACAGGAAATACTGTGAAAAAACAGCTTCACACACCGTTGTGTCAGAAAGGCAGGAAACAACTTATGGGAATGATGATTGCATTGATCTCAGGCGCCCTTATGAGCGTTCAGGGAGTATTTAATACGGAAGTAACCGATCAGACCAGTGTATGGGTGGCCGCAGGCTGGGTCCAGTTTACGGCATTTATCACCTGTATAGTTATCTGGTTTTTTACCGGACGGGAGCCGGTGGCAGGTCTTTGGCAGGTCACTCCAAGATATGTGCTGGCAGGAGGGATTATGGGGGCTCTGATTACCTATACGGTAATCCGCAGTATGGAAAGCCTTGGCCCGGCCCAGGCGGCTCTCTTGATCGTTGTGGCTCAGATTATTGTGGCTTACTGTATTGAGCTCTTTGGATTGTTTGGAACCGAGCGGGCAGGTTTTGCGTGGCATAAGCTTATCGGGGCGGCTATCGCCATTGGAGGGATTGTGGTTTTTAAACGGTAAAAAATGAAAAATAATCCTTGTATTTGAAATCGGTTTCCGATAGAATATTACTATCAGGCGGAGATGGTACTCTGAAGATTTGCAGAAGGGCAAAGGAGGCCATTGACGATGAAAGAAATCATAAGAAAACAGAGAAAGCTTCTGCTGGTTATCATATGCATGTTGGCTGCAGGCATATGCTATAGCTGCGGAGGCGGCCCGTTTGAGGACGGGAAAACGGTGATCCGGCTGGATGGCGGGGAAGCGGCCGGAAGCGGAGCAGAGGTGACGGTGATGGGTGTGGAAGCATCCGAAGGCGGCACGGAAGTGCCGGGAAGCAGTGCGGAGATGGCCGGGGGCAGTGCAGAAGTACCGGAAGGCGGCATGGAGGCGTCCCAGGCTGGTACAGAAGCGCCGCGGGGTGGTGCAGAGGCATCCAATGCAGACAGCCCTGCAGATGAACCGGCGGAAACGCTGATCTACGTCCATGTATGCGGTATGGTGCAGGAGCCGGGAGTGTACGCTATCCCTGAAGGGAGCCGGATCTATGACGCAGTCCAGGCTGCAGGCGGATTTCAGGAGAATGGCTCCAGGGATTTTTTAAACCTTGCCCAGCAGGCAGTGGATGGGATGAAAATCGAGGTGCCGGATAAGGCTCAGGCAGAGAGGTGGAAAAAAGAAGGAACTGGCACCGGGATCAGTATGGCCGGGGGAAGTGCAGTCTCCTCAGAAGGAGCTTTTTCCCAGAATCATGTTTCTGCCTCCAAGGTAGACATAAACCGGAGCTCAAAGGAGGCGCTGATGACCTTGAAGGGCATCGGGGAATCCAGGGCGGAGGATATTATCCGCTACCGGGAGGAATTCGGAAGCTTTCAGACGATTGAAGATATTATGAATGTCCCTGGCATCAAGGAAGGGGCATTTAACAAAATCCGTGACCAGATCACCGTATGACAGATGGAAACGTAAGCAGGCGGCCCCCTATGGGCCGCCCTTCATTGATAAATAAGGGGAGCTAGAACGATGGCAAAAGTATTAGTAGTAGATGATGAAAAATTGATTGTAAAAGGGATCCGGTTCAGTCTGGAGCAGGACGGGATGGAGGTGGACTGCGCCTATGACGGGGAGGAGGCCATTGAACTGGCCAGGAAAACAGAGTACGATATTGTGCTCCTGGACGTGATGCTTCCTAAATACGACGGCTATGAGGTGTGTCAGGCTATCCGTGAATTTTCTGATATGCCCATTATTATGCTTACGGCAAAGGGAGGAGATATGGATAAGATCCTGGGGCTGGAGTACGGCGCTGATGACTATATCAGCAAGCCATTTAATATTCTGGAGGTGAAGGCCCGGATCAAGGCGATCATCCGGCGCAGCTCAAAAGGCCGCCGCCAGAAAAAGGAGGAGCCTGCGGCAAATATTATCGGCTTTGGGGAACTGAAGCTGGATCCGGACGGGCGCAGGGTATTTATCGGCGAAAAGGAGATCAACCTGACAGCAAAGGAATTTGACCTTTTGGAGCTTCTGGTACGCAATCCCAATAAGGTGTACAGCAGAGAAGCCCTTCTTACATATGTATGGGGCAATAAGGCCATGGAAAATGGAGATGTCCGCACTGTGGATGTCCATGTGAGAAGGCTTCGTGAAAAGATTGAGCCAAGTCCCAGCGATCCCAAATATGTGCATACAAAATGGGGCGTTGGATATTATTTTCGTGTAAAGGGGTAAGAGTGATGAGCGGGATTACAATACGGAGCGGACGTCCTTCTGATCTGGAGGGCGTGGTAAGAGTGGAAGCAGAGTGTTTTCCGGCGGCGGAAGCGGCAGATGAAAAAAGCCTGAGAGAACGTCTGAAGGAATTTGGAGATAATTTTCTGATCGCGGAGGCAGATGGAAGGATCATCGGCTTTATCAATGGAGGGATCACAGACAGCAGGGTGATCGAGGATGAGATGTTTGAGAATATTTCCCTCCATGATCCGAAGGGGGCGTATCAGAGTATTTTCGGATTGGATGTAATCGGGGAATACCGCCATCAGGGGATCGCCTCCCGGCTTATGGGGGCATTGATCGAACTGGCAAGAGAGCAGGGGAGAAAGGGGATGATCCTTACCTGTAAGGAGCATCTGATTGGATATTATGAGGGCTTCGGCTATGTGAACCAGGGCGTTTCACGGTCTGTTCACGGAGGCGCGGTCTGGTACGATATGATACTGGAGTTTGAAGGATGAAGATAACGCTGATCACAGTGGGAAAGATAAAAGAGAAATTTTATGAGGACGCCATAAAAGAATACAGCAAGCGCCTTGGCCGTTACTGTAAGCTGGAGATCATACAGGTGGCAGATGAAAAGACTTCGGATGGGGCAGGTGCGGCCCTGGAGGCCCAGATCAAGGAAAAAGAGGGGCAGCGGATCCTGTCTCATATTAAAGACGGCACATATGTGATTGCTCTGGCCATCCAGGGGAAGATGCTTGACAGCGAGGAACTGGCGGCCCAGCTGGACCGTCTGGCAACCGGCGGTACAAGCCAGATCGTATTTATCATCGGCGGCTCCCTGGGCCTTTCAGAGGCAGTGATGAAACGGGCAGACTTCTCCCTCAGCTTTTCCAGGATGACATTTCCCCACCAGCTGATGCGGGTGGTGCTGCTGGAGCAGATTTACAGAGGGTATCGGATCATGACGGGGGCACCATATCATAAGTGAGAGGCGGATTGATGAAGCTGCATTTTCCCCAACACCCATTATTATCTGGTAATTTCCTCCATTTAATTGTATAATAATGATAATAAAAGGAAGGGAGGCATTGCTATGAATGATAAAGCTGCACAATTACACCAGATTCTGGACGAAAGCACCTATACTACAGCCTTATGCGGCTCTGGCATGATGGAGGAGGGCGGATTTATCGGGATCAAGAAGCAGGATAAGGCCTATGAGATCGAGGAACGCTATGGTTATGGAGCAGAGGAGCTTTATACCAGCGCATTTTACAATACCCGCCCGGACCAGTTTTTTGAGTTTTATAAAAATGAGATGCTGCGCCATGTGCCGGATGATACGGCCTCGGGGACGGCCCTGGCGGCTCTGGAAGGGGCCGGGAAGCTGCAGTGCGCCATTGACAGCAACATCTACAGTCTGCTCGAGCGGGGCGGCTGTAAAAATGTGGTAAACCTTCACGGCAGCATCTATGACAACCAGTGTCCTCAATGCAAGCGGATGTATCCGGTTTCGTATATGTTAGAGTCTGAGCGGGTGCCCCTCTGTGAGTCCTGCAACGTGCCAGTCCGTCCCTTGATCTCTCTTTTTGGAGAAATGGTGGACAGCCAGAAAATGACCCGGACCGCAGAGGAGGTGTCAAGGTCTGACACCCTGCTTTTGTTGGGGACAACCCTTGCCTCAGAGGTATTCCGTCAGTATATCAAGTATTTTAATGGGAGAAATCTGGTGATCATACATAAGCAGGAGCATTATCTGGACAGGGAGGCATCTCTGGTGATCCTGGATGATCCGAAAAATATACTTCCATATTGCTATAGGAGGATAGAGCATTGAAAACAGCATTAACCATAGCCGGCAGCGACTGCAGCGGAGGAGCCGGCATTCAGGCGGATATAAAGACCATGCTGGCCCATCATGTATATGCCATGAGCGCAGTGACGGCCCTTACCGCCCAGAATACCACAGGAGTAACCGGGATCATGGAAGTGACGCCGGAGTTTCTGGGCGCCCAGCTGGACGCGGTGTTTACAGATATTTTCCCTGACGCGGTAAAGATCGGCATGGTATCGTCGGCGCCCCTGATCCGGGTGATCGGGAAGAAATTAAGGGAATACGGGGCTGTCAATATTGTAGTGGATCCAGTGATGGTATCCACCAGCGGCTCCAGACTCATGGCAGAGGATGGGGCAGAGGCCTTAAAGGAGGAGCTGTTTCCTCTGGCATCCCTGATTACCCCCAATATCCCGGAGGCCTGCGTTTTATCCGGCAGGAAGATTTTTTCACCGGAGGATATGGAGCAGGCGGCAGAGGCCATCGGGCGGGCCTATGGCTGCAATGTTCTTTTAAAAGGAGGACACCAGCTTAACGATGCCAATGATCTTCTCTACAGTCAGGGGAATCTGGGCTGGTTTAAGGGCCGCCGGATCCAAAATCCCAACACACACGGCACCGGCTGCACCCTTTCAAGTGCTATTGCCTCCAATCTGGCCAGAGGCATGGAGCTTGAGGAGGCGGTAAAGGCGGCCAAGGAGTATCTGTCAGGGGCGCTGGAGGCTATGCTGGATCTGGGAAAGGGGAGCGGCCCTCTGGATCATGGATTTAGGATAGAAGTATAAAATTTCTTTACGGTTCTCTTAAAAGACTTTACCTTATGTCCATTTCGGGGTACAATAGGCCTTGGCAGTGATGTCGGAGAAAAGGGCTATGCCCTTATTAAAGAGAGGAAGCAAAGAATGAAGAAATGGACCAGCATCTGCATGGCAGCCCTGATGGCAGTATCCCTTCTGGCGGGCTGCAGCCAGGACAGTACAGCGGAGTCAAGTACAAAGGAAGCAGCAAAGACAGAGAGCACCGCTCCGGAGACTACAGCAGCAGAGACCCAGCCCCTTGACCTTGAGGCGGCGGCAGGTAAGCACCATGTAGAGATTACAGTGAAAGATTACGGAACTATTACCGCAGAGCTTGACGGGGACAATGCTCCTATCAGCACCGCAAACTTTTTAAAGCTGGCAGGGGAAGGCTTTTATGACGGCCTTACCTTCCACCGCATTATCAGCGGTTTTATGATCCAGGGCGGAGATCCTCTTGGCAACGGGATGGGAGGCTCAGAGGATGAGATCAAGGGCGAATTTTCAGCTAACGGCGTAGAGAATCCCTTAAGTCACAAAAGAGGAGCTATTTCTATGGCTCGTTCCCAGAATATGGACAGCGCCAGCTCCCAGTTTTTTATTGTACATGAGGACAGCACCTATCTGGACGGCCAGTATGCCTGCTTTGGCTATGTGACAGAGGGAATGGAGGTAGTAGATGCTATTTGTGAGGCTGTGGCTGTAGAGGACAATAACGGAACCGTGGCAAAGGAAAACCAGCCGGTGATCGAGAGCATTAAGGTAATTGACTGATGACAGGGGGATCTGTCCCGAAATGGGACAGGTTCCTTTTGGATTTTTGAGGATTGAGACAGGAGGAAAGAATGAAGAAGATCCATACATTTCTGGCTGCCATGGCAGCGGCAGCCATTGTCCTGGCATCTCCCGCCTATGCAGATGAGGGGGTGGATACCAGCCGCTTTGTCCCCGGCACCCGGGTTAATGGCATCGGGATCGGAAATATGACTGTAGATGAGGCAGCCGCTCAGATCGAGGGCTTTTATGCCGGAGAGTATCAGCTTTCCATTAAGGGGCGGGACGGCGCCTCCGATACCATTAAGGGAACGGATATTGATTATAAGGTGGCAGTGCCTGCGGGGCTGGCTGCTATTTTAGAGGCTCAGAATGCGTCCGGGAGAAACGCGGGACCGTCAGCGGACAACGCCCACAGCCTTACTATGACCGCTTCTTATAATGAAGAAAAGCTGTCAGCCGTGATCCAGGGACTGCCCTGCCTTAGCGGCTCCGGTATTATCACTACCTCAGATGCCCGCATATCCGACTACCGGGAGGGGGAGGCATATACCATTATCCCAGCTGTCCAGGGCAATGACCTGGATCTGGAAAAGACGAAGGCCCTGATCACCGAGGCAGTAAAGACCGGCAGCACCTCCGTGGATCTTGACAGTGCCGGCTGCTACCGTCAGGTTCAGGTCTGGGAGACCAGCGAAGAGATAAAAAAGCTCTGCGACACCATGAATGGCTATCGGACTATGAGCGTCCGCTATCTGTTTGGAGACCAGAGCGAGGTGCTGGACGGCGGTACGATCTGTTCCTGGATCACAGGGAGCACGGACGGAAAGGCTGTATTTGACCAGGAAAAGGCAGCCGCTTATATACAGGGGCTTGCGGCGGTCTATGATACAGCCGGAACCACCCGTACCTTCCATACGGCATTGGGAGCGGATGTGGCCCTTACTGGTCCTTACGGCTGGAAGATCGATGTGGCGGGAGAGTCCCAGGCCCTTCTGGCCCTGCTGGCAGAGGGCCCTTCCGAGAAGGTGAAGGAGCGGGAACCGCTGTATGCCTTAGAAGCTGCTTCCAGAACCGGCAGCGACTGGGGGACCACCTATGTAGAGGTGGATCTGATAGGCCAGCACGTCTATGCCTTTAAGGACGGCGCCCTGGTATGGGATGCCCCCTGTGTAACCGGCAATATTTCTAAAAATTATACAACCCCTCCCGGTATCTACAGTCTTACCTATAAGGAAAAGGACCGGATCCTCAGGGGAGCCAAGAAGGCGGATGGCACCTACGAATATGAGAGCCATGTGGATTACTGGATGCCCTTTAACGGCGGCATCGGACTTCATGACGCTGCCTGGAGAAATAAATTCGGCGGAACCATTTATCAGACCAGTGGAAGCCACGGCTGCGTCAACCTTCCGCCCGCCCAGGTGCCAGCCCTTTATGAGTTTGTGTATAAAGGAATACCGGTGATCTGCCACGGCGCATAAGCGGCCCTTGTAAAATGTAACAGCCCCGCCCTCTGAAAATGCTCAAATTTCTACTTGCAAAGACAGCCCTGGCATAGTAAATTATTGAGATAAATGAAATCATATGTGAGGGAATGGCTATGGCAAAAAGTGTAACAAAAGATATGACAGAGGGATCGCCTCTGAAGCTGATCCTGGGCTTTTTTATTCCTATGCTTGGGGGATTACTGTTTCAGCAGCTCTACAATATGGCGGATACCATCATTGTAGGCAAGTGCCTGGGCGTGTCAGCCCTGGCTTCCGTAGGGGCCACCAGTTCCATTAACTTTATGATCATCGGCTTCTGTACCGGCGTATGCAGCGGCTTTGCCATACCTGTGGCTCAGAAATTCGGTGAGAAAAATGATCATGCCCTGAGAAAATATGTGGCCAATGGCGGCTGGCTGGCCCTGATCTTTTCCATTGTCATGACCATTTCTGTCTGCATCCTGTGCCGTCAGATCCTGGTCTGGATGCGGACGCCGGAGGACATTCTGGATGGGGCTTATGCCTATATCTTTGTAATCTTCCTGGGGATCCCGGCCACCTACCTTTACAACCTCTTATCCTGTACCATCCGCTCCATGGGAGACAGCACCACCCCTCTTTTATTCCTGCTGTTTTCCTCCGTTCTGAATGTAGTCCTTGATTTCTTTACGATCCTGGGACTGGGGATGGGGGTAGAGGGAGCGGCCTGGGCCACCATTATTTCCCAGGCGGTATCTGGTATCCTCTGCCTGATTTATATGCGCAGGAAGTTTACCATTTTAAAAATGAAGGAAGACGAGTGGAAGCCGGATAAGGGGTATATGAAGAATCTCTGCGGCATGGGAATCCCCATGGGGCTTCAGTATTCCATTACCGCCATCGGAAGCGTGATCCTTCAGGCAGCTGTAAATACTCTTGGCTCCATGGCGGTGGCAGCCGTTACCGCAGGCTCCAAGATTTCCATGTTTTTCTGCTGCCCCTTTGATGCCCTGGGCTCCACCATGGCCACCTACGGCGGCCAGAATGTAGGGGCGAAAAAGCTGGACCGTGTCCACCAGGGCCTGAAGCTGGGCTCTGTGATCGGCTGCGTCTACGCTCTGGCTGCCCTAGCTTTTTTGTGGGCGGCGGGACAGTGGATCGCCCTGATGTTTGTAGATGCGGGAGAAACGGAGATACTCGCCAATACCCAGACCTTCCTGGTAGCAAATGCCGCCTTTTACATTCCTCTGGTCTTTGTCAATACAGTCCGCTTTATGATCCAGGGACTGGGATATTCCAAGCTGGCGATCCTGGCCGGCGTATTTGAAATGATTGCCCGTTCTGTAGTGGGCTTCTGCCTGGTGCCGGTATTCGGCTATATTGCTGTATGCTTCGCAAGTCCGGTAGCCTGGGTAGCGGCGGATCTGTTCCTGATCCCGGCCTACCGCCATGTGATGAAAGAACTGAAACGGCTCTTTGGAGTGGGGTGACGCCTGTGAGAGTGCAAAAAAGCTGCCGGCCCTGTGAGGAAACCGGCAGCTTTAGATTTCAGTCATCCTCTGGCTTTTTTCTTTTCCAGGGAAGAATGGGCTGCAGTTTATATTCCACCAGAAGATCCTTCCGGTTATAGAGCTTGCGGAAGTTGGTGATGATCCGCTTTAATACCATCTCGCCTTTTTCAGCGGTAACTGTAGGCAGCAGGATCAGATACTGGCTGATGCTGAAGCGGGTATATACGTCGCTGCACCGCAGGGAATCGTGGATCGCCTGATCCAGATGCTCTATGGCTTTATTGAGAAAGGACAGCTTAGGCACCTGTCTCTCCAGATCCGTAACGGTTAAAAGGCATAGATAGATGGAATCACCGGTACGCTCGATGGCCCGGCACTCTAATTGGAACAGATCATGGAATACAGGGTATTCGCAGTAAAATGCTCCTCTGGAGGCATCCTCACGCAGCATATCCTGGATCGCGTCCAGGTTGGTGTTGATGCCCTGCTCCTTGGTCCGTATGGTCTTATACAGCTCCTTAAAATGGTCCGAGGGGGAAATGGAAAATTCATTGTAGAACAGATCCATGGTGTGGTTATATTCTTCAATAGCCTGACTGGTGTGGCCGTCCTTATAAAGGGAGTACACCAGATGGTAATGAAATTCCTCGTCAAAGGGCTCGATGGATACGGCAGTCTGGCAGACAGAGGTGATCCTTGTATAATTCTCCTTTTTTAACAGAAGCTCGATGGTCTTATATACCAGTTTCTGGTAAAGGGAATGGTAATAGGCGCTGATGGGGATCACCCAGGACTCATACTCGGATTTAGGGAGAAAATCACCCTTGTAAAGTTCCAGGCCTTCCAGGCACAGGGAAAGTGCTGTGTCCTCATCCGCTGTCTCAGAGGCCAGCACTTGGCTGCAGATAGCTTCAAACGTGTCAATATCAAGGGTGGTGGGATATTCCTGGGTCCATGCATAGGAGCCCCTCTGCTGCACCAGAAGCTTCTGGGGAGGGATTCCCAGGGGTTCAAGAAGCTTGCGGGAGCGGAACATAAGGGTCTTTAAGGCACCGCCCGGATTGACACCGGGATCCTCGGCCCATATGACCTCGATCAGTTCGTTGGTGCTTATATCCTTTTTCTGGAATACCACCAGATATTCTAACAGACACCAGGGCTTTTTGGATTGCTTGCTGCTGTCGCTTATCTCCCTGTCTCCTGCAGAGATGGAAAAACCGCCCAGGGTTCGTACGCAGATAGAAGGTTTTTCTTCAACAACAGATGGCTTCATGGGGTGCTCTCCTTTACAGACATACTTTCTTAAATTTAAGTATACATATCAAAAAGGAAAAAGTCCAGTAAAAGCCGGAAAAAGTTGCAAAAACAACCGAATTTGTAACCAAAATGTAACCATTAACTGATATACTATAAACAAAGTATGTTCAAAAACAAGAAGAAAAGAAGGTGAAGATATGCTGGTAGCCAGAGCAGGGGCCCTGCCCAATTCCTACAGATTCGTACACGTTGCAGTGGACAGCTTTGAAAACAGGCTCCTTCAGGGAAGAATCTACCATGAAAGCCTGGAGGAGGGAATTGCCTTTGGGAGTCTTTCCGAGTTTGCGGTTGTGCTGGAGGGGCTCTTTGATAAAATACGTTATCCCATGAAAAGCGTAAACAAGAGGAATTTTGACGACAGGAGCAAGAGAGAGAAAGCAGAGGAGCCGGTGGTGCCTAGCCATGACGGGCCGGAGGGAGAGCGCCAGGGACGGCTGGCTGATTTCAGGCTTCATGTGAAGTACCGCTATTTTGCCACCTGGCAGGGTGAACTTATGAATCTTAAGACCAGGGAAAACTATGAATTCCTCAGCTTTATGGATCTGATGGAGCATCTGGAGGATATTCTGGATACAAAAAAGGAGCGGGATTCCTGCGGCTTTGGAAAGAGGCTCTGTGAGGTAACGGTCCACAACTATAATCATTATGTGATAGGCGGGGACGTGTCCCATCCGGCCGTATATGAAAGACGCCCCTTTGTAAATGAGTTCGAGATGAAGGAGCAGATCGAAGCCATGATCAATCCCCTTCCGGCAGGGCATCAGATGCCGGAGCTGATCGTTCCCAGGACTTATAAGGTGACAAGCGGGAATTTTGGTCCGGCTACCTTCGTGATCCGGGTGTTGTTCCGCCGCAATTCCAGCTGGCAGGGAACCGTGACCTGGAAGGAAAAGCGCCAGCAGGTCAGCTTCCGCAGCTTCCTGGAGCTTCTTCTCCTGATGCAGGAGGCGGTAAGCTGTCTGGACGGCTGGACCAACAAAGAGGATATCAGAGAAAACAGAATCCATATGGCATAAGACAGAAAGGAACCGGCACAGATGGAGCGAAAAAGAGACAACAGAGGAACGGGACGCAGGCTTCTGATTATCCTGCTGATCCTTGTTATGGCAGTCAGCGGCACCATGACTGTCCGGCAGTGGCTGCAGGATAAGAAGGTCCAGGAGCAGTACGAAAGCCTGGCTGAGGAGGTACAGGACACCACCCAGGCACCTGCGGAAACCCAGGAGACAGAGCCTGAGGAGGAGCCTTATGTTTCTCCCATTGATTTTGATAAGCTGAAGGAGGAGAATCCGGATACCATTGGCTGGATCCGTGTTCCCGGCACTAACATCGACTACCCCATCGTCCAGGGAGAGGACAATGATTTTTATCTGAACCATGATTTCAATGGAAATGAAAGCGTAGCCGGAAGCATTTACCTGGATTTTGAAAGCCAGGGAGATTTTATCGGGCGCAACAACGTGCTTTACGGCCACAATATGAAGAACGGCAGTATGTTCAAGGACGTAGTCCGCTATAAGGATGAGGAATATTTTAAGGAGCATCAGTATTTCAGCATCTATACCCCGGACCGTGAGATCCGCTTAAAGGCAGTGTCCTGTTATTACGGACCTGCGGAGCCCATTGTCCGCAAGACAAAGTTTGTGTCCCAGGAAAGCTTTGACTCCTTTGTCCAGGAGATGATCAGCCCCTGCTCCTATGCGGAAACCGTAAGCACCCCCGCGAAGAGCCTTTATACCCTGGTAACCTGCAGTTATGAGATCAATGACGCCAGAACCTTCCTCTTTGCCGTAGAAGTGGATGAGGATGGAAATGAGATCGCCCCGGATGAGGAATTTCTGGAAGTGATCGACAAGATCATGGAACCCTATCTGGAACAGGTCCGCCAGGCTCAGCAAAATCAGCAAAAATAAGCAGTTTTCGGTATAAAAATACAAATGAGGTATTGGAAAAGCCGGGAAGGTATGCTATACTAAAAGACATTCAGCGCCCTGGGGCGCTGAGTGGGATCATCGGGCAGAGAAAGTCTGTTCCAGAACAGGCCGGAGAGTTCCGGCGGAATCTAAGGAAGTCATGCCTGTGCGGATGGGTGTGGCTTTTTTCTTGAATCAGTCTTTTTGCCCGGATTTTAGGAAAGAGGAGAGAAGATTATGAAAATGAACGCAAAGAAAGTAATGGGATTTGTGATGGCCGGTATTCTGGCGGCAGGGACGCTGACAGCCTGCGGAGGCGGTGCTTCCGAGACAACTGGGGCGGCAGAAAACGGCGTTCAGGCAGAGGCCTCAGGAGAGAAGAAAACCCTGCGGGTTGCCATGGAGTGCGCTTACGCGCCCTACAACTGGACCCAGCCGGATGATTCCAATGGTGCCGTTCCTATCGCGGACAGCAACGAATATGCTTACGGCTATGATGTAATGATGGCAAAGAAGCTCTGTGAAGAGCTGGGTTACGACCTTGAGATCGTGCGTCTTGACTGGGATTCCCTGGTACCGGCCGTATCCACCGGACAGGTAGACTGCGTGATCGCGGGACAGTCCATCACCTCAGAGCGTCTCCAGGCGGTTGACTTTACAGAGCCGTATTATTATGCAAGCATTGTTACCCTGGTAAAAGAGGGCAGCAAGTATGCGGATGCAAAGAGCGTGGCAGACTTAAAGGGAGCTACCTGCACCTCCCAGCAGAATACCATCTGGTATACCACCTGCCTGCCTCAGATCGAGGATGCAAATATCCTTGCGGCAACAGCCAACGCGCCGGATATGCTTATGTCCCTGAATGCGGACAAGTGCGACCTGGTTGTAACAGATCAGCCTACAGGAAAGGGAGCTCTGGTTGCTTACCCTGAGTTCAAGATGATCGAATTTGGCGGCGGCGAAGGAGATTTCCAGGTAACAGAGGAGGACATCAACATTGGTATTTCCTTAAAGAAGGGGAATACTGAGTTAAAGGAAGCGCTGGACAGTGTTCTCTCCAAGATGACAAAGGATGATTTCTCCAAGATGATGGATGAGGCCATTGCTGTGCAGCCGCTGGCAAATTAAACCTATAGATGAAGGAGGCGCAGTATGCCAACAGACTTTTTTGGCCGTGTGATGGTCGTATTTAACCGGTATGGCATGTCCATGCTCCAGGGTGCGGGCGTCAGCCTGCGGATTGCCCTGGTAGGTACCATTGTGGGCTGTATCATCGGTTTTGCAGTGGGTATCGTACAGACGATCCCTTCTGAGCGGGGGGACAACCCGGTAAAACGCGGATTTTTATGGGTGATCAAGCTGATTCTCAATGCCTATGTGGAATTTTTCCGCGGTACGCCTATGATGGCTCAGGCCATGTTTATCTATTACGGGCTCCTGCCCATGCTGGGAGTGAATCTGACCATGTGGCAGGCAGCTTATTTTATCCTGTCCATCAATACGGGCGCTTACATGGCTGAAACAGTCCGGGGCGGTATCCTTTCTATTGATGCGGGACAGACAGAGGGAGCCAAGGCCATTGGCATGACTCATGTACAGACTATGATCTATGTGATCCTTCCTCAGGCTCTGAGAAACATTATGCCTCAGATCGGAAATAACCTGATCATCAATATTAAGGACAGCTGTGTTCTTTCCGTGATCGGCGTGGCAGAGCTGCTTTACAAGACAAAGGCAGCGGCAGGCGCTCTGTACCTGAATTTTGAGACCTACACCATTGCCATGATCATGTATTTTATCATGACCTTTGCCTGCTCCAGGATCCTGCGGGTGCTTGAGAACCGGATGGACGGGGCGGACAATTTTGACCTGGCGACCACCGATACCCTGGCTCATACCAGCGGCATGTACCGGTTTCCGGACAATAAAGATAAGAAGGAGGAGGGGTGAGCATGGAAGAAAGTATTTTAGAGATCCGTCATTTAAGCAAGACCTTTGGCACGAACCTGGTGCTGAAGGATATTGATTTTCATGTAAACAGCAAGGATGTAACCTGTATCATCGGAGCCTCCGGTTCCGGAAAATCTACGCTGCTCCGGTGTCTGAACCTTTTAGAGACGCCTACTACCGGAGAGATCGTGTACCACGGTACCAATATCGCGGACAGAAAGGTAAATGCCCCTCAGTACCGCTCCAAGGTAGGGATGGTATTTCAGAGCTTTAACCTGTTTAACAATATGACAGTTCTGGATAACTGTATGGTGGGTCAGACAAAGGTGCTTAAAAAGCCCAAGGAGGAGGCCAGAAAGAATGCCATGTACTATCTGGAAAAGGTAGGAATGGCTCCTTACATCAATGCAAAGCCCAGACAGCTTTCCGGCGGACAGAAGCAGAGAGTGGCCATTGCCAGAGCCTTGGCCATGGAGCCGGAGGTGCTGCTGTTTGACGAGCCTACCTCTGCCCTTGATCCACAGATGGTGGGAGAGGTTCTGGAGGTAATGCGCAAGCTGGCTGCCGAAGGCCTGACTATGATCATCGTCACCCATGAGATGGCTTTTGCCAGAGACGTGTCAAGTCATGTGGTATTTATGGCAGGAGGCGTGATCGTAGAGGAGGGCCGCCCGGAGGATATTTTCGGGGCGCCTAAGAACCACCAGACAAAGGAATTTTTAAGCCGTTTTATGCATGGCTGAGTATAAAAAGAGGGATTGCCCGTATGCGGACGGCATAGCGGTAAGCTATGCCGTCCTGTTTGCTATTCACCAGCCTTTTTTAAAGAAATAATCCATTTTTCAATCGCATCTGCAAGAACAAGCTGCTGCCGTAAGACAGCCATGCCTGTTTCCGGAATTTCCGGTATCGTTTCTTTTTCACGAAGGTTTTCTTCCAGATAAGATTTCAATGAGCTTACATTCATGCTGATCTGATCGATACATACGGCCCGGCTGTCTGGAGATAAACTGTCTAAGTTGACGATCACAGCGTTAAAATCCAAAAAGATATGAATGGGCTTCGCTGCAATCTCAAACATAAGTCTTTCAAATTCCTGTTCTCCTGTTTCTGTCAGAGAGTAAACTGCTTTTTCCGGCATTTTTCCCTCTTTGACAATCTCTGCCTTAATCAACCCTTTTTCTTCTAACTGAATCGCTTTTTTATAAATGGAGGGAGTGCTGATTTTTACCCACTTAGATATATTTCGGTATTCTACCAGTTTCTGAATTTCATAAGCACTCATAGATTCTTTTTTTAACATTCCCAGTACAATCAGATCAATTGCTGCCATGCTGCTCTGCCTTTCTAAGATTTATTTGAACACTATAATTTATAGTATTTGATTTGATAGCTTTTGTCAAGAATACAAAGGAATGCTGCTGCCTTGCCTTGACAAATACTATAATTTATACTACTATAAAATATATTAAAAGAAAGGAGAATTTGCAATGAGTGAACGTAACAACAAAATGGAACTTTTAGGAAGTGCGCCTATCCCCCAAGCCCTTATGGCTCTTGGAATTCCGATTATGATCGGTATGCTGATCAACGCTCTTTATAATCTGGCAGATGCTTACTTTGTCGGGGGCCTGGGAGAAAGCCCTATGGGTGCAATTTCCATTGTATTTCCCTTAGGACAGGTGGTTGTGGGAGTGGGGCTGATGTTTGGCAATGGAGCAGCTTCTTACCTTTCGAGGCTGTTAGGATGCGGCGACCGGGAGACAGCGGACAAGGCAGCCAGCACCGCGTTATACAGCAGTGTGATCGTTGGAGCAATCATCATTACCTTTGCTGTTATTTTTATCAGACCGATTTTGACTTTACTGGGCGCCACCGATACGATTATGCCTTATGCTTTGACGTATGCGAGAATTTATACGATTTCCTGTATTTTCAACGTGTTTAATGTAACAATGAATAATGTGGCGGCAAGCGAGGGTGCGGCCAAAACGGCGATGTGCGCGCTGTTGTCGGGGGCTGTCCTGAATATCGGTTTAGACCCGGTTTTTATTTATGGGCTGGATCTAGGAGTTGCAGGCGCTGCCATTGCCACAGCTATTTCTCAGTTTGTTTCTACTCTGGTATATCTGATCTATGCATTTCGCAAAAAAAGTGCCTTTACATTCAGTTTTAAAAATTTCACACCCTCAAAGAAGCTTTATACAGAAGTCTTAAAAATCGGTATTCCAACACTGATGTTTCAGCTTCTTACAAGCCTTTCCATTGCTTTGACCAACAGGGCGGCTCATGGTTATGGCGACGCAGTGATTGCTGGAATGGGAGCTGCTGCCAGAGTAACATCAATGGGAACTTTAGTGGTTTTTGGATTTTTGAAAGGCTTTCAGCCCATTGCCGGATTTAGCTATGGAGCAAAGAATTTTGACCGTTTACGCGAAGCGGTCAGGACTTCCGTTTTATGGTCAACTGTCTTTTGTGTAACGGTGGGATTGGCCATGGTTTTGTTTTCAACGGAAATTATTTCACAGTTTGCAAATGGAAATGCTGAAATGATTTCTGTTGGAGAAAAATCTCTTATGGCAAATGGTTTTTCATTTTTCCTGTTTGGATTTTACACCGTGTATTCCTCTTTATTTCTTGCTCTTGGCAAAGGGAAAGCAGGGTTGATTCTTGGCTCCTGCAGACAGGGGATCTGCTTTGTTCCGGTTATCCTGATTCTTCCTGCAATTTTGGGAATAAATGGAATACTTTATGCTCAACCGATTGCTGATATAATTTCAGCCATTATAACTGTATGTATGGCGGTGCATTTTCATAGAGAACTGACATTGTAACAGAGTGCAGGCAAAAAGCAGAGAGCCGGCCGCTTCCGAAAGGGATGGGGTCTCTGCTTTTTTTGCTGCTATTTCAGTTTGTTTTCCTCAGACACCTTTGCAAGATAGGGATAGAGCTCCTCATAATGCTCCTGCTCGGCCTCCGATTGGGGAAGGGAGGGGATCAGGCCAGTACAGTCCATAGCAGAGCAGGCCTGGATGTCAATGTCAAAAGGATCCTTTTCTTGTGACTGTTTCATGTTTTTCACCTCCTGGATGCGCTTGTGCGCTTTATTAGTATGGGATCATTGGAGGGCATCATACTGGAAGAAAAAAGATGTAAAGGAAATTAAATAAAAAGTAAGATATGAGGACTGGGAATATGGTACTATGGAATTAGAAGTATAGTCAGTGTCTTTTGTATGGAGGTGTCGGGTATGATGGAATCTTTGTTTTGGGGAGGCAGTTTTAATCTGCTGTTTGCGTTTCACTCCGTTGTAATCTTTCTGATAGCAGGGATCATTCTTTTTACGCTTATCCGGGGGATTCTGCAGTGGAATAAGAATAACCATTCCCCGCGTCTGTCGGTTTCTGCTGTAGTGAAGGCAAAACGGACTGATGTAAGCCGCCATCATCATAGCGGCGGCTCCGGCCCAGGTCACAGCTCCACATCTACCACATATTATGTTACTTTTGAGGTGGAGAGCGGAGACAGGATGGAGCTTTGTGTAAACGGTTCTCAGTACGGGATGCTTGCTGAGGGGGATCCGGGCACATTGTCCTTCCAGGGCACAAGGTACCTTGGATTTGAAAGGAAATAGAGATGAACGATCACCGTTTGATGAAAAGGGGCTTGGGGGAAATGAATGTACTGCAGCAGAGCTCTATCCCGGACCTATGCTACAGCTCTGACTTGAGCAGTTTTGTATACTGCTCAAGGATCCGGTAAAAGGCATTTAGATCATCTTCACTGCATTGTTCCGCAAGGTAGGCGGTAGTCTGGGTAATATCAGCGATGTCATAGGCCTTGTGGACGCTGGAAAGGCGCTTCCCTTTTTCAGTCACATATAAATGGGCTGTTTTTTCATTATTTTCTGAATATCTTTTTTCTACATATCCGGCTTCGATCAGCTTTTTGACTGTCTGGGAAATAGCGCTTTTGCTTTTATGCCAGAGTCTTGAAAGCTGAGTGGAGGTAATGCCGGGAGTATCATCAATATAGGTCAGTGTATGAATCTCCATCATATTGTAGTTTTCAGCCTCATAGGTATGCTGGGCATAAATATAGTTATGATACAGAATTACAAATTCATAGAGCAGATCTGCTTTTGCTGCTGCTTTGCGGTATAGGCTGTCAAGCTCTGTAAAATGGGACATAGGGGGTTCACTCCTGATCATTGTTCTTTGTATACTTCCATCATAACATATCCTTATTTTTGCCGCAAGGCTATTTGGGCACCCGATCAGCAGATTTGGTCAATATAGTTAAGTTACAAAACTATATTTTGAATTTTTTGCGTAAAAATTGTGGAAAACGACTATTTTCATTTGGCATACACTTTGATATATTGACAAAACATATAACATAAAATATAATTTAGTTTAGTAATAAAAAAATATTTCAGTACATACTGAGAAAGAGGTAGGCTTTATGGATGTTGAAAGATTCTGTAAGGAGAACTGTGTTGAGCGCAGGGGTACGGGAACACTGAAGTGGGATTCACTTCAGGAGATTTTCGGGGATCCGGATCTGCTGCCCCTGTGGGTGGCAGATATGGAGATCCAGTCACCCAAGGCAGTAAGGGATGCTCTGATCCGTCGGGTGGAGCACGGAGTATTTGGTTATGGTAAGGTAGAGGATTCCTACTATGATGCATTTTTTGCCTGGCAGAAAAGCCATCATGGGATAGACCTGGAGAAGGAAAACCTGCGTTTTGCCACCGGAGTAGTAGGTTCTCTTTATACGGCAGTCAGGGCCTACACAAAGGAAAACGGAGCGGTGATCATCTGTCCGCCGGTATACTATCCATTTTACGATGCGATATTGAATACAGGGAGAAAGCTGGTAACCTGTGATCTGGATAACCGTGATGGCTATTATACACTGGATCTGGAGAAGTTTGAAAAGGAGATTACGGACAGTCAGGCGGAGATGTTTATCCTTTGCTCCCCTCATAATCCGGTGTGCCGTGTGTGGACAGAGAAGGAACTGGAGGGTGTACTGGAGGTCTGCAGCAGGCATGGAGTCCTGGTGGTAGCTGATGAGATTCATCAGGATTTTACTTATGGGGAGACTTCCTTTGTATCTGCTGCTATGGTTGGAGGAGGACGGTATCGGGACAGACTGATCCTGTTAAATTCCGGATCCAAGACCTTTAATCTGGCCGGACTGATTCATTCTCATGTTATTATTTATGATAAGAAGCTGATGGAAACCTATGATGCATATATCAAGAGTGTGGGTTCTCCTGAGGTTAATCTGATGGGTGTAGTAGGGATGGAGGCCGCATTCCGTGACGGAGAACAGTGGTTTGAGTCGGTAAAGACTCTGATCCTCCATAATTATAAGTACATGAAGGAAAGCTTTGCAAAGGAATTACCCGGAATCGTGGTAACGCCTCTTGAAGGCACCTATCTTTCCTGGATCGATCTGAGAAAGTACATGGAGGGCGAGAAGGTAGCCGATTTTATCCAGAATAAGTGCCGTCTGGCCTGTGATGTGGGAGAGTGGTTCAGTTTTACGGGACATGGTTTTGTGCGGATCAATCTTGCTACAGATACTAGAAATATCCAAACAGCAGTTGAACGGATCATCAGGAATATAAAGGAAGGAAATCTATGAGCAGACGGATATTAGTGATAGGAGGCGTAGCCGGAGGTGCCTCGGCAGCAGCCAGGATCCGGCGTCTGGATGCGGATGCATCAATTGTCATCTTTGAACGGGGAGAGCATGTATCCTTTTCTAACTGTTCTCTGCCCTATTACCTGAGCCGGACAGTAGCGGATCAGGATTATCTGATCATGATGGGACCGGAGGATTTTAAGGTCTCCTATGATATTGAGGTGCGGGTGAACAGCGAGGTTCTTTCCATAGATCCGGAGAATAAAAGGATCCGTGTCAGAAACCTTGCAGAAGAAAGGGAGTATGAGGAAGCTTATGATGAGCTGGTACTTTCTCCCGGTTCAGCTCCCATCTGTCCTGCCTCCATCCGGGGGCTGGAGGATCCGAGGGTCTTTACTGTTCGCAATGTGAGAGATATTGTAAGCTTGGACCGATATGTAAATCGTGAAGCCTGCACCAATGTGGTTGTGGTAGGAGGCGGCTTTATAGGACTTGAGGTGGCAGAAAACCTTAAAAAGGCCGGTAAGGAGGTTGCGGTCGTAGAAGCGGCAGATCAGGTGATGGCCCCCTTTGATTATGACATGAGCCAGATCCTTCATAAGGAACTGTATGACCAGGGAATTCAGCTGATTTTAAAGGACGGACTGAGAGAGGTCCTTGAGGACAGGGTGGTTTTGAGCTCGGGCCGGGAGCTTCCTGCTGATGCGGTGGTTCTTGCGATTGGTGTTCTCCCGGAAACCAGACTTGCCAGAGAAGCAGGACTTAAGATCGGAGAGACAGGAGGCATCTGGGTAACAGCGGATTTCCGTACCAGTGATCCGCATATATATGCAGTGGGAGACGCTGTCGAGGGGTACAACAGCCTGACAGGAAAGCCTGCAAGGCTTCCGCTGGCAGGGCCGGCTCTTCGCCAGGCAAGGACAGCCGCGGATGCCATATATGGGATCCCAGGAAGAAACCGGGGGATGATTGGTTCCTGTGCGGTAAGGGTATTCGGGCTGAATGCGGCGGCAACAGGACTGAATGAACGGACGGCAAAAGAGAACCATATTCCATGTGAATCCGTCTATACCATGGCAATGGATAAGGTAGGGATCATGCCCGGCAGCGCACCGATCCATTTTAAGCTAGTATTTGAGGTTCCTACGGGAAGGCTTCTTGGAGCTCAGGCCATTGGTCAGGGGAATGTAGACAAGCGTATTGATGTGATTGCGGCGATGATTACCATGGGTGCGGGACTGGAGGATTTAAAGGAGCTGGAGCTGTGCTATTCTCCTGTATTCGGTACTGCAAGGGATGTGGTCAATCTGGCTGCTCTGGTAGGACTGAATATACTTCATGGTGTATGCAGACAGGTGCATGTAAGCCAGGTCAGAGAGCTGGTAGAAGGAGGAGCCTGCATAATTGATGTACGTACTCCGGAAGAGTTTGAACTGGGGCATCTGAAGGGAGCGGTGAATATTCCTCTTGGTCAGATCCGGCATAGGTTGTCGGAAATCCCCGCGGACCGGCCAGTATATCTCCACTGCAGGACCAGTCAGAGAAGCTATAATGCCATTATGGCACTGAAAGGAAGGGGATTTGATAACCTTTACAATATCTCTGGATCCTTCCTGGGAATCAGTTATTACGAATATTTTACAGATATTATGACCGGACGTGACAGGATTCTTACGGAGTACAATTTTATGTAAGAGGCCGCCGGAAGATGACGGGAGTATATACAAAAGAAAAGGAGTAGGGGTATGGAAAATGTATTTTTTAAAGAATTTCTGATGATCAGTGATGTGAGGACGATTGTATTTCTGGCGGTCCTGGCGGCTCTTTTTTACCTGATCCATGTTTTATACCACAAAAAGCATATGGATTTTGCGGTTGTTGTTATGATCGGTACTGGTCTGGGACTGGTGCTGGGGCTTGTGATCCAGCTGGTGGCCGGCTTTCCGGATGCTCCGATGGAAACCGCATTTGTAGCAGAGACCACCACTTGGTATGCTATGGTGGGAAATGGTTATATTAACCTGATTAAGATGATCGTAGTGCCGTTGGTAATGATCTCTATCATGGAGGTTATCATCAATATGCAGCAGGGAAAGACCATGGGACGCCTGGTAAATAAGACCCTTATGGTTACGATGGGCATGGTTGCAGTTGCTGCTGTAACAGGTATTGTGATCGGCCTGCTTATGGGAGTTGGAAAGGGAGCGGCCCTTGTAGAGGACGGCACTGCTGCTGCAAAGGAGATTACACCGGTAGCTACTACGATCAAGAATCTGATTCCCGGCAATATCGTTGAAGCCATGGTAAACAGCAACATAATCGGGCTGGTTATTTTCTCTGCTTTTCTGGGTCTGGCGATCTGGTGGATCAACTATGAGAGCAAGGAGGTAGCAAAGCCTCTGTATGATCTGATCAACGCCGGCCACAAGGCTATGATCAATATGGCGCTGCTGATCCTGGATTATATGCCCTGGGCTGTGATGGCACTGCTGGCAAATACGATTGCCCAGAGAGGCGTATCCTCTATTCTTGAGGTTGGCAAGTTTATCATTGCCCTTTATATTGCGGCTGTGATCCAGTTTGTGATCCAGCTGATCCTGCTGGCTGTGAACGGGATCAACCCGGCCGTATACCTTAAAAAATCCTATGCAACCATGCTGATGGCATTTACCTCCCGGTCCAGTGTGGGATGTCTTCCCATGACCATTGAGACACTGACCAAAAAGCTTGGTGTGGATCAGGGAACTGCGAGCTTCGTAGCTGGCTTTGGAACGACAGCGGGAATGCAGGGCTGTGCAGGCTTCTTCCCTGCTCTGCTGATCATCTATGTGTGCAATGTAACGGGAACCCCGGTTGATATTACCATGATCGTCATGACAATCTTCGTGGTAACGATTGGTTCTCTTGGAATCGCAGGTATTCCAGGAACAGCAACCATGGCAGCCTCTGTGGGGCTTTCAGGAGTGGGCATGGGGGCGCAGTTTGCCATGGTAAGCCCGATCCTGGCTATTGACCCTATCATTGATATGCCCCGGACCATGCTGAATGTAACTGGTTCATTGACCAATGCACTGGTGGTGGATAAGCATATGGGAACCTTTGATGAAAAGGCATATAATGATATGAGCCTGAATCTGAAGAGCAACAAATAAAAATATCCCTGCCGGAACAGACAGTGCCTCCGGGGCACCGCTTCCGGCAGGGATATTTTTATTATTTTGAAAATCAATAAGATTTCACGAATTCTTAAGAAAATTAACTGTTCTTTTCTTGATTTATGGGCAGACTGACACTATAATGGTAGAGAATGGGTTTTTTCAGGTCTAATTGGCCCGTTCAGAGGGAGAATTGACACAGTATGGATAATAACAACAAACAGAACTCAGGCAGCAGCTGGCAGACGATCCTCATGCTGGTGGTGGCCGCCATCCTGACCTTTATGGTCGTTCAGGGGATGGGCTCTGTGCTGTATTCCAAGCAGCGCCAGGAGCTGTCCTACAACGAGTTCGTACAGATGGTGGAGGATGGAAAGGTAGAGTCCATAAGCGTAGGGAATACAGAGATTTCTGTGGTTCCAAAGGCAGATGACCCCGCCTATTCACAGCAGATCAAGTATTATGTGCTCCGCCTGGAGGGAGATTATGATTTTGTAAACCGTCTCCTTGAAAATGGGGTCGTGACCAATCGGATCGACAGCAGTCCCAATGCGATGCTGACTGCCATTTTGGCAAATGTCCTTCCGATCCTTCTGATCCTCCTGCTTATGAATTTTACCTTCAAGCGTATGGGAGGCGGAGGCATCATGGGCGTTGGAAAGAGCAACGCCAAGATGTATGTCCAGAAGGAGACGGGGATTACCTTTAAAGACGTGGCAGGTGAGGACGAGGCCAAGGAGTCTCTGACGGAGATTGTGGATTTTCTTCACAATCCGGGTAAGTATACAAAGATCGGCGCCAAGCTGCCAAAGGGCGCCCTGCTGGTGGGGCCTCCGGGAACCGGTAAGACCCTTCTTGCGAAGGCTGTGGCAGGCGAGGCCCATGTGCCATTTTATTCCCTGTCCGGCTCTGATTTTGTGGAAATGTTCGTAGGCGTAGGCGCATCCCGTGTCCGTGACCTGTTTAAGAATGCCACGGAAAATGCCCCCTGTATCATTTTCATCGATGAGATCGATGCCATCGGCCGCAGCCGTGATAACCGCATGGGCGGCAATGATGAGCGTGAGCAGACTTTAAACCAGCTCCTCAGCGAGATGGACGGTTTTGATTCTGCCAAGGGGCTTCTGGTGCTTGCTGCCACCAACCGTCCGGAGATTCTGGATCCTGCCCTTCTGCGGCCGGGACGTTTTGACCGCCGTGTGATTGTGGATAAGCCGGATCTGAACGGACGTATCAGTATTCTGAAGGTACATTCCAAGGATGTGCTTCTGGATGAGACTGTTGATTTTAAGGAGATTGCCCTTGCTACATCAGGCGCGGTAGGCGCCGACCTTGCTAATATGATGAATGAGGCTGCCATTATGGCTGTAAAGAATGGCCGCAGCGCTGTGTCTCAGAAGGACCTGTTTGAGGCAGTGGAGGTGGTTCTTGTGGGTAAGGAGAAGAAGGACCGGATCATGAGCAAGGAGGAGCGGCGGATCGTATCCTACCATGAGGTGGGACATGCCCTTGTAAGCGCGCTCCAGAAGCATTCGGAGCCGGTGCAGAAGATTACCATCGTTCCCAGAACCATGGGAGCTCTGGGATATGTGATGAATGTGCCTGAGGAGGAGAAGTATCTGAACACTCAGAAGGAGCTTGAGGCGCGGCTGGTTGAATTGATGGCCGGACGGGCGGCGGAGGAGATCGTCTTTGAGACGGTGACTACAGGCGCGGCCAATGACATCCAGCAGGCTACCAACCTGGCAAAGGCTATGGTGACTCAGTTTGGTATGTCTGAGAAATTCGGCCTTATGGGCCTTGCTTCCCAGGAGAATCAGTACCTTGGCGGACGGGCAGTTCTTAACTGCGGAGACGACACGGCAGCGGAGATTGACCGTGAGGTTATGAAGATACTGAAGGATTCCTATGAGGAGGCGAAGCGCCTTCTTTCAGAAAACCGGGATGCTATGGATCAGATCGCTCAGTTCCTGATCGACAAGGAAACTATCACCGGTAAGGAATTTATGAAGATCTTCCGCCAGGTAAAGGGAATTCCAGAGGAAGAGAAGGAAGAAATGGCTGAAGCAGCCGTAAAGACGGAAATACAGCCGGAGGCAGGCACTCTGGAGACTGTCCCGGATCCAAAGGAGCCGGAAACAGAGGATGGATGGGTCCATCCGGAGTATGGAAAAACAGATAAAGATGTGAATATCTAAAACACAGAGCCGGTCTTATCCGAAATGATAGGGCCGGTTTTTTGTGGTGTAATATTGGTGGAAACTGTTTATTACAGTTCTCCCTTCTTCACCCTCCCCGGCACCTCCCCAAATCTCTTTTTATACGCTCTCAAAAAGGATCCATAGCTTTTAAACCCGCTGGAAAAACAGGCGCTTGTGACGGACTCACCCTGTTCCATCTGTTCTCTGGCCAGGAGAAGGCGCTTTTCTGTAATATAGCTGCCGATGGTGGAGCCGGTCTGCTCCTTAAACAGCCGCATCATATGGTAGGGACTGAGGAAGCAGACCTCAGACAGCTGAGGGATGGACAGATCCTCCTCCAGGTGGCTGCTGATGTAGGCAAGAAGCCCGGAGATCCTGTAATCCAGAGTGCCAGAGGCAAGAAAGCCGGAGGCAGGATCCTGGCAGATCCGGTTTAGAAGGATCAGAAATTCCAGACAGAGAAGTTTTGAAAGAAGATGGGCGGCAAACTCCTCTTTTTTATCTCCCAGGGCTTCTTCCAGGCGCCGAAGCAGGGAAAACAGCGGGGCTCTTGTGTCATTTTCCAGACGAAGGACGCCGGAGTGGCGGTACTGGGCCTCCAGGAAGCACTGGGAAAGGGGGGCAGCGCTGCCGTCAGAGTCCAGGAAGGCCGGAGAGAGATAGAGGATGATCCGCTCGTAGGGCCGTTGGGAGAGAACTCTGGGCATATGGATCTGTCCCTTATCCACCAGCAGAATGTCATAGGGCAGAAGGGAATAGGTACGGCCTTCAATGGTATAATTGATATTTCCCTCCAGAAAAACAAGGATTTTATAAAAATCGTGATAATGGGGCTCATATTGGCCGGAGGGGATGTCACGGAGATGGAACAGGCGGAAGTCCTCATGTAAAAAGCCCTGTCTGGCGGCTGCGTCTGGATTTTTTTCCATTACTTTCTCCTTTTCTGTGCCGAATCATATACTACAATTATAATAGCATTTTTTGAAAGATTTTACAGCATTTTTTGTATATTCATATAAAATAATGCCTGTTAAAATGAATTTAAACGTGGAATCGGAAGTGTGAAAGGACAGGTGCGGTATATGAGGCTTACAGTTGAAAAGTATCATGGTCTGGGAAATGATTATCTGGTATATGATCCTGCAAAAAATGGGATGGAGCTGAACCCGGACCGGGTCAGGCTGCTGTGCAACCGGAATTTCGGTGTGGGGGCAGACGGCATTATGGAGGGGCCGGTGCTGGATGGCGATAAGATTTCCATGGTGATCTGGAACCCGGATGGCAGCATGGCGGAAAAGAGCGGCAATGGTGTCCGCATTTTTGCAAAGTATCTGAAGGATGGAGGCTATGTGCAGAAAAAGGATTTTACCATTTACTCTAAGGGCGGTCCGGTACTGATCCATTACCTGAATGAGGAGGGCACACGGCTGAAGGCTTCCATGGGAAAGGCAACCTTCTGGAGCGACGAGGTGCCGGTGACAGGGCCCAGGCGTGAGATTATCAATGAAACTATGGTGTTCGGCCGGATCCCCTACCCGGTGACCTGTCTGTCTGTGGGAAATCCCCACTGTGTGATCCTGATGGATGAGATCTCACGGGAGCTGGTATGCCGGATCGGATCTTATTCAGAAAGCGCCAGACAGTTCCCGGAAAAGATGAACACCCAGATCATCAAGGTTCTGGACCGGACCCATATCCAGACCGAGGTATATGAACGGGGAGCCGGGTATACCCTGGCTTCAGGAAGCGGCTGCTGCGCGGCGGCAGCGGCGGCCCACCGTCTGGGTCTGACGGATCCGAAGGTAATCGTACAGATGCCCGGCGGTACTTTGGAGATCGAGATTGAGCCGGATGGAACGGTGCTTATGACCGGTGATGTGGGCTTTGTGGGGACCATGCGCCTTGGAAGCCACTTAACCGAGCAGGTGAGAGCCCTGTAGCGGTTGCTTATTGACAAATAAAAATACTGCTGTTATATTTTCTATATCAGGCGGGGCTGCGCAGAACGCTCCCGCCTTTTGTGCTTTCGCGTACACAGACAGCTTGCGAGGAGAGGAAGATGGAAAATGAGCAAATATGATCGAGATGATATTATCCGTATGGCAGAGGAGGAGGATGTGGAGTTTATCCGCCTTCAGTTCACCGATATTTTTGGGATGCTTAAAAATGTTGCGATCACGTCCAGCCAGCTAAAAAAGGCTCTGGACAACCGCTGTATGTTCGACGGCTCTGCCATTGAGGGCTTTGTGCGGATCGATGAGTCGGATATGTACCTCCACCCGGATCTGGATACCTTTGAGATCTTTCCCTGGAGACCCCAGCAGGGAAAGGTGGCAAGGCTGATCTGTGATGTATACAATCCGGATGGCACCGAATTTGAAGGTTCTCCAAGAAGCGTCCTGAAGCGGGCGGTAAAAAAGGCGGAGTCCATGGGCTATGTGTTCCATGTAGGTCCGGAATGTGAATTTTTCCTTTTCCACACCGACGAGGAGGGCCGCCCTACTACCAATACCCATGAGAGAGCCGGATACTTTGATGTTTCCCCTATCGATCTGGCGGAAAATGTCCGCCGTGATATTGTGCTGAATCTGGAGGATATGGGTTTTGAGATCGAAGCCAGCCACCACGAGCTGGCGCCGGGCCAGCATGAGATCGATCTTCAGTATACAGAGGCCCTTCAGGCGGCGGACAATATCATGACCTTTAAAATGGCGGCAAAGACCATTGCCAAGCGCCACGGCCTCCATGCCACCTTTATGCCAAAGCCAAAGGAAGGTGTCAATGGCTCCGGTATGCATATTAATATGTCTCTTTCCGACCGGGAGGGGAGAAATCTGTTTGCGGGGGAAAAGGGAGGGACAGATTTAAGCCCTCTGGCCTATTCCTTTATGGCGGGGATCCTCCGTCATATGAAGGCCATGACCATTCTCACCAATCCTTTGGTGAACTCCTACAAGCGCCTGGTGCCGGGGTATGATGCCCCCACCTATATTGCCTGGTCGCCCACCTCTAACCGCAGTTCCCTTCTGCGGATTCCTTCTCCCAGAGGAGAGAATACCCGCATCGAGCTGCGCTGCCCGGATCCGGCTATGAATCCGTATCTGGCCCTTGCGGCCTGCCTGCACGCGGGGCTTGACGGCATTGAGCAGAAGATGGAGCTTCCTGCGGGGATCGAGGGAAACCTGTTTTCCATGGATGAGAAGGAACGGAAGGCCCTGGGGCTCCAGCAGATTCCCAGAACCCTTGGGGAGGCCATTGACGCGGCTTCTGAGTGCAGTTTTATGAAAGAAGTGCTGGGAAGCCACATATATACAAAGTATCTGGATGCCAAGAAGAAGGAATGGCGGGAATTCAGGTCTCAGGTGACTGACTGGGAGGTCAGCCAGTATCTGTATAAATATTAAACATCCAGGCAGCTGCCTGCAGGGAGGTGATGCCTGTGACAAATGTGATCGTAGCTTTTTCAAAACCGGAGGACGGAAAGCAGATCAGGGGGATCCTGGTCCGGCATGGCTTTGAGGTAATGGCCGTATGTACTTCCGGCGCCCAGGCCATCTCCACTGCAGAGGAGCTTGGGAGCGGGATCCTTGTAAGCGGCTTCCGCTTTGAGGATATGATGTATGATGAGGTGCGCCAGTGCCTTCCCGGGGAATTTGGCATGCTTCTGCTGGTTTCGCCCAGCCGCATGGATACCAGGGCAACAGGGGACGTGATCTGTCTTCCCATGCCCTTAAAGGTCCATGATCTGATCAGCACCCTGGAAATGATGGCCCAGTCCCAGATCCGGCTCAGAAGGAAACGAAGGAGCAGGCCCAGGGAGCGCAGTGAAGAGGAAAAGGAGCTGATCGGCAAGGCCAAGGCTCTTTTAATGGAACGCAACGGCATGACGGAGCCGGAGGCCCACCGTTATATACAAAAATGCAGCATGGATAATGGCACCAGCCTGGTGGAGACTGCCCAGATGGTGATCAGCTTAATACACATATGAGGTGACAGAAACATGAAATTTGTAAAAATGCAGGGAATCGGAAACGATTATGTATATGTAGACTGCTTTAAGGAGGAGGTAAGGGAGCCGGGGAAAACAGCGAAATATGTAAGCGACCGTCATTTCGGCATCGGCTCAGACGGTCTGATCCTGATCTGCCCTTCAGATAAGGCGGACTGCCGTATGGATATGTACAATGCGGACGGCTCACAGGGGATGATGTGCGGAAATGGCATCCGCTGTGTGGGTAAGTATGTATATGACCATGGCCTGGTGCCTGCGGACCGGCACCGGATCACAGTGGAGACACTGGCCGGTATCAAGACTCTGGAGCTTGTGGTGGAGAATGGAAAGGCGGTTCAGATTACCGTAGATATGGGAGAAGGAGTTCTGACCTCAGAGCTTCCGGAAAGGATCCAGGTCGATGGAAAAACCTCTCTTTTTACAGGGATCAGCATGGGAAATCCCCACGCCGTTTATTTTATGGAGGAGATGTGGCAGGGAGAGGAGACACCGGTTCTTGAGAATCTGGATCTGGACCGGATCGGTCCGGCTTTTGAATTTCATGAGCGTTTCCAGCCGGAACGGGTTAATACGGAATTTATCCAGATCCTGGACCGGAGCCACCTGAAGATGCGTGTCTGGGAACGGGGCAGCGGGGAGACCTGGGCCTGCGGCACCGGGGCTACCGCCAGCGTGATGGCGGCTATCTTAAGAGGATTTGCAGAGGATGAGGCAGAGGTGGAGTTAAAGGGCGGCTGTCTGAGGATCCGTCTGGACCGGGAAAAGGGTCATCTGTATATGACCGGGCCGGCAGAAGAAGTCTTTCAGGGAAGTATTGACATCCCGGAAGAAATATATTATGATTGAAACTGCTTTAAACTGATAAAGTATGAAACAATATGGGCACTCCTGGGGATCTTACGCACGAAGATGTGTGGAAGGTCTCTGGGAGCGTTTACGTTTAGAGCGAGTTTTTTGGATTTTGAGAGTAGACTTAGAGAGAGGGAGAGAGCATATGTTTAAGATCAATGAAAATTACCTGAAGCTGCCGGGAAGCTATCTTTTTTCTGCTATTGGAAAAAAGGTACGGGCTTATCAGGAGGAAAACCCGGATAAAAGGATCATCCGCCTGGGCATCGGAGATGTGACCCTTCCTATTGCACCGGCAATCGTAGAGGCGATCCACAAAGCGGCAGAGGAGATGGGACAGGCGGAAGGCTTTCATGGATACGCCCCGGATCTGGGCTATGATTTTTTAAGAGAGACGATTGCGGAAAAGGATTATCAGGCCAGAGGCTGCCAGGTGGAGGCAGATGAGATCTTTATATCAGACGGAGCCAAAAGCGACTGCGGCAATATCCAGGAGATTTTCAGTCCGGACTGCCGGATCGCCGTATGCGACCCGGTCTATCCGGTGTATGTGGACTCCAACGCCATGGCTGGCCGCACCGGTGAATATGACGAGGCTTCCGGTATGTGGAGCCGCGTGATCTATATGCCCTGCACAGCAGAAAATGGCTTTATCCCGGAGCTTCCAAAGGAGCAGCCGGATCTTATTTACCTGTGCGTCCCCAATAATCCCACTGGAACCACTCTTACAAGGGATCAGCTTGCCCGGTGGGTGGACTATGCAAATAAAACAGGGGCTGTGATTCTTTATGATGCAGCCTATGAGGCCTATATTTCAGAGGAGGATGTGCCTCACAGTATTTTTGAGATTCCCGGTGCCAGAACCTGTGCTATTGAGTTCCGTTCCTTTTCAAAAAATGCCGGCTTTACAGGGGTGCGCCTGGGCTTTACCGTTGTGCCAAGAGATCTGAAATGCGGGGAGATAAGCCTTCATTCCCTCTGGGCCCGCCGCCATGGCACCAAATTTAACGGCGCTCCCTATATTGAGCAGCGGGCAGGCCAGGCGGTCTATTCTGAGGAGGGAAGCCGCCAGGTGAAGGAGCAGGTGGCATATTATAAGATAAATGCAGAAGTGATCCTCTATGGTCTTAAGGAGGCGGGATATACGGTATTTGGCGGCATTAATTCCCCCTATGTGTGGCTGAAGGTGCCGGGGGGCATGACAAGCTGGGAGTTTTTTGACTGCCTTCTGGAGGAGGCAGGTGTAGTGGGAACACCTGGAAGCGGCTTTGGGCCAAGCGGGGAAGGGTATTTCCGGCTGACGGCCTTTGGAACCTATGAAAATACTCTTGAGGCGGTGGAACGGATGAAGCGGCTTGCAAAAGAGAAAGGACAGTGGACATAGAAAAGAAGGGTTAAGCGAAACATTTCCCGGTTTGTCACATATGGTATAGGGTAGAGAAGGATATAAAGGAGAGTCTGATATGGCAGACGTTAAAAAGGTAATCCTGGACGCCGGCCACGGCGGAGTGGAACCTGGAGCCACCTTTAACGGGCGGCGGGAGAAGGACGACACGCTGCGGCTGACCCTTGCAATTGGTGATATATTGGAAAAAAGTGGAGTGGATGTAGCTTACACAAGGACTACAGACGTATATGATTCCCCTATGGAAAAGGCTCAGATCGCCAATCAGTCCGGGGCGGATTATTTTGTATCCATCCACCGCAACGCCATGCCGGTGCCAGGGACAGGAAGCGGTTCTGCGGTGCTGGTCTATGAGGACAGCGGAGTGCCTGCCCTCCTGGCTGAGAATATACAGAGAAATCTGGTGGAAACAGGTTTTGCAGATCTGGGGATTCAGGAGCGGCCGGGGCTCATCGTGCTGAGAAGGACTCAGATGCCGGCGGTACTGGTAGAGGCAGGCTTTATCGACAATCCGGCAGACAACCGTTTCTTTGACCGAAATTTCCAGGCCATTGCCCAGGCAGTGGCAGACGGGATTTTGCAGACCATCCGGATGCAGGAGACAGAGCGGCCGGAATATTACCAGATCCAGGTAGGCGCCTACCGTACCCGGATGCCGGCGGACCGGCTGCTGTATGAGCTTCAGGGAAAGGGATTTCCGGCCTTTATCGTCTATGACGACGGCCTGTACAAGGTACGGTCCGGGGCCTATCTGCAGCTGGATCACGCGGTGGATATGGAGCGCAGCCTACGGGCGGCAGGTTATCCCACGATGATGGTAAGGGAGCCGGCAATCTATTAGGATCAGCGATAGGGCTGCTTACAGGCCGGCGGGGAGAGATTCCCGGCGGCCTGTTTTACGGTGTACACTCATAGGAAAGGAGGAAAAAATTTGGATAAAAGGGAAGAAAAACAGAGGTTAAGAAGATGCATCCGCACAAGGATCCAGGCGCTGAGCCCGTATTACTGCAGACGGGCAGATCAGGCTATTTTAAGCCGGGTGAAGGAGCTTTCATTATATAAAAATGCGTCTCTCATCTTTTGCTTTGTGGGGACAGCAGGGGAGATACAGACCATTTCCCTGATCGGTGAGGCGCTGGCAGAGGGAAAAAGAGTCTGCGTGCCCAGGTGTATTTCCAGGGGGATCATGGAGATCTGTGAAATCCGGGAACTGGCAGAGCTGAAGCCGGGGGCTTATGGGATCCTGGAGCCTGGGGAAGGATGCGGGAGAGTGGAGGCAGAGGAGGTCGGCCTTGCCATTTTGCCCTGTCTGTCCTGTACCAGGGACGGCAGGAGGCTGGGCCAGGGAGGAGGATATTATGACCGGTATTTAAAGGAGCATGAAAAGGAGCTTTCCGGGCGCTGCGTTCTGGTATGCCGGGAGGCGCTGATGCTTGAGGAAATCCCGGTGGAGGACCACGACCGGAGGGCAGATCTGGTGGTCTGGGAAAATGGACAGGCCGGAGGGGAAAATTTCTCATAGACAGGCATACAGGGGCCTGGATGGGATTATATTAGAAGGAATAAAGGAAATCTGCGAGGTCACACATGGCAACAAACCCGGAACGCACCTCAAGCGGCCGACTGCAGATCCATGCAGTCAACATACAGACTAATATTCCCATCCGGAACGCGACAGTAACTATCAGCTACAAAGGAGAACCGGACCGTATTATCGAACGGTTGGAGACCAACAGCTCCGGCCAGACTCCCCTGATCTCCCTTCCGGCGCCGCCGGTAGGCTACAGCCTGGAGCCCACCATTATACAGCCCTATTCGGAGTACAATCTTCTGGTAGAGGCGGAGGGCTTTGAGCCTCTGGCCATATCCGGAACGGAGATCCTGGCAGATTCTACGGCTCTTCAGCCGGCAGATATGACTCCGGTGGAGCCGGGAGAGGAGCAGCCGCCGGACCAGCCGGTAGTCATACCGGATCATACCCTTTACGGAGATTATCCTCCAAAGATCGCAGAACCGGAGATCAAGCCGGTAAATGAAAGCGGGGAGATCGTCCTCAGCCGTGTGGTGGTGCCCCAGACGGTGGTAGTTCATGACGGCGTTCCCACAGATTCTACGGCGAAGAATTATTTTGTGCCCTACAGAGATTACATAAAAAATGTAGCCTCCAGTGAGATCTATTCCACCTGGCCCGCCTCATCCATTACGGCCAATGTGCTGGCGATTATGTCATTTACCCTGAACCGGGTGTATACAGAATGGTACAGGAACCAGGGGTACGATTTCACCATAACCTCCTCCACTGCCTTCGACCATAAGTGGATCTACGGGAGAAATATATACGAGAGCATTTCCCGGGTGGTAGATGAGATCTTTGACAGCTATCTGTCAAGGCCTGGGGTAAGACAGCCTATTTTGACTCAGTATTGTGACGGGAGGCAGGTGCAGTGTCCGAATTGGATGACCAAACAGAAAGAGGGTATAAGCCCTGGAAAACCTTATTCTACCAGGTTTTCCGGGGCTTTTGTCATGTAGTAATATATATCAATATGGTTTTGGGCCTTATCGTATATAATTTTATCCACAATACTTTTCAATGCTGCGTTTTTTTCAGTTAGGCTGATCTGATCCGAGCGGAGCATATCAAGGACATTGGAGATACGGTTCAGCATGAGGGTGTCATTATATTCTTTCTGCGGTGCTGTCTCCAGAAGGCAGAGGGATTCCTCCAGATCCTGCCGCTCCTGCTTTAGCTGCTCTCTGATCCTTTTATAGTCCTCTTTTGTATCGATCCCTTCCATATAGGCTTCCCTGGCACGAATCTCTTTCTGGCTTACTTTCTCCAGCCGGCGCTTCAGTGCCCGGATCTCATCAGCAGACGGATCAGATGTAGAAAATTGCTTTAAGTCATATTTGACCGTTCCAGAGGCAATGGCCTGTTCTAATGCCTCCAGGACGGCAGGAGCTATGGATTCTTCCCGTACATAGCAGTTATGGGAGCATTTGCCCTTCAGATAGCCTCCACACTGGAAAGAGAAGGTATCCGGCATACTCTTACGGTGCATGACGCAGGATGAAAGAGAACGGCCGCAGGAAGGGCATTTGAGCAGGCCGGACAGCCAGTGCCGCGTGATCTCACTGGGCTTTGCATTACGGGGCTTGTATTCGCTTTGTAGGCGAGCCTGGGCTTTTTCAAAAAGCTCCTTGGATATGATTGCGGGATGGTGGCCGGTTCCGATGATCCATTCGGACCGGTCGCGGACTTCCTTGGTTGTATTGTTGCACCGGTTCCACCGGATGTCCCCGGCATAGGCCGGATTCTGCAAGATGTAATCCACACTGCGCTTTTCAAAGGGCTTTCCCTGGCTAGTTTTCATCCCCTGGCTGTTCAGGTATTTTGTGATGGCAAAGATACTCATTTTCTCATCTGCGTATTTGTGGAATATCAGACGCACGATCTCGGCCTCCTCGGGCACGATCTCGGGAGTGGCCTTGTGATAAGGGATCCGGTATCCCAGAGGCGGACGGCACTGGTAAGAGCCCCGCATGGCGTTCTCCGTCATGCCCCGGATTACATCCCCGGAAAGCCGGATGGAGTAAAACTCGTCCATCCATTCAATGATCCGCTCGATCAGGCCGCCAAATGGACCATCGATCAGCGGCTCTGATATACTTACGACATCCACATGGCATTTATTCCGCAGCATGGATTTATAGACGATGCTTTCCTCCTGGTTCCGGGCAAACCGAGAAAATTTCCACAGCAGGATCACATCAAAGGGGTGGGAATCCGACTTGGCGGTAGAGATCATCTGCTGGAATTTGGGCCGTTTATCTGCGCGGCGTCCAGAAATCCCGCTTTCGATGTAGATAAATTCCGGGGGAACAATCATATGATGGCTTTTAGCATAATCCAGAAGCAGGCGTTTTTGAGAATCAGGGGAAAGCTCCTCCTGCTTATCAGTGGATACCCGGATATAAAGAGCGGCGGTTTTTAATTCGGTTTCGTTCATAATATCATCTCCTGTTTTTCAATTTATATGATTTTGGGGTATAAAAAATACGCCTCTTGCCAGGGCGCACAGGAAATGATATAATGCTGTTGTTCGGACTGATATATCTTTTCCTGTACATCTGGTTAAGAGAATCAAGTAAAAGCCGCTCCTGTTTGCCGCAGGGGCGGTTTTATTTTATTCAAGATAGTTTATAAATTAAGTATGATACAGCGGGTACAACAATCAAAATTCGCCAATAGGTATTTCCTCCGTATTAAGGTTTCCATTTTTAACTTTATAAAGAGTAACTTCTTGTCCGCAGACTTGATCTCCTTCATGGTAAAAAGAGAATATAGCATCAGAGCGATAACATTGTGTTTCAGGTCCAAATAAATCATTCTCACCATACCATGTTGAACCGCAGGCGTAGGAAAGTAAGTATTCACCGCATCTGAGATTTACCTCAATTTCCTCACCATTTCCATGAAGAAAAATAATATATGACGGAGTAGCCTCGCCAACGATAGTAAGCTTCATATAATAATATCCACCCGTTACGGGAGGACGAATTAAAAAAGGAGCATATATCCTGCTAGACGAGTATTCATCAATATATTCATCTCCGTAAGTGATTTGTGAAGCTCCCTTAAAAAAACGCCCATGACTTGGAATCTGTGTCGCTACCAATGGAATAGATTCTGTAGTAGTATTTATTACCGCTGTCTCCTCTGTAGATGGCTGTAACATAATAGAATTTAACTTTATTGCACCACTTATAAGTATAAGACCAATAGAGGCACTAATAAAGATATTTTTAAGTTTTTCATATTCAAAGTGTCGTTTTGCAGAAGTTGAATTTTCATGTCTATTAGTTGAGCCATCTGTATTCGGCTGTGCTGAAAAAGGATTTGCATTGAGCGCTGAATCATATTGAGCCCTTTTCACCGGATCAGATAAAACAGAATAAGCATAATTCAGTTCTTTTGTCATAATATTGGCTTCTTCTCTAAACGCAGGGTTATTATCTGGATGATATTTTTTTACAAGAAATAAGTAAGCTACTTTTATTACTTCGATGGAAGCGGTATTGGACACTTCCAGTATATCATACAGTGTCTTTTGCTCTTTCATAATGTCTCCATTTTTAAAAGAAAGTGGTAAAAATTACCAGTAATGCTTTGGCTTAGTAAACTATATAATACTACAGGTATCCAATCTATCTTCCGAATTATTGAAGAAAGGTTGATTGTGTATGACAAAAAAGTACATACGTTATGACAAAAAAGAAGTATATGCGATTTGCTACAAAGCTGACAGAGTGATTTACTACAATGTTGACTTCGATGGTCCGACACAACTTATTATCATAATATTCTAACCCACTAAAATAACAGGAAGAAGATTGGATGCTTTTAAATAGCATCTTTTGACATATCCAAAGGAGGAAACTTTTTTTCAAATTCAGTACGTTGCTTTGGATATTCGGCAGAGGCCGGGGAAGGATTAGAAATCCCTACCGTAACATCTTCAATTTCCAAGTCGCTAAGAAAATAGGAGAGAGCATCTTGGCGGGTTTTAGGATCCAAAGCGAAGTAACGTTTCAGAATCCGCAATTCTAAATCAGACATTCCCCTTTCTTTTACAAAGGAATCCAGACTGAATGTATCTGGCTGAACCAGCATTGGTTCTGTTCCATTTAAAATCCATTCTTCGCGAACATTAAATTCTTTACACATTAAGCGTATTAAAGAAAGTTTTTGATCTGGTCGTGCAAGAGCGTTCCGCTCTATATTATTGATAACAGATCGACTTACTCCAAGACGTTTACCAAAAGCTTCTTGAGATAAATTTAGATGTTTTTTTCTTAATTCTTTTATCCTGTCATGCATTTCCATTGTTATCACCTGCCTTTTGCATCATCATGTTTTGAGTATACACCCCAAAAGTGGCTTAGTCAAGTCAAAAAACAAATGAAAAAACTAGAAATGACTTGACAAATTCAAAAAGTAGGAATAAAATGAATCCATCAAGTCATAGATAATCAAAAAATGCATTGTTTAAGGCAGAAAGGAGAAAAACCATGTCAAAGAGAACTGAAACAGAAACACTGGTAAGAAGCGAGCAGAAAAAAGAGGCAGAGGCAGTAGCTAAGGTACTTACGAACCTGAGTGAGCAAAAGCGAGTAGACCTGGAGAGCTTTTTGAAGGCAGTTGACTTTCTGGAGCAGAGAAATAACAGATCTGCGTAAGCGAGGATAGAGGGAGAGGAGGTACAATAATTCAGATTCATCAATTACAAAGCAACAAGTACAAGCACTCACGCATACGTTTAAGAGAAAGGGGTGGTGAATTTGAGAAAAGCCGAGAAGATTACATATTCAAATTGGGTCTTATTTGGGGACAGGGTTGTCCGGCTGGAAGATCTGCTGCCGGAAGAACGGGAAAAAGTTGCGAATAGTCTGATTTACCGTCCTTTGACAACGCTTCCGAATGTGGAGATTACACAGACCGCCTAAGGGCGGTTACGTAGGACAAGCTGCCTGTGGGAAACACAGGGGAAAGGGACGAGATAATGGTTAAAGATTCTTTAAAGGATTGCAAGGAGGAGTATCCTGGTTGCTATGCTCAGATCACTGGCCGCAGGAGCGCAGTGATCGTCAGGGAGGATGGCCGGTGCCAGCCGGTGGTATTGCGGCGCCGGATTGAGGACAGGCCCTGCTTGGATTGGGTAAGGCTGGCAAACTGGCTGATCCCGGCAGTGATCTGGATGACGGCCATGCTGATGGGGATGGCATTGGTTGGCATGGCAGCAGTGGGATGGCTTTGAGGGATATGCAGATGGAGCGCCTTTGCAAAGCCATGGCAGAGGCGTACAGCATTGAAAGTAAGCCGGATATGATAAAAATGGAGCAGATTGGGAGGGTGGAGAAAGGGGAACGGATCTACATATTATATGAGGATGTCAAAGGAAGGTATTGGTACGAGGTACGTTTCCGGGAATTAGATGGAAGGGAAATAAATACATATGAAAAGGTGTTCGGGAGGAAGGAGCATAGATGGAAATAGAAAAGCCCTGGACAAAGAAGGACAACCAGGGCAAATCTACACATTCATCAATATTGTAGCATGAGCTGCAATATAAATCAAGCCTCCGATTATATGTCACAAAGAAAAAAATGCCGATTGGGTTGTCCTCTGCCGTCTGAACATAGCTTCCGGCAGAGGGAAAGGAGGGAACTATGGGCTTAAAAAAGAAGGAACATGAAATGCGGATGGCCGGGATGGCTTACGCGTTGGATATAGTGAAGGAAAAAGGAATAGAAGGGTTGCAAAAAGAGTGTCGGGATAGAGGTGCCGTATTTGTGCCTCTGGAAATTTCAGCGTCTCAGATTGATCAGGTGAAGAATCTGGTATGTGATAAGGTGATAGCGACTATGCTGCCGACGCTTATGTTTTGTCTGCATGATACATTTGGATTTGGGAAAAAGCGGTTATTACAGTTCAAGGAAGCGTTTATGCAACGCTGTAAGATGCTGTATGAGCTGGATCCCCTGGGAGGACATTATGAGACGATAGAGGATTACGCAAACGAACTAAGGGACAAATACGGGCTGGAATTTGATACAGAATCAATCGAGCAGGTAGCTGAGGAAAACAAGAAAGATGATAAAAATAAGAGATATGCAGAGCTGGATTATGTCTTAGAGTTTCTGGAGCGGCGTGGGTTTGCGGAGGCGGCAGAGGAGATACGGAAGGTGATGTAATGGATTATGAGAAGAGATTGAGGGAATATATAAAATCCTGCTTTGATGAAAAATATGAGCGAAAGTCAGGTGAAAATTGGGCTTTTGGGGCAATTGATTTTGCTTTTTATGCTGGATTGATTGGGCAGGATGAGAGGGATAAGCTTTTTGAAGAGTATAAATTAAGGGGTTAATAAAAGCGAGAATGGAACGATTAACAATACCCGATAAAAAGATTCCAGGAGGAACAGCGTAAACACCGCTGGATCCCAGTGGATGAGCGGCTGCCGGAAAATGATAATTATATTCTACTATCGTTCAGCAATTTCTCCCTTCCGCTGATTGGAAGATATGAGGCTGATAATGATGGTGGAGGAGCGTTCTATCTGGGCGATGATGAGGGAGATACCTGTCTATCAGAGGATCTGTATGTTAATGCCTGGATGCCGCTGCCGGAGCCGTATCGGAAGGAGGAGTGCCATGAATAAGAGCGTGACCGATATTTTGGAAGAGTTTTGCAATGATATCTGCGACAATTACTGCAAATATAGAAATACGGAAGCTGGTAGAGGAGTGATGGAGGATACGTTATGGAAATAAGAAAAGAAATCAAGCAGATTAACTGTTATGCAGGAAAGAACCGACCTGAATGGATCGTGATTCATGAAACAGATAATTACAAGATGGGCGCCGGAGCACTTAAGCACGCTCAGGCCCACAGCAATGGCAACCTGTCCACATCTGTGCACTGGTATGTAGATGATACAGTGGCGGTGCAGACGCTGGATTACAGAGACGGTGCTTACGCGGTAGGTAATCAGTACGATACGCCGCTGGTAGCCGGGGTTACCAATACAAACAGTATCAATATTGAGATCTGCGTCAATCCAGACTCCAATTATGATACCGCCCGCGTTAACTGCATTGAGCTTGTACGCCAGATCATGGCAGAGACAGGTATCGGGGCTGATCATGTGATCCGGCACTATGATGCCAAGCGCAAGTATTGCCCTCGTAAGATGATGGATCAGCCGCAGTTGTGGACAGATTTTAAGGCGGCACTGTTAGAGCCAGAGCAAAAAGCCGGCTGGCAGCAGGAGGATGGCGGCTGGCGCTTTTATTTAGGTAATGGCCAGCCGGTCGGCAATGACTGGTACTGGCATGAGGGCAAATGGTACTGGTTCGACGGCGCCGGTATGATGGTCCACAACGTCTGGTATCAATACAAGGGTCACTGGTACTATCTGGGATCTGATGGGGCTATGGTAACGGGCCAGCAGACTATTGACGGCAAATGGTACATCATGGATGACCAGGGCCGGATGATTACAGAGCCGGTGACGCTTACGCCGGATCAGAACGGGGCGCTGAAGTGGCCGGGTCTGGCGGAGTAACACAAAAAGATGGAGCCATTTTCGTGGCTCCATAGATCATTCCTATAGCATTCTGGCAAGAGGATTTCGTGTTGCATAACATGGAAAATTAGCCTTTGGAGGAGAAGATGAAAAACATAGATCGCATTAAAAGCATGAGCGAAGAAGAACTGACGGAATTATTTCATGAAATTCCATTCGATTGTGCGGAAAGATGTCCTGATTTTGGGAATGGCTGCCTTGGAACGTGTACGCATGATGCTGGCCGGGATTTTATACGTGACTGGCTGAATGAAGAAAATTAAGGTTTCCAAAGGAGGAATATTTATAAAATGGGATTAGATATAATAAGTGTTTTCAATCCACCAAAAGAAAAAAAAGATTATAAACCAACAAATGCAGATAAAATTCGCAGCATGAGTAATGATGAATTGGCGAAATTTATCACTCAGCAGTTTTGTCATGGAATTGGGATAGAACTGATTTCAGACTGGCTTCAGCAACCAATATCAGAGCAAAGTGAGGAATAAAAAAAGAAGTATTTATATGCATTTGCTGTAATTTTATTATCCGTATATCTATCAATAAATTAGGAGGTATGAAAGATGAGTAAAGAGGCAATCAGATGTTCGGAATGTGAACATTGTAAAGAATTTATAAGCTGGAGAAATAAAAGAAGCGAATTTAGTTGTGAACATCCAGATCAAGAATACATCGGAAGATATTTTAAAGAGCACAATATAAGAAAGGCAGAGGGATTCTTAAATTTCGGAAAGCCAGGTGAGGTGCCACTTAAAACGTCGCCAGCGTGGTGTCCCAAAAAGAGAGTGGGAAATTAAGGTTAGGAGGACTAAATGGAATATAGACCCAGAATTATCAAGGGAACTGTAAAGAATACGGGATATCCGATTGATGGTCATGTGCTCTATTTCTCTCAGTGGGACTATGACAACTATGAATATTATCATCTCTATGGTTGGTTAGGAGAAACAACAGAGGAGGCTGTCATGCGGACGATGTATCAGACAGAAACGGAGGCTGGTCTTTGCCTGTATGATGCACCGGAGGAATTTATGAAGGCGTGGAAAGAGAAAGAATGGGAAGCGCAGGGCTCATTTTGTCTTGCTTTGGAACAGGTGGAGGTTCTGGAGGTGCTTCAAGAGGAGCATATAGAAGAAAATTAAGACTTAAGAAAGGAGCTAGCCTCCTGCAGGGGTAAGGGTATACCGGGCTCTGAAAGAAAAAATGAAAATTTTAGTAGCGTGTGAGGAATCTCAGGTGGTAACGAATGAGTTACGAAGGTTAGGGCATGAAGCTTACAGTTGTGATATAGAACCCTGTTCTGGCGGGCATCCAGAGTGGCATTTACAGGTGGATGCCTTGGAGTTGCTGAAAATGCAGTGGGATATGATTATTGCTTTTCCGCCGTGTACATATTTAAGCAATGCAGGGGCTTGCCGCTTATATCCCAGAAAGGGGCAGCTTGATCAGGAACGATACAAAAAAGGGCTGGCGGCAAAAGAGTTTTTTTTACACTTCTTGAATGCTGACTGCCCGAAGATAGCTGTGGAAAATCCAGTGTCAAGTACAGTATTCCATATGCCCCCACATAGCCAGGAAATTCAACCTTGGCAGTTCGGACATCCCTACACAAAGAAAACGAGGTTGTGGTTGCGGGGGCTTCCGCCATTAGTGCCAACAGATATTGTTACTCCGATGGGACCATATGTGCCGGCCGGAACTGGCAGAAAAGACAGGAGCAAATACGGGGCAGCAAAACGCGGAGAGGATGCTAAAAATAGAGCAAAGACGTTTCCTGGGATAGCTCATGCAATGGCAGAGCAATGGGCTGGACAGAGCGTAAATTAAAATTTTTAAAGGAATTACAGATAGGAGATAGGAGGAAAATAATGGAACGACTAACACGCCCTCGCAATAACGGAATTAAGACTGGATACTTATCGTCGAGCAGAAAGGATGAGCTGATTGAAAGGTTAGCGGCGTATGAGGACACTGATGTCACTCCACAAGAAATATATAGCCTTAAAGCACAAGAAATTCTTAAAGCACAAGAAATCCTTAAAGTAAAATACTGCCTCGTGCAGTATGAAGAAAAATGGCAGGAATTAAAGGAACGACTGGCAAAGGCTGAACAGGCACTGCTGATAAAAATAAATGCAGAAGACACACCTTTACAGGAGAAAAAAAGGCTTTCCAGTAAGGTACAGGGGCTTAGTATAGCAATGGAGTACATGCGAGGTCTGGATAGCTGATTAAATGTAGCAATTTAAGGTAGTTATAGACCCGAAAACTCTCTGTCAAGCATGATGAATCGGATACAATAGGCACTATAATGTGGCTTGAAGAAGATTATGTGGGATGGTGCGTAGACGATGTCCAAATAACTTGTAAAATGTGGAATTGATGAGGAAGATTAAGGTTTAGGTGATGAAATGAAACACATAAAAGGGAATAGTCCGAAGTGCTATGAATGCGGATTTTACACAGAGGAAGAAGACGTAAGAACCAAGAAAACGGTAGGCTATTGCACATGCAAACAGCATTTGCGTTTTGGTATTAACGGAAGAGTAAGAAATAATCCTCCAGAACGGCAAAAGGTCAAGTGGAACGATTATTGCAAATTTTGGGAAGATGCAGAAAGCGGATATACATTTTTTGAGGTAGTGACAGGATATAAGGAACCATATGACGGGACGAAGATTGAAGAATTAAACTGACATTAAATAAAAATTATTAACTTTACGAAAGGAAGGTAGCATATGGCAAGACCGAAAAAGAGAATTGAGGACAAAGCAGTCCGGCAGAGTGTAAGCATGGATCCGGCGCAGCTATGCCAGGTAGTGGAATATTGTCAAAGGAATGACCGGACAATTGCTTGGGTAGTCAGGAAGGCCATAGATGCCTTCCTGAAGGCAGAGGCGGCAGAGGATAGAGTAGCATAATGTTACATAATGCTACACAATAAAACTGACATTTTATTTAAGAGATGAAGATACCGAAAGATTGTTTGCAGTGAAAGAGGATAAAGGAAAGGAGGAACTGACCGGGAATGACTATGTACGAGAATTGTTGGAAAGAGAACTACATCGGCTGCATCCGAATCGAGTAAAGTATGATAATGAGACAGGAGAAAGAATCGAGTAATGGCAAACAAGAGTAGACCAAAGCAATTATCCTTCCGGGTAAACGAGGAAGAATACCAGAAGTTGCAGGAGAGGATGCAGGAGAGCGGGAGGAACCAGCAGGAATATATTCTTTCCTGCGTGCTGGATAAAAAAATCGTCAATACGGACGGAATCAAGGAACTTATCCCGGAGCTGAAGCGGATCGGGAACAACCTCAACCAGATAGCAAAGCGGTGCAATGAGGGCGGAGTGCCGCCAAGTGAAGCCGAGGTGCGGGAACAAGGGGAGGAGCTGAAGCAAGTATGGCAGTTATTAAGGCAGTATCTTCAAAGGCAGGGATAGGACAGGCGATTGACTATGTGACGGAAGATTAAAGAATTGTAAAAACAAAAAGGAAAGGAGACTGATTCCAATGCACATACAGTTAAAATCAAGTAACCGAATCATAAAAAGAGGCAGATCACCAACCGCCCAAGGTACTGTGATCCGCCGTACTGCTTAAGATAAGTATAGCAGATATATCTTTCTTAAGCAAGAGAAGGGGGATATGTTATGACAAATAATGAAGCTGGAACCGGCGATAATATAAAAAGCGGCGTTATTAACGATACTCTTGTAGCAATGAGTGCATACATGGATGCAGATATGCTGGAAGTGCTGGAAAAGGTACTGGCGGATCAACTGCTCAATGTTACTATGGAAAAAATGAATACATTGCCGATGGAAATGAAGGACAGCATTGATCAGCAGAACGAGTACATAATCAAGCTCTTCTTATATAAGAAGAAAAAGTTAAGCCAGGGAACGAAATACGGCTATCTGAGCGCTGTAAAACGCCTGATTACCTTAATCTATAAGCCACTTACCCGGATGGACGATATGGATCTCTTTCACTATCTGGACTGGTATGAGAACAGGAACGTAAGAGAGACAGGAAAAAAGAACCTGCCACAGACGATTAATAATGAGAGGCGGTTTCTGTCTGCATTTTTTACGTGGATGCGGAAGGAAAAACTTATAGCGGTAAATCCGGTAGAATCTATTGAACCTCTTAAGGTACAGAAGAAGCCGATTGATTTCTTCTCGCCGGAGGAAATAGCCAGACTGAAGGATGGATGCCAGACTTTGCGGGAACGGGCCCTGATCGAAGTATTGCGAAGTACCGGAGCGCGGGTAGGGGAAATTACAGGAATCACGCTGGATCAGATCGACTGGGAAACCGGAGACATACTGATTTTGGGAGAAAAAGGGAATCGTTACCGGACAATCTATCTGGACCCGGATGCATTATATTACTATAGGAAATATTTGGATGCGAGAGAAGATGAAAACAAATATATGTTCGTGTCAGAACGCAGGCCGTATCATCCAATTAGTACCAGCTCGGTACGTTTGATCATGAAATCGGTAGCTGTGAGGGCAGGCATAACAAATCGGTGCTATCCGCACAAGATGCGTAAGACCCTGGGCATGGAACTGAAGAATAAGGGAGTGGATATAGGCACGATCCAGGAGGTTATGGGCCATGCGGATTCCAGGGTTACAAGCCAGTATTATGCCCAATCTACGCCTGATACCTTACGAATGGTACGAAAAAGGACAGCTTGAATATACGGGATCCTTAAGGGGATCCCGTAAAAAAAACCAATAGAAAGATTTGCTTTACCGTCCTTGTAATGGGTATTAACAAGTGGCAGAGGCTAAAAAATATTAGATACTGATGAGGGATACATCATGAGACATTATGACGATTATGATTATGAGCAGGCATTTGGAGAACAGGTTGAAAAGCTTGAGGAGTGGGAGATTGAAAAACTGATTAAGGAGCAGAGGGTGAGCTGCATCTACCGGACTACCACGAACAGAGCAAAGAACCTGATCAGTGGAGATGAACTGCTGGAATCTCAGATTTACCCATCATTTGCAAATAAGTCTGATATGCCTGTGACCATAAAGAAACGGGAGAGTAAACCATCACAGAAGAACTTAAATGACAGGAACTCACGCAGGTACTGTATCCGTCTTGCCTGTATCAACTTTGGGGAGGGAGATATTTGGGCCACATTTGGCTGGAATGATGATTGTATGCCGGCCAACATGGAAGAGGCACGTAAGGACATTCGTAATTTTATCAAAAAAATAAATTATCGCAGGAAAAAAAGCGGGAAAGGAAATATTAAATATATTTACATTCTGGCATTTGACGGGAAGGTACGTCCTCATTTTCATATCCTGCTGACGGGAGAAGGAATGGATCGGGATGAGCTGGAAGAAATGTGGGAAAAATGTGATCGGAAGAATACACGCCGGATTAAACCGGATGAAAATTTCTTGATTACTGGTCTTGCTACATACATTACCCAAAACCCACGCGGCACTAAGAGATGGTGTGCATCCAAAAATTTGAAAAAGCCGCCTGAGCCTACACGTAGTTACAGCAAGTTTCGGAAAAGACGAGTGAATAACATGGTACAGTCCCATGAAACAATGAAGGAGGAGATGGAAAAAGCATATCCGGGTTATACATTTCTGGATGTAGAAATTAAATATAACAAGGAGCTGGCATTGTTTTATATATATGCACGGCTTATTAAGCATGGCAACGGCCCTAAAAAGGCCGCTTGTAGGAGTACGAAAAAGTATGTCAAGAAGCCGGAGGTGGGGAAAAATGCAAGATGACAGTCAAATAAAATGTCCATACTATGTGACAAAATCCAGGCATGAAAAGAAAATGGCAACGATCACCTGTGAGAATATGGAGAAGAAGCTGGGGTTTGAAGTAAAAAACCAGCTTTTATTTGTGAGCCATAAAGAAAAAGAAGATTACTGTGATATCTTCTGCAAAGATATGTTTGAAAACTGCCCGTATTATGAGGGGATTTATGGTAGGGAAGGGAAGGAATGAAAAATAAAAGAAGCTCATATATAGTGCACCAGGTGGAAGATGGATCCCTGGATCTGGTCAAGAAGGGATATTTTGAGAATTTAAGACAATGAAAGAAGTAACGGAGTGCTCAGCGTATATAGACCTCCGCTTTTTTGTGGACAGAACCGGACAGGCTTACGCATACGCACATACGCGCGCGCGTTAGGTTAGTAGGGACAGAACATGAGGCTGTATAGAGAGCCTACAAAATCGGACAATGTTGGGGTGGGAGAAAACAGAGGGAAAATATGATAGTATGACATTGAGGTGGTGATATGGCGAGACAGAAATGGACAGAGTGGGAGAACCGGAAAGAGAATCTGAATGTGCTGAGCGCATGGGCAAGGGCAGGAATTACGGATGAACAAATTGCAAAGCATATAGGGATAAGCAGGTCAACCTTGTCAGAATGGAAAAAGAAATACCCCAATATTGCAGAGGCATTGAATACAGGGGAAGAATTTTCTGATAGACTGGTGGAACACAGTCTGTATAATATGACCCAAGGATTCCATGTCAACGTAAAGAAAGCATTTAAGGTTAGAAAAATAGAGTATGATTCTTCTGGAAAGAAGATATCAGAAAAAGAGGAGATAGAACTGGCAGAGGAAACAGAGTATATCAAGCCGGATATAAAGGCGATTATATTCTATGCTAAAAATCGGATGCCTGAGAGATGGCAGGAACGTGTGTCCACTGAACCGGAAGAAACCGGAAATGGCATTATTGTACTAACCCCTGATAAGGTGACAGAATTGAAGGAGATGATAAAGGATGAGGAAGAAAACGGATAAAACAGCGCCGCATATTGTGTGGGAACCGCTGCCAAAACAGTCCCTTATGATGTCTCACATGGAGTTTGAGGCATTATATGGCGGAGCTGCAGGTGGAGGAAAGAGCGATTATCTTCTGGTAGAAGCTTTACGGCAAGTCCATATCTCTCATTACAGGGCGGTTATCTTCCGAAAAACATATCCTGAAACGGAAGACCTGATAAGCAGAAGCCAAGAACTATATGGGGCAGCGTTTCCTAAGGCAACCTACAATAAATCAAGCCATGTATGGACTTTTCCGAGCGGTGCCAAGATCTATTTTGGGTCCATGCAGCATACAAAAGACCGACTGAAATACCAAGGCCGTCATTTTGATTTTGTCGGGTTCGATGAACTGACCCATTTTGCAAAAGAAGAGTATGAATATATGTTTTCCCGTACCAGATCATCAGGTCCGGGATTAAGGACGTATATCCGGTCTACTGCAAATCCAGGAGGGCCGGGCCATGCATGGGTGAAGGCACGCTTTGTTTCCCCGGCACCTCCAGGTACGCCAATTATAGCAGAAACAGAGATACATGTTCCCGGAGGAGAAGTTGAAAAGCACCCATATGAGCGGATTTTTATTCCCAGCAGTGTATTTGATAATCCAATTCTGCTGAAAAACAATCCAAACTATGTTGTGGGACTGGCTATGATGTCAGAATCTGAAAAGAAAGCATTGCTGTATGGTGACTGGGATTCCTTTATGGGACAGGTGTTTACGGAATGGATCAATGATCCAGAGAATTATGATACAAGGGAATGGACCCACGTGATTGAACCCTTTAAGATTCCTGATGGATGGATTGTAGGGCGTAGCTATGATTTCGGTTATGCAAAACCATTTTCTGTAGGGTGGTACGCTGTGGACTATGAAGGGTGTGTATACCGAATCCGGGAATTGTATGGATGCAAGGAGGGTGAGCCGAATGTGGGCCTTAAACTTGATCCAGCGGAACAGGCAAGGATGATTCGTGAGATCGAGGAAACAGACGAAAATCTGAAAGGGAGAAAGATCACAGGAATTGCGGATCCTTCTATTTTTGCCTCAGACAGGGGAAAATCCATTGCAGATATTATGGCAGAACAGGGAGTGTACTGGGAACCGGGGGATAACCACCGGATTGCGGGAAAGATGCAGTATCATTACCGTCTGGCATTTAACAAGGACGGGCATCCGTTGTTTTATGTGTTTAATACCTGCAAAGGGTTCATAAGAACAATCCCGTCCCTGGTATATGACGAAAAACACGTTGAGGATATTGATACCACACAGGAAGATCATATTTATGACGAATGTCGTTATTATCTTATGGATCACCCGATTGCAAGACGCGAAAACACAGTACGCAAACCACCTCTGGAGGATCCGCTGGATTTATACAAAGAAGAACGGCAGAGAACTTATAAATTTATCAGGATATAGGAGGATCCATGGGAGAGAAAATAGAGATAGCTGGGATAAAAGAGCAGAAGATTGGGAAAAAGGATGTTGATGAAGCATATGGAAGACTTCAAGAGTATAAGCGTGGAAAATCGACTTTGGAAAAGCGTATTGTCAATGCGGAGGAGTGGTGGAAACAGAAACATTGGGAGCGCTTCACATCGGAGAGCACAAATAAGAATGATACAAAACCAATAAGTGCTTGGTTGTTTAATAGTCTGATCAATAAGCACGCAGACTTTATAGACAATTATCCATGCCCAGCAATCCTTCCAAGGGAGGAATCAGATGAAGAAGCGGCGAAAATCCTTTCGGAAGTAGTTCCTGTGATTTTGGAGCAAAATAATTTTGAAAAAACGTATAGTCTGTGTTCATGGGATAAGCCCAAAACGGGCACAGCTATTTATGGGGTGTTCTGGAACAAGGAAAAAGAAAATGGACTTGGTGATGTGGACATAGAGGTTCAGGATATCATGAATATTTACTGGGAACCGGGGATTCGTGATATACAGGAATCAAGGGATCTTTTTACCACTAATCTGATAGATATTGACCTATTGAAACAGATGTATCCCCATGTGCAGGAAGAAATCAAAGGAACCGGGGAACTGATCCATTCAGAGTATATCCATGAGGACACGATAGATACATCAAAAAAGGTACAGGTAATTGACTGGTATTATAAGCGCAGGGTTTCGCTGGATGATGGTGGCGTAAGGACAGTTCTGCATTACTGCAAGTTCATTCCGGGGGTGGTACTTTATGCGTCTGAGAATGATCATGATTATGAGCAGCGGGGATGGTATGATCATGGGAAATATCCATTTGTATTCGATGTGATGTTCCCTGAGAAGGGAAGTCCAGCTGGATTTGGGTATCTGGATGTAATGGTCAATCCACAGGAATACATAGATAAACTAGATGGTGTAATTTTAAAGGCAGCAGCATTGAATAGACCCCGTTACTTTGCTAGTGATGGTGTAAATATAAATGAAAGTGATTTTACAGACCTGTCAAAAGATATTGTCCATGTGGCGGGTAATATTGACGAAACCCGTTTGCGGCAGATTCAGCCTCCTCAGCTGTCTGAATATGTGATCAATATGCGCACCCAGAAGATAGAAGAATTGAAGGAGACCAGTGGAAACCGCGACTTTTCACAGGGATCTACAGCCTCTGGAGTAACTGCGGCATCTGCCATAGCGGCATTGCAGGAAGCTGGGAGTAAGCTGAGCCGAGATATGATAAGAGCAAGCTACACTGCCCATGCTGAAGTCATAACATTGGTGGTAGAACTGATTCGTCAGTTTTATTCACTTCCGAGGAGTTATCGAATTACTCAGCCCAACGGAACGGCTCAGTATGTTATGCTGGATAACAGTATGTTGGGGGAAGAACAGGTACCTATGCTGGATAATGAGCTGATGGTTCGAAAGCCGATATTTGATATTAAGATATCTGCTCAAAAGGCAAGCCCATACAGCCGAATAGCGACCAATGAACTGGCGAAAGAACTTTTTGGAATGGGAGTATTTAATCCGCAGATTGCAGATCAGGCAAAGGCGGTAATTTCTATGATGGACTTTGACCGGAAAGATGAAGTGCTTAAAACAATAGAAGAAAACGGGACAATGTATCAACAGATCCAGCAGATGAAGCAGCTCATCATGCAGTTGGCAGGTATGGTTTCCGATTTTAGCGGAAGGCCGGATCTAATGGAAGCGGTAACTGCAATGGTGGGGCAGGGAGCAATAGCAATGACAGATATAAATGTAAATAGCCGGAACGTTAAAGTAAATAACCTAGGACAGGCTGTAGATTCAGGAGAAGGAACAGCAGGAAAAGCGAGAAAACGGGTACAGGAATCTACGGAGGTAGCGCAATGACCAACGTAAATATAAGCAGAACATCAGAAAAATTCAGAATGAGGTCAGAAGGACATGCGGGATGGGGACGGGCAAATGGACTTGAAGAAGGTCATGATATTGTGTGTTCGGCCATATCTATACTGACGCAAACCGCAGCGCAACGTTTCATGGATATGGAGGCAGAGGGAATCGTACAGCTTGTAAGGATTCACATCGAATCGGGAATTGTAGATATGGAGGTGGATGCTGAACAAGGAGCGGAGGAACGAGTAGAAGAAATGACAGACACTATCAAAACTGGCTTTGAGCTTATTCAACAGGCGTATCCATCTTACCTCATTTTGGGGTGGGAGAAAACTGATCTTGCGTGTGATATAGTATGAACAAGACGCGCGGGAAAGACCGTAGAATGAAGGAGACGCGCGGGAGAGACCGCAGGAAAGGAGAAACATATGAAAATCAGACTGGATCTTAGATTGTTTGAGGGAGAAGGAGGAGATGGAGCCGGAGTATCAGTAGATGCCGGACAGTCAGCGGAACAAATGGGAGAAAATGTCCAGAACACCACTGGAAGCGCTGTGGCAGAGGATGTTCCTGATGAGCCGGAAAGGACACCGGAAGAGCGTAGAGCGGATTACGAAAAGTTTAAGGAGAAATACAGGGATTTATATGGTGCAGATGTCAAAGAACACATTAGCCGTAGGTTCAAAGATGAGCATCAGCTTCATAAACAGCTGGAATCATATGTACCGCTTATGTCACTGCTTGGAATGCGTTATGGGATTGAAAATGCCGATGTAGAAAAAGTCATGCAGGCAATTGAAGCTGACAATTCCTTTTGGGAAGAACAGGCAATGAAAGAGAATATGACTGTAGACCAGGTAAAGCATATGCGTAAGCTTGAAGCAGAGAATCGACAGATCTTAGAAGCTGGGCAGAGGGCACAACAGATTCGCCAGCGTGATGAAACATATGCCAGATGGGATAGGGAAGCGGAAGTGTGTAAACAGGTATTCCCAAAGTTTGATATGGAAACAGAGTGTGATAATCCACAGTTTATTAAACTGCTTGGGGCCGGATTCGACATTACAAGTGCATATAAAGCGGTGCACTTTGATGAAATCACCCAGGGAATTGTAACACAGACAGAGAAAAATACCAAAAAGAAAGTAGCTGATAACATCCGATCCGGCAGCAGCCGTCCGGCTGAAAATGGAGCATCGGGTCCTGCGAATACTACAAAAATGAATGCCTGGAATCTTTCGGATGAAGAGTTCCATAAGGTACTGGAACGGGTAAAACGGGGAGAAGAGGTTGTTATTTAAGGAGGAAATAGGAATGAATGATACATTAAAGCTGAATCTGCAGCTTTTTGCAGCACCAGAAAATGTAACTACGGCAGATGGTATGTCCGTGGAGATGAAAACATTTTATGACAGAACACTTTTGGAAAATGCGCAGCCAGCGTTGGTGCATGATCAGTGGGCGCAGACACGAAATATTCCGCTCAATGGGGGTAAAACTATTGAGTTTAGAAAATATGATGAACTGCCAAAAGCATTGACGCCTTTGACAGAGGGCGTGACACCGGATGGACAGACTTTGAATGTTACCAAGCAGGAAGCAACGGTTAAACAGTATGGCGGCTATGTGGCGCTATCTGACCTGCTTAAACTCACTGCCATGGATAACAACGTAGTAGAAGCAAGCCAACTTTTGGGAAGTCAGGCAGGAAGAACCATGGATACAATTAGCAGGGAGGTGTTAAATGCGGGAACCAATGTGCAGTATGCTGAGGGTCAGGTAACATCGAGGGCAGCGCTGACTAAGGATCACAAGCTGACGGTCAAGGCAGTCAAACAGGCTGTGCGTTTCCTTAAGAAGCAGAATGCCAAGAAGATTAACGGATATTACTACGCCATCATTCACCCGGATTGTTCTTATGATTTGCGAGAGGATGAACGTTTTATCGATGCTGTAAAATACAAAAACCCAGAGCGCATTTATCAAGGCGAAATCGGTGAGATTGAAGGGGTTCGATTCATTGAGACAACCGAGGCTAAGATTTTCGCAAAAGCAGGAGCTGAGGATTCCGCAAATGGAAATCAGAAGATTGATGTGTACTCCACTCTTATTTTTGGGGATAACGCATATGGCACAACGACCGTTGAGGGACATGGATTAGAAACTATTATCAAGCAGCTGGGAAGTTCAGGAACGGCAGATCCATTAAATCAGAGAGCTACTGTGGGATGGAAAGGCTTAAAAGTTACAGAGATCCTTTCACAGCAGTATATGATCAGAATCGAAACTGCTTCCACATTCAGTGATGGGAAGGCTAATTAAGGAGGAGAAACATGGAAACTAAAAATCAAGAAATTGTAAGCGAGGCAGCAAAGGAGATTATAGGAACCTCGGATATCGCAGTGGAGCTATCAAAGAAAGATGAAATGGTAAGATTCAGAATTGCAAAAGGATCGTCTGATAAGGAACGCGGGCCTGTTTTCGTGGGAATCAACGGCAAATCCTACCTCATCCAGCGGGGAATTACAGTGGAGATGCCCCGCGCGGTGGTAGAAGTGTTGGAAAATGCTTCAGACCAGATGGACTATGCGCTGAGTTATCAGGAAATGAATGAGAACAGACAGCTTAATAGGTAAACGGAGAGGAGGCAGCAGACTTGATCGCAGTACGAGGACGTGAACTGATTATTCCAGAAGTTGAGAGACAGATCGGGACACAGTATGACAGAAATTCAGAGGTACGGCAGATCAGGATCGGCCGTCTCACTGCTGGCGGGGTAGATATCTCTCATTTGGATTTCCGATTGGATCTGCGGTATGGAAACGACAAAAAGGATACAGCTCTTCTGGAGAAGGAAATCACAGAAGAGTATGTGATCCTTACTTGGGCGATAGGGCCTGCCAGTGTGGCACAGACAGGAACTGTATGGGTTGCTGTTCGTGGAACGGATGATTTTGGAACTGTAAAATGGGCTACTAATCAAGGGTATGTATATGTGGGGCAAACTATTGATACTCCATCAGAAGAGAACCTCCCATTGACAGAATTAGAAGAACTGGAAAAACGTATTGATCAGAAAATGGAAGGATTAGATGCTGATGAAAAGGGCCGAGAAGAAGCAGAGAAGAAACGTGTAGAGGCTGAAAATATCCGAGTTGAGAACGAGAATAAGCGTTTGAACAATGAAGCTGAATGGCAGAAACAAGGCGAAAAGGCAGTAAAAGCAGCCGAAACAGCAACACAGGCAGCAACCACGGCCAGCCAGAAAGCGGAAGAAGCCAGCAGCAGTGCTGCAGAGGCGTCAGGAAACGCATCTACAGCCAGTGCGGCAGCAATCACGGCAACTCAAAAAGCAGGAGAGGCCAGCAATAGTGCCAGTTCGGCGGAGAAAGGTGCGACTACAGCTACACAGAGGGCCAACGCAGCCAGCAATAGTGCTGCAGAAGCTGCTGGGAGCGCAAGCACGGCCAGTCAAAAAGCGGGAGAAGCCAGCAGCAGTGCTATAGCGGCGGAAGAAAGCGCAAGCACGGCCAGCACAGCAGCAACTACAGCAACCCAAAAGGCAACAGCCGCAGCTAACAGCGCTAAGGATGCTGCAGCCTCAGCTGATAAAGCGGCACAGGCGGCCGGTTTTGATGGATCAGCAACAACGGTATCAGTAATAGATGCCCAAGATCTTACAGGAGTAGGGAAAGGCAAGAAATCCACCGTGCAGGTGCTGCTTGATAAGATCGCCCAGAAACTGGTTGAAAAAGTGGTAACATCGGATACCTTTCAGACGACGCTTGCAAAGTATCTAGTCAACAATGGACTTACAACGGAAGTAGGGAAATTCGGGCTGGATGCGGCATACGGAAAGTCTTTGACGGATCAGCTTACTCAGTTAAATAGCAATTTCAATACAAATAGCATTACAATCCATAATAATGGATGGCAAAGCGATATAGATTTGAATAGCATTGACGGGAATGGCATTTATTTTTTGTCTACAAATATCAGCAATTCGCCATTGGGAAATAGTTTATGGGCTGTCATGATCCAAATCCAAAGATATAACCGAGATACTATTCGTCAAATTGTTTTAGGTGATCAGATATATTATAGAAAACATCAAAACAGTGCATGGGGATCATGGGGAACTTGGTAATCCTCTGACCCATATACCAGCCGTACCGGTATGCTGATGATTGCACATTTACGGTATATTCATACTTTAAATGATCATTTTGGGATCAATAACAGTTTAGCGGCGGGTGATGTTGTGATAGCGGTATTGGTAACATTTCGGAGCTGTATTGTAATGTTTGTACCGTCAACCTTAAAATAGTAGATATAACAACCATTATTTCCACTCCCTACTTCTCTCGCATCTAAAATCCTATATCCATCAGGGATTTGGCTTGCTATATTTGTTGTCAATCCATCAGTACCGGCATTGGCGGGTACGGTTGCTTTATTTAAGCTTACAATTTTTGTGATAAAAGCCGTATTTGATATAAGTTCGGACCAGGCTGACCAATTACCATTTTTTTTACTAGCCAAAAATACGCGGCTGTTACCAGATGTGATATATAGTACCGTTCCGTATAATTGATTTGACATATTAACATAGGCAGTTCCTTCCAAGTCGCCAACCAACCCGGCTTTATATGGCGTATTGAGAGTGCTCCCATTGCATTGTACAATACGGCGGCTGTTTAAGCCCACATTAGCCACCTCAAACAAATCTGCCACTGCCTCGCGATTGTCGATATTGCTATTTTGATAAATAAGAAGGAGGTCAATATGAAGAAATACATAGGTTGTAAACTAATTGAAGCAGAGCCAATGTCTGCTGAAGAATATAACAAAAAAGAACGTCCCATGCTTGTTGCGGGCGGTACAAAGGAGGGATACAAGGTACGATATGCAGATGGCTATACAAGCTGGTCTCCTAAGGATGTCTTTGAAAATGCCTACCTTCCTGTTGATGACAATAGGGAACTGCCGTCAGGCGTAAGCATCGGTCCTAAAATGGTGGACGAGTTTATCTCTTACACGGAAACCCATACATTGGGAGACAGGACTACAGTAGTAAGATGTGTACTTCGGAACGGATTTACCATCGTTGAATCCAGTTCTTGTGTGGATCCGGCAAATTATTCAGAAAAGATGGGCTATGAGATCTGCATGAAAAAGATCCGGGACAAGATCTGGGAGCTGCTGGGATTCTTGCTTCAGACCGCATGGCATGGAATTAAATAAGAGGTGAAAATCAATGAAAGATACACTTATATTAAAAGATGGGAGCAGCATCGAACTGGAAGCAGGCGCCAGTCTCAGTGCATTACAGGTATTGTCAGAGAACAGGGAAAAAATGGTTGAAACCTGGAAGAAACTGACTACAGAGAACCTGGCGGAAGCGCAGGTACAGAATGGGAGCGGCCTGACTGTAGGAACCTATACGGATCTGATCCTTGTGTCAGAAACATCCGTTGTAAAGGAAAATGAGACTGTATTGACTACTTACAATATAAGAGAAAAAACAGAGGAAGAAAAACGTCTGGAAGCAGTTGAAAAAGGACTGAGTATCTTGGCGGGGGAGGAAGGATGAAACAATCTACATTTGATGGTCTGCGGGCGGTGAGGGATCAAATTATACATATGGCGAAATCCTTTACCGGTGTACTCGTGACAGTGAAATCGCCCTTCAGTATCCTCCAGACCAGCTGATTGGGCACTATTTTGAAAAAGTATAAAGGAAGGTGGTAAAAATGATGCATCATTATCTAATGGCAATCATGCGGAATGAATTTGTCCGGCTGGTGCTGATCTGGATTGTCCTGGACACAATCCTGGGATGCCTCCGGGCTGTAAAGCAGCACAAATTTAACAGCGCCTTTGGGATTGACGGCGGGATTAGGAAAGTGGCCATGATCGTGAGTGTAACGATCTTGATGCTTGTAGATGTGATGGTGGGTGTGAATGTGATTACCTGGCTGCCGGAATCCTTTAAGCAGGCAACAGGACTTACAAAGATTGGGATCGGTGAGTTTTACTGTATTCTCTTCTTGATGTATGAATCTATCAGTATTATGAAAAACCTTTACCTGTGCGGATGTCCTACGCCAAAATGGCTTAAAACGTGGATGGAGCAGTTTTTAAATAATATGACAGGTGAGCTACAGAACAAATAAATGCAGTACGGGCAGGAAAATCTTGCCCGTTTTTTGAAATAAGGAGAACGATTACATGAAGAGAAAAGTACATGGACTGATTGAATTTGTAAAGAGTAAAAAAGGGACGCCATATGTATATGGTGCGAAGGGGGAAATCCTGACCCAGAAACTGCTTGACCGGCTTGCAAAAGAAAACCCTGGTACTTATACATCTGCCTACAAGGCAAAGGCCGCTCGTTATATTGGACAACGCTGTACAGATTGCAGCGGACTCATCAGTTGGTATACAGGAATCCTGCGGGGGAGTTATAACTACCATGATACAGCGGACCAGGTGGTAGATATTGGCCGTCTGGATGAAACGATGAAGGGCTGGGCTCTTTGGAAGCCGGGGCATATCGGCGTTTACATAGGAAATGGGATCTGCATCGAAGCGAAGGGGATCAATTATGGAACCATTGAAAGCAGGGTGGCAGATACGCAGTGGAAGAAGGCTCTGAAGCTCTGTGATATTGATTACAGCAGGGCAGAGGAACCCGTTTACGTACAGGGCTTTAAACAGGCCGCAGACGGGCACCGCTGGTGGTATCAATATGCGGATGGGTCTTATGCGAAAAATGGCTGGGACTGGCTCCAGGAGGCCACAGGAGGCACATCCGGCTGGTATTTGTTTGACGCCGAGGGATATATGCTTACAGGCTGCCAGACAGATCCCGCAGGGGAAGTATTTTTTCTGTGCCCAGATCCTGGAATCCATGAGGGACAGTGCATGATTACTGACGCCAGGGGCGTATTGAAAATCGCAGAAGAATATGATTTTGAGAACCGGCGTTACAAATTTGAGTGGTGAGAGAATGAGATTAAATGACTTGTTAGAAAAAATTACTGTTTTAAGAGGCCAGCAGTACGGTACAGACATGATCATGGGCTGGGTCAATGAAATCGAAGGGCAGGTTATAGATGAGATCATAAACCAGGCAGAGGGCTTCGACATAGAATTTAAGCCCCTTGATTACCAGATTGATTCCGAAAAACAACTCAGTATACCGGATCGATTCCAGGATGTTTATATCAACTATCTTCTGTCAAAGATTGACTTCCACAACGAAGAGACAGAACGCTATAACAATGACGTGATCATGTACAACTCTGCTTATGATGCCTTTTCTGCTTGGTTCAGAAGGCTGCACAGAGCAAAGCGGGGGCCGCTGTTTTCGAGATTTTGAGGTGACAGGATGGGAAGATTACCAATGTTGTCTATGGCTCCAAGAGGAGACAGCAGACAGATAGGAGTCTTTGGAGGACTCAACAGGGGGATTGTGATCAATGACAGTGAGTTTTCTGACATGGGGAATATGTGTTCAGATCAGTTCCCGGCAATTTCCGTCAGGAAGCCCCGGGGAGAGATCACTAAAACATTTGAAAATCCCCATGGACTGTTTTGGAAAAATGGATTGGCCTATGCGGATGGAACCAAATTGTACTACCAGGATAAGGTCATTGGTACAGTTACGGATACGGACAAGCAGATAGTGGGAATGGGGGCTTATATAGTTATATTCCCGGACAAGCTTCTTTACAATACTGCTACCGGGCAAATGAAAAGCCTGGAAGCTTCATGGAGCCAGAGCTCAGCTGCCACCTTTGAACAGACCGCTACAGGAAGCACCATGGTTAAGATCAGATGTACAGGAATAGGGAAGCTTTTTGCACAGTTTGACGGGGTAGAGATCACTGGCTGTACCAATGGGGATTTTAACAAAACCACGATCATCCAGGAACTGGCTGCGGACTATATTATCATTGTCGGAAGCCTGGAAAAATCATTTACACAAAATTCCGGGCTTACGATCACCCGAAAGGCCCCGGACATGGATTACATCTGCGAAAATGGGAATAGGATCTGGGGATGCTCCAGCAAAAACCATGAGGTATACTGCTGTAAACTGGGCGATCCCGCAAACTGGCAGGCATTTGAGGGGATCAGTACCGATTCATACGCCGCCACCATAGGAAGTGATGGGGATTTTACAGGTTGTCTGTCCCATATGGGATATGTCCTGTTTTTTAAGGAGGACGCAATCCATAAGGTATACGGGGATAAGCCCAGTAACTTCCAGATTACAACCACTTCACCGGCCAGGGGGATTGCGAAGGGCTGTGAAAGGACTGCCTGCGTGGTCAATGAGACACTGCTGTATGTGTCCAGGAATGGTATATGCAGCTATGATGGGGCGTCCCCGGAGTCGGTATCAGAGGTACTGGGAGACCTGAGTGTCCAGGAGGGGGTTGCCGGGCAGTATGATGGGAAATATTATGCTTCCCTGCGCACTGGGGATGGATGGGCCTTGTATGTGTATGATACAGTAAGGAACCTGTGGCATAAGGAAGATGACACCCAGGCCCGCTTCCTGGCGTATGGGCAAGGTGAGCTATATTGTATCGACAGTACCGGAAGGCTCTATACCATAGCCGGAAGCCGGAAGGAAACCATAGAGTGGTATCTGGAAAGCGGTGATATACTGGACGGTTCTGTGGAGTTTAAATATGTGAAACGGCTCCTGTTCCATCTGGCGTTGGTGCCGGGGAGCGAGGTGAATGTACTGATACGGTATGACAGCGATCCAGAATTTAAGAAGCTGACTACATTTAAAGCCTGTGCCTACCGTACCCAGACCTTCAGTGCGATTCCCCGGCGCTGCCAGAGATACCGCTACCGGCTGGAGGGCCGGGGACAGGCAAGCTTGATTGCAGTCAGCAAATATATTGGATATGGGAGTGATATACATGGCGGTATTTAAGCCTTTGATTGTTGATAAGAACCAGCAGGATATAAAAAAACTTATGAAAAACCTGTATTTGTTCAGCGAGGATTTAAAGTACACCATATCCAATCTGTCCCTGGAGGACAATGTGGGAAAATCTGTTCTGGATGAGTTGGACAGCAGGGGGAATAAGGTGAGACAGATCAGCTTCAATTCAGACGGCCTTATCATTGACCTAAAGGATTTTGAAAATGGACTGCATACCAGCCTGAGTCAGACCAGCGAGAAGATAGAACTGCTGGTGCAAAAAGGCGGCGTGGTAGATGCCATGCTTACCCGGATGGAATTATATGGTGAATATATTACTCTGAAAACCGGGCATATCATCATCGAAGCCCAGAATATGCGCTTGGATAAGAGCGGGAACGCTTTCTTTTCAGGTGATATAGTAGGCGGATCCATTAACATTAAAAACCGCTTTATAGTAGATGCCCAGGGGAAATGCTATGTAGACGGAACTCTGACTACGGAGACCCTGAACCCGCCGGGAGGGATCTATGCAGACGAGCTTGAGATTTACAATGATAATGAGGTGATCAATACGGTAACAGGAAATATTCGGTGCGATGAAAGCTATATAACAGAGACTCTGAATTGCCGGCAGGTTAAATACACTTCAGATCGGCGTTTAAAACAGGATATAAAAGAGATCACAGAGGCAGAGGCGGCAGAGGCAGTCAAGGTTATGGTTCCGGTTCGGTATTGCTTTAAAGAGACCGGTACAAGGTCAATTGGGTACATAGCCCAGGATCTGGCAGAAGTTTCTCCGCTCCCTATGGTAAGGGAAGATGGCCCTTACTTAGAACTGCCATACCATTCATACACTGCTATTTATGCCAAAATGATCCAGAGCAATGAGCGCCGGATCCAGAGGCTTAAAAGGGCGGTGGAAAACTGTCAGGAGAAAAGATATGTCAAGCTTTAATATGCCAGCCATGGGTGGAAAAAATCAAGATATTAAAAAAGTATACAGCTACATCCAGATGCTGAATGACCAGCTCAGATACAGTCTGGCCAATATTACGCCGGAGGACAATTTTACACAGGAGTCTCTGTTAAAGTACGAGGAAACAGAGAACAGCATTGCACAGCTGGAGATCACCATGAATGGGTTTCTGTCAAGCTTTAAGGATCTGGAAGCAGAGCTGGAGACAGGGATCCGGGTACTGAATGGGGAGATTGCATTGAAGGTAAGTGCAAAGGATCTGTGCTCAGAAATATCGGCTACAACGGATACGATAACATTTAAAACGGGGTATCTGGTGATTGACAGCAGCAATTTTAAATTGTACCGGGATGGCAGGGCTGAGTTCTCCGGTACCATAACTGGAGGCTCCATCAATATCAATAATGCATTTGTGGTAGACAGCAGTGGGAGTGTCACCACAAAAGCGATAACCTATTCGGATCAGATCACCGTAAACGGGCTGCTGTATACAAATTATATGCGAATCGGAGGGGACGCAAGTGTAGAAGGGCAACTGAACTGCCGTTATCTTTATGTGTCCTATGATGTGTCCTGTGAGACTCTGTTTGAGCGGTCTGACCGCCGGCTGAAGGAGAAGATAGAAGTTATACCGGATCAGACGGCTCTGGATCTGGTACTGGGAATGAGGCCGGTTACCTTCCGCTTTAAGGCTTCCGGCTGCCGTTCTATGGGGCTCATAGCCCAGGATGTAGATGCACTCCAGGTGGAGCTTGGGACAGACCTGCCGCTGGTGGATCACAGCGGGGAGTATTTATCTATCCCATACAGCACTAACAGCGCATTGTTTGCAGGGGCGATCCGGCAGCAGCAGAGGGAGATTGAGCATCTGGAAAAAATAATTGAAAAGGCAGGTAAGGGAAATGAAGATTGCATTTGAAGAAGAAAAAGTAAATATGGTATTGGTCATGCTCAATAAATTAAAGGTGGAGGGAGTCGGGCAGGCCGGCTTTCTGGTGTCCATCAATAATATATTAACAGCAGGGGAACCCATTGTGGAAAATGAGGATAAAAAGGGGGATAACTAGATGGCAGTTGCAAGTATTGTTGACTATTTAAAAAGCAGAGGACAGGACAGCTCCTACAGTGCAAGGAAAAATCTTGCAAGCCAGTATGGGATCAGCGGATATACAGGTACAGCAAGCCAGAATACACAGCTGCTTAAGTCCCTGCAGAACCAGGCAGCCCAGCCCCAGGCTTCTCAGAACAATGTGGCAAATGGGCAGAATGTGACCATTACCCCTGTTTCTGATTCCGCACCGGGAAGCCCAGCCACCAGCTACCTTACAGCTTATAAATATAACAAGTTCAAGCCATCAGACAGAACCCAGGATTATGCGGACCGTCTGGATGAGCTGGAGAATAACCGTCCGGATGATTACAGCAGCAAGTATCAGGGAACCATTGACAGCATTATCGACAGCATCCTGAACCGGGAGGATTTTAAGACAGATGATGTGTATGACAGCGACCTGTATAAAAATTACCGGGATCATTATATCCAGCAGGGCCAGAAGGCCATGAGGGACACCATCGGCGCCGCCAGCCAGATGACGGGCGGTTATGGGTCTACCTATGCCAATGCGGTGGGCCAGCAGGCTTATGACGGCTATATGAGCCAGCTGGGAGATAAGACCCTGGATATTTATGATCGGGTGTACCAGCAGTACCTGAATGAGGGCCAGGAGCTTTATAACCAGCTAAATATGGTCAATACCCAGGACAGCATTGATTATGGCCGGTATCGTGATACGGTCAGTGATTATTATAATGATCTGAATTATTATGCCGGCCGGTATGACAGTGCCTATAATCAGGATTTTGGAGCCTACCAGAGTGACCTGGCGGCGCAGCAGTGGGCAGAGCAGTACGCCTACCAGAAAACCCAGGATGCCCTGGCACAGCAGAACTGGCAGACCCAGTTTGACTATCAGAAGGAGCAGGATGCGCTCCAGTATGCGCTGCAACAGCAGCAGCTGGCACTCCAGACGTCGCGGGCCAGGAGTAGCGGGAGCGGGGGAAGCAGCAAAAAGACCAGTAATAGTATGTATATTACGAAGGCTAAAAATATGCTGAATGGTACAGATGGAAACGATACACATAAATATAAGAGTACGACAGTTTCAAGGTATTTGAGTAAGCAATACGGATTGTCAGAAGAAGAAGCTGCGTACATAACAGATCAGGCAAGTGAGGAACTGCGTGGGACTACAGATAAAAATGTAGACAGGTATTATGAATATGCAAAGAATTATATGGAAAATAATGATGCAGACGCAGATGCGGTATTTCAATATTTAAACCGTTTTTATCAAAATGGTAAGATTGGCAAAGAAGATGCGGACGAAATCTTCCGTAGGTTGGGGATTGAATAAAGGGAGGAAGTATGTCATTTAGCAGCAGATTAAAAGAAAAAGATTTTGAAGAACAGAGGGACTTAAAAACAAAATGGTCATATTCTGAGAAGCCAGAGGCTACTGAAGAAAGTAGAGAATCCAGGATAAGGAGAGCTTATGCTGAAAGAACAGAAACGGATCTCCCTGAGTATCAGCCCAATATGAGGGAAAGTAAGGATGCCCGAATTAGGAGGGCTTATTCAGAGAGGACAGAGGGTGATTTTTCCAAGCGTTTAGTACGGAGTAACGTAGACCAGAATCAGAATATTGAGATAGAAAGAATACGTAAATCACAGACACAGCAATATACGCCTGAGCTTACGGATATTCGGAGACAGGATAGGGAAAATGCCGAAAAAATGAGCTACAAAACGATTCCTTCCAGATCGGATTTTTCTGATATGGTTCAGAAAGGGAAAGAAAACGATAATATTTTCAATGCACGATATAACGTACTGGATTATCTGAACGGAAAAAAACGTGAGGTAATGAAAGGTGCCCAATATAACTATACAAGAATGACAGATACTGAAAAAGATTTGTATTATTATCTGAATGGGAGATATGGGCCGGAGGCAGCAAATAACTATATAAAATCTATTAACAACCAGCTGAATCAAAGAAATACAGAAAATGTCATGGAAAATACAGTGCAATTCGGAAAAGAACATCCATTTGTGGGAATGGCTGTAGACGCCGGAATGTCAGCAACCGGAAGCCTGGCATTTCCTGTTATCGCAGCAAAAGAAGGCTATAAAAAATTAACGGGTCAGAAGGAACAATTAGATCCATACGATCCGTTATTTGGTTCGGCAATTATGAATGAGGGCTTACGAACTGGAATTACGGAAAATGATGCTCTAAAAAGGGTAGTGCCGAATGATGGCCTAAGAAATTTTGGCGTAGGGACTGCCATGTCCATGACTGAAAACCTTGCAAGGCTGCCGCTGGGATACATGGGATTGGGAGCGGCAGCTGGAAACGCGGGGCTTTCTGGAACAAGAGATGCCCTTTTGCGTGGTGGAAATACAGGGCAGGCGCTTGCATCTGGAGCAGCCAATGCGGCAGCGGAAGCTTTTTTTGAAAAATTCTCCCTGGATAATCTTAAAACCTTCAAACTATCTCCAGGCCGCAGTGTAAAAGAGTTCCTAAAAAATCTGGGAAAACAAGCGGTAGTGGAGGGATCTGAGGAAATGTCCACAGAGGTTGCCAATGCGCTTTCTGATAGTTTGATCATGGGTGAATTGTCGCAGTATAATCAGGCATACCAGGCGTACAAAGCAGCAGGGAAAGATGAGGCAAGCGCAAAATCGCTGGCATTTACAGATTTCCTGAAAAATGTAGGTCTGGCCGGTTTGGGCGGGGCAATCTCTGGTGGAATCATGGGAGGAGGAAGTCAGGCACTGGGATTAGGAATGGAGCAGGCTGCTCTTAACCGGTACGGACGAACCATCGACAAGGATTACCGGGAATATTCCCAGGGAATTAACACAGATCCATCCAGCTACAGCCGCCCAGAGGATCATGCAGAGGCTGTAAACCTGCAGCAGATGGCCCAGGAATATGCAGACCGCCAGCGTCGGGGAGAGTTTATCAAGAACAGGGAAAAGGCGGAATATGATATTCGCTATCGCCGGTTTAATGAAAATATTCAGAACCAGCAATCACACCAGCAGTCGCAAGAGGATACAACTCGTCAGGAGCCCCAGGAGCAGGCAGAAACCTCAGAGACCGGGAAAAATACCATGGAGAGCACAGAAGCCCGGAGGGAGGCTTCTGCGCCACAGGAAACAGATATATTCCAGGATCAGGAGGAAGTCAACCAGGCAGAGGCATACCGCCAGCCTTACGGCCAGTACGGAGGGGAAGCGCTGGTAAATTCCTATGATGGTACGGTCGATATAGCGGCATATAACAAAGCTTTTGGACGGGCCTATGACGCAGGCTACCATGATATTGACCTTGATACGGCACAGAGGTCTGCCATTATGTCGGTGCTCACCAATGACCAGATGATGGCTGCCTATAAGGCCGGGATCCATGACTACAATATTGATAATCAGATTGTTCCTCAGTACAAAAAGGGAGCTGCCAGGGAAGGAGGGCTCGGTGCTGTATCAGAGCTTGCAAGCCAGGATCAGCAAACGGTGGCAGAAAATGTGGGAAAGATGACTGGTCTTAAGATAAATCTGGTAGATGACATGATGGAAGGAGCATCTGCCTCCTATAAGCCAGGGGAGATCACCATCAATGTCAATGCAGAGAATTTTAATGGAACCATGGCCCATGAGCTGACCCATTTCATCAAAGACCAGGCGCCAGAGGGCTATGAGGTCTATAAACAAATCATTGTAGAAGCGGAAATGAAAGCTTCGGGCCGCTCCTGGGAAGAAATGATGGAGGCATACCACAGCCGGTATGGAGAAGCGGGACAGGAGCTGACGCGGCAGGAAGTAATTGAGGAGATCGCAGCAGACGCCGCTCAAAAATTCCTGAACGATCCCGAATTTATCGATGCGGTTATAAAAAAAGATAAGAATCTGGCACAGAAGGTAATAGAATTTCTTTCAGATGTAGCTGACGCATTAAAAAATCTGATTCATACAGGAAATTTGAGAGCGGCGGCAAAGAACCTAGAAGAAAATGCAAAGTTCTATGAAGAAGCCAGGGATCTGTGGATATATAGTGTACATCAAGGCGGAGAACGGTACAAAGCTGGAGAGGTGAGAGGAGATTCAGGTACAGAAAAAGGTAATAAATATCAGATGAATCAGTTCGGATTTGAGGAGTATACAGCCCAGGAGAAAAATTGGTGGAAGGACAACAGCAATATTATTTTATGTAATTCTAAGCAGGATATTATAGATTTCTACAAGGAACACGTACATAAAAAACCGTATGCAAGGTTGTATATAGGCAAAGTGGGAACAGAACTGGCGGCAAAAATTTTTAAGGATACCGGTATCCAAACTGCGGGACTGAATGTGGCTATTACAAGTGAATATGAGGATAGCCATAGTAATCCGGAAAAAGAAAAATTATTGGGGCAGACTCCTATTACCCCGGAAATGTTGGCTGATCTACCTGAAATTATCGCTTATTATGATAAAGTTGAGGATGTCACTAGAAAAAAGGACTTAAAACCTGCATTAAAGTTTGAAAAAGATATAAATGGGAAGAGAGTAGCGATTGAGTACGTGAGGAGCAAAAAGGGTTTGCTGGAGCTTCAGACGATGTATGCATGGAGTGATAAGAAAAACAAGGGCGTATCCACTACGCTTACAATGCCAGAAAACTCTGACCCGTACAGAACGTCCGAAACGTATAGCGGCATGGCCCCTGCTACAACTAGCATACAGCAGAATGAGGAAGAAAGCAATAGAAAAAATGAGAAGTTTCAGCTGGATGATGTGGACAATGTGGAAAACCGCAGAGTCGAAGCATTGTTGTACGAAAATCAGTCATTGCGGGAGGCGAATGAACTGTTGGAACAGCAGTTTAAGCTTACACCTAAGGATGCAGTGCGGACAGAAGATATTAGTAAAGTTGCAAAGGGACTGCTTAAAGAATATAACAGTCAATACCCGGCTAAAACTCTGGAACAAAATTTGTTTAAGCTTTATGAGTATATTCGCAGTTCGGAAAATGTAGATGGAAAGGCGGTAACAGAGGCTGCATCCAGCATTGCGAAAAGCATATTAAAGAAGTCACAGCAATTAGATCGGGAATTAACGGAACAATATCGGGATCTTCGCACCCAGATTCGTAATACCAAAATAGCTATTACAGACCAGGATAAGGCAGATCTGGCAGCAGTAGGTGGATACAATGAGTTCCGAAAACAATATTTTGGAAAAATGAAGCTGGGAAAAGATGGTATATCTGTAGATACTTTCTACCAGGAACTTCAATCACAATATCCAGAACTTTTCCCGGAATCAGTTACACATCCAGCAGATGAACTGATTGCTATTGCATCGGCTTTGGATCAAACAGATGCCCAGGTTAAAAATCCGTATCACGCTAATATGGATGAAATGTCTTATATTTTAGGGCAGGATATTATGCAGGCATATTTTGATGTCAGGAGCCCACAAGCCACATTTGCGGATAAGAAAGAAGCTCAGCTTCAAAATATGCGTTGGAAATATCAGCAGAAGTTTAAAGAGTTTAAAAGAGATATGAAAAAGCAATATGATGACTCCCTAAAGCAGATCCAAAAAGAAAACATGGAAAAAGGTGAGCAGTTAGCAGCACAATTCAGAAATTTATCTGAAGCACAGCAACGGGAAATGAAAGATTATTATAAGTCTCGTATGGATAAGCTAAGGGATGATAAACTCAAGGCTTTGGAAATTGTTCAAAGACGAAATCGGGAAAGGTTACAGGCTATGCGGGATCTGAGGCAGCGTGCAGATGATAAAAAGATCATATTGCGAGAAGTCAACGCATTGAAAAATTGGCTTCTTAAGCCGACAGATGTAAAACATATCCCCCAAGCTATGCGGACAATAATGGCTGATTTTTTAGGCAATATAGATTTTTCATCAAACAATGTAGAAAGTATCAGATCGAAGGAATGGGAAAAAGCTCAAAGTGCTTTCGTGGAAATCATAAAAAATGAAGGTATTTATCAGGATGAAAAGACTGGAAATACAGTAATAATGGATGTAGATCCTGATATGGCTCAGCGCATTAACGATTTGGTAAAAAAAGTAAGAGATATAGAAAAACTGGACGATTTAGATGCATATAACATGGGAGAATTAAAAAAGGTGGTTCTTTCCATGAAAAAGATGGTTCAGAGCATAAATGATTTGAAAAGTAACCAGAGGACAGAAAAATTAAATGTTCTAGCTGAAGGGATAGTCCAAGATCTTTCAGCCAGAAAAGCCAGGACAGAGTACGCTGGATCGGTCAGTGGCGCTGCTGATCGGCTTGTAAATTATGATATGCTGGATCCTCAAACCATGTTTGGTCTCATGGGTGACAACATGAAATCTGTATATGCCTCCCTTAGGGGTGGGCTGGATAAGAAAACGGTCCATCTGAAAGAATCGGAAGAATATGTAAAAAACCTAATGAAGGAAAATGACATAACCTTAAAACAGCTTCGTCAATGGACCGGAAAAAAAGCAAAAGCAACGGAGTTTCAGACTGGAGGAGGGACTTTGCGGCTTACTGTAGCTGGGGTCATGTCTCTTTATGAGGCGAATAAAAGGCACCAGGCCCAGACCCATATACGCAGCTCCAAGGGCGGTGTAAAGCCGGCACCCAGGATGGTAAGAGAGCGCTTCTTTCTTAAGGTCGACAAAGCGGAGCGGGCGGTAACTCTTACTCCAGCAGATGTGGATTCGATAACAAGCAGTCTGACACCGCAGCAGAAAGCATTTGCAGACGGTTTGCAGCAGTTCATGGGGACTCAGTGCGCCGCCTGGGGAAATGAAGTATCCAGGGAAATGTATGGGTATGATAAGTTTACTGCCAGAAATTATTTCCCAATAGTAACGGATAAAAATTTCATAAATACAAAACAGGGAGATATGCAAAATAAGGAATCCACCATTAAAAATATGGGCATGACAAAAAGCACAAATCTCCATGCAAATAATCCGATTATCATTGAGGATATATTTGAGGTATTTACTCGGCAGGTGGACCGCATGAGTACCTACAATGCCTATGTTGTCCCTCTGTCAGACCTTAACAAAGTCATAAATTATCGTGATGCGGACACTGCAAACAGCATCAAGGAGGCCATTGAACGGGCATTTGGCAAAAAGGGGAACGAATATATCAATAAGCTGGTACAGGATATAAATGGAAGTATCCACACAGAAAAGGGGCATCTGGATGGCCTGTTGTCCGCCTGGAAAGGGTCTGCCATCAGCGGGAATCTGAGAGTTGCTATCCAGCAGCCGACAGCCTACTTAAGAGCTATGGCGGAGATCAGCCCCAAATATCTGACCATGGGAGCCATGACAGTCACCAGGAAGGGACAGTGGGACAGAATTACTCAATATGCTCCTATCGCTCAGTGGAAGGACTGGGGATTTTATAAAATGGATACCAGCAGACAGCTGAAGGATGTGCTCTTTGGTACAGACACGCTGGTTGGCCGGATCAATCAGATAGCCATGCTCCCAGCAGAGGCGGGTGATAAGCTTGCCTGGAACCGGCTGTGGAGAGCCTGCGAGTTTGAGATTCGGGATAAGTACAAAAACTTAGAGCCGGGAAGCGAGGCTTTCTATAAAAAGGTTGGAGCACGTTTCAGTGAGATTGTTGACCGAACTCAGGTAGTAGACTCAGTGCTCCATCGAACTCAGATTATGCGCAGTACAAATGAACTCACGAAGCTTGCGACCTCATTTATGGCAGAGCCTTTAAAAAGCTATGATATGCTGTATCGGGCCGCCTCTGGCGTGAAGTATGGTATTTCAGGAGCTAAGAAAGCGGCTGTTGGTGCGGCAGCGGCTTACGTTTTATCCAATGTAGCAACTGCTCTAGCCGCGTCTGTATGGGACTCTCTCCGGGATGATGACAGAGAGAAGGAGTTTTCAGAAAAATACAGAGAGAATGTGGTGGATAACCTGTTGGATGCTGCTTTTTTCATCAATAATATTCCCATTGCAAAGGATATTGTAGCAGCAATCCAGGGTGAGACCATTGCTAGATCGGATATGCAGGGGATACAGGATCTGTATTATGCGATCCATGAAATTGCCAAGTCAGCAGAGGGGGAAAGTAAGTATACACCCCAATATGTAGCGGTATATGCAATCGAACACGCTTCTAAGATAACAGGGCTTCCAGTGGGGAATATTATAAGAGAAGTCAGGACAATTGCTGATACAATCGTAAACGAAAGCGCAGACCTGGAGACCGACTATAACTGGATCAAGAATAAATACAGCATGGGTAATAAAGAAAATCTGAATCTATATGTCAGTATGATGATCCAGGCAAGACGGAGTGGAGATCCTGATCTGGAGCAGACGATCAAAAACGATCTTAACAGAGCGGGAATGGATAATGATACTATTGGAGGCAGGATAAAGAAGCTGATAAGAGAGGAACTGATCACAGAGGACAGCATAGACCCGAGGATTGATCTGGCTGTACAGGCTATGGATGAGGGGAATGACACTGCCTATATGGAGGCAGTGACGCAGCTGGTAAGGGAGGGATATTCGCAAGATCTGGTAAGCTCTGTAATTGACCTCAGACTGAAACAGCTTCGCGGAGAGGAGGAGATTGACTGGGAGGCAGAGGAAAAGGTAGATCCGCATAAATTATACGAGGAGATTCTGGCGGCGCCGGATGAAGAACGGGATTTGCAGATTGAGTGGAAATCAAGCTATAGCAGCAGCGATATTGTGCAGGCAGTAAAATCCTTTACTCTGGGTGACAAAAACAGCCTGTCCGCCTTCAATGAAGCAGCAGAGAACTATTACCAAACACAACGCAAGAATGGGACCGAAAAAAGTAAAGCCATAGGCAACCTGAAGCGGATCATATCAACCGAGTATAAGCCGCAATGGATTGAAGCCTATAATACAGGCGATAGAGAAACCTATGAGGAGATCCAGAACCGATTAAAACAGCTTAAGGTAGACGGGAAATACTTGTACAGCGGGGAAGATTGGACAAGCTGGAGAAAAACAGCAAAGGAAAAAGCGAAAGAAGAGTAATGAAGGAGAAAGCTGCCTGGTATGGGTGGCTTTCTTTAATTAAAATACCTGTTATAATATGAAGAAACCCAATATTAAGGATAGAAAAATCGGTAATTTGATGATTATGTGTTTAACTATTTGGGGTTGATGTGAATAGTAAGGTATGATATAGTTACAATAAACAAATTTAAGTTGTTATAATGGGGGTAAAGTGTTATGTCATTAACAAATGAAAAACGTGAGCGCATAAAAGCATATCTATTGGAGCAGATATACTATGATAAGAGCAATGTTAGAAGAGCGGCTTCGCAAACGTGGGATATATCAATAACAACAGTAAGCAGATACTTAGACAAAATGGTTCAAGAAGAAGTGATTGTTGAAGATAATCAACGGAAATCTGGGTATAATTTAAAAGAAACTCAACGCCGCCGTTTTTTTTACAGTCCTAAAAAGAAAATACTTGAAGAAGATAGGATCTATGAGGAGGATATTAAACCATTAATAAGCCATCTTTCTCCCCATGTTGAGAAAATATGGAATTACGCTTTTTGTGAAATGATGAATAATGCAATTGAACATTCAAATGCAGATTTAATAAAAGTATTAGTTTATAGTAATGCTTTATTTACCCATATCTATATCGAGGATAATGGCATTGGGATATTTGAGAAGATTAAAGAATATATATTACAAACGGAGAATGTTGAGATATCGTTAGATGATGCTATGTCAATTTTATTTGTTGGAAAAATGACAACCAATAAAGAGTGTCATTCTGGAGAGGGGATTTTTTTTACATCAAGAACACTTGATAGGTTTAATATTTTCTCGTCTAATAGAATATTTGTTCATGACGCATATGACAAAAACGCAGCAGCTAACATAACGAATTTCGCTGATTCGGACTCAAAATCAAGAATGTTAAATAAGAATGGGACTTTTGTATCAATGGATTTATGGAATGATACAAAAAGAGAACTAAAGGAGGTGTTTGATATGTTTTCATCGAATGAAAAGGGGTTTTATAAAACGCAAATACCGATTAAAAGTGCTATTCCTAGTGGGTATCCTGTATCTAGGTCGCAAGCAAGGCGGCTATGTAGTGGTTTTGATAAATTTGAAGAAGTCGAATTAGATTTTGATGGTGTTGATGATGTGGGACAGGCGTTTATCCATGAAATTTTTATAGTATTCAAAAAGCAACATTCAAATATTGAGATTAAGGTAAAAAATGCGAATGATAATGTGGCCGGAATGATACAAAGGGTGAAAAATACTGTCATTTAGTGATACATTATTAAGGAAAGCATTGAAAACAGAATACCAATACGCACTTACAATTTGGATGACCCAATGGGGCTCCTGCGACCTGGGCCAGCAGGGCTACAGCCCTATTGAGATCCTGCGCTACTTTTATGGTGATTCCATCTATATCAATAATGCGGAGCAGATCTCCGGCATCCCCGCCTCCTGGCCGGGATATAACCTGACCATAGGCAGCTCCGGGGATAAGGTGCGGCAGCTTCAGGAACAGCTGGATGCCATCGCGGAGGTTTATACAGCCATCCCCCGGGTAAGGGCGGACGGGATCTTCGGACAGAGGACGGCTGATGCGGTGCGGGAATTCCAGAGTATCTTCGGACTGCCCCAGACAGGAGTGGTGGATTTTGCTACCTGGTATCGGATTTCTCATATTTATGTGGGGATTACCAGGATAGCGGAGCTGGTGTAAGAGAAATTTTCTCATTCCTCTGTTTGCTGCGAAGCGGTATTTTTTATGCTATGAAGATCATAAAGGAAACGGCGAAGTCTGCCCCGCTCCCTTCGCCGTCAATCTGGACGCTGATGATAAAAACTGGGTAGAGCCGGATATATCTGTGATCTGTGACCCTGGCAAGCTGACGGATCGTGGCTGCTTGGGAGCCCCGGATTTCATCGTAGAGGTGGTATCCCCTGGCAGCCGGAAGATGAATTTTCCCCCATCCTTTTTCTTTTTGATGCTAATATCCGTGTGGGTATTTACTCCGATCTGTCTATTAACATCAGTGAGCTCTTATAAAAATCATGACCACCTGTCAAACGGGTGGTCTGTCTATTTATCTAAAAAAAGATTAGACAAATCCAAAAAAATTTAGCCTCCCAAGCCATTGAAAAAAAACACATAATACAGTATAATCTTTACAATTTGGGCTGAAATCAATACGCGGCCCTGCAAACACAGAAGAAAGGACAGGTACCCCCATATGAAAGCATACCTCATACTGGAAGACGGAACTGTATTCACCGGAACCAGCATCGGTTCAGAGCGTGAAGTAATCAGTGAGATTGTGTTTAACACATCCATGACCGGTTATCTGGAAGTGCTGACTGACCCGTCTTACGCAGGACAGGCAGTTGTCATGACCTATCCCCTGATCGGCAACTACGGCATTTGCCGGGAGGACATGGAATCAGATCATCCATGGCCAGACGGCTATATTGTAAGAGAATTATCCAGGATCCCCAGTAACTTCCGAAGCGAGGATACCATCCAGCATTTCTTAAAAGAACATGACATCCCCGGAATCAGCGGCATTGATACAAGAGCCCTTACAAAGCTTTTAAGAGAGAAGGGCACCATGAACGGTATGATCACCACAAAGGATTATGCCGACCTTAGCGAGCCCATCAGCCGTATGAAAGCCTACAGCGTCCTTGGCGTTGTATTAAAAACCACCACAAAAGAGAAATACGTTCTGCCTGGAACCGGCAAAAAGGTTGCCCTGATGGACTACGGCGCAAAGAGAAATATTGCCCGTTCTTTAAATCAGCGCGGCTGTGAAGTGACAGTTTACCCGGCTGACACTCCCGCAGAGGAGGTGCTGGCGGCTAATCCGGATGGCATTATGCTGTCAAATGGCCCTGGCGATCCAAAGGAAAATACTGCCATTATTGAAGAAATCAAGAAGCTTTACGCTTCCGACGTCCCCATTTTTGCCATCTGTCTCGGTCACCAGCTGATGGCCCTTGCAAACGGCATGGATACCTACAAGTTAAAATACGGCCACCGAGGCGGAAATCATCCCGTAAAGGACCTGGAGACAGGACGGGTGTACATCTCCTCCCAGAACCACGGCTATGTAGTAGATATGAATACAGTAAAGCCTGAGGTGGCAGTGCCTGCCTTTGTCAATGTAAATGACGGCACCAACGAAGGCTTAAAGTACACAGGAAAGAACATTTTTACGGTGCAGTATCACCCTGAGGCCTGCCCGGGCCCCTTAGATTCCGGATACCTGTTTGACCGTTTCCTTAAAATGATGGAGGTAAATGACTGATGCCAAAGAATCCTGATATTAAGAAAGTTCTTGTACTTGGCTCCGGTCCGATTGTCATCGGACAGGCAGCTGAATTTGACTACGCAGGCACCCAGGCCTGCCGTTCCTTAAAAGAAGAGGGGATCGAGGTTGTACTCTTAAACTCAAACCCTGCTACCATTATGACAGACAAGGACATTGCGGACCGGGTATACATTGAGCCGCTGACCGTAGAAGTGGTGGAGCAGCTGATCTTAAAGGAGCAGCCTGACAGCATCCTTCCCACCCTGGGAGGACAGGCCGGCCTGAACCTGGCTATGGAATTAGAGGATGCAGGCTTTTTAAAGAAACACAATGTACGCCTCATCGGAACTACGGCTCTCACAATCAAAAAGGCAGAGGACCGGGAGATGTTCAAGGAGACCATGGAAAAGATCGGCGAGCCGGTAGCTCCCTCTGATATTGTAGAGGATGTAAAAAAAGGTCTTGAGATCGCGGAAAAGATCGGCTATCCGGTGGTTCTGCGCCCGGCTTACACCCTCGGCGGCTCCGGCGGCGGAATTGCCCACAATCCGGAGCAGTGCGCTGAGATCCTTGAAAACGGTCTCCGTTTATCCCGCGTGGGCCAGGTACTGGTAGAGCGCTGCATCGCAGGCTGGAAGGAGATCGAGTACGAGGTAATGCGGGACGGCGCAGGCAATGTGATCACCGTCTGCAACATGGAAAACATTGACCCGGTAGGCGTACACACCGGCGACAGCATCGTAGTGGCTCCTTCCCAGACACTGGGAGATAAGGAGTACCAGATGCTCAGAACCTCCGCCCTCAATATCATCAGCGAGCTTGGTATCACCGGCGGCTGCAACGTGCAGTACGCCTTAAATCCAGACAGCTTTGAATACTGCGTCATCGAGGTAAATCCCCGTGTAAGCCGTTCCTCCGCCCTGGCTTCCAAGGCCACCGGCTATCCTATCGCAAAGGTAGCGGCAAAGATCGCTCTGGGCTACACTCTGGACGAGATTAAAAATGCGGTTACAAAGAAAACCTACGCCAGCTTTGAGCCCATGTTAGACTACTGCGTTGTAAAGATGCCAAGACTTCCATTTGATAAGTTCATCAGTGCCAAGCGGGCCCTGGGAACCCAGATGAAGGCCACCGGAGAGGTGATGAGCATCTGCACCAGCTTTGAAGGCGGCCTGATGAAGGCCATCCGCTCTCTGGAGCAGCACGTGGACTGCCTGATGTCCTATGACTTTACGGATCTGTCTGTGGATGAATTAAGATCCCAGTTAAAGAAAGTAGACGATATGCGGATCTGGCGGATCGCTGAGGCCCTGCGCAGAGGCATTTCCTACGAGGAGATCCATGAGATTACCCGCATTGATGTTTGGTTTATCGATAAGCTGTCCATTCTGGTAGAGATGGAAAACGAGCTGAAGGCAGTTGGAGCAGGTGAGAAGGAGCTGACAACCGAGCTTCTGGCAGAGGCAAAGAGGATCGAGTTCCCTGACAATGTAATCGCCCGCCTCACAGGCATTTCCCAGGCAGAGGTAAAGAAGCTGCGCTATGACAACAACATCCGCGCCGCCTACAAGATGGTAGATACCTGCGCCGCTGAGTTTGCCGCTGAAACACCTTATTATTACTCCTGCTTTGGCAGTGTCAATGAGGCGGAGCAGACCACCGGCCGCAAAAAGGTGCTGGTGCTTGGTTCCGGCCCGATCCGCATCGGCCAGGGTATTGAGTTTGACTTCTGTTCCGTTCACAGTACCTGGGCCTTCAGCAAGGAAGGTTATGAGACCATTATCATCAATAATAATCCGGAAACCGTGAGTACGGACTTTGACATTGCGGACAAGCTGTATTTTGAGCCGCTGACTCCGGAGGATGTGGAAAGCATTGTGGATATTGAGAAGCCTGACGGAGCTGTGGTACAGTTTGGCGGCCAGACGGCCATTAAGCTGACAGAGGCTCTTATGAAAATGGGTGTGCCGATTCTTGGAACTGCAGCAGAAGATGTGGATGCGGCAGAGGACAGAGAGCGTTTTGACGAGATCCTGGAACAGTGCGGCATCCCAAGACCGGCCGGCCAGACGGTATTTACAGCTGAGGAGGCCAAAAAGGCGGCCAATGAGCTGGGGTATCCGGTGCTTGTAAGACCTTCCTATGTATTAGGCGGCCAGGGTATGCAGATTGCCATCAACGACCAGGATATTGATGAGTTCATCGGAATTATCAACCAGATTGCCCAGGAGCATCCGATCCTTGTGGATAAGTACATTATGGGCAAGGAGATCGAGGTAGACGCTATCTGCGACGGCAGGGATATTCTGATCCCCGGCATTATGCAGCATATTGAGCGTACCGGCATCCATTCCGGCGACAGTATTTCCGTTTATCCTGCCCAGGACATTACTCAGGGAAATATTGACACTATTGTAGAGTACACAGAGAAGCTGGCGAGAGCCCTTCATGTAAAGGGAATGATCAACATTCAGTTTATTGTAGACGGGGAGAATGTATATATCATCGAGGTAAATCCCCGTTCCTCCCGTACAGTGCCTTATATCAGCAAGGTAACGGGCATTCCCATCGTTCCTCTGGCTACTCAGATTATCTGCGGCCATACCATAAGGGAGCTGGGCTATACGCCGGGACTTCAGCCTGCGGCAGATTATATTGCCATCAAGATGCCTGTATTCTCCTTTGAAAAGATCCGGGGAGCTGACATCAGCCTCGGCCCTGAGATGAAGTCCACAGGAGAGTGCCTGGGCATCGCGAAAACCTTTAACGAGGCCCTTTATAAGGCCTTTGAGGGAGCCGGTATCCGCCTTCCAAAGTATAAGAAAATGATCATGTCTATCCGTCACAGCGACCAGGAGGAGGCAGTGGAGATCGCCCGCCGGTTTGCTGCAGTAGGCTATCAGATCTTTGCAACCAGAGGCACCGCAAGAACCTTAAATAAAAACGGGGTAAAGGCCTACGAGATCCGGAAGCTCGAGCAGGAGTCTCCTAATATCCTTGACCTGGTTTTAGGCCATCAGATCGATCTCGTCATCGATATTCCGGCTCAGGGAGCGGAGCGCAGCCATGACGGCTTTATCATCCGCCGCAATGCCATCGAGACAGGGGTGAATGTACTGACCTCTCTTGATACGGCAGCCGCTCTGGTAACCAGCCTGGAGAACCGGGCAAGAGAACTGACGCTCATTGATATTGCAACGGTTAAAAATGCTTAAAACTGGTAAAAATATACAAAATATAACTGGCTCGATATGGTAAGAACCTAACAAAATTGGGAAAATGATGAAAATCGCCTGACTAATTCCGGCAAAAATGTGCTATAATAAGAATGTTCCCGGCAGCCAAAAGGATCCCTGGCTCCGGGACATTTGAAAGCGTACAGGCACCTTCTGCGTGGAGGTGTGGGTTGAAAGCAGTGATTGAAGGAAGCAGGCGGTAAGATATGTTTGAAAAAGGCCAGTATATTATTTACGGCGTCCGGGGTGTCTGTGAGATCGTGGATATTACCACGGCAGACCGTCCGGAGGAACCTACAGGGAAGCTTTACTACGTACTGAGGCCCTATTACCAGAAGGAGGCAAGGATCGTAGCTCCGGTGGATTCGGAAAAGACAGTTACCAGACCCCTTTTATCAAAGGAGGAGGCCCAGGCACTGTTAGACGGGATCGAAGAGGTTCCGGGGATGGAGCTGCCGGGAGACAGGCAGAAGGAGGCCTGTTATAAGTGCGCCTTAAGATCCTGTGACTGCCGGACCTGGGTCAGTATGCTCAAGGCTCTTTCTGTAAGGAAAAAGCTGCGTCAGCAGCAGGGAAAGCGGATGACAGACGTGGACGAGCGGTATTTCCGCACAGCAGAAGAAAATCTTTATTCAGAATTGTCTTTGTCTCTGGGGATAGCCAGAGAGGAGATCATAGGATACATCAGGGAGCGCCTGATACAGTAAAACGGTCCGCCTTCGTACCTTTTAAGGTACGGGGCGGACCGTTTGGCTTACTCGATCACAGTGCCGGCCTGGCCTTTTAAACTGTCTAAGGCCTTGCCCAGGGTGGTGATCACTGCCTGGCGCCCCTTTCCGCTTTCCAGGAAATCAAGGGAAGCGGAGATCTTTGGCAGCATGGAGGCAAATTCAAACTGTCCCTGATTGATATAATCCCTTGCCTGCTCTCTGGTCATGCGGTTGATGGGCTGCTCCTGGGGTGTGCCGTAGTTTAAGGTTACATTTTCCACGCTGGTAAGGATCATCATTACATCTGCGTCCACTTCCTTTGCCAGAAGGCCGGTAGCCAGATCCTTTTCGATAATGGCGCTGGCGCCCCGCAGATTGCAGCCCTGCTCCATCACCGGGATGCCGCCGCCTCCGCAGGCGATGACGATCTGGTCCGCGTCTAAAAGGGCCTTGATGGCATCGATCTCAACAATGGCTACAGGGCGGGGAGATGCCACGATCCGGCGGAATCCTCCGGGAACCTGTGTTACATAGTTGCCCTTTGCCTCCTCCTCGTCGGCCTCCTCCTTTGTCATCAACCGTCCTACCACCTTTACAGGGGTGTAGAAGGCTTCATCATAAGGATCCACAGTTACCTGTGTCAGTACAGTGCTTACAGGCTTGTAGATGCCTCTGCGGATCAGCTCGGCCCGGAGGCCGTTCTGCAGGTCATAACCGATATAGCCCTGGCTCATGGCGGAGCAGACAGACATAGGCGCGTTGCTGTAGCCGTCGTGCTGCCTTCCGAATTCGTTCATCGCTGTGTGGATCATGCCTACCTGAGGCGCGTTGCTGTGGACAATGGCCACCTGCCAGCCCTCCTGGATAAAATCTGCGATCACTTTGGCAGTTCTCACTACTGCTGCTTTCTGTTCCGGGAGATTGGTTCCCATATCCTTGTGGCCGATGGCCACTACAATCCGTTTCTTTGCCATAATCCCATACCTCGTTTATATTTATAGTGATGTCGCCGGCGGGCGGCATGTCTGTGTACGGTTATTATAGGGGAAACCAGGGAAAAATGCAATGAAAAGCAAAAGATGGTGGCAAAAAAAATCCAGTCATGCTATACTGTCAGCAGAATAGCGGCAAAGAAAAAAGGATAAGCAGTATATGATGGAGAAAAAAAGACCCGGAGGTTTTCTTCCGGGAGACTGGCCCCTGCGCCTTATGCTGGCTGCAGGCACCGCCCTGGCGGCAAACTGGCTTTTAGGGAAGATTCCCTGGCCCTCCGGGTGGCTTGCGGGCTTTGAGCAGGCCATGGAGGGCACTGGAGGGGCGGGCTCCAAACCCTTGGATTTCCTGATCCTGACTCTGTTTCTGGCTCCCATAGCGGAGGAGGCGGTATTCCGGCTGGGGATCTACACCTGGCTTGGCAGGCGGCTTCCGTCAGCAGCGGCGGCCATATTATCAGCCCTGGCCTTCGGGCTGTATCATGGAAACTGGATTCAGGGAATCTACGGTTTTTTTATGGGACTTGTGCTGGCCTGGGGCTACGAAAGCGGCGGAAACCGCAGCTTCCCCATGGCGGTATTGATGCATGGCGCGGCCAATCTGGCGGTGCTCCTTATATTTGGCTAAAATTTCTTCAAAAAGGAGGAACAAAGGTGAAACTATTATCAGTTGCCATTCCCTGCTACAATTCAGAGGCATATATGGATCACTGCATCCAGACCCTGCTGACAGGAGGGGATGAGGTAGAGATCATCATTGTAGATGACGGCTCCGCCAAGGACAGGACAGCAGAGATCGCGGATTCCTATGCGGACCGGTACCCTGGGATCTGCAAGGCAGTCCACCAGGAAAACGGCGGTCATGGACAGGCGGTAAACACAGGACTTAAGCATGCCACCGGCATCTTTTTCAAGGTAGTGGACAGTGATGACTGGGTGAATGAGGAGGCCTACCGCCAGGTTCTTGACACCCTCCGCCGGTTCGTATACGGGGAGGAGACCCTGGATATGCTGGTGACAAACTTCGTATATGAAAAGCAGGGGGCCAAACGAAAAAAGGTAATGAAGTACCATACAGCCTTTCCAAAGGACCGGGTATTTGGCTGGAAGGATGTAAAATTCTTTATGACCGGCCAGTACATCCTGATGCATTCCGTGATCTACCGGACCGGGCTTTTGCGCCAGTGCGGCCTGGAGCTTCCAAAGCACACCTTTTATGTAGACAACCTGTTTGTCTACCAGCCCCTTCCCTATATCAAGCACATTTACTACCTGGATGTGAACTTCTACCGGTATTTCATCGGCCGTCAGGATCAGTCGGTGAATGAAACGGTGATGATTGGCCGGATCGACCAGCAGATCCGCGTCACCAAGCTGATGCTGGAGAGCCATGACGTGATGAAGATCAGCAGCCGGAAGCTGCGCCACTATATGATCCAGTATCTGGAGATCATGATGACCGTTTGCTCCGTCCTTGCCATACGCTCCGGTACAGAGGAAAACCTTGCAAAGAAAAAGGAACTGTGGGAGTATCTGAAGAAGCAGAACCTGCCTTTGTACCTGCGTCTCCGCATGGGCTTTTTAGGCCAGGGCTGCAACCTGCCCGGAAAGAGCGGCAGGAAGCTTTTGATCCTGGGATATAAGATCACCCAGAAATTGTATGGATTTAATTAGCATGAGAACCGGCGCCTGTATGAGGGGCCGGTTTTTTGATAATTTTCTAAAAGGTTACTTGAAATGAAGGGGGGAATATAGTATAATTACATATGTATTTTTTGTAAGCGCTTACAAAAAACAGCATCTTGTATAAGACGGAGGAAAACAGCATGAGAAGATGGTTGAGAGCAAAATCCGCAGGCCTGGCCTTTGGACTGGCCCTTTTGAGCCTTTCCGGATGCAGCGGGAAGACCGAAGAAGCGTCAGCTCCTGCAGAGGAGAGCACCCAGGCAGAGGCAGAGACAGAGGAAACAGCAGAGGCATCCCAGAAGGAATGGAAATTTGCCTTTTTTGGTACCTCAACTGCAAACGTTTGCAACACCCTGAAGGAGGGCAGCAGCCTGGATACAGAGGTATCTCTTACCTCTTGTACGGTGAAGGAGGACGGAAGCATCGATAAAAAGGGCGGAAAGTTCGCCGCAGGAGAAGGCTATGACGGAATCTCCTTTTACTATACGGAGATCGATCCTGAAACAGAGAATTTTGTGCTGAAGGCAGATGTGACCATTGATTATATTAACCCCACCCCCGATGGCCAGGAGGGAGTAGCACTTCTCGCAAGAGACAGCATCGGTGAGAACGGGGAAGCAGACTGCGCCTTTTTTACCAACTCAGCGGCGGCCATAGGAAGCAAGCTGGACTATGTAGATGAGACAGGGAAAAAGACCTCTGTAAAGGATGGAATCGGCTACCGGATGATCACCGGGGCAGAGTCAGATACCACTCCGCCTGATGCCCAGAAGCTGACCCTGGATTCTGCAGCCTTTGTGCCGGATGTGCAGCTGACGGCAGGAGAGACCTACACCCTTGAGCTGTCAAAGACCAATACAGGCTATACAGCGGCCTATTATACTCCAGAGGGCGAAAAGCTGGAGCACACCCTGTATGGAGCCGATGCCCTGTCCCAGATCGATCAAGATCATGTTTATGTAGGCCTTGCCGCTGCCAGAGGCTGCAACGCCACCTTTAAAAATATCGAGTTCCAGGTAACGGACACGGCCACAGACGAGCCTGCCAAGGAGCGGCCTATGGCGCAGAAGAGCTATTCCTTCCAGTTCCTTTCTTCTGATACTACAGGACAGGAGCAGTATACCGCCATCTGGAGACTGACTGCAGACGGCACTGTCCTGATCTACGATGAAAATGGAACTGCCCTGACAGAGGCGATTCCTGTAAAAGCAGGGGAAACTGCAAGCCAGGTGCTGGAGGCAAAGGAAGGAGAGCAGAGCTTTGTTCTGGAATTTACTCCAGATCCTGACTTTAAATTTGATGAATATACCACCCTTACTTCCTACGATCCTGTATCCTACGACCTGTCTGTGACCTGCCGCGTCTTTGACCGGGATGTGATCTATGTGGCTCCAGGCGGAAGCACAGAGGGAGACGGCAGCAAAGAGGCCCCCATTGATCTTGCCACTGCCTTCCAGTACGCCGTTCCCGGCCAGACCATCCTGGCAGAGGCGGGCACCTATGAGCTGACAGAGGGCTTAGAGATCCCAAGAGGGGTAAATGGTACAGCAGAGGCCCCCATTACCTTACAGCCTGAAACCGACGGTGCAGAGGTAATCCTTGACTTTAAGAAGGAAGGAAGCGGCCTGCAAATCTGGGGCGATTACTGGAATATCAAGGGCCTTCAGGTATGCAATACCTCCGACGGCAATCCGGGCATCCGCCTGTCCGGCCATTTCAACACCCTGGAGGGTCTTAAAACCTTTAACAATGGCAACACCGGACTTCAGATCAGCGGCACCTCTGAGGAAACCATAGAGCTGTGGCCTTCTGACAACCTGATCTTAAACTGCACCTCCTACAACAACAGCGACGCGGCCATGGAGGACGCCGACGGTTTTGCAGCCAAGCTGACCTGCGGCGAGAGAAATGTATTCAGAGGCTGTATCGCCGCATATAACGCAGATGACGGCTGGGATCTCTTTGCCAAGATCGCCACAGGCCGGATCGGAGCTGTGACCATCGAAAACTGCGTGGCATTTAAAAACGGCTATATCTATGATGAAAATGGGGAGCTGGTAGACGCAGGAAACGGAAACGGCTTTAAGATGGGCGGAAGCGGCCTGGAGGGAAGCCATGTGCTGAGAAACAGCATTTCCTATGAAAATAAGGCAAAGGGCATCGATTCCAACAGCGGCCCTGACATTCAGATCTACGATAATGTTTCCTTTAACAACGAGGGAGCAAACATTGCCCTTTATACAAGCAACAAGGCAGATACCGCTTATGTAGCACAGGGAAATATTTCCTTTGGAACAGCGGACAGAGAGGCCATAGCCGATGTACTGGAGCTTAAGGGCCAGGATGAGAGTGCCATCCGCTCAGAGACCAACTACTTCTATGATGAAGCAGAGGGCCAGTATGTAAACAGTAAAAATGAAGCAGTCAAAGAGGACTGGTTCCAGTCCCTGGATACCTCCGTTCTTCCTTCCAGAGAGGCGGATGGCAGCATCAATATGCATGGGCTTCTTGAAAGAAAGTAAAAAAATACCTGTCCGCCAAAATCTGGCGGGCAGGTATTTTTTATCCAAGGGCTTTTTCGCGAACCTTCTTATTCTCAGAGGACCAGCTGTATACATACACGATGCCATATATGATATAGGAAAGGATGACGGCTCCCACCACGTCGATGATGGAGTGCTGCTTTAAGCAGACGGTGGAAACGCAGATGGAAAAGGCCAGAAGGCCGGAGCCAAGGCGTATCAGCGGCCGCTTTTTAAACAGTCCGCTTTTCATCACTGCGATATGGGTGCCGATGGAATTGTATACATGGATGCTGGGGAATACGTTGGTGCAGGTATCGGTCCGGTAGAGTCTGGCTACCAGGGCAGAGAAAATATTTTTATCCGGGTCGATGAGAGGCCTGAAATCAGTACCGTTGCGGAAAAAGGTACAGATGATCAAGCTGATGGTCATGCCTGAGAATAAAAACGCGCACATCCGGTAATAATCTTCCTTTGATGTAACCATAAAATAGATCAGCACACCGGCCACATACACAAACCACAGAAGGTAGGGGATGATGAAGTATTCATTAAAGGGGATCAGGTCATCCAGGGCTGAGTGGATCACATGATAGTTTTTTGTAACTGTTTTCTCCAGGTAAAAAAACCATGGGAGATAGATAAATCCGTAACACAGCAGCCAGGCGTGACGGTATCGGATGAGCACTTGCTTCAACTTTTCCATAGGCATATCCTCTTTCCGGAAAGGGGGAAGTTAATTGTAAACAAACTGTTAATAATATATGAATGTTTTGAGATTATAGCACAGTTAAAGGGGAAAAACAAGGGACGACAGGAAAAGTTAATAAAGTTTCAGAAAGCGTTATAATATAGGCGGAAAATCTTCTTTTATTTTTAAAATTTCTATGCTATAGTTGAGCTATGAAACAGAATTACACAAAAGGAATGATGAATGAAATGAACCAGACACGAAGCGCGTTGGGAGTGATCTGCTCCTCTTATGACAGTTTTTTTGAGGCGGAAAAGAAGATTGCCGACTATATTATGGAGCACAAGGCCCAGGCGGTGGATATGACCGTAGGGGAGCTTGCCAGGGCCAGCGGTACCAGTGACGCCACTGTATCCAGATTCTGCCGCCGGTGCGGCTTTAAGGGATTCCAGAGCCTGAAGCTGGCTCTTGCCAGGGAGGTCCTTAAGGAGGAACAGACGGAATATGTGACCAATGATATTGACCGGGGGGATATTTCCCAGTCCTTAAAAAATATCCTGGCAAATAAGGTGGCGGAGCTGACAGAGACAGTGAATATGATGGATACGGAAAATCTGGAGGCTATCTTAAAGGCCCTGGAGCAGGCCAGGATGGTTCAGTTTGCCGCAGTGGGAAATACCATACCTGTGGCCCTGGACGGCGCCTTTAAATTTAATCAGCTGGGGATTGCGGCAGTGTCAGGGGATATCTGGGAGGCTCAGACGGCCTACACCTTTAACCTGGGGCCTTCAGACGTGGTGCTGATCATATCCAACTCCGGCACCTCCCAGCGGTTAAAAACCTTGGCAGAGGGGGCCAAGGAGAACGGAACTACCACCATTCTTATCACCAATAACGGGGAGTCCCCTCTGGCAGCTCTCTGCGACTATAAGATTGTTACAGCCACCAGGGAGAAACTTCTCACAGAGGAGTTTTGGTTTTCACGGGTGACGGCAACGGCAGTGGTGGAAATCCTGTACCTTCTTCTCATGGCAGGGAAGAAGGATGCGGTGGAGCATATCCGCCGCCATGAAAGGGCCATTTCACCGGACAAGAAATAGAATTTCTCTTAAAATGGTATTGACGAAAATACAATATCGTATTATCATATAAGTACGAGATGAAATAAAATTTCTTATAGAAAAGGAGAAGCGCATTATGATTTACACAGTTACTTTTAATCCCGCTCTGGATTATGTCGCGGCGGTAAATCATTTCAAGCTGGGGAGCGTGAACCGGACAGTACGGGAACGCATTTTTTATGGAGGAAAGGGGATCAATGTATCGGCTCTTCTTGCTAACCTGGGCTATGAGAGCACAGCTCTTGGCTTTATCGCCGGCTTTACCGGGGATGAGATCGAACGGGGAGTGAAGAGCCTGGGCTTTCAGTCTGATTTTATCCGTGTGAAAAAGGGGATGTCACGGATCAATGTGAAGCTGAAATCAGACGAGGAAAGCGAAATCAACGGTATGGGGCCTGAGATCCAGCCAGAGGATGTGGAGGCTTTGTTTCAGAAGCTGGAGGCCTTAAAGGAGGGAGATGTGCTGGTGCTTTCAGGAAGCATCCCCGCCGCTATCCAGGATGACATCTACGAGCGGATCATGGAACGGCTTTCGGGCCGCGGGATCAGGACAGCAGTAGATGCGGAAAAGGATCTGCTTCTTAAGGTTCTGCCCTACCAGCCTTTCCTGGTAAAGCCAAACAACCATGAGCTGGGACAGATGTTTGGGAAAGAGTTAAAAACCGAGAAGGAGATCGCGGAGCACGCAAAGCGCCTTCAGCAGCTGGGAGCGGTGAATGTACTGGTGTCCATGGCGGGAGACGGAGCCATCCTGGCTGATGAGACAGGGGCCATCCACCGGCTGGGGGTATGTAAGGGAACGGTAGTCAATTCCGTCGGCGCAGGAGATTCCATGGTGGCAGGCTTTTTGGCAGGTTACCTTGAGACAGGGGATTACAGCTACGCCCTGAAGCTGGGAACGGCCTGCGGCGGGGCCACCGCGTTTTCCGAGGGGATCGGAACAAAGGATGAGATTGTGAAGCTGTTGGGAACACTGAAATAAAAGGGGATGAAAATATGCGTATAACAGAATTGCTTAAAAAGGAAAGCATTGAATTGGGAGCGGCAGCGGCATCGAAGGAGGAGGCCATTGACAAGCTGGTGGCATTGATGGATGCTGGAGGAAGACTGAAGGATAAGGAAGGCTATAGGGAAGGGATCCTGGCCAGGGAGGCGCTGGGGAGTACCGCCATCGGCGAAGGGATTGCCATTCCACATGCCAAGGTAGCGGCAGTCAGGGAGCCGGGCCTGGCGGCCATGGTGGTTCCGGCGGGAGTGGACTATGAGGCTTTTGACAACTCTTTGGCCAATCTTCTGTTTATGATCGCGGCTCCGGCAGAGGGAGCGGACGTGCATCTGGAGGCTCTGTCCCGTCTGTCCACCCTGCTGATGAGTCCGGGCTTTAAGGAAGGACTTACAGGGGCCCGGGATAAGGATGAGTTTTTAAGGATTATTGATGAGGCCGAGACGGAGCGGTTCGGCGCGGCTGAGAAGAAGGAGGAAGCTCCTGAAAAGGAGGCGGCTCCCGCAGACGTCCGCTACCGGGTTCTGGCAGTGACTGCCTGCCCTACAGGCATCGCCCACACCTATATGGCGGCTGAAAATCTGGAAAATACAGGAAAGAAGCTGGGGATTCCCTTAAAGGCGGAGACAGATGGTTCCGGCGGCGCTCAGAACGTACTGACGAAAGAGGAGATCCGCCAGGCTGAGGCTATCATCGTGGCGGCGGATAAAAACATCGAGATGGCCCGCTTTGACGGCAAGCCTGTGATCCAGGTGCCGGTAGCGGATGGTATCCACAAGGCAGAGGAGCTGATCAACCGGGCAGTCAGCGGCACCGTACCGGTCTACCATCACACAGGCGGGGCGGCAGCCGTCCAGGAGGAGGGGGCAGACAGTCTGGGACGAACCATTTACAAGCACCTGATGAACGGCGTGTCCCATATGCTTCCTTTTGTGATCGGCGGCGGTATTCTGATCGCTCTGGCCTTCTTATTTGACGATTACTCCATTGATCCGTCTAATTTTGGTAAAAATACCCCTCTGGCCGCCTACCTTAAGACCATTGGTGAGCAGGCCTTCGGCATGATGCTTCCCATCCTGGCAGGCTTTATTGCCATGAGTATCGCGGACCGTCCCGGACTGGCTGTAGGCCTTGTGGCCGGCCTGATCGCCAAGATGGGCTCTACCTTCGCAAATCCTGCAGGCGGTGATGTGAACGCAGGTTTTCTGGGCGCCCTGTTCGCGGGTTTTGTAGGCGGTTATCTGGTGCTGGGGCTTAAAAAGCTGTTTTCAAAGCTTCCAAAGTCTCTGGAGGGCATCAAACCGGTGCTGCTGTATCCCGTACTTGGCATCTTCCTGGCGGCTGTGGTAACTACCTTTATCAACCCCTATATGGGTATGATCAATGACGGTCTTACTGGCTTCCTTAACAGCATGGGAGGGACCAGCCGTGTGATCCTCGGCATGGTTCTGGGAGCAATGATGTCCATCGACATGGGCGGTCCCTTCAATAAGGCGGCCTATGTATTTGGAACTGCCCAGCTGGCAGAGGGAAACTTTGAGGTGATGGCGGCTGTCATGGCCGGCGGTATGGTACCCCCCATTGCCATTGCCCTGGCTACCACCATATTCAGGAAGAAATTCACCGAAAAGGAGCGCCAGTCCGGTCTTGTAAATTATGTGATGGGATTGTCCTTTATTACAGAGGGAGCTATTCCCTTCGCGGCTCAGGATCCCCTGAGGGTGATCCCCTCCTGTATCGCGGGCTCTGCTGTGGCAGGCGGTTTGTCCATGGCCTTTGGCTGTACCCTGCGTGCCCCTCACGGCGGTATCTTCGTACTTCCGACCATCGGCAATCCTCTTATGTATCTGGCGGCGGTTGTGATCGGCTCCGCAGCGGGCTGTCTGGTGTTAGGACTTCTTAAAAAGGATCTGGCTCAGTAACTGAGAAATATAAAAGCTGTCCGGACGGAGAAATGACTCCTGCCGGGCAGTTTTTTCTTGCTTCTTAAGGGAATATGGTATATCCTTATAAGCGAAACGGCATAAAAGGAAAAGAGGAGACATCAGTGGCAGGACTTACAAAACAGGCCATTATAAACAGCTTTGTACAGCTGGCGGCGGAAAAAACCGTGGATAAGATTACAGTAAAGGATATTACAGACCGGTGCGGCGTATCCAGGAATACCTTTTATTATCATTTTAAGGACGTCTATGACGTGCTGGAGCAGTTTTTAGAGGATCAGACCAGGGAAGCCATCACTCTGATGGAAAAGATCGATCTGGATCCCTGCTGGCATCCGGACCGGCGGCCTTTTGAGCAGGTTCTTTCCAATAAGGATCTGTTTTACCATTTGTACCAGTCCGCGGGAAAGCAGGAGGTCCGCAGGTATCTGGAACGGTCGGGAGAGACGATCTTTGATCATGGGATCGAGCGTCTGGCTAAGGGGAAATCCATTTCTGCAGAGGATAAGCGCCTGATCGCCAGTTTTTTCGGCAGTGCCTTTAGGGGCGTGCTCATTGACTGGATGGAGGACCGGCTGGAGGGTTCCATCGAGGATATTTTCCAGCGGCTGGATTACCTTTTGGGGGACTGCGTCATGGAGGCCATACAGAGGGGAAGCATAGAGCCGAAGAAGAAAAAATAAATATTTTTGTACAATACAGGGCTCAGTGTACTAATTTTGTGCACCGGGCCCTGTATTGTCTATTTTATAAAAGGCAGGCAGCTAATATAATAAGGAAGCGCACACAGAAAGAAAGGAGGCAGCTCTTCGTAAAAGAGAAAGAAAAACAATGCCCACAGAAAAATTTGATCAGTTAAGCGAGTATAAGCGCCGCCGTATTCTGGAGGCTATGTGGGAGGAATTTCTGGAAATTCCTTATGATGAGATAACAGTAAGCCGGCTTACCAGCCGGGCCGGGATCTCCAGAGCCAGCACTTATCTGTATTTTTCGGGGAAGGATGACTGGTTTTCGGCCATGGCGTCCTGGCTCAGAGAGGAGCTGGAGGACTGGTTCTGCGATTGCTTTGTGAAGGAAAAGGGAAATTATTACCAGGCTATGAAGGAGCTTTGCAGAAGACTGGCAGAGGAGGATGAGGGACGGCGGCTGTGCCTGGCCTGGCGGAGAATGATGGAGCAGCCCGGCTGCAGGAGCCTGATCCTGAAACGGGAAAGCGAAAACTACGGTCAGTGGCTCCTTCCCCGGCATGAGGAGGCCTGTTTTCAGGCTCTGGACCGGGCCATCTATCCGGCTGTTACCAGCCAGGAGCTGATCAGTGTCATCAATATGGGATTTATGGTGATTTCCGGAGGGGTTCTGATGAAACGGGAGGAACAGAACGATCAGTCCCAGATCCTCACCCAGCTTGCGATCCTTGACTATGGGATCCGCGGCGGACGGGAAGTACAGACTACATAAAAGAAAGGAATTTAAAAGCATGAAGCGAAAAACGAAACTGATCACGGCGGCTGCCGTGGCTGTTATTGCTGCCCTTATAGGGGTAAGGCTGTTTTCGGGCGGTGAAAAGGCAGCAGACTATGAGACACGCCCTACGGTGGATCTGCAGAAGCCCCAGAAGGGAGACATTGTCCTCTATACAGACATGACAGGAACGATCCAGCCGCTTTCCAGGGCGTCGGTGATGCCAAAGATGGCAGGAGAGGTTCTTGAGGTGTATTTTAAGGCAGGAGATCAGGTAGAGGCAGGCCAGGCTCTGGTAAAGATCGATTCAGATGCCCTGGAGACCCTGCAGCTTCAGATGGAATCGGCTGCTGTAGGGGCGGAAAATGCTAACCGGGAGCTTGCGAGGCTCCAGCCTCTTTACGCCGGGGGCTACACCTCCCAGCAGAGCTATGAGCAGGCCCAGGACAACGCGAAAAGCGCGGCTCTTGCCTATGAGACGGCAAAGGCCCAGTATGAGCTTCAGCTCTCTTATACCACAGTGACGGCTCCTATCAGCGGCGTGGTAGAAACAAGGGATGTGGAGGTACACGGCCAGGTATCCCCTTCCGCTCCTGTCTGCGTCATTTCCGGAGGGAACCAGGTACAGGCGGAGTTTGGAGTGACAGAAAAGATTCTGGGACATATGCAGCCGGGAGATACGGTTACCATCCAGAAAAATGGTACGGACTATGAAGGAACCGTAACAGAGGTTGGTTCCATGGTCAATGGGGCCACCGGCCTGTATGACGTAAAAGCTTCCATCGCCCAGGGTGCAGGTCTTACAAGCGGCGCCAGAGTCAAGGTCACAGCGGTGATGGATGAGGCAAGAGACGTTTTAACGGTTCCGCTGGACGCAGTAAGCTACGATAATGGAGAACCCTTTGTCTACTGCTATGAGGACGGAGCGGCAAAAAAGGTGATGATCGGAACCGGGATCGGTGATCAGGAGTCTGTAGAAGTGACAGAAGGGCTTACAGAGGACAGCCAGGTTATCACCAGCTGGAGCAATGAACTGGCAGATGGTCAGGAGGTTCTGCCTGATGAAGGAGGCAGATGAGTCCAATGGTAAATATGACAAAATTCGCGGTGCGGCGGCCTATTACGGTTGTGCTGTGCCTGATCACCATTTTTTACTTCGGCCTTCAGGCCCTTTTAGGATCGAAGGTAGAGCTGACCCCGGAGATGGAGCTGCCTATGCTCATCGTCAGTACGGTGTATGCCGGAGCAAGCCCGGAGGATATAAACGAGCTGATCACTATGAAGCAGGAGGATGCCATTTCTTCTCTGGATGACGTGGATTCTATTCAGTCTGTTTCACAGGAAAATGTTTCCATCGTTATTGTGCAGTATAACTACGGGACTAACATTGATACAGCCTATATCAATCTGAAAAAGGCCATCGACGGGATCCGGGGCGATATGCCGGAGGATGCCCAGGAATCCAACATCATGGAGATGGATATGAATGCCCAGGCTGTTGTGACCCTGGCAGTCAGCGGCGATACAGGCGGAAATCTCTATACCTATGTAGACAATCACATTGTTCCGGAGTTTGAAAAGCTGGGCTCCGTAGGCGAGGTGTCCATATCCGGCGGACAAAAGGATTATATCCGGGTGCAGTTGGATCCGGAAAAGCTGGAGCAGTACCATCTGAGCATGACGGCAGTGGCCCAGATCGTGGGAGCGGCTGACTTTACTATTCCTGCGGGAGAGATAAAAACAGGGAAGCAGAAGCTGGATGTCAGCGTAGGGAAGGATTACGCGGACGCTAAAAGCCTGGAGCAGATCGCCATTCCCCTTGCCGGCGGAGAGGTGATCCATCTGTCTGATGTGGCGCAGGTGGAGGAGGCTCTTGAGGATGCAGATTCTATCGGCCGCTATAACGGCAGTGACATTATCTCCCTGGGAATCAAGAAGCAGCAGAGCGCTACGGCCATCGATGTGTCAAAAGAGGTTACGGCCCAGATCGAAAAGCTGAAGGCAGCCTATCCTCAGATCGATATTACGGTGATCAATGATTCCAGTGAAATGATTGAGGAATCTATTTTCAACGTATTCCAGACCATGATCGTGGCGGTTATCCTTTCCATGATTATCCTGTGGCTGTTTTACGGAGATATGAGGGCTTCCATCATCGTAGGTACCTCCATCCCTGTGTCCATTGTCCTGGCGCTGATCTGTATGAGTGCCATGGGCTTTTCCATGAATGTTATTTCCCTTACCTCCTTGGTTCTGGGCGTTGGTATGATGGTGGATAACTCCATCAATGTACTGGATGGATGTTTCCGGGCCAAGGAGAAGATGAACTTTTATGACGCCGCTATCGAGGGAACCAGGACTATGATCGGCTCCATCACCGGTGGTACAATCACCACCTGCGTGGTGTTCATCCCGCTTGCTATGATTAGCGGTATGTCCGGCCAGCTCTTTAAGCAGCTTGGTTATACCATTGTGTTCTGTATGACGGCTTCTCTGTTTTCTGCCGTAACCATTGTTCCGCTGTGCTATTATCAGTGGCATCCGGTGGAAAATGACCGGGCTCCGGTAAACGGCATGGTAAAGGGGCTTCAGAACTGGTATCGGGAAAAAATGCCATCTGTGATCCCAAAGACAAGGCTGGTGCTGGGAGTCAGCGTTCTGTTTCTGGCGGTTTCATTTTTCCTGGCCTCCAGGCTCAGCGTAGAGCTGATGTCCTCTGTGGATGAGGGAATCGTGCAGCTGACCGTAAAGACAAAGCCTGGTTCCTCCATTGAGGCCATCAATGAAAATCTGGCGGAGCTTGAGGCTCTGGTATCACAGGAGGAGGATGTAGATCATTATCTGCTGACCTACGGTTCCAGCGGTTTAAGCCTTGGAGGAGGAAATGATGTAAGCCTCAGCGCCTATTTGAAGGATGACCGGAAGCTGTCTACGGATGAGGTGATCGAAAAGTGGCGTCAGGAGACGGCATATTATAAGGATATGACCCTGACCATCGAACAGGGTAGCACCACCATGTCAAGCTCCATGACAGGGGGAGACCAGATCGAGGTTGACCTTCAGGGAACGGATTATGACCTGCTTAAGAGTGAAAGCGACGCCCTGGCCGCGGCCCTGCGCCAGAGGCAGGATGTCTATCAGGTCCACACCTCCATTGAAAATGCGGCTCCGGTTGTGAAGGTGGATATTGATCCGGTATCGGCCCAGGCAGAGGGACTGACCCCTGCAGGCATCGGTTCTGTGATCTACAGCAATTTAAGCGGCGTGGACGCGGCTACCCTTCGTGTTAATGGCGAGGATATGGATGTAACTGTAGAATTTGCCCCAGACAGCTATGATACCATCGACGAGCTTCAGGGGATGATGATCACCACAGCTTCGGGAACTGCCCTTCCTCTGGAGGATCTGGCAGAGATACGCTACGAGGACAGCCCTCAGCAGATTTCCAGAAAGGATAAGCAGTATCAGGTTGCCATTACCATGGAGCCTCAGGCAGAGTATAAAAAGACGGCAGAGGAGGATGTAAGGGAGTTTGTAGATGGCTGGCAGCTTCCTGAGGGGATCACTCCCGCCTCCAACGCCATGGATGAGACCATGGGAGAGGAGCTTGGCTCACTGGCCGGCGCCCTGGGAACGGGTATTTTCCTGATCTTTATCGTTATGGCCATCCAGTTTGAGTCGCCTAAGTTCTCACTGATGGTTATGACCACCATCCCCTTCAGTCTGATCGGTTCCTTCGGCCTTCTGTTCCTGGCTGACAGCCCCATCAGTATGGTATCCATGCTGGGCTTTCTGATGCTGGTGGGAACCGTTGTAAACAATGGTATCCTCTATGTGGATACAGTCAATCAGTTCCTGGCGGAAATGCCACTTGATAAGGCACTGGTGGAGGCAGGGGCTATCCGTATGCGCCCCATTCTGATGACCACCCTGACAACGGTGATCTCCATGATCCCTAATGCCCTGGCCTACGGTAAGGCAGGCGCCATGATGCAGGGCCTTGCCCTTGTAAATGTAGGCGGCCTGACAGCGGCAACTATCCTGACGCTAGTTCTGCTTCCTACCTATTATAAGCTGGTATATAAAATGGGAAGAAAAGGGCTGGATGAGCTCCATGCAGATGACTGATCAAAAAAGAATATGAAAAAAGCTGCCGTAGTAAGCTGCGGCAGCTTTTTCATAAAAAAATAGCGGAAATTGGACTTGAACCAACGACACCACGGGTATGAACCGTGTGCTCTAGCCAGCTGAGCTATTCCGCCATATATGAAAACTCTGAAAGGTAGTGGGGCCTACAGGGCTCGAACCTGTGACCCTCTGCTTGTAAGGCAGATGCTCTCCCAGCTGAGCTAAGACCCCACATTCAGGTTTACCGCCGCTCTCGCGACTGCTTGTACAGTATATGATAAATAATGGAAATTGTCAACACCTTTTTTTAATTTTTTTTAATACAAATTTTCTCAGTGTTTCATTAGTCATTTATAGGGGAGTATGTTATAATAACCCTATATCCTCGTTGGACAGGAGGAGCCACGTATGTATTACTTTATTATAAACCCCAACGCGGGTTCCGGCAGGGGACGCAGGATCTGGAAGGCTATGGCCGCCTATCTGGACCGGAACCAGACCGAATATGCGGTATACTTCACCTCCGGAGCCGGAGAAGCCAGGGAGCGGACGAGGGAGCTGACAAAGGACTGCAGGGAGCCCAGAAATATTATCGTCGTTGGCGGGGATGGCACGATGAACGAGGTTCTGGACGGAGCATATTTCCACGGGCCCTTAAATCTTGGCTATATCCCCGCAGGTACAGGCAATGACCTTTCAAGATGCCTTAAGATGCCAAAGAGCTGGCTTAAGTGCTTAAAGCTCCAGCTGGTCCCCAGACATTTCTCCCTGATCGATTATGGAGTGCTTTCCTACGGAGATCAGGAGGTGGAGCACCGCCGGTTCCTGGTAAGCGCGGGCATCGGCTTTGATGCCGCTGTCTGTCAGGAGGCGGGAAACTCCCGGCTTGGAGGCTGTCTGGGACGGCTGGGTCTTGGGAAGCTTTCTTACCTGCTCACCGGCATACGCCAGTTTTTTAAATGCCGTTCCACCAGAGGCTATATCATTCTGGACGGAGTAAAAAAGATTGAATTTAACCATATTTTATTTATATCCTGTCATATACAGCCTTCTGAGGGCGGAGGCTTTTTCTTTGCGCCTAAGGCCGATGGCAGCGACGGCCGGATGAATATCTGCGTCGTAAGCCACAAAAACCGGGCCAGCATGATCCCTGTGCTCCTTGGGGCTATGAAGGGAAAGACAGTCCGGGCAAGGAGAGCCAGAAATTATGAGTGCCGGGAGGTGCTGATCCATACAGAGAACCCCCTTCCTGTACACACAGACGGGGAGGCCTGCGGCCTTCAGAGGGATATACAGGCCGGATGTATTGCAAGAAAGGTCCGTATGATGATATAATGACCGGGACCTATGAAAGGAGATACAGTATGAGGATCGGACAAGGCTATGACGTGCACAGGCTGACAGAGGGGCGGCCTATGATCCTGGGCGGAGTAGAGATCCCTTATGAAAAGGGGCTTATGGGACATTCAGATGCAGACGTGCTGGTTCATGCGGTGATGGACGCCCTTTTAGGAGCAGCGGCTCTTGGAGACATCGGACAGCATTTTCCAGATACGGATCCGGCCTATAAGGGGATTTCCAGTATGGAGCTTTTAAAGAAGGTGGGAAGCCTTCTGGAGGAAAAGGGCTATGTGATCGAAAATATCGACGCCACCATCATCGCCCAGCGCCCTAAGCTTGCCCCCTACAGGCCGCAGATGGCGGAAAATATCGCCGGAGCCCTTCACCTGGATCCATCCAGGGTCAGTGTAAAGGCCACCACAGAGGAGGGGCTCGGCTTTACCGGCTCCGGGGAAGGGATCGCTTCTCAGGCCATTACCTTATTGACGGAAACGGCGGATTACTGCTATGATAGTAACATGATGGCCGGAGGCTGCCAGGGCTGTTCTGGCTGCAGACGGGAAAAGGAGAGAGAGTATGAAGATATTTAATACACTGAGCAGAAGAAAAGAAGAATTTGTTCCCCTGGTGCCGGGACAGGTAAAGATGTATGTCTGCGGCCCCACAGTCTATAACCTGATCCATATCGGCAACGCAAGGCCCATGATCATGTTTGATACGGTGCGCCGGTATTTTGAGTATAAGGGCTATGAGGTACAGTATGTATCTAACTTTACAGACGTAGACGACAAGATCATCAAGAAGGCCATTGAGGAGGGCGTGGACGCAGATACCATTTCCAGGCGCTATATCGAGGAGTGCAGAAAGGATATGGAGGCTATGAATGTAAAGCCTGCAACCGTTCATCCCCAGGCCACCCGGGAGATCCAGGGCATGATCGATATGATCACCACCCTGATCGAAAAGGGACACGCTTATGTGGCGGCAGACGGCACTGTTTATTTCAGGACTTCTTCCTTTAAAGAGTACGGAAAGCTGTCCCATAAGAACCTGGAGGATCTCCAGTCCGGTTTCCGCGAGTTAAAGGTAACCGGCGAGGAAGGCAAGGAGGATCCGAACGACTTCGTTCTCTGGAAACCGAAGAAGGAAGGGGAGCCCTACTGGGAGTCACCCTGGTGCCAGGGCCGTCCCGGCTGGCATATCGAGTGCTCTGTTATGTCCAAGCGTTATCTGGGCGAGCAGATCGACATCCACGCAGGCGGCGAGGATCTGATCTTCCCACACCATGAAAATGAGATTGCCCAGAGCGAGTGCGCCAACGGAAAAGTCTTTGCCACCTACTGGATGCACAACGGCTTTTTAAATATTGATAATAAGAAGATGTCCAAATCCCTTGGAAATTTCTTTACCGTAAGGGAGATCTGCGAGAAATATGAGCCTCAGGTGCTCCGCTTCTTTATGCTCAGCGCCCATTACCGCAGCCCCTTAAACTTCAGCGCCGATCTGATGGAGGCATCTAAAAATGGTCTTGACCGTATCCTTACAGGCGTTGAGAAGCTGAAGGACTTAGAGCCGAAGTCCCAGGGAGGGGGACTGACAGAGGCAGAAAAAGAGCGTGCGGCTGAGGCAGCTGCCCTCAGAGCTAAGTTTGAGGAGGCCATGGAGGATGACTTTAACACAGCTGATGCGGTATCCGCAGTCTTTGAGCTTGTAAAGCTGTCCAACACCACAGCAGACAGCGCTTCCTCAAAGGAATATATAAGCCTTCTTAAGGGCGAGTTAGAGGAACTCTGCGGTGTGCTGGGTATCCTGACAGAGCGGAAGGCAGAGGTTCTTGACAGTGAGATCGAGGAACTGATCGCCGCGAGACAGCAGGCAAGAAAGGATAAGAACTTTGCCCTGGCAGATGAGATCAGAGGACGTCTCCTTGAGATGGGCATTATATTAGAGGATACCAGAGAGGGAGTAAAGTGGAAGAGAGCATGACCATAGACCAGTTTCTCTCCTTTTACTGGCAGAGCATGGACCTTGGACCAGTGGACGCGGATCAATACTCGCCACTGGTTTTGGCCTATATAGGAGACGGCGTTTATGAGCTGATGATCCGTCTTAAGGTGGTGAGCCGGGGCAATATGCAGGTGAATAAGCTCCATAAGCATTCGGCGGGGCTTGTAAAGGCCTCTGCCCAGGCTGCCCTTTATAAGGCCATTGAGCCGGAGCTGACCGAACGGGAGAGGGCCGTATACAAGCGGGGCCGCAACGCCAAATCCTTTACCATGGCCAAAAACGCCACCATGACGGACTACCGTATGGCTACGGGCCTGGAGGCTCTGGTGGGCTGGCTGTTTTTAAAGGGAAGCTATATAAGGCTTACAGAGCTTGTGAGCCTGGGCCTTGAGAAACTGGGAGAAATAGGAGAACAACATGAGATATGAAGAACTGACCATAGAGGGACGCAACGCGGTTCTGGAGGCCTTCCGATCCGGCAAGACCATTGACAAGCTGTTTGTGCTGGACGGCTGCCAGGACGGCCCGGTACGGACCATTGTAAGAGAGGCCAGAAAGTCGGATACCATTATTACATATGTGGCAAAGGAGCGCCTGGATCAGATGTCTGAGACAGGAAAGCATCAGGGGGTCATCGCCTGCGCGGCGGCCTATGAGTATGCCCAGGTGGAGGATATGCTGGCTCTTGCAGAGGAAAAGGGAGAGCCGCCCTTCCTCTTTATACTGGACGGCATTGAGGATCCCCATAATCTGGGAGCCATTATCCGTACTGCTAATCTGGCCGGAGCCCACGGGGTGATCATTCCAAAGAGACGGGCAGCGGGCCTGACCGCTACGGTGGCAAAGACCTCAGCCGGAGCCTTAAACTATACGCCGGTTGCCAAGGTCACCAACCTGTCCGCTGCCATGGAGGATCTGAAAAAGAAGGGGCTGTGGTTTGTCTGCGCCGATATGGGCGGCGAGGTGATGTACCGTATGAACCTGACCGGCCCCATCGGCCTGGTGATCGGAAACGAGGGAGAGGGTGTCAGCAAGCTGGTAAAGGAGCACTGCGATATGACCGCCTCCATTCCTATGAGGGGAGATATTGATTCTCTCAACGCTTCGGTGGCGGCGGGAGTCCTTGCCTATGAAATCGTAAGACAGCGTATGAAAGGATAAAGACCATGAAGATAAAAACCAGAACAGCCTTAAGGCTGGCAGCCTGTATGGCTGCCGGGGCTTTTGGGGCAGGCAGCTTAAACCTGCCTGTGACAGCTCTGGCGGCGCAGAGGGTGGAGATAAACGACGGTGAAGTGCCTCTTTACAGCAAGCCGGCCGGAAGCTATGTCCGCACCCCCATTGCCTCTGGCGTGACCGTTTATAAAAATGACAAAGCAACCCTGGATGCTTCCAACACGGCCGAGGGTTATATTATGGTAAAATACACAGGAAGCGTGGGAAAGATCAAAGTCCAGGTGTCAAAGTCAGGCTCTGAGACCTATACCTATGATCTGAACAGCAGCGGCGTGTATGAGGTATTCCCCTTGTCAGAGGGAGATGGAACCTATTCTGTTAAGGTATTTGAAAATATCCAGGGCAATCAGTATTCCCAGGCCTTCAGCCAGAACCTGAGCGTAAGTATGACCAATCCATACGGTCCCTTCCTTTACCCCAACCAGTATGTAAACTTTAACGCAGGCAGCGCCGCCGTCCAGACAGGGGCTGCAGTGGCGGCGGAAGCCACCGATCAGTTCGGTGTGGTTTCCGCTGTGTACAACTATGTGGTAAAGAACCTGACTTATGATACTGCGAAGGCAAATTCCGTCCAGTCCGGCTACCTTCCCAATGTAGATGTGGTGCTGGCTGAGAAGAAGGGGATCTGTTTTGACTACGCGGCTCTTATGACTGCTATGCTCCGTTCCCAGGATATTCCGACCAAGCTGGTGGTGGGCTATACGGGAAACCTGTATCACGCCTGGATCAACGTATATCTGGAGGGCCAGGGCTGGGTGGACAATGTAATCTACTTTGACGGCACCAGCTGGACCCTGATGGATCCTACCTTTGCTTCCTCCGGCAACCAGAGCCAGGAGATCATGCAGTACATCGGCAATGGAGCCAACTACAAGGCCAAGTACAGCTATTAGGAAAAGGAGATCAGGAGATGGCAAAAGAGGGAGAAAAATACTACCGCTATTCCTATCAGGAGTTGTCGGCATTCTGCCTGCAGGTATCCCTGATGCTGGAGGCGGCCGTTCCTCTGGATGAAGGACTGGCCATTATGGCAGAGGACGCGGCAAATGAAAAAGAAAAATCCATGCTGCTTTATATGGCAGAGGGCGTAGAGCTTGGGGATCCATTTTTTAAGGTGCTGGAGGATACAGGGGTATTCCCGCCTTATGTGATCCGTATGGCAAAGCTGGGACAGCAGACAGGTACCACGGATGCTATGATGAAGTCCCTGGCTGATTATTATGAAAAGGAGTACCGCCTGCTCAAGGCCATTAAGAACGCGGTGACCTATCCTGTGATGATGGTGGTCATGCTGCTGGTGGTGCTGTTTGTACTGTTTTCCAAGGTGATGCCGGTCTTTAACAAGGTATATGAGCAGCTGGGGGCTCAGATGTCTCCAGTGGCGTTATCGGCTATCCGTATGGGCGGGATCTTCAGCGGCGGCGCTCTGGTGATGGCTCTGATCCTTGGGCTTTTGGCCGCCGGGCTGTGGGCTGCCTCCCGTATGGGAAAAAAGCTGGCCCTTGTGGAAAAAGGGGTAAGCTGGATCAAGAGCCGCAGCCGGATTGCCCTGGCTGTTGCCAACCGCCGTTTTACCGCGGTGCTGGCCCTGACCTTAAAAAGTGGTATGGAGCTTGAAAAGGGCATGGATCTGGCAAAGGAACTGGTGGAAAATGAAGCTGTTGCCGAAAAGATCGGCAAATGCTCCGAGCAGCTTCAGCTAGGCGGCAGTTATTATCAGGCCATGAAGGATACGGGCCTGTTTTCCGGTTTTTATATCCAGATGATCAAGGTGGGAAACCGAAGCGGCCACCTGGATGATGTGATGGAGGAGATTTCCCATGATTATGAGGAACTGGCTGATTCCTCCATCGACGATATGATCGCCCGGTTTGAGCCTACCATCGTAGCGGTACTGGCTGTATCTGTGGGGCTGGTGCTGCTGTCTGTTATGCTTCCTTTAGCAGGCGTACTGTCTGCCATCGGTTAGGAGGGGCTATGAGAGTAAAGGAACGAGAGGGAAAGAAGGAGGGCGGCCCCCTTATGGGATATCTGCTGTCTGCGGCGGCCATGATTCTGGTGATCGGCCTCTTTGCAGGCTTTTCCCTGCAGTTTGCGGGCCGCACCGGAGCCAGGGAGGAGGACACCCTTAAAAAGGCTATCACCCGGGCGTCGGTGCAGTGCTATGCTATTGAGGGACGTTATCCGCCAAGCGTAGAATATTTGGAAGAAAATTATGGGATCCAGATCAACCGGAAGAAGTTTGGCGTCTTTTATGACGGCTTTGCCTCCAATGTGATGCCGGAGATCACAGTGATCCCCCTAGAGGAACAGGAGGCAGAGGGAGCATGAAGCAGAGGACAGAAAAAAGGGGCCAGGCAGTCAGTATGCTCTTTACCATGCTCCTGTTCCTGGTATTTGTGATGAGCGCCCTTTTTACCGTACTCATCGGCAGCCGGGTCTATGAAAATATTAATGTCCGCAGCGATAAAAATTATACGGGAAATACAGCCATCAGCTACATCGCCAACAAGGTCCGCCAGGGAGACCGGGCGGATATGGTGGAGGTAAAGGAGATAGAGGGTACCCAGGTGCTGGAGATGAAGCAGACCGTAGGAGACAGCGAGTATGTGACCTGGATTTACTGGCTGGACGGCAGCATCCGGGAGCTGTTTACCGATACGAAAAGCGGCCTGGGGCTTTCGGACGGACTGGAGATCCTGGAATGTGAGGGACTGAGCCTTTCAAAGGAAGGGCAGCTCCTTACCATTGAAACACTGGGAGAAGGGGGAGGCAGCATCTGCCTTTCCTTAAGAAGCAGAGGGCCGGAGTCAGATGAGTAAAAAAAGCGGGTCCGGTTCGGGGCCATTTTTAATGGAAATGCTGGTGGTGGTAGGATTTTTTATTATCTGCGCCAGTATCTGTGTTATGGTGTTTGCGAAGGCAGACAGTATGAGCCGCAGAGCCAGGGATATGAACCAGGCGGCCTTAAAGGCCCAGAGCCTGGCAGAGTCCATGAAGGCGGGACAGGAGCCGGCCTGGAGCAGTGAGACTCCGGAGGAGGTGTCACTGGTCCTTCCGGAAGGTTTAAAGGAGGGCCAGGAGCTGCGGTGCGTTTACTGGGACCGTGACTGGAAGGAAACCGGCTTTTTGGCAGGCTGGGAATATGCAGGGATCTTCTGTGAGGAAACCCGGGATCATATGAGAGAAGGGACCATATGGATCCTCCGCCGGGGCCCTGGCCAGCCAGAGGAACAGATCCTTATGGAGCTTTCCATTTCCCAGTACCAGAAGCCTTAGGGAGGAGATGCATATGGCAGGAGATACATCCAGAAATAAAGTAAATATAGGGGCCTCCTCCCTGATCCTCATTTTTATTGTTCTGTGCCTGGCAACCTTCGGCCTGCTGTCTCTAAGCAGCGCTCAGGGGGATTTAAGGCTGGCAGAGCGGAATGCCAAGGCAGTGAGAGGCTATTATGAAGCGGATTATCAGGGCCAGCAGTGGTTAAAAGAGGTGGATGCTGTCCTTCAAAGAGAGATGAAGGAGGGAGAGGATTCTGCTCAGTGCAGCCTTCAGATAAAAAAGCAGCTGGGAGAGCTGTATGATCCTGAAACAGGACGGATCACTACGGATATTCCCATGGAGCGGGGACAGTCTCTGCATATAGAGCTGGCGCTTCTGTGCGGTAAAGAGCGGTATGAGATCCGATCCTGGTATGTCTATGACAGCGGCGAATTTGAGATCGATACATCCATGCCTGTGTGGGACGGGCAGTAAGGAGGACCAAGGATGAAGATAATGGAGCTTTTGACAGCGGCGGTGGAAAAGGATGTTTCGGACATCTTTCTCATTCCAGGTATGCCATTTGCCTATAAGGCAGGCGGCCGCATTGTGTATCAGGGCGAGGAACGGATTATGCCCGACGAGATGGACGAGATGATCACCCAGATCTATGAGATTGCGAAGGGAAGGAGCATGGAAAAGGTACGGACCTGCGGAGATGATGACTTTTCCTTTTCTATCCCCGGCGTATCCCGCTTCAGGGCTAATATTTTCAGGCAGAGAGGTTCTCTGGCAGGCATTATCCGGGTGGTGCGGTTTGAGCTGCCGGACGCCAGTGAGTTAAATCTTCCACGGAGTATTATCGATGTGGCAAATATGACAAAGGGCATGGTGCTGGTAACAGGACCCGCCGGAAGCGGCAAGAGCACCACTCTGGCCTGTGTGATCGATGAGATCAACCGCACCCGGAACGCCCATGTCATTACCCTGGAGGATCCCATCGAGTACCTGCACCGCCATAAGCAGAGTGTAGTAACCCAGAGAGAGATCGTTACCGATACGGAAAGCTATGTAACAGGACTCCGTTCCTCCCTTCGCCAGGCACCGGATGTGATCCTTTTAGGAGAGATGCGTGATTATGAGACCATCAGCATCGCCATGACGGCAGCGGAGACCGGCCATCTGATCCTGTCTACCCTTCACACCATCGGAGCGGCCAATACCATCGACCGTGTGATCGACGCCTTCCCGCCCAATCAGCAGCAGCAGATCCGCACCCAGCTTTCCATGGTGCTGAACGCGGTGATCTCCCAGCAGCTGATCCCTGCAGCAGACGGCGGCGTGCGCCCGGCTTTTGAGATCATGTTTTTAAACAATGCTATCCGCAACATGATCCGCGAGTCCAAGATCCACCAGATTGACGGAGTGATCGCCACCTCTCAGGAGGAGGGTATGGTATCCATGGACAACAGCCTGATCCGTCTGTACAGAGAGGGCGCTATAAGCCGTGAAAATGCCATCGCCTACAGCAGCAACAGTGAGCTCATGGAGAAAAAACTGAATCGTTAAATATTTATGTAAAAAGGCTGTTCCGAATAAGGAGCAGCCTTTTTAGATATACTGAAGGGCAGAAAGGACTGCAGGAGAAAGAAGGAAGGAGAAAATATGAGAGCAGATAAGCGCAAGGTAGTGATCGTAGGCACAGGCATGGTGGGCATGAGCTATGCCTACAGCCTTTTAAACCAGTCCATCTGCGACGAACTGGTGCTGATCGATGTAAATAAGGAGAGAGCGGTGGGAGAGGCCATGGATCTAAACCACGGACTGGCATTTGCTAATTCCAGCATGACCATCTATGCGGGGGAATATGGGGACTGCCGGGACGCGGACATCGTGGTCATCAGCGCGGGAGTGGCCCAGAAGCCGGGAGAGACCAGGCTGGATCTCTTAAAGCGCAATGGGGCGGTGTTCCGCTCCATCATTGAACCGGTAACTGCCTCCGGCTTTAACGGGATTTTCCTGGTGGCCACCAATCCGGTGGATATTATGACCCGGATCACCTGTGCACTGTCAGGCTTTAACCCCAGACGGGTGCTGGGAAGCGGCACTGCTCTGGATACGGCCAGACTGCGTTATCTTCTGGGAGAGTATCTGAAGGCGGATCCCAGAAACGTCCACGCCTATGTGATGGGGGAACACGGAGATACGGAGTTTGTCCCCTGGAGCCAGGCCTTGTTAGCCACCAGGCCTATTCTGGACCTGCTGGAGAGCGAACGGAAGGAGGCTTACCAGAGCCGCCTGGATGGGATCGAGGAGGAGGTGCGGACAGCGGCCTATAAGATCATCGAGGCGAAAAAAGCCACCTACTACGGCATCGGCATGGCCCTTACAAGGATCACAAAGGCCATTCTGGGAGATGAGCACAGCGTCCTTACGGTGTCAGCCATGCTTCGGGGCGAGTACGGGCAGAGAGATGTGTATACGGGAGTCCCCTGCATCATCAACCAGAACGGAGTACAGAGGATTCTTCCCCTGTCTCTGATGGAGGGGGAGTTGGAAAAGCTGGAGCAGTCCTGCAAGGTGCTGAGGGAGAGCTTTGAGGGGATTTTCTGACTGAAACTTTAATTCCATTTTACAGTCCTCTGATAGAAAATTTGACAATTCCAAGGCTATAATAGTTTCGTAACGAAACATATCGCTCATTTAAGGAGACTGTTATATGCTGGAATTAAGAAATGTAAAAAAGAGTTACGACGGAAAGGCTGTCTTAAAGGATATCAGCCTGGATATAGAAGACGGTGAGATCGTTTCCATCCTGGGGCCCTCAGGCTGCGGAAAGACCACCCTGCTGAATCTGGTTCTTGGTATTACAGACGCAGATGAGGGAAGCATCGTATTTGACGGAACCGATATTACCCATACTCCTATGGAGGAGCGGGGCTTTAATATCGTATTTCAGGATTATGCCCTGTTTCCCAATCTGAATGTCTATAAAAATATTACATATGGGCTGCGCAATAAGCCTGAGATCTCTACCAAGGAGGAGGTAAGGGAGTTAATCTCTCTTCTGGGACTGGAGGAGCATCTGGAAAAGCGGATCGACCAGCTCTCCGGCGGCCAGAAGCAGCGCGTGGCTCTTGCAAGAACCCTGGTTATGAAGCCCAAGATCCTGCTTCTGGATGAGCCCTTAAGCGCCCTGGACGGGGTGATCAAGGAATCCATTAAGGACAGGATCAAGACCATAGCCAAGCAGTACCATCTGACCACCATCATCGTTACCCATGACCCGGAGGAGGCCCTCACTCTTTCAGACCGTGTCCTGATCATCAATCAGGGGGAGATCTCCCAGTACGGACTTCCGGAGACCATTATACAGCGGCCGGAAAATGATTTCGTCAGAACATTCATTCTGAACCAGCTTGAGATCAAGAGAAACAATATCTTTTCCCTGTTTTCATTTGGCGGCGCAGCGGTACAGGCAGGTGCCTCTGCGGCCAATGTCTAGGAGGACGGGGACGTGAAGAGAAAAGAAACCAGCATGGAGCTGCACCTGATCTTCGGGATCGCGGCTCTCTGCTTTGCCCTGTTCCTTGCAGTTCCCATCCTGGTGCTTTTAGGAAAATCGGTGAGCACCGGACAGGGGATCGGATTTGAAAATTATATCAGTATTTTTACAGATAAGGGGATCCGGGGCGCCCTTTTTAACAGCTTTCGGGTCTCTGCCCTCAGCGGCCTGATTACAACATTTCTGGCATTTATTCTTTCCTATAGCATCCATTTTACGGAGCTTCCGGACTGGAGTAAAAAGGGGATCTCGGCGGCGGCCAGGCTTCCTATGTTCCTTCCTACCATAACCTACGGCTTTGCCATCATCTATTCCTTTGGCAAGCAGGGGCTCCTTACCAGAGTGCTGGGAGGCCAGTTCTTTGACCTCTACGGCTATGGGGGACTGATGATCGGCTATGTGATCTACACCCTTCCGGTGGCCTTTATGCTGATCCAGAACACCATGCAGTACATTGATAAGCGCTTTATCATTGTATCCAGGCTCATGGGAGACTCCGCCCTGGGCGGCTTCTGGATCACCGTGGCGCGGCCCCTTCTGGGGACGTTTACGGCGGCCTTTATCCAGAGCTTTTTCCTCTGCTTTACGGACTTTGGTATTCCGGCGGCAGTAGGGGGAAATATGGATACCATAGCCGGCGTCCTTTACCGGGAAATGCTGGGCAGCGTGCCGGACTTCGGACGGGGAGCGGTGATCGCCTTTATCATGCTTCTGCCTTCGGCGGCCAGCATCGTCATTCTCCAGATTCTGGAAAAATACAATGTGCGATACAACAGCGTAAGCCAGGCGGAACTTAAGAAAAACAGAGTCAGGGACGGCTTCTTCGGACTTGCCAGTGCCCTGGTGCTTTTAAGCGTGCTCTCTGTGTTCGCAGTTATCTTCGTGGTGCCCTTTGTGGAAATGTGGCCCTATAAGCTGGGTTTTACCCTGGAGCATGTAATGGCGGTATTTGGCGACAATGCTCTGCTGCTTGTGATAAAAAACTCCCTGCTCATGGCCCTCTTAACGGCCCTGTCCGGCTCTCTTTTAGCCTACGGCTGCGCTCTGATCACAGCCCGGAGCCGGATGTCCGCCAGAGCAAAGACGGTAATCGAGGGAGCGGCCATGGTGACCAATACCATCCCTGGTATGGTGCTGGGCCTTGCCTACCTGTTTGTATTTTCGGGAAGCTTTCTTCAGGGCACTATGGCCCTGCTTGTGCTGTGCAATGTGATCCACTATTTTTCAACTCCATATATTATGATGAAAAGCTCCCTGGCAAAGCTGAACGGCTCATGGGAGACCACTGCAAGGCTGATGGGAGATTCCTGGATCAAGACGGTGGTGAGGGTGGTGACGCCAAATACCTATTCCACCATCCTGGAGGTATTCAGCTACTATTTTGTCAATTCCATGGTAACCATCAGCGCCGTAATCTTCATCGCCGGAGCCAGGACCATGGTTATGACCACAAAGATGAAGGAGCTTCAGTATTATAATAAATACAGCGAGGTCTTTGTGCTTTCGATCCTGATCCTGCTGTTTAATCTGCTTGTCAAGCTGCTGGTGCAGGGAATGGACCGGAGGATGGCTGTAAAAAAAGGAAAAAAGGAGAAATAAAAAATGAAAAAGCTTTTTATGAAACGGACCCTGGCCCTGGTACTGGCAGCCGCCGGCTGCGTCTTTATGACTGGCTGCGCTGGCAGCGCGTCCTCTGCCGGTGATACGGTGGTAATCTACTCAAACGCGGATGATGAGGCCATCGAGAGCATGAAGCATGCCCTGGATAACAACGGCTACAAGGATCAGTATCTGATTCAGACCTTCGGGACCTCAGAGCTGGGAGGAAAGCTTCTGGCAGAGGGGAAAAACCTGGAGGCGGACATGATCACCATGAGCACCTTCTATGTAGAAAGCGCCCAGGATCAGAATCAGATGTTCAAGGACCTGGATTTTGAGGTAAAAACCCTGGATCCCTCTCCTTCTTACTGTGCCCCCATTACGGCCCAGGAGGGAACCATGATCCTGAACACAGAGGTGATGAAGGAGTATAACCTTCCCACACCCCAGTCTTTAAAGGATCTCACCAGGCCGGAGTATAAGGATCTTATTTCTGTAACAGACATTTCTTCCTCCTCCACCGCATGGCTTTTGATCCAGGCGCTGATCTCTGAGTACGGTGAGGATGGCGCAAAAGAGGTTCTTACAGGTATTTATGAAAATGCAGGCCCCAACATCGAGGAATCCGGATCCGGCCCTCTTAAAAAGGTAAGGGCAGGAGAGGTGGCCATTGGCTTCGGCCTCCGCCAGCAGGCAGTGGCAGATAAAAAGGACGGGCTTCCTGTGGATTATGTAGATCCGGCAGAGGGCAATTTCAGCCTTACTGAGTCAGTGGCTGTACTGGATAAGGGAGACAAGACCAATGAAAAGGCTATGAAAATGGCTCAGTGCATCATTGAGAACGGACGTGAGGAGCTTCTTTCCTATTATCCCATCCCCTTGTATGAAGGAGAAACAGAGCCGGCCGAGCAGGTCAGCGGTAATCCGAAAACATTTTCAGAAAAGCTCACAGTGGATCTTTTAAAGAAGCATCAGGAATTATCAGAAAGCTGCAAATAAACCTACATGCGCCCGGCGGGCAGTCGCACCACCGCCCCATAAAAGTCTGGCGGGCACATGGGGCATCCCTGAATTTATGCCGCCAGAGGGCGGCGGAACTTTTAGAGTAAAGAAATGAGGTTGCATTACGATGAAAACATATAAGCTGCTTACACCAGGCCCCCTGACCACTACCATGACAGTAAAGGAGGAAATGCTCTTTGACCACTGCACCTGGGATGATGACTACAAGCAGATCACCCAGAAGATCAGAAAACAGCTTCTGGCCCTTGCAAAGGCAGATGGGGAGCAATATACTGCAGTTCTGATGCAGGGCAGCGGCACCTTCGGAGTGGAGTGTGTGCTTACAAGCGTGGTAGGAAAGGAGGATAAGCTGCTGATCGCTGCCAACGGAGCCTACGGCGAGCGCATGGGCGGCATCGCGGAGCACGCCGGACTGAATTATACGATATACAATGAGGAGTATAACCGGGTACCGGATGCGGAGAAGATCGGCAGGCTGTTAGAGGAGGATCCTTCCATCACCCATGTTTCCATGGTTCATTCAGAAACTACTTCCGGTATTTTAAATGATATTGCCTCTGTGGCAAAGGTGGTAAAGGCGGCAGGACGGGTCTTTATCGTAGACGCCATGAGCAGCTTCGCCGGAGTGGATATTCCGGTTCAGGACCTTGGCATCGACTTTATCATTAGCTCCGCCAACAAGTGTATCCAGGGCGTTCCGGGCTTCTCCTTTATCATCGGCAGAAGATCTCTGGTGCTGGCAAGCAGGGGGAAGGCAAGAAGCCTGTCTTTAGACCTCTGCGATCAGTGGGAGACCATGGAAAAGGATGGAAAATGGAGATTCACCTCCCCAACCCATGTGGTGCTGGCCTTTGAAAAGGCTCTGACGGAGCTTGAGGAGGAGGGCGGCATCCCTGCAAGAAGCAGGCGTTATGCGGAAAATAACCGCCTTCTGATCCGGAAGATGAAGGAACTGGGCTATGAGACCTATATTGACGAGGCTCATCAGGGTCCGATCATCACCACCTTCTTTTTCCCGGAGCAGGCAGGCTACAGCTTCCAGGAGATCTATGAGTACATCAAGGAGAGGGGGTACGCCATCTATCCGGGAAAGGTAACCGAGGCGCCTACCTTCCGCATCGGCAATATCGGTGAGATCTATGAGGAGGATATAAACCGTCTCTGCGATATTATCCGGGACTTCCAGAAAGAAAGAGGAATCAGATAAGGGGAAAATGAAATGGGAAAAATAGAAGCAGTTATTTTTGACTGGGCAGGAACTACGGTGGATTTTGGCTGTATGGCACCGGTTCAGGCCTTTAAGGATGCCTTTATGGAGGCAGGGATCGAGCCCACTCTGGACGAGATCCGAAAGCCTATGGGAATGCTTAAGCGGGACCATGTAAAGACCATGCTTTCCATGAGCCGGATCCGGAACCTCTGGAATGAGCGTTACGGCAGGGAGTGGACTGAGGAGGACGTAGACCGGGTCTATCTAAGAAGCGAGCAGGGGATCCTGCATATTGTAGAAAACTTCGCAGAGCCAAAGCCCTATGTCCTTGAGGCAGTAGAAACCCTGCGCTCCATGGGGATCAAAATTGGCTCCACCACCGGCTACACCGACGAGATGATGTCCATCGTAGTGCCAAAGGCCAAGGAGCAGGGCTATGCCCCTGACGCCTGGTTCTCACCGGACAGCACAGAAGGACTGGGCCGTCCTTATCCCTATATGATCTATAAAAACCTTCAGACTCTCCGGGTATCTGATGTAAGAAATGTGATCAAGGCAGGCGATACTGTAGCGGACATACGGGAAGGAAAGCAAGCCGGGGCCATTTCTGTAGGGATCGTAGAAGGAAGCTCTGTCATGGGCCTGTGCCAGGAGGAATTCGACGCTCTTACAGCAGAAGAATACAGCCGCCTCAGTCAGAAGGTGCAGCAGGTCTACCTGGAAGCCGGAGCCGACTATGTGATCCCAAATATGAAGGGGCTGGTTCCGCTGATCCGCGTCATCGAAGGCCGGCGGGTGTAATTTGAGAGAGGAAAAACCGGAGTCTCTGACGGGAGAGGTCAGAGGGCCGGTTTTTTTTCTATGGAATAGCCTTTGGTTCCCAGCTCATGCATCCTATCGTTGAGATAATCTTCAAAGAAATTTTCCCATGTATCATATTTAACATCATTTGCTCCAAATTCCTCAGGATTGGCTGCTTACTAATATTTAATTGCGGCTTAACTGACGCCATGCTATAATGCCTATGTTACTGCCTCCTAGACTGGTATGGAAGGGAGGCGTTCAACATTGGAGATACTTCTATCTTTAATTGTCGCTGTTGTGGCAGGTGTGAGTAGCCATCTCATCTGCAAATGGCTGGACGGCGATAAGTAGTCGGTAAGCAGCCTATGGATTAAGCCGCCATACCCAAGATGGAATAAAAAACCCCGGAGTAGCCGCTCCGGGGTTTTGCTGTCATCCAACATTGGATAACTTCTATCTTTTAGCCTGCTGGCATTATAGCATATGCAGATTTTGAATGCAAGATACATAAATCTGATTTTTCTGACTTACAGCGGCTGGGGGAGAGATAGTTTATAGATTCCACCTATAGAAAAAAGAAAAACCCTTACAAAAGTAAGGGCTTTTACAGCTGCTGACGGGAATCGGACCCGTGACCTCCGCACTACCAATGCGACGCTCTACCGACTGAGCCACAGCAGCGTTTTTCTTTTTTGTTGACCGCTCTCTCGCGACCTCGTATATATTATCATGCGGTATGATTTTTGTCAACAATATTTTTAAACTTTTTTCAAAAATTTTTTCAGCCCGTTTTCCAGGGGAAAATTAGGCTGAAAAACGGGCCTGATCTTCAGGAGAAACCAAGGTCAGAACACAGCCTGAACCAGAATCATATAGCACACAGTCCCCAGCGTGATGCTTGCCAGAGTATTTCCCTTCCACAGGTGGATTACCACCACGGCAGCTGCGGAGATGAGCTCAGGAAGGCCGTAGGGGTAAGCCAGGGGCGTGATTCCCTTTAAGCAGTATACCACCAGCACAGCCATAATGGCGGCGGGAAGTACGGTGCCCAGATAGCGGACAAGCCGGGGCACCTCCTTTTTTCCGCCGAACAGGAGAAATGGAAGCCATCTTGTAGTCTGGGTGCACAGGGCGCAGACTAAGATGGTGGTCAGTACATAGCGGGAATCAGTCATGGTCAGAAGCCTCCTTCATGGTTTCTTCGATCCGGCGCCGCATCAATAAAAGAAGAGCAGCCGTAACAGCCAGGGCCGGCAGGATAAAGCTGGCGGAGCGGATTAAGAGCAGTAAAACACCGCCGCAGATAAAGCCGGTTATGGCAGGGATATGGGTTTTGGCCGCCTTCCACTGATCCACACAGATCACCACAAACAGGGCGGTCATGGCAAAATCAATCCCTGTGGTGTCAAAGGAGATCATTTCTCCCATAAGGGCGCCCAGGATGGATCCGCCGATCCAGTAGATGTGATCGAACAGGGCGGTAAAAAACTGGGCCTGGCTCCACTGCCGGTCGGTAAAATCCCTGGGCCTTGGCATGGAACAGAGAAGGGAATAGGTCTCGTCGGTCAGAGAAAAGACCATATAGGGGTAAGCCCCTTTCATTTTTTTAAAACGCTCAATAAAGGTTAGGCCGTAAAATGCGTGGCGGCTGTTGATGAACAGGGTCATTACCGCAGTTGTGACAAGGCCCAGGCCTCCTGTAAGGATCCCAGCCAGGGCAAACTGCATAGAACCTGCATAGACCAGAAGGCTGATCAGAAAGGCCCAGAATACGCCCAGACCGGCTTTTTCCAGAAGCAGCCCGAAGGCAATGCCCAGAAACAGATAGCCAAGCAGAATGGGAATGGTTTTTATAAATGCGAAATGTGCCGCTTGCTTCATGTTTTTCATACACTCCTTTGTAATGGTTTGATGGAACAGGTACTATGTCCTATTAACGCATTAATCAAGTATAGCAGACTCGGAGGCGGATTTCTACTGCAATCTGCAATTTCCCCTTTCATAGAAGGAAGAAATATGCTATGATTACATATTATATTGAAAACAACAGCGGAGGAATTATTATGGCAGAGAAAGATACCGTGATGGAAACCGGGGAAAAGGAGGCTGTCTCCAAAAACTTTATTGAGCAGGAGATTGACAAGGATCTTGCAGAGGGTGTTTATGATCATGTCCAGACCCGTTTTCCGCCTGAGCCAAACGGTTATTTACACATCGGACATGCCAAGTCTATATTACTGAACTACGGTCTGGCCAAAAAGTACGGCGGCAAGTTCAACCTGCGTTTTGATGATACTAATCCTACCAAGGAGAAGACAGAATTCGTAGAGTCCATTATGGCGGATGTAAAATGGCTGGGAGCTGATTTTGAGGACAGGCTGTATTTTGCATCCAACTATTTTGAGCAGATGTATGAGTGCGCGGTGAAGCTGATTCAGAAGGGAAAGGCATTTGTCTGCGACCTGACGGCGGAGGAGATCCGCGCCTACCGGGGTGATTTTACAACTCCTGGAAAGGAAAGTCCCTACCGGAACCGGTCAGTGGAGGAGAACTTAAAGCTCTTTGAGGAGATGAAGGAAGGAAAGTATCAGGACGGCGAGAAGGTGCTCCGCGCCAAGATCGATATGGCTTCCCCAAATATCAATATGAGGGATCCGGTAATCTACCGGGTGGCAAGGATGTCCCATCATAATACAGGAGATACCTGGTGCATCTACCCTATGTATGATTTTGCCCATCCCATTGAGGATGCCATCGAGCATATCACCCATTCCATCTGCACCCTGGAGTTTGAGGACCACAGACCTCTGTACGACTGGGTGGTGAGAGAGTGCGAATTTGAGAATCCTCCCCGTCAGATCGAGTTTGCCAAGCTGTATCTTACCAATGTGATCACCGGCAAGCGCTATATCAAGAAGCTGGTAGAGGATGGGGTCGTAGACGGCTGGGATGATCCTCGTCTGGTATCCATCGCGGCTTTGAGAAGAAGGGGCTATACGCCGGAAGCCATCAAGATGTTTGTGGAGCTGGTAGGCGTGTCCAAGGCAAACAGCTCTGTGGATTACGCCATGCTGGAATACTGCATCAGAGAGGACCTGAAACTTAAAAAGTCCCGTATGATGGCTGTTATGGATCCTATCCGTCTGGTGATCGACAATTATCCCGAGGGCCAGATGGAGGAGCTGGATGTGCCAAACAATCTGGAAAATCCGGAGCTGGGCGAGAGAAAGGTTCCCTTTGGCAGAGAGCTTTATATTGAGCGGGAGGACTTTATGGAGGTGCCTCCTAAGAAATATTTCCGCCTGTTCCCAGGCAATGAGGTACGCCTCATGGGCGCTTACTTTGTGACCTGCACCGGCTGTGAGAAGGACGCGGAGGGCAATGTAACTGTAGTACACGCCACCTATGATCCGGAGACAAAGAGCGGCTCCGGCTTTGAGGGACGCAAGGTAAAGGGAACCATCCACTGGGTAGCGGTTCCCACAGCAAAGCAGGTTGAGTGCCGCCTGTATGAGAATATTGTAGACGAGGAGAAGGGCAAGTTAAATGAGGACGGAAGCCTGAACTTAAATCCCAACTCCCTGACCGTTCTTAAGAACTGCTATGTGGAGCCGGCTCTGGCTGAGGCAGAGGCTTATGACAGCTTCCAGTTTGTCCGCAATGGCTTTTTCTGTGCGGACTGTAAGGACAGTACAAAAGAAAATCCTGTATTTAACCGGATCGTATCACTTAAGAGCTCATTTAAGCTGCCTAAATAGGGGCTGGATGAGGAAAGGAGCAGGACCAGGAGGGCCTGCTCTCTTTGTATCAGGCGGGCCGCAGGAGGAAGGAGGATCAGGATGGAGCTGATGGTGCCTCTGGACGTGCAGTCAGAACATCCGCTGTATGAACAGATCTATCAGTATATCAAGGAGGAGATCAGAGAGGGAAGGATGGCTGCAGGAGAACGCCTGCCCTCCACAAGGGTTCTGGCCCAGAATCTGAAGGTCAGCCGAAGCACCACCCAGCTGGCCTATGACCAGCTTCTGGCAGAAGGGTATGCGGAGGCATTTCCCTGCAGAGGCTATTTTGTGTGTGGAATCGAGGAACTTGCGGTGGTCCGGCAGCAGACCGGAGCAGCTTCAAGGGCAGAAGAGAGGGCAGTCTGGAAACAGGAAAAATCTTCTGGTGTCTTGTCCGAAAACCGGCCTGGAGTTTGTGTGGATTTCTCGCCCAGGGGCATTGATCTGGAGCATTTCCCTTTTAATACCTGGAGGAAGCTGAGCCGCAGCACTCTGGTGGACGACAATAAGGAAATGTTTGCCGGAGGAGATGCCCAGGGTGAATATGCCCTGCGAGAGGTGATCGGCAGATACCTCCATTCTGCCAGGGGAGTGGTCTGCAGGCCGGAGCAGATCCTCATCGGGGCGGGAAGCGAGTACCTTCTGATGCTTCTGTCCCAGCTTATCGGCCGCAGCACAGGGATCGCCATGGAAAACCCCACCTATGCCCAGGCCTACCGGGTGCTGAAAAGCCAGGGACATCCGGTGTATCCGGTGGAAATGGAGCATCAGGGAATGTCTGTGACCGGCCTGGAAGCCAGCGGAGCCTCTGCTGCCTATGTGATGCCATCCCATCAGTATCCCACGGGTATTGTGATGCCCGTAAAGCGCCGTCAGGAGCTTTTAGCCTGGGCCTACAGCCGTCCGGGGCGGTACCTGATCGAGGATGATTACGACAGTGAATTCCGCTACAAGGGAAAGCCCGTTCCGGCCCTTCAGGGAATGGATCGGGGAGGGCGAGTGATCTATATGGGAACATTTTCCAAATCCATTGCTCCGGCCATCCGTGTAGGCTTTATGGTGCTTCCGGAGCAGCTGGTGCAGGTGTACCATGAGCAGGCGGGATTTTACGCCTCTACAGTGTCCAGGATCGATCAGAACATTCTGTACCAGTTTATTACCCAGGGAAGTTACGAACGCCATTTAAACCGTATGAGGGCCATCTATAAGGGAAAGCATGACGCCCTGCTTCTGGGACTCAAGGAGCTGGAGGGCACATTTTCCATCCGGGGGGAATACGCAGGACTTCATATCCTGCTGACACATAAAAAGGGTGCGGCGGAGGAGATACTCCTTTCCAGGGCGGCAGAGGCCGGAGTAAAGGTTTACGGTATGTCCGGCTGCTTTATCCATCCAGAACACAATGTATATCCGTCAACGGTTATGCTGGGGTATGCCAACCTCAGCGAGGAACAGATTGAGGAGGGCTGCGGCCTGTTAAAGGAGGCCTGGTCAGAAAGCCGTCTGCGGACAGGAAAGGAGGAGATGCCCGGATGAGAGTAAAAAATAGAAAGGAAGGCCTGGCAGCTGCTGCCATAGCCGGGGCAGTGCTGGGGATCAGCTGCGTCTGGGGAAATTATGACAGAGGACAGGAACTGGCACTTAGGCAGAAGGAAAGCCAGACAGTGGCAGAGACCTCTCAGGAGAGCAGGCTGTCTCAGAGCCAGCTGGGGCTTCTGGAGGAGATCTTCGCTGCCCTGGAGCAGGAGGATATGGAGCTTGGAGCCTCCCTGCTTCTGGGCAGCCAGGAGGAGCTTGCGGAATTATTTTATCAGACCATGGAAGGGGAGCGCTTTTTGTACCGGGAGGGTGGGGTAAGTCCTGAAATTGAAGGAGAGGGACTGGTCCTTGCCATGCCAGGGCTGGTATTTTGCGGCAGCTTCCGGGAGGGACAGCCGGAGGGGGAGTGTATGGCTCTTCAGTCCTCCAGCCTGGAGGCTCCGAGATATGATTATTCAAAGGGAGAATGGTCTAAGGGAAAGATGGAGGGACCGGGAGAGGCTGGGTATCTCTACTATGAAGGGGCGCCGGAGGGAGAAGCCGCCGGGATCAGCAAAACAGGCAGTTTCCATCAGGATCTGATGGAGGGAACCATTTTTTATGAAAGCCGCAGTGTCCATGCGGGGGAAAATGGTGAGGCAGACGGGGAAGAAGTGACGACCTGGAAATTGGAGGCAAAGGAGGGGGTCACCGTTCTGGACGGGCGCTGGACTCTGCTGGAGGAAACAGGAGAGTACCAGCTTATGTCAGAGGACAATGCGGGTCACGGGTATCTGCTGGATCCCTCCCAGGCAGAGCTGCCTGTCTGGAAGAACCTTCTTGTATGGGAAGAATAAAATACGCCGGAGCCTGCAGGCATCGCACCTGCGGGCTCCGGCGTTTGTTTCATACAGATCAGTTGAGAATATCCTCATCTTCGATGAGAGTGGTCTTTTCAGCTGGGATGATCTCAGGCTCCTCATCAGCCGCATCTTCATCCTCAAGCTCGATCACAACAGGCTTTTCAGCCTCCTCTGGTACCTCTTCCTCGTATTCGGGCTCCGGTTCCATGCGCTCGTAATCGTAAAGATCGTCCTCGTCTACATAGTCCTCGTCTAAGAAGCCTTCCTCCTCGAAGGAATTCTCGTCCTCATCTTCCTGGTCTCTGCCTTCCTGGAATTCCTCTTTCTTTGCCTTCATGGTATGGATGGCGATGTGAGCGGTATCCACAGCGGCGGAAACGGCTTCATGGGCCGTATCGGAAAGAAGGGTGCCGGCATCCTTTAATACATTTTTCGTAGCCTGGGCCATATCCTTGGCGGCTACCTTGAATTCGTCCTTGCTGGAGGTAAGGGAGATGTAGTTGCGGCTTACCTTCCGTTCCCCTGCTTCCGCATCCTGGGGCTCCTCCTCTTCATCATCCTCAAATTCACGGAAATCCTTCTCCAGCTCCTTATGGTAGATTTTGTACTGCAGTACATAGGAGACGCCTGCTGCAGCGGCTCCTGCTACGGCAGCCAGGGCTACCAGTCTGCCTAATCCTCTTTTTGCCATAAAATTGTTCCCCTTTCACTATTATCACGATGCATAAATATAGTACATCCTTCATAGTATAGCTTATTGTTATTATTGTAATACGAATGATAAAAAAAAGAAACAGCAAAAAATAAAAAAAGCATAAAATTAAAAGAAATTAGCACTCAACACTTGACAGTGCTAATAATAGGTGTTATAACATACATTGTGAATAACAAATGGAAGATTGTAACAACCATTCCACATAAAAACAGAATGAATCTTAAGGAGGAAGTCAGTTATGAAGTTAGCACCATTGTTTGATAAGGTTGTATTAAAGCAGTTAGTTGCAGAAGAGACCACAAAGTCCGGCATCGTTCTTCCGGGAGCTGCAAAGGAAAAGCCCCAGCAGGCAGAGGTTGTTGCTGTAGGTCCAGGCGGCGTGATTGAGGGTAAGGAGATCACCATGCAGGTAAAGGCCGGCGATCAGGTTATCTACTCCAAGTATTCCGGCACTGAGGTAGAGTTAGACGGCGAGAAGTATGTGATCGTAAAGCAGAGCGACATTCTGGCAGTGGTTGAGGCATAAGGCCCTTCAGACAGGAACATTTTTCAAAACTTTTTTATAGAAAGATTATTGGAGGTTGAACATCATGGCAAAGCAGATTAAATATGGCGTAGAAGCCCGCAAGGCACTGGAAGCAGGTGTAAATCAGTTAGCAGATACCGTTCGTGTAACCTTAGGACCTAAGGGACGCAATGTAGTTCTTGACAAGTCCTTCGGTGCTCCTCTGATCACAAACGACGGTGTGACCATCGCAAAGGAAATAGAGCTTCAGGACGAATTTGAAAATATGGGCGCACAGCTGATCAAGGAGGTTGCTTCCAAGACCAACGACGTAGCCGGTGACGGTACCACAACCGCAACGGTTCTGGCACAGGCAATGGTAAACGAGGGTATGAAGAACCTGGCAGCAGGCGCTAACCCAATCGTATTAAGAAAGGGCATGAAGAAAGCAACTGATACTGCAGTTGACGCCATCAAGGCAATGAGCAAGCCTATCAACGGCAAGGATCAGATCGCGAGAGTCGCAGCTATTTCCGCTTCCGATGATGAGGTAGGAACCATGGTAGCTGACGCAATGGAGAAGGTTTCCAAGGACGGCGTTATCACCATCGAGGAATCCAAGACCATGAAGACAGAGCTGGATCTGGTAGAAGGTATGCAGTTTGACAGAGGTTATCTGTCCGCATATATGTGCACCGATATGGATAAGATGGAAGCAAATCTGGATGATCCATATGTGCTGATCACTGATAAGAAGATCTCCAACATCCAGGATCTGCTGCCAGTTCTTGAGCAGATCGTAAAGATGGGCGCAAGACTGCTGATCATTGCTGAGGATGTAGAGGGCGAGGCTCTGACCACCCTGATCGTAAACAAATTAAGAGGTACTTTCAATGTAGTTGCTGTTAAGGCTCCGGGCTACGGCGACAGAAGAAAAGAGATGCTTCAGGATATTGCCATCCTGACCGGCGGTACCGTTATTTCCGAGGAGGTAGGCCTTGACTTAAAGGACTGCACCATGGAGCAGTTAGGACGCGCGAAGTCCGTTAAGGTACAGAAGGAAAATACCATCATCGTAGACGGTATGGGCGAGAAGGAAGCCATTGCGGCAAGAGTTGCAATGATCCGCAAGCAGATCGAGGAAACCACCTCTGACTTTGACAGAGAGAAGCTGCAGGAGCGTCTGGCTAAGCTGGCAGGCGGCGTAGCTGTGATCCGTGTAGGCGCTGCTACTGAAACAGAGATGAAGGAAGCCAAGCTGCGTATGGAGGATGCGTTAAACGCAACCAGAGCAGCTGTTGAGGAAGGCATCATCGCAGGCGGCGGCTCCGCATACGTTCATGCGACAGCAGATGTGCAGAAGGTTGTAGACTCCCTGGAGGGTGACGAAAAGACCGGCGCTAAGATCATCTTAAAGGCACTGGAGGCACCTCTGTTCCACATTGTTACCAATGCGGGCCTGGAAGGCGCTGTGATCGTAAACAAGGTAAAAGAGTCTGAGGTAGGTTGCGGCTTCGACGCATACAACGAGGAATTTGTAAATATGATCGATGCAGGCATTCTGGATCCTGTAAAGGTAACAAGAAGCGCTCTGCAGAACGCTACCAGCGTTGCATCTACCCTTCTGACCACAGAGTCTGTTGTGGCTAACATCAAGGAGCCTGCACCAGCAGCTCCGGCAGCACCAGATATGGGCGGAATGTACTAAAATAGAATCAGAAGGGGACTGTCATTTTTTCAGACAGTCCCCTTTTTTTCGTGTATACAGATTACAGCAGCAGCGCTGCCGTCAGATTGACACAAAAGCACAGAACCATACCGCAGATGGTAGGAATAATCAGGGAAAGCCAGGTCCATTTCCAACTGCCGGATTCCTTTTTTATAGTCAAAAGGGTGGTGGAGCAGGGCCAGTGCATCAGGGAAAAGAGCATGGTGCAGACAGCTGTTACCCAGGTCCAGCCATTGGCTGTAAGGAGCTGGCCGATGGCAGAAAGACTGCCGGGCTCTGCCAGGCTTCCATTGGCTGTGTAGGCCATCAAGATAATGGGAAGAACGATTTCATTGGCCGGAAGCCCCAGGATAAATGCCATCAGGATCACCCCGTCAAGGCCCAGAAGCCTTGCAAAGGGATCCAGAAAAGATGCGCACAGGGCCAGAAGGCTTACATCCCCCACCGTTACATTTGCCATCAGCCAGATCACAAGCCCCGCAGGCGCCGCCACCGCTGCCGCCCGCCCCAGCACAAACAAGGTCCGGTCAAGGACCGAGCGCAGGATCACCCTGCCGATCTGAGGCCGCCGGTAAGAAGGAAGCTCCAGCGTAAAAGAGGAGGGAACCCCCTTTAATACTGTGACAGAAAGAGCCTTCGACACCAGAAAGGTCATTCCGATCCCAAGGAGAACAAAGAGAGTCAGGATCAGGGTAGAGAGAATGGAGGCCTTAAGGCCGGAGGCGGTGGTGAGGAAGAAGATGGAGATCAGGGTAATGAGGGTAGGGAAACGCCCATTACATGGAACAAAGCTGTTTGTGATCATGGCGATCAGCCGCTCCCGCGGAGAATCGATGATCCGGCAGCCCACGATTCCGGCGGCGTTGCAGCCAAAGCCCATGCACATCGTCAGCCCCTGCTTCCCGCAGGCACAGCATTTCTTAAAAGGACAATCCAGGTTATAAGCCACCCTTGGCAGATACCCCGAATCCTCTAACAGCGTAAACAGCGGAAAAAAGATCGCCATAGGCGGAAGCATCACCGCCACCACCCAGGCCAGAACCTGGTATACGCCCAGGATCAGCAGATCGTGGAGCCAGCCGGGAGTGCCTGCATATAAAAGCATATGGGAAAGGAAGCCCTGGAGCCGGAACAGCAGGTCAGAAAGAAGCGCCGACGGATAGTTTGCCCCTGTAATGGTGAGCCAGAACACCAGCGCCAGCAGCACCGCCATAATAGGATAGCCGGTGAGCCGGCTGGTAAAGATCTGGTCCAGCTTTCTGTCTCTCCGGTCATATCCGGCCCGGTTAAAGGAGACACATTCTCCGGCAATCCATTCTGCCCGTTCTACCAGCCCCTCTACAATGGAATCCTTGAACTTCTGCCGTGAAAGTCCCGCTTTTTTTAATGCTGCCTCTGCGTTTTGCAGCCCTTCTGCTACCTCCGGCTCCTGGCTCAGATCACGTCCCAGACGGGCGGACAGCTCCTTTAAAAGGACCGGGTCACCTTCCAGAAGCCGGATCGCCAGCCACCGGCTGCCAGGCATTTTTATGTGAGCCTCGCCGAGGAAAGGCAGGAGCGTTTTCTGCACCAGAGAAATGGCGTCTTCAGCCAGCGGACAGTAGGTGACAGGACAGGGGGCAGGGGAAGCCTGGTCCATCATATCGTCCAGCCGGCTCTTTAGCTGTCCCAGCGTCTTTTTGCATCTGGCCTGGGACTGGGCGGTGGGGACACCTAAGAGGGAGGACAGCTTTGCCAGATCGATGGAAATATGCCTCCGCTTTGCCTCATCCATCAGATTGACGCATACCAGCACATGGTCTGCCGCCTCTATGACCTGGAGTACCAGGTTTAAGTTCCTCTCCAGACAGGTGGCGTCACAGACCACCACCACCCCGTCATGGTCCCCGAAGCAGAGAAAGTTTCTGGCTACCTCCTCCTCTGCGGAATGTGCCAGCAGGGAGTAGGTTCCGGGAATGTCCACCAGGGTATAGGAATGACGGTCCGAGGAGAAGAAGCCCTGGGCATTGGAGACGGTTTTTCCCGGCCAGTTACCTGTGTGCTGATGTCCGCCGGTAAGGCTGTTAAACAGGGTGCTTTTTCCCACATTTGGGTTTCCTGCAAGGGCAATGACCCTGGAGGCCGGAGTCATTTTTCGTATTTGAAGGCAGGGATCTGCAGCATGGATCCCGGTGGAGGTATGAGTCAGTCCCATAGATGCTCCTTTCGGCAGAAAATGAACAGATTTATTCGATCAGGACGCCCAGGCTGTCTTCCCGGCGGATGGCGATCACCGCGCCTCGGATCCGGTAGGCTTTTGGGTCGCCCATGGGGCTTGCTCCCAGACATTCCACCTGGGTCCCCTCCACCAGGCCGATGTCCAAAAGCCGCCGCCGGATGCTTCCCTCCATGGTAAGAGCCTTGATCCTGGCACACTGGCCGGGCTTTATATCGCAAAGGCAGACAGGGGGATGGTTAGATTCATTCATTTTGTCAGATACCTTAATTTCTTACTGTATATGATATTGGAGGGGATGGGAATTGGTGACAGAGGACATACATTTATCATAGATCAATTTCAAACACGCTATGGAAATATATAAGAAAGTATTGTATAATGATAAGCAGTACAAAAAGGGAACAGGAGTGACATTATGAATGAAGACAATTATGTAGAATGGCTTGTAAAGCGAAAGGATCCGGTTTATGCGATCCCTGTTAAAATCCTGGTGGTGCTGGTCTGTATCGCGGCGGTGCTGTCCGCCCTCCAGACGGTTCTGGGAGTGATCGTCATGCTCCTTGCGGGAGCTGCCGCTTATTTTATCTTCTTGAATCTCAGCGTGGAGTTTGAGTATTTGTATGCGGAGGGCGGCCTGCGTATTGACCGTATCCTGGGACGGTCCAGAAGGAAGAAGGCCTTTGACTGCGAGAAGGACGACATCCAGTTCATCGCTCCTGCAGATTCCTATATGCTGAAGGATTACGAGAAGCAGGGCATGAAGGTGGCGGACTGCTCCTCCGGCCAGAAGGAGGCGAAGGTATACGCACTGATCTACCAGAAGGGCGCTGACCATGTAAAGGTTCTCTTCGAGCCCAACGAGAAGATGCTGAACGCCATGAAGCGCTGCTACCCAAGAAAAGTGGTACTTTAAAAATGATCCCCCGGAGGGCAGGTTTTCTGCTCCTTCCGGGGGATTGTGCATTTAAAAATTCTTTTTTCTGTAAATGCCGATACTGACAAAATAAGAGAGGATAAATGCGGCTGCAGACAGGAAAAGAAATCCTGTGATAAGAGGCACCAGACTCTCAGAAAGCAGGGCACTGAGCCCTCCGGTCTTCATCATCACAACTCCTATGAAAAATACAAGGGCAAACAGGGCAGTTGAGACATAGCGCGCCTTTTCGCCGCCCAGCCACATACAGAGGGGAAGGGCAATGGAATTATAAAACAGGCAGATCCCCGCGCTGACGGTGAGAGCCGCTGCGGCTGCGGGAATAAACCCGGCGTTTTCCCCGCCTGCCAAAAAAAGCCGGAAAACAAAGATCAGCAGTGTGGATAAAAGAGCAGAGCCTCCCAGAAACACCAGGGCCATGCCGTATTTTTCCCGGACCAGGCTCTCTCTGGTAACAGGCAGGCCCAGGGCATAGGTTTCCCAGTTTGCCTGTCTGTCATAAGTGGACAGGCTGAACACAAACATGGAGCTTGCTACCATGCACATGGACAGGAAGGTCAGCTCACCGCCTTTCTGAGGGAGAAATACCACACCCCAGACCAGGAGAATAAAGATCAGGCTTTTTACCTGTTCCTTCATACAATACAGATCCTTTATAAACAGTCCCATCATTCCTTCGTCCCCCTTACATAAAAGAGCATAATATCCTCAAGCCCGGCCCTGTCAATGGTAAGCTCCGGATAAAGTGCCTGGAGCTGCCGCCTGTTTCTTACCAGTCCCTCCATCTGGTAGGCTCCCTGCCGAAGTCCGGTCACCTCCAGCCCATCAAGCAGCCCGGCTTCCCCGGCGCCGCATCGGAGGATCCCCATATCCTCCAGAAGAACGTCCTTTTCCTCCGAAAACAAAATTCTGCCCTTATGGAGCATGGTAATATAATCTGACACCTTATCCAGGTCACTGGTAATATGAGAGGACATCAGCACCGAATGTTCCCCATCCTCGATAAACTCAAAGATCAGATCCAGGATTTCATCCCGAACCACCGGATCCAGGCCGTTTAAAGCCTCATCCAGGATCAGAAGCTTTGGGTGATGGCTGAGAGCCGCGGCAATGGACAGTTTCATTTTCATACCGGTGGAATATTCACTGATTTTTTTTCGTTCCGGGAGAGAAAAGCGCCGCAGATACTCTTTAAACAACCTTTCATCCCAGCCGGTAAACATCCGCTTCATAATACCGGAAACCTGAAGGGCATTGAGAAAATCGTGAAAATGGCTTTCTCCAAATACAACGCCGGTTTCCTGCCGGATCTGGGGGCCGTTGTGATCCAGCTCCATTCCAAGAAGCTCCACCTGTCCATCATCCCGCCTGACAATATCCAGCATGGATTTGATCAGGGTGGACTTGCCGGCGCCATTTTCCCCGATCAGCCCCATCACACAGCCCTTTGGCAGGGAAAGATTTACCTCCTTCAGGGAAAAATCCCTGTATGCTTTTGAAAGCCCGCTGATACGGATCATATCCTCCATTTATCTCACCTTATCCTTCCTTATAGATCAGCTCCAGCACCTCCACCAGCTCCGCCAGGGGGATGCCGCTTCTTTTTGCCAGCTCGGCTGCCTTGGCCAGATACTCCTCCGCAAGTCTGAGATTCCCCTCCCGGATCACCTCCGTATCCTTGGCGGCCACAAAGCTGCCTTTTCCTGTGATGGTTTCAATAAAGCCCTCCTGCTCCAGATCATTGTAAGCACGTTTGGTGGTGATGACGCTGATCCTCAGCTCCTTTGCCAGGGTTCTCATGCTGGGAAGAGGATCCCCGGCATTTAACTGGCCGCTTATGATCATATTTTTGATCTGCGAGGTGATCTGCTCATAGATGGGCCTGCCGCTTGAATTGCTGATAATAATGTTCACTGTATGCCTCCATGGTTTGGCATCAGCCGGTTTTTATGCGGCTGAATTGGTATAGTGTATATATCGTATATATACACTATACATCATAAAGGCCGCACTGTCAAGAATTTTCCCATTAGTCCGGCTGATGTATCCTTATTAGTAAAATCAATGAATCTTTCCCGCACATTTGGTTTGACAACCCCTGTAAAATTTGTTAGTATAAGATACTAATAAGAAGACAAAACGCACAGAAAGAGAGGAAATTTCAATGGGTACAATTATCGGTGAAGGCATTACCTTTGATGATGTGCTTCTGGTTCCGGCTTATTCAGAAGTCATTCCCAACCAGGTGGATCTTAGCACCAACCTGACCAAAAAGATCAAGCTGAACATTCCGTTAATGAGCGCAGGCATGGATACCGTGACCGAGCACCGTATGGCCATTGCCATGGCAAGACAGGGCGGCATCGGCATCATTCATAAAAATATGTCTATCGAGGAACAGGCAGAAGAGGTTGACCGGGTTAAACGTTCTGAGAACGGCGTTATCACAGACCCATTTTTCCTTTCTCCAGAGCATACCTTAAAGGATGCCAATGATCTGATGGCAAAGTTCCGCATTTCTGGTGTGCCTATCACAGAGGGCAGGAAGCTGGTAGGCATCATCACCAACCGCGACCTGAAGTTTGAGGAGGATTTTGACCGCCCCATCAAGGAGTGCATGACCTCTGAAAACCTGGTAACAGCAAAAGAGGGCGTTACCTTAAAGGAGGCAAAGGCCATCCTTGCAAAGGCAAGAGTGGAAAAGCTTCCTATCGTAGATGATGATTTTAACTTAAAGGGCCTGATTACGATCAAGGATATTGAGAAGCAGATCAAGTACCCACTGTCCGCAAAGGACGAACAGGGACGCCTTCTCTGTGGTGCTGCCGTAGGTATTACGGCAAACGTCCTGGACCGTGTGGCCGCCCTTGTTAAGGCTAAGGTAGATGTAGTGGTGCTGGATTCCGCTCATGGCCATTCTGCCAACGTTCTGCGCTGTGTGCGTATGATCAAGGAGGCTTATCCGGATCTTCAGGTTATCGCAGGAAACGTGGCAACAGCAGAGGCTACCAGAGATCTCATCGAAGCAGGAGTTGACTGCGTAAAGGTGGGCATCGGACCAGGATCCATCTGTACCACCCGTGTGGTAGCAGGTATCGGTGTACCTCAGGTAAGCGCGGTGATGGATTGCTACAAGGTGGCAAAGGAGTACGGCATCCCCATCATTGCTGACGGCGGCATCAAGTATTCCGGTGACGTGACCAAGGCCATTGCAGCAGGCGGCAGCGTATGTATGATGGGAAGCATCTTTGCGGGCTGTGACGAGAGTCCGGGCACCTTCGAACTGTACCAGGGCCGTAAATACAAGGTATACCGGGGCATGGGCTCCATTGCCGCCATGGAGAACGGCAGCAAGGACCGCTATTTCCAGACCGACGCCAAGAAGCTGGTTCCTGAAGGCGTAGAGGGCCGTGTTGCGTACAAGGGTATGGTAGAGGATACGGTATTCCAGCTCCTTGGAGGTCTCCGCTCCGGTATGGGTTACTGCGGAGCCAAGGATATTAAGACTCTGCAGGAGACAGCCAGATTTGTGAAGATCTCCGCTGCTTCCTTAAAGGAAAGCCATCCTCACGATATTCATATCACAAAAGAGGCGCCAAACTATTCTATTGAGGAATAATGGGACACCCGCCCGCCAGTTTCTGGCGGGCTTCTTTTTATAGAAGCGTACAACCAGTCAAAGGAGGCGGTTACATGGAACGGTCAAGGATGACCACACTCTGCTATATTGAAAAAGACGGCGCATATCTGATGCTCCACCGGGTCAGCAAGAAAAAGGATGTAAATAAGGACAAATGGATTGGTATTGGAGGCCATTTTGAGGAAAATGAAAGCCCGGAGGAATGTCTGCTCCGTGAGGCAAAGGAGGAGACAGGTCTTACACTGACCTCATGGCGGTTCAGAGGCATCGTTACCTTTATGGCAGAGGGCTGGGATACAGAATACATGTGTCTTTATACGGCGGACACATTTGAAGGTGAGCTGATTGAGTGCAGTGAAGGGACCCTGGAATGGGTGCCCAGGGAAAAAGTGCTGGAGCTGAATCTTTGGGAGGGGGACAATATATTTTTCCGCCTGTTAAATGAAAATGCTCCCTTCTTTTCCTTGAAGCTGTCTTATAAGGGGGACTGCCTGAAGGAGGCAGTGTTGGACGGAAGGCCTCTGGAGCTGTTTGATCTGAGAAATGAGGACGGACCCCCCTCAGGTATCGTGCGGGAGCGGACGCTGGTCCATGAAAAGGGGGACCTTCATGCCACCGCCCACATCTGGATCGTCCGGGAAAATGCTCTGGGCGGCTTTGATCTGCTTCTCCAGAAGCGCAGTGAAAATAAGGACTCCTATCCGGGCTGCTGGGATATTTCTTCCGCAGGCCATCTGAAGGCGGGAGACGAGTATCTTCCCTCGGCTCTCAGGGAGCTTAAGGAGGAGCTGGGGATCTGCGCCCAGGCAGAGGATCTGGAGTTTGCCGGCTGGCACAGGGGATATATGGAGGAAGTATTTTACGGCAGGCTGTTTCGGGACCGGGAGATCAGCGCAGTCTACCTTTACAGAAAGCCGGTAGAGGAGCACAGCCTTTCCCTTCAGAAGGAGGAGGTAGAATCTGTGATGTGGATGGATCTGGAAGACTGTATCCGGGCTGTAAAGGAGGGGACGCTGCCTAACTGCTTCTATATGGATGAACTGGAGCTGGTCCGGGCATATCTGAAGGGGCAGGAAAATGAGAGGCCTGCCGGGGTATAAATTAAGAAATGTAAACAGTATCGTAAGTATATTGTCAGAATTGGGAGTTTTTTGGAGATGAAAAATATGTTATACTGATATTTGATGCGGACTGTTAACGCAGGAACCAAAGAACACCAGAATCAATCTGCCGTCAGACAGGGGGTGTAATAGCATTAGATCCCTTCTTTGACAAGACCAGGCATCCAGGAAAGGCATATATATGAGAATCAGGAAGTGGAAATCCCTTGTAAGCATAGGAATGGCAGCTGTTCTTGCCATGTCAACTGCAGCGTATGCAGACACAATTATCACACCTCTGGAGGAAAGCTCCGTATCCTCGGTGCAGTCAGGAGACAGTACAGGGAGCGGGGGGCCGTCAGGCGGCTCCGGGAATACGGGAAACGGCCCGGTTGCCGGAAATGGAAATAACGGAAGTACCGGGAATGGGCCGGGCGTTGGAAACGGAAATGATGGAAGCACCGAAAACGGGCCAGGCACCAGTGCGGGAAATACCGGAAACAGCGGAACCACCGGAACCGGAACTACCAGCCCCAGCGGTAATACCAGCAATACCGGCACCACCAGCTCCACCCTCACAACCTCCCAGATCCCCCAGCCCACCATTGCCTCCGAAGGCGCGGTGCTGATGGACGGCGCCACCGGAACCGTTCTTTTTTCCAAAAACGGCGATACCCAGTTCTACCCGGCCAGCATCACCAAGCTGATGACAGCTCTTCTGGTGGCAGAAAACTGCAGCCTGGATGAGGTGGTTACCTTCTCTGCCACTGCAACCACCAACCTGGAATCCGGGGCAGTTTCTATCAACATGACAGAGGGCGATACCATGACTGTCCGCCAGTGCCTCTACGCCCTTCTTTTAAAATCCGCCAATGAGGTAGGAAATGCCCTGGCAGAGCACGTGGCAGGCAGCAACGCAGCCTTTGCCGATATGATGAATGCCCGCGCTGCCGCCCTTGGCTGTACCGGCACCCATTTCACCAACCCCCACGGGCTCAATGATTCCAATCATTATACCACTCCTCATGATATGGCTCTCATTGCCAGAGAGGCATTTAAAAACGAGACGGTAAAGACGGTGGCCTCTACCCGCACCTACACCCTGCCGGCTACAAAGAAAAATCCCTCCGGCCTTACAGTAACCATGGGCCACAAGATGCTGAATTCTGGTGACTCCCGGTACTATCCCGGTGTTATCGGCGGAAAGACCGGCTACACCTCAAAGGCAGGAAATACCCTGGTGACAGCCGCAGAGCAGGACGGCGTCCGCCTGATCGCTGTGGTGATGAAAAGCAAGTCCACCCATTATGTAGATACAAAGGCACTGTTTGATTACGGCTTTGCCTTGGCAAAGGCCGGAGGCTTAAGCGGAAGTTCCAGTGCAGGTACTCAAAACAATGGCCCCGGCACCTCAGCCCAGAAGGGCTGGCTTCAGGACAGTACCGGCTGGACTTACATAAAAGATAACGGCGCAAAGGCAGCAAACGAATGGGTGACAGTGGATGGGCTTTCCTATTGGTTTGACGCCAGCAGTTATATGGCCAAGGGCTGGCGTAACCTTAACGGAACCTGGTATTATCTCCGCTCCGACGGCTCCATGGCAAAGAACTACTGGTGCCAGGTGCCGGAAAATGGCAAATGGTTCTACCTGGGCTCTAACGGAGCCATGCTCACCAATACCACCACCCCTGACGGTTACACTGTAGGCTCTGACGGAGCCTGGATACAATAAAAAGCATTGCAAAAGGTATGATGAGACTCTGAACGGAGCTTATCATACCTTTTTGTTGCCTTCAGTACGTTACTGTGGTAAAATACTGGTAACAGTAAATCCAAGAGAGGAGATACCTATGATCACTGTGATTGATTATGACGCAGGAAATCTGCGCAGCGTTGAAAAAGCCCTGGCTTATCTGGGGGAGGAAAGCCGGATCACCAGAGAAAAGGAAGCGATCCTTCATGCGGATAAGCTGATTCTGCCGGGAGTGGGCTCCTTTGGAGATGCTATGGAGCGTCTTACCCAGTATGACCTGGTGGGAACCATACAGGAGGCGGTGGGCCGGGGAATCCCCTTTCTTGGCATCTGCCTGGGAATGCAGCTTCTGTTTGAAAGCAGCGAAGAAAGTCCGGGGGTAAAGGGCCTTGGCCTTCTGCCTGGGAAGATCTTAAGGATCCCGGAGCATCCAGGTCTTAAGATACCTCATATGGGCTGGAATTCCCTTTCTATCACACCGGGGGCCGCTTTGTTCCGGCATATAAAGGACGGAGACTACGTCTATTTTGTACATTCCTATTATCTCAAGGCAGAGGATCCGGACATTGTAGCCGCCTCCACCTGGTACGGGACCCAGATCCACTGCGCCGTAGAGCGTGGGAATCTTTTCGGCTGTCAGTTCCATCCGGAAAAGAGCGGCAGCGTGGGCCTGCAGATACTGAAGGATTTCATTGATCGATAAAGGAGAAATGCAGATGTTTACAAAAAGGATCATTCCATGCCTGGATGTAAAAAACGGGCGTGTTGTAAAAGGCGTTAATTTTGTGAACCTGAGAGACGCAGGGGATCCGGTGGAGATTGCTGCCGCCTATGACCGGGCGGGGGCGGATGAGCTTGTATTCCTGGATATTACCGCCTCCAGCGATCACCGGGGAACGGTGGTGGATATGGTAAGGAGAGTGGCAGAGACGGTATTTATCCCCTTTACCGTAGGCGGCGGGATCCGTACCGTAGAGGATTTTCGTATGCTCCTCAGAGAAGGGGCAGATAAGATCTCCATCAATTCCTCCGCCATCGACCGGCCGGAGCTGATCACAGAGGCGGCAGAGAAATTCGGCCGCCAGTGCGTGGTGGTAGCCATCGATGCCAAACGCCGCCCGGACGGCTCAGGCTGGAACATTTACAAGCATGGAGGGCGCCTGGACATGGGAATCGACGCAGTGGAATGGGCCATGAAAGCAGACCGCATGGGAGCGGGAGAGATCCTTCTAACCAGCATGGACTGCGACGGCACAAAAGCCGGCTACGACAATGAGCTCACTGCCGCAATCGCGGAAAATGTATCCGTTCCTGTGATCGCTTCCGGCGGCGCCGGCACAAAGGAACATTTCTACGACGCTCTCACAGCAGGAAAGGCAGATGCCGCCCTGGCCGCTTCTCTGTTCCATTATAAGGAGCTGGAGATTAGGGAACTGAAGGAGTATCTGCATGGGAGGGGGATTCCGGTGCGGCTGTGAGAAATCCGCAGAAACTTAGTCAGTTAGCCGTTGTCTCCTTCCGCTCCATATGTTACAATAAAGCAAAGATCGACAGAAAACAACAAAGGAGAACACGGCAATGGCAGCAATATCAAATGACTGGCTTGGCCCCTTAAGCGCCGAGTTTAAGAAACCATATTATAAAAAGCTGTACGATACGGTAAAGCAGGAGTACCAGACAAGACAGATCTTCCCGGATCCTGATGACATTTTCAATGCCTTCGCCTTTACACCCCTTGCAAAGGTAAAGGTAGTGATCCTGGGACAGGACCCTTATCACAATGACGGGCAGGCCCATGGCCTCTGTTTCTCTGTCAAGCCGGATGTGCCGGTACCTCCGTCTCTGGTAAATATTTATCAGGAGCTCCATGATGACATGGGCTGCTACATTCCCAACAACGGCTATCTGAAAAAATGGGCTGACCAGGGCGTTATGCTTTTAAATACCGTTCTGACTGTCCGGGCCCACCAGGCCAATTCCCACCACAATATCGGCTGGGAGGAGTTTACCGATGCGGCGATCCGGGTACTAAATGAACAGGAGCACCCCATTGTTTTCATCCTCTGGGGCAGGCCCGCCCAGATGAAAAAGTCCATGCTCACAAACCCAAACCATCTGATCCTTGAAGCCCCTCATCCAAGCCCCTTATCTGCTTACCGCGGCTTTTTCGGAAGCAGGCCCTTCAGCCAGACCAACGCGTTTTTAGAAAGCCGGGGCCTGGATCCCATCGACTGGCAGATTGAGAATATCTAAGCAGTATAGAATAGACGCCGGGAACACCACATAAAATGTACAGCATAAGAAGACGCGGCTGTGCGGTAAGGAGAAACTATGAGTTTAGTAGAAATTTTAAAGATAATCGTGCTGGGTATTGTGGAGGGCTTTACAGAGTGGCTCCCCATCAGCAGTACGGGACATATGATCCTGGTAGACGAAATCATACAGTTAAACCAGGAAGAGGCATTTAAGGATGTATTTCTGGTAGTGATCCAGCTGGGGGCCATCCTGGCGGTAGTGGTCATGTATTTCCACCGTTTAAACCCCTTCAGCCCAAGAAAAAACGGTCGGCAGAAGGAAGCCACCTGGGCCCTCTGGATCAAGATCCTCATTGCCTGCATCCCTGCGGCCATTCTGGGGCTTCTGCTGGATGACTGGATGGAGGCGCATCTGTATAATGCCTATGTAGTGGCCATTGCCCTGATCCTATACGGTGTCCTCTTTATCCTTCTGGAAAACAGCAGCCTCTGTTCCAATCCTGCGGTGGTAAAGGTAGGACATATTTCAATGAAAACCGCATTTTTAATCGGTATGTTCCAGCTTCTGGCCCTGATCCCCGGAACCTCCCGTTCCGGCTCCACCATCCTTGGAGCCATGGTCCTTGGCTGCTCCAGAGGGGCGGCGGCGGAGTTTTCCTTCTACCTGGGAATTCCGGTCATGTTCGGCGCAAGCCTTTTAAAGCTGGTAAAATACTTCCTGGACGGCAACGCATTTACCCTGGTCCAGTTCTTCTATCTGATCCTGGGAATGGCAGTGGCCTTCGGGGTATCCATCTACTCCATTCAGTTCTTAATGAGCTACGTCCGCAAGCATGATTTCAAATTCTTCGGATATTACCGGATCATCCTGGGCGTCATCGTACTGGCCTACTTCGGGATCAATGCCCTGGCAGCCTGATTGAATTAAAATACAGTGAAAAACAGCCATGAAGCAGCGGTTTGCTGTCTCATGGCTGTTGTATTTCAACTTCTATTTAATCCGCCATCTCCGCAATCTCATACAGAAGCTGCTCCGAAGCCTCCCACCCAAGGCAGGGATCGGTGATGGACTGTCCGTAGCAGTGGTGGCCTATCTTCTGGCTGCCGGGCTCGATATAGCTTTCGATCATCAGGCCCTTGACAAGCCCCTTGATGTCCTCCGAATGGCGGCGGCTGTGAAGCACCTCTTTTGCGATACGGATCTGCTCCATATACTGCTTGTTGGAGTTAGCGTGGTTGGTATCAATGATACAGGCCGGATTCTTAAGCCCTCTCTGTGAATACAGATCAAAGAGAAGCTTCAGATCCTCGTAGTGGTAGTTGGGGATACACTGTCCTCTTTTGTTCACCGCTCCTCTCAGGATGGTGTGGGTCAGCGGATTGCCGGGGCACTGCACCTCGTCCCCTCTGAAAATGAAATCGTGGGGCAGCTGGGCCGCAACCACAGAGTTCAGCATAACAGTCAGATCCCCGCTGGTGGGATTTTTCATGCCCACAGGCACGTCGCAGCCGCTGGCTACCAGGCGGTGGAACTGATTTTCCACAGAGCGGGCGCCTACTGCGATATAGGACATCATATCAGACAGGTAATCCAGGTTGTCGGGGTAGAGCATCTCGTCTGCGGTGGAAAAGCCGGTTTCTCTTAACACACGCATATGCATATGGCGGATGGCCAGAATCCCCTCAAACATATCCGGCTTTTTTTCCGGATCCGGCTGATGGACCATGCCCATATAGCCCTCGCCTGTGGTTCTGGGCTTATTGGTGTACACGCGGGGGATGATGATCAGGCGGTCCCTGGTCTTTTCCTGGACCTTTACCAGACGTCCCACATAGTCGCACACCGCCTCCTCGTTGTCAGCGGAGCAGGGGCCGATGATTACCAGGAATTTACTGCTTTTTCCGGTAATAACGTCCCGTACCTCCTCGTCTCTTTTCTGCTTGACCTGGGCCAGCTCCTGGGCGAGAGGGAACTGCTCACGGATCTCTGCCGGTGTAGGCAGTTTATTAACAAATGTGAATCCCATAATATAAGTCCTCCGATCATCAATGGATTTCAATGGTTCATTATAGTATATAAATACAGATTCGTAAAGAGCTATCCCTACAAAATCCAATAGAAACCGCCTGGCTTTCTTGACATTCCTGTCATTTCTATGTATAAATATAACAGCATACATAAGAAGCAGGAGGAGAACAGATGAAAGAGCATAAACATAGATCCGGGACAGCACCCCATTCTATGAAAAAGGGTACGGCGATGGCAGTGGCCGGGGGGATCTGCTGGGGCTTTTCCGGCTGCTGCGGCCAGTTTCTCTTTGAGGAAAAAGGAGTATCCGCTCCCTGGCTGGTGGCCATGCGCCTTCTGTTTGCGGGACTGATCCTGATGGGAGCCGGGGCCTTTTTTGATGGAAAAAAGAATCTGGAGATCCTGGCCCATAAAAGAGATCGGATCCATCTGGTTCTTTTCTCCCTGGGCGGCATTACCTTCTGCCAGTTTTCCTATTTTATGGCCATAGAAGCCTCCAATGCCGGGACAGCTACGGTGCTCCAGTATCTGTCTCCCATATTGATTCTGGCAGTTCTGTGCATACGGGAGTTCAGGCTTCCAAGAGGGCTTGAGACGGCTGCTGTGGCATTGTCTCTCCTTGGAACCTTTATTCTTGGGACCCATGGGGATCTGCACCAGATCCATATTACGGCAGAGGCTCTGTTCTGGGGGCTGATGGCTGCTGTAAGCTCCATGATCTACACCATGCTTCCCGGCACCCTGATCCAGAAATACGGTATTTATCAGGTACTGGGCTACGGTATGTTCTTTGGCGGACTGGTGATGAGCCTTGTAATCCATCCCTGGAATATGGAGGCAGCCTGGGATACCGGCATGATTCTGGCGTTGGCCGGTGTCATTGTTATCGGTACGGCCATTGCCTTCGGCCTGTATCTGGGAGGGGTCAGCATCATTGGCCCTCTGCGGGGCAGTATTCTGGGAAGCGTAGAGCCGGTGTCGGCGGTGCTTCTGTCAGTGGTGTGGCTTGGCACCTCCTTTGGCGGGGCGGAGCTTCTTGGCTTCGGGCTGATCCTTGCCGCCGTATTTGTCCTGACTTTGGCTAGGCAGAAATAAAATGCTTCTCCCCGCTACTTGACAAACCGCCGCGCCCTGTCTATAATAGGAATAATCCTTGTCCCAATGGTTCAGGATAAGGGAAAACTTCATGAACAGGCTGTGACAGGAACAAGTAGTGTCCCCGCAAACCCATACAGAAAGCTGCCGGCTGATGAGAGGCGCATGGAAAGCAGGATATGAATACATCCTTGAGCTTCGCACCGAACCCTTCAGATTAGAGGCAGTAGGCTGCGACGGAGGCAGGCGCACGTTACAGCGCCGGAGTATAGAGGCAGAGATGCTGCCTTCGTACTTACAGAGACAGGCGGCGTGAGCAGTCTGTGAACAACAGGTGGTAACACGGGCATTGGCTCCGTCCTTTTGATGAAGGATGGAGCTTTTTATTTTTTACCGTTTCACCTTAAAACTCATCCAGCCACTAGAGCCTGTTTGGAAATTCATTTCCGCCATCTGCACGCCCCACTTCGCGGTATATCCCGCCCGGATTCAGTCAGCGCAGCCCACTGCGCCTCCTTCATCCGACCGAGATCTACCACAAAGTGGAACGCACAGCTGACGAAAAGCAATTTTCAAACACGCTCTTGCATGAAAATAAAAATATGGTAAAATATTTTATAAGAAGAGGAGAAGAGACGATGCAGATTTATGAAGAGCTGGTCGCAAGAGGCCTGATCGCCCAGGTGACCAATGAAGAAGAGATCAAAAAGATGGTAAATGAAGGAAAAGCAACCTTCTATATCGGTTTTGACCCTACCGCTGACAGCCTTCATGTAGGTCATTTTATGGCGCTCTGCCTGATGAAGCGGCTTCAGATGGCAGGAAACAAGCCCATTGCCCTGTTAGGCGGCGGCACCGGTATGGTAGGGGATCCTTCCGGACGCAGCGATATGCGTTCCATGATGACACCGGAGACCATCCAGCACAACTGCGACTGCTTCAAGGAGCAGATGAGCCGTTTTATCGATTTTTCTGACGGAAAGGCTCTGATGATCAACAATGCGGAGTGGCTGATGGATTTAAATTATGTAGAATTCCTTCGTGAGGTAGGCCCTCATTTCTCAGTAAATAATATGCTTCGGGCAGAGTGCTACAAGCAGAGGATGGAAAAGGGGCTCAGCTTCCTTGAGTTCAACTACATGCTGATGCAGAGCTACGATTTCTACGAGCTGTTCCAGCGCTACGGCTGCAATATGCAGTTCGGCGGTGATGACCAGTGGAGTAATATGTTAGGCGGTACAGAGCTGATCCGCCGTAAACTGGGCAAGGATGCCCACGCCATGACCATTACCCTCCTTTTAAATTCCGAGGGCAAGAAGATGGGCAAGACACAGTCCGGCGCCGTATGGCTGGATCCAAACAAGACCTCACCCTTCGATTTCTACCAGTACTGGAGAAATGTAAACGACGCAGATGTCCTTAAGTGTCTGCGTATGCTTACCTTCCTTCCTCTGGAGCAGATCGACGAGATGGATCAGTGGGAAGGCAGTCAGTTAAATCAAGCCAAGGAGATTCTGGCATTTGAGCTGACCAAGCTGGTACACGGCGAGGAGGAGGCCTTAAAGGCTCAGGAAGGCGCAAGAGCCCTGTTCTCAGCAGGAGGCGCTTCCACAGCCAATATGCCTACCTGTGAGCTCACAGAGGAGGACTTTAAGGAAAATGCCATCGATATTTTAAGCGTGCTCCAGAAGTCCGGCCTTGCCGCTTCCCGCTCCGAGGCAAGAAGAAATGTAGAGCAGGGCGGCGTGTCCGTAGATGGAACACAGGTAAAGGACATCAAGGCTTCCTTCACAAAGGAGCAGTTTGAGGGAGAAGGTCTGGTGTTTAAGCGCGGAAAGAAGAATTTTATGAAGGTAGTGTTAAAATAAAGCACAGAAAGGAGGATGCCGGATGGAACAGTACCGGGCACTGCGGCAGTTTGTGGCAATGGCTTTGGCAGCCGTGTTCACCATCTCTGCTGCCTTTGTATCAGAAGCCTCATCGGCAGTATTAAAGACGGCCCCGCTGACCCTCCATTTGGATCTGAACAGCAGGCAGGTGTCGATTTATGACGGATATACATCTTATGTGATGGGGTACAGGGCATCAGAGACAGATACATTTTCCATAACAGCAGATAAAAACGGCATCGACCTGGACGACGCAGTGCTGAACTATTATCTTATCACCTACGACGGTGAGACCAACAAATATCTGGAATGTACGGTCAATGGCCTGGATACGGACACCCATTATCCGGTGGTCCGTCCTGAGACGGCAGAGCGGGAGAAGGAGGAGGGCGGCTTCTACGATACCATAGACCGCTGCTATGTGGTGGAGCTGTGCTACGGGGATACCCGGAACACCTACTACTTTTCCATGTATCCCGAGGATGATATGGATTCCTACAGAAACCTTCTCCTTGGAAAATGGAAGCAGGATTCTAAGGGGATCCGCTACCTGTATCAGGGAGAGTATCTGACCTCCTGGGCCCAGATCAATGACAAGTGGTATCTCTTTGATCTGAACGGTTACCTGAAAACCGGCTGGCAGGAATACGAGGGCCAGTGGTATTATCTGGATCCTGATACCGGCGTGATGCAGAGCAACTGCACCATAGACGGCCATGAGCTGGACGGCAGCGGCGCGCGGATCAGTTAGACAGGCAGAATATGTCATATAAGAAGGACTGCAGCAGGCAGCCGCCTTCTTATATGGCATTTTTATATGGCAGTCAAATGTTCCATAAGGATTTTTACGCCCATAAGCATCAGGATCACTCCGCCAAAGAGTCCGGCCCGGGACCGTAAGGGGCCGCCAAAAACTGCTCCTGCCTTTACGCCGGCGGCGGACAGAAGAAAGGTGGTGACTCCGATGAGGGCCATTTCCGGAAGGAGCGGTACGGAAAGAAAGGCAAAGGTGACGCCGGCTGCCATGGCGTCGATGCTGGTGGCTGTGGCCAGGAGCAGCATGGTGCATACGCTGAGGGAGGGATCCGGCTCCTCCTCCCGGGAGCACAGGGATTCCCGGATCATCCCGGCACCGATCAGGGACAGGAGCCCCCAGGCGATCCAGTGGTCATAAGCTTCGATGAAGCCATACAGGCTGGAGCCCAGAAGGTATCCAAGCCCCGGCATCATGGCCTGGAAAAAGCCGAAATAGGCGCCTACCGCCGCCGCCTCCCGCCAGCTGGGACGGGGCCTTGCCATTCCCTTCAGTACGGCTACCGCAAAGGCGTCCATGGAAAGCCCCAGGGCGATGAAACATAATCCCGCACAGGACAAACGACGTCCCCCTTTCAAGAGTTCTTATTATACATACATATATGGAGTTCTTCCGGAAAATAGAAGAACTGCCCCTATACTTATATGACAAAGAGGTAAACAGCGATGAAAGCTTCCTATGAAATCGATATGTGCAATGGCCCCCTGCTGGGGAAGATCCTTATATTTTCCATTCCCCTTATGCTGTCAGGCGTCCTGCAGCTTCTGTTCAATGCGGCGGATATTATTGTTGTGGGCCGTTTCGCAGGCAGCAGCGCTCTGGCGGCGGTGGGTTCCACCTCCTCTCTGATCAATCTCCTGATCAACGTATTTGTGGGCCTTTCTGTAGGTGTGAATGTACTGGTGGCCCGGTACTACGGAGCGAAGGAGGAAGAAAATATCAGTGAGACCGTCCACACCGCCATTGCCACCAGCATTCTCTGCGGCCTGTTTCTGGTAGTCCTTGGCATCTGCGCGGCCAGACCCCTCCTTATACTGATGGGAACCCCGGAGGATGTGCTGGATCAGGCGGTCCTTTATATGAGGATCTACTTTGTGGGGATGCCGGTGGTTATGGTTTACAACTTCGGCGCGGCTATTTTAAGGGCTATTGGGGATACCAGGCGGCCTCTGTACTTCCTTTTTGCGGCTGGTGTTGTCAATGTAATCCTGAACCTGTTCTTTGTTATGTGTCTTGGGATGGGAGTAGACGGCGTAGGCTGGGCAACAGTAATCTCAGAGCATGTGTCTGCCTTCCTGATCCTAAAAAGCCTGGCACAGAACCAGGGGGCCATGAAACTGCATCTAAAGAAGCTTCGCATCACGCCAAGGAAACTGGCGCGGATCGTAAAGATCGGCCTTCCTGCCGGTATGCAGGGCGCCATCTTCTCTGTCTCCAATGTGCTGATCCAGTCCTCGGTCAATTCCTTTGGCTCTATCGCCATGGCAGGCAATACTGCCTCCGCTAATATCGAGGGCTTTGTATACACTGCCATGAATGCGGTCTACCAGACCAATTTAAGCTTTACCAGCCAGAACCTGGGAGGAAAGCGCTACAGCCGTCTGAACAGGATCCTTTTCATCTGCCTGGGAGTGGTGACTGTGGTGGGCCTGGTTCTGGGGCTGTCTGCTGTTGCCGGAGGCAATACCCTTCTTGGCATCTATTCCTCTGATCCGGAGGTGCTCCGCTACGGCATGCTGCGCCTTGAGATCATCTGCTCCACTTATTTCCTCTGCGGATTGATGGACTGTACTGTAGGAAGCCTGCGGGGCATGGGTTATTCGGTGATTCCTATGTTTGTATCCCTGACAGGGGCCTGTGGTCTGCGGATCCTCTGGATCTTCACCGTATTTGCTGCTTACCGGTCATTGGATGTGCTCTATCTGTCCTATCCGGTATCCTGGCTTGTTACTGCCCTGGCCCATCTGTTTACCTACAGAAAGATAAGAAAGAGATTTCCAAAGACGGAGGCTGCGTCCTGATGGCGCGCCTCTTTTTGTTTTGCGGCTGTGTTCAGAAAAAAATAAATTATCAAAAAAATATTAAAAATTTATACAATTAAAAGTTAATAATTGGAAAAATAGCAAGTAAATAAAAAGGATATAAAAAACTTCAAAATAGTATTGACAAAATAAAGATTGCTGATTATAATAAAGATAACAAAACAAAAGAGAACAAGCTTTTAAAGAACTGTAGTCAATCAGTTCACAGAAGGTAAATCTAAGCAAAGGAGGTACAGACCACCAGAAACTGAACTTTTGTTTCATTAATGATAAGATATCTTATTATTAATGGGACCAGGAAAAACCTATCTACCTTGGAGGAACCGCTAAAACAGATCGATTGAGATATTGTTAAGTGAAACATTTACAAGCAAGCAGAAAGCAGTTATTCGGAAGCTGGAGAACAGGTATCAGGCAGCAGAGAGTGATCGGTTCAGTGATATGACGAGAAAGTATCATTGGAACGAGTAAAAGATACCAGCAGCAAAAAGAGGACGAACAAAAGTGAATACAGCAAGAGCAAGTAAGGAGATGGAGTACAGAAGCGGAAGAATCAAGGCAGAGAGGAGCTACAACTTCATATAGATGGAACAAAGTGAATTGTTTCGGAAAAGAGAGGTATAGTCCCATGGACGAGATAGTTAAAAGGCAGGCATCGTGATCGGAAAACGTGGTTAGTTGAAGATACGATGCCTGCCTTTTTTGTGTTAAAAGGAAAGTCCTTCCAGGTCAAAAGGAGGGGTATATTCCTCCCTGGCGCTGCTTTTTTTCTGCATAAAGCCATCGGTAAGGCCCAAGCGGATGGCAGTGTCAAGGACCTGCTGGTATTCATAGGTGGTGATGCGCCGGTTCAGCTGGGGATAGAGGCTGCTTTTTATATAAGGGGTGTACTGGCTCATAAGGCTTATGAGGAACTGCCCCGCTGGCAGCTGTTCACGGATCCAGCCAAGAAGAGCCATGGAATCCTCTTTGTGGCCCGGAAGCACCATATGGCGAAGGATCACTCCCTTTTTTAGCAGGCCGGATCCGTTTTTTTCATAGACGGGAGGGCCGGTCTGGCGGATCATCTGAAGAATAGCTTCGGAAGCCCGTTCAAAATAATCGGCAGCTCCGGAATATCGGAAAGCCAGCTGGTTATCATAGTATTTAAAGTCAGGAAGCCAGATGTCCACATAGTCTTTAAGGGCTGCAATTGTTTCGGTCCGTTCGTAGCCGCCGCAGTTATAGACCACAGGGATCAAAAGACGGGGACGGGCCAGGTCAAGGGCAGGAAGGATAGAGGGCAGATACTGGGTGGGAGTTACCAGATTGATGTTATAGGCCCCCTGATCCTGAAGATGCAGGAAGGTATCTGCCAGCTGTCGGACTGTCAGCTCCTTTCCAAACTGCCCGGCGCTGATCTGGTGGTTCTGGCAGAAGCAGCAGCCCAGGGTGCAGCCGGAGAAAAAGACGGTGCCGCTGCCTCCGGGGCCCTCTGACGGGCCGCTGATGCATGGTTCCTCCCAGTGGTGGAGGGCGGCTCTGGCTGCCTTCACAGCTGGGCCGCAGCCGCAGCGCCCTGTGGTATAGTTTCGGTTGACGCCGCAGAGCCTGGGGCACAGGGTGCAGGTTTCATAGGACAAAAGCTCCGGCTTCTGGTTCATAGGAATCCTCCTGTTGTTCGGGCCGTTTATCTGGGAAGGAACAGGTAACGGGGAAGTCCGTTTTCCATCTCATGGACCGGCTCTCCCTGGATCAGAGGCAGGGCATAGGCGGTAAACTGAGGGCCGATGTCGCTGCCGTTTCCGGTGATCCACTCTGCGGGAAAGAGTTTTTCCTTGTTGCAGACATTGGAGACGGCGGTAAGGCTGTATTCTAAACGGTAGCTTCCGTCCGGGGTATCAGCCCGACGGCAGGCAACCATGCCGGCAGTCTGGCCGGAAAGGGCAAAGGTCACAGCCTGGCGTCCGGACTGGTCAGCCTCCTCAATATCCGTCAGGGAGGACATAAGGCTGGCGCAGCGCTGGTTTACATTCAGCTCCACAGAGCGCACCTTGATACCGAAACGGTTTCTTACATAGCTTTCAAGGAGCTTGGCGCAGCCGGTCAGCATCTTGTGGCCGAAGGTATCCACCTGGGCCTCGCTTGTGTACTCACAGATCAGGCGGCCGGCCTGGTCTTTGATTCCCTCGGAGACACAGACCACTACATTGGGCTGCCGCTTTAGAGCCTGTTCTACATCCCGTAAAAAAGCATCCATTTCAAAAGGAACTTCCGGAAGATAGATGAGAAGGGGATTGTCTCCCGGATATTTTCTTGCAAGGGCGCTGGCGGCAGTGACCCAGCCGGCGTGACGGCCCATCAGTTCGATGATGGTAACTGCCTGCTGCTGGTAGACAGAAGCGTCCAGGGAAATCTCCCTTACGGCAGAGGCCACATATTTGGCGGCGCTTCCGTAGCCGGGGGTGTGGTCGGTGACGGGAAGGTCATTGTCAATTGTTTTGGGCACTCCGATAAAGGAGATGGACGAGCCGCGAAGGGCGCCAAAGCGGGAGAGCTTGTCTACAGTATCCATGGAATCATTTCCGCCTATATAAAGGAAGCAGCCAATTTCCAGTGCCTCGAATTTTTCAAATAAAAGGCTGTATACCGGGGCGTCCAGGTTCTCAGGCAGCTTATAGCGGCAGGAGCCCAGGTAAGCGGCCGGGGTCAGCTTTAAAAGTTCCAGTTCTTCCGGTGAGAGAGTCTGGGAAAGATTTACAACATGTCCGGATAAAAAACCCTCAATCCCGTTGAGCATTCCGTAAACGGTGTGTACCTCATCAGAATGTGCCAGGCCCTCTGTGATGACACCGTAAAGGCTGGCGTTGATCACAGCAGTAGGGCCGCCGGACTGGCCCACAAGGATATTTTTTTTCATGGGGGATCCTCCTTTTAAATGCATATGTCACTCAGTATATAATAAAGCCAGGAAGATTGCAACGGGTCTTGTGAAAGTGCATAGAAAACCAGTCTAATTTTGTAGATTATGACTATTGAAAAAGGAAGCTTTCGGTGGTAATCTGTATACAGATAAAAAAGTTGTATACAAATTTAAAAAGTAGCATACAACCTAAAAATAAGGAGGATAAAGACTATGGATATTCGCTATTCCGCGAACCAGAAGGATGTAAAGCGCTATACCACAGAGGAATTAAGGAACGAATTTCTGATCCAGAACCTGTACGCTGCCAACGAGGTGGTTTCTGTTTACTCTCACGTTGACCGTATGGTGACTCTGGGATGTATGCCTACCACAGAGACTGTTTCCATTGATAAGGGGATTGACTGCTGGAAGAATTTCGGCACCCACTATTTCCTGGAGCGCCGGGAGATCGGTATCTTCAATATCGGCGGAGCAGGCACCATCAAAGCAGACGGCCAGGAGTTTAAGATGGGCTACAAGGATTGCCTGTACATTACAAAGGGCACAAAAGAGGTATACTTCTCCAGTGAAGACGCTGCTAATCCGGCAAAGTTCTATATGGTAAGTGCGCCGGCCCATACCTCTTACACCACCACCTTTATTCCGATTGAAAAGGCGGCCAAGAGACCCTGCGGCGAGGCGGAGACTTCTAATAAGAGAACCATCAACCAGTTCATCCATCCGGATGTATTAAAGACCTGCCAGCTGTCCATGGGTATGACCGTACTGGAGCCAGGAAGCGTATGGAACACCATGCCGTCCCATACACATGAGCGCCGTATGGAGATCTATATGTACTTTGAGGTTCCCGGAGACAATGTGGTATTCCATATGATGGGCGAGCCTACTGAGACAAGACACATTGTGATGAAGAATGAGGAAGCAGTGATCAGTCCTTCCTGGAGCATCCACAGCGGAGCCGGTACTTCCAACTACACCTTTATCTGGGCAATGGGCGGCGAGAACATGGAGTTTGACGATATGGACACCATGAAGCCAAATGAGATGATGTAATAAAAAGGATCATATAAAACACGGAGGAATCAAACAATGGCAGATTATTTACAGAACTTTTCATTACAGGGCAAGGTTGCTCTGGTAACAGGCGCTTCTTACGGCATCGGCTTTGCCATCGCAAAGGCTATGGCAGGAGCAGGAGCTACCATCGTTTTCAATGACATCAAGCAGGAGCTGGTAGACAAGGGTCTGGCTGCATACAAGGAAGAGGGTATCGAGGCTCACGGCTATGTGTGCGACGTTACCAATGAGGACGCTGTAAACGCAATGGTTGCCCAGATTGAAAAGGAAGTAGGCGTGATCGACATTCTGGTAAACAATGCCGGTATCATCAAGAGAATCCCTATGTGCGAGATGAGCGCTGCTGAGTTCAGACAGGTAATCGATGTTGACTTAAACGCACCATTTATCGTATCCAAGGCAGTTATCCCCAGCATGATCAAGAAGGGTCACGGCAAGATCATCAACATCTGCTCTATGATGAGCGAGCTGGGCCGTGAGACTGTATCTGCTTACGCAGCAGCAAAGGGCGGCTTAAAGATGCTGACCAAGAACATTGCTTCTGAGTATGGCGAGTACAACATCCAGTGCAACGGCATCGGCCCTGGCTATATCGCTACTCCTCAGACCGCTCCTCTGCGTGAGACACAGCCAGACGGCTCCAGACATCCATTTGACCAGTTTATCGTAAGCAAGACTCCTGCAGGCCGTTGGGGCGAGGCAGAGGATCTGGGCGGACCGGCTGTATTCCTGGCTTCTGACGCTTCTAACTTTGTAAATGGTCTTGTGCTTTATGTAGACGGCGGCATTCTGGCTTATATCGGAAAGCAGCCTAAATAAGAGCCAGATCAGACCGGACCGGATGGATGGGGGCACATATGGAAGAAAAGACGTTTAAAAATCGCGGAGAGCTTGTATTTGAGACCTTGAAGCGTGAAATACTGGACCTTAAGCTGGAGCCGGGAACCGTGATCGGTGAAAATGACATATGTGAACGCTTTGGCGTATCCAGGACGCCGGTAAGGGACGCACTGCGGCTCCTTCAGGAGCAGGGCTTTGTAGAGACCATCCCCTACCGGGGTACCTATGTGACCCTTTTAAGCCTGGACAACATCAAGCAGATGATCTATATGCGGGTGGCGGTAGAAACCATGGTCTTAAGGGATTTTATGCTGGTGCAGTCCCCTATGGTCATGGAGGACATCCGCCACGCCATCGCCAGGCAGAAGGCCATGATCACAGAGCCGGGCTTTGGACCGGAGCAGTTTTACCGCATGGACGCGGATATGCATTCCATCTGGTTCGGGGCGGTGCGCCGCCAGAAGCTGTGGGAGATGCTCCAGGCCCAGCAGCTCCACTATACCAGGTTCCGTATGCTGGACTTTATTACAGAGACAGATTTTACGCGGATTATAGGTGAACATGAGGAGATCTTCAGACTGATCGGCAAAAAGGATGAGAAGGGTCTTGAGGAGGCGTTAAAGGAGCATCTGTACTACAGCATGAAGCGTATGCGCCGGTCCATCGAGGTGGATTATAAGGATTATTTTGAAGAAGAACCAGAAGAAGGGCGGTTTGTCATCTAAGGATGGCAGCCGCCTTTTTCTTTAGAGATATTTCCGGTCATCGGGATTTTCCTCCAGATACCCCTTAAGGTCCTCGGCGGAAAGGCGGGAGCGGACCTCTTTAAAAAAGTCCGCGTCATTCATCTGCAGAAAATGGGTGATGCGGGTTACGATGTTCCTGTCCTGAGCCATTGCCTTCAGCTCAGCTTCCGTAAAATGCTTCAAGTCTGTCTCCTTTCCGGCAGTTTTCAGCCTGTACACATGCAATTACATATAGTATATTCGTTATTCCGAAGATATTCAATATGTAAATTCTACTTTATGCTTAAATCACTATAAAGTGACAGCATAGGGAGAAGAACATGATTGATTACAGGCCATTCTGGGAGACGTTGGAACGGTCGGGGGAGAACTGGTATACCCTTACAAAGAAGCATCACATATCAGACAGCACCCTTCACCGCTTAAAGCACAACAAAGATATATCCATGAGGACGGTCAATGACCTGTGCAGGATTCTTTGCTGCAGGATTGAGGACATTGCTGTGTATATCCCTTCGGAGGAGGACCAGAAGCTGTAGGAGAAAGGAAAATATACCTTTCCAAACGGACTCATCTATTATAAAATAGAAGCAGATGACCGTTGCTGGGAGGGAGAATATGGGAAAAAAGTGGCTTTCAGCATCACTGGAGCAGAAGATCAGGAGCTTAGGCATCTGCGCTGCGACAGTGGTGTTTTTGTCTATTATGGCCAATATACTGGTGGCCAGGTACGGGATGGCAGGCTTTGGCAGCATTTTAGAGAGTAATTCCCAGAGCATGGCCTTCTGGTCGGCCATGGATGAGGAGATTCGGGCGTTTAAGCAGTATGTAACGGACCGGACGGAGGAAAGTTTTGATAAGTACAGGCTTTCTTCCAAACGATCTGCCCGGGCCGTAAAGGCGCTGCCCTTTGACTGCCGCCGGATTGGCAAAAGCCGGTATGCCAAGACCTGGTCCATACGGAATACTTACGAAAATTATGAGCGGCTGAAGGAACACTTTTTTGAACTGGAGGGGCAGGGACAGGAGCAGTATATGGACCTTCTCTATACCATTTACCGGGCTCAGGAGTACCTGGAGCAGTATGCGGGCACCCTGGTGCGGATGAATGTGGAGCAGGGAAAGGATGCCTATGAGGACCATCTGCCTGCCCTGGTGGTGGTGCCGGGTATGAGTATCCTTTTTGGGGCGGTGGTGCTTTTGCTTCTGGACCATCTGAGGAGGCGGATCGGGCATTATTTTATACAGCCGGTGGTAAGACTGGCGGAGGATTCCCGGAGGATCGGGGAAAATGATTTTTCAGGGCCGGATGTACAGGCAGAGTGCCGGGATGAGATGGGAGAGCTGATCCAGGCATTTTCCGGCATGAAGGCTTCCACAAAGGGGTATATCCAGGCTTTAAAGGAAAAGCATGAGATGGAAAAGCAGCTGGATTCCATGCAGCTTCAGATGCTGAAAAGCCAGATCAATCCTCATTTTTTATTTAATACCCTGAATATGATCGCCAGTATGGCCCAGATTGAGGACGCTGCGGCGACGGAGAAGATGATTACGGCATTAAGCCGTCTGTTCAGGTACAATCTGAAGTCCTCCGGGGCGGTGATGCCTCTTGGCCGGGAGCTTTCGGTGGTCCAGGACTATATGTACCTGCAGACCATGCGCTTCGGGGCCAGGATCCGCTATACCACGGACTGTAAGGAGGATACTTTAGAGGTGCTGGTGCCCTCATTTGCCCTGCAGCCTTTGGTGGAAAACGCGGTAAAGCATGGTCTGTCCGCCATCAGCCAGGGGGGACGGATCCATGTAAGGAGCTGGATGAAGGAGGGAAGGCTCTGGATTTCTGTAGCAGATACGGGAGCGGGGATCGGCAGGGAGCGTCTTCGGGAGATTAAAAGGGCACTGGCAGAGGGACAGGCATCTGATATGGGGATCGGCATTTCCAATATATACCGCAGGCTTCATGCGATGTATGAGGACGGAGAAATGTTTCTCTACAGCAGAGAGGGCTGCGGAACGGCGGTGCAGCTGGCATTTTCACCGTCAAAACGGGATCAGGAGGGATAAGTATGTATCGTGTATTACTGGCAGATGATGAACAGATCGAGCGGATGGCTCTGGCAAGAAGGCTGAAACGGCTTTTTGGGGACGTACTCCAGATCCGGGAAGCGGTGAACGGGGCCGAGGCCCTGGATCTGTTCCAGAAGGAGCAGAGCCAGATTATCATTATGGATATTTCCATGCCGGAGATGAACGGGATGGAGGCAGCGGAGCGGATCCGGAGGCTGGATGAGGGCTGTGTGATTATATTTCTCACCGCCTATGATGAATTCAGCTACGCGAAGCGGGCCATTGTGGTCCGGGCTCTGGATTACCTTTTAAAGCCCTGCGAGGAGGGGGAGCTGGCAGCTGTAATGGAGGAGGCCATGCGGCTGACAGACAAGCGTCTTTTAGCAGAGGAAAACAGCCTGGAAGCCTCTGTCTGGAGAAATATGGAAATAACGGAGCCTGATTCTTTTTATGGGGAGACTCAGGAGGAGCGGATGGATCATGTGGCGGAGACCATACTCCGATATATCCGGGAAAATTATATGAAGGATATTTCCATGCAGGATGCCGCCAGGCGGATGAATTATTCAGATGCCTATTTCTGCAAGCTGTTTAAGCAGTGCTTTGATGAAAATTTTACATCTTATCTTACCAATTTCCGGATGGAGCAGGCAAAGAGGCTCCTTCGTGAGAAACACGCCAGCGTGAAGGATGTAAGCCTTCAGGTGGGGTATTCGGATTCTAATTACTTTGCGAAGGTGTTCAAACGGGTTACGGGTATGATTCCTTCTGAGTATCGGGATGGAAACATTTCCTAAATACAACAAAATATTCCTCACAAATGACAATTTTTTACGGTACAAATGATAGGCCCCAGGCCTTATAATGGAGACTGTGTTAAAAAAATGTTAACACAATATAAATGCTGCGTTAAAGGGGATAAAAAGAAAGGAAGGAAAAACGTGAGGAAGAAAATGAAACAACTGGCAGCCTGTCTGCTGGCCGCGGCTCTTGGGGCCGGGCTTACAGGCTGCAGCTCTGTGACTTCGGGAAAGAGGATCATACGCATTTCCCATGCCCAGTCTGAGACCCATCCGGAGCATCTGGGGCTGGTGGCTTTTAAGGACTATGTGGAGGAACGGCTGGGAGATAAGTACGAGGTGCAGATTTTTCCAAATGAGATCCTGGGTTCGGCCCAGAAGGCCATCGAGCTTACTCAGACGGGAGCCATCGATTTTGTTGTGGCGGGAACGGCAAATCTGGAGACATTTGCCGGGGTATATGAGATTTTCAGTATGCCCTATCTCTTTGATTCTGAGGAGGTCTATCAGTCGGTGATGCAGGATACAGAGTATATGGAGCAGGTCTATGAGTCTACAGACGAAGCCGGTTTTAGGGTGGTGACCTGGTACAATGCAGGCACAAGAAACTTTTATGGTAAGAAGCCGATTCACACTCCGGAGGATTTAAAGGGCATGAAGATCCGCGTACAGCAGAGCCCTGCCAGCGTGGCCATGGTCAATCAGTTCGGCGCGGCCGCGGCTCCTATGGGCTTTGGCGAGGTGTATACTGCCATCCAGCAGGGAGTCATCGACGGCGCGGAGAACAATGAGCTGGCCCTGACTAACAATAAGCACGGCGAGGTGGCAAAATATTATTCCTACAATAAGCATCAGATGGTGCCGGATATGCTGGTGGCCAACCTAAAGTTTTTAAATGGCTTAAGCCAGGAGGAATATCAGATATTTAAGGAGGCGGCCCTTCTTTCCACTGAGGTTGAGATGGAGGAATGGGATAAGAGCATTGAGGAGGCAAAGAACATCGCAGTCAATGATATGGGCGTGGAGTTTATCGACGTGGATGTAGATGCCTTTAAGGAAAAGGTGCTTCCCCTCCATGAGAGTATGCTGAAGGAGAATCCCAAGATTGCGGATCTGTATGAGCATATCCAGGAAGTCAACGCGCAGGCAAGGGAGGGAGAGTAAATGGATACAATGCATAAAGTGAAAGCAGGGATCATGCGGGTACTGGGCTTTCTGATCATTTTCCTCTTTGGGGCTATGACGGTGATCGGAACCTACCAGATCGTGACGCGCTACTTTTTTAACCGCCCAAGTACGGTGTCAGAGGAGCTTCTGACCTATTCCTTTACATGGATGGCCCTGTTAGCCTCTGCCTATGTGTTTGGAAAGAGAGACCATATGAGAATGGGATTTCTGGCCGATCAGTTTACGGGTACAGCAAGGAAATATCTGGAAATTTTTATTGACCTTCTCACCTTTGCTCTGGCGGCTGTAGTGCTGGTATACGGCGGTATTTCCATTACAAAGCTGACGATGATCCAGATGACCGCGTCCTTGAGGGTGCCTATGGGGTATATCTATGTGATCGTTCCTGTGACGGGAGTGTTAATTATGATCTTCAGCCTGATGAATGCGGTGGATATGTTCCATAAGGATTTTTCTGAGAAGGGGGAGGCGAAATTATGAATATAGCAGTTGTATGCGGACTGATCATCCTGGTTCTTTTAGTGATCATGCTGTTGGCAGGAGTGCCTATCGCGGTGGCTCTGGCTGTGTCCTCGATCTGCGCCATTCTTCCTGTACTGAATACAGGGGCATCGGTGCTGACCGGCGCCCAGAGGATCTTTTCCGGTATCTCTGTCTTCAGCCTTCTGGCGATCCCGTTTTTTATTCTGGCGGGAAATATTATGAATAAGGGCGGTATTGCCATCCGTCTGATTAATTTTGCAAAGCTTTTTACGGGGCGGATCCCCGGAGCCCTGGCTCATACCAACGCCGTTGCAAATATGCTGTTTGGCGCCATCTCCGGTTCCGGTACAGCGGCTGCTTCTGCCATGGGCTCCATCATCGGACCTATCGAGGAGGAGGAGGGCTATGATCGGGATTTCTCTGCGGCGGCCAATATCGCTACGGCGCCTACGGGACTTCTGATCCCTCCAAGCAATGTTATGATCACTTATTCCCTGGTCAGCGGAGGAACCTCTGTAGCGGCCCTTTTTATGGCAGGCTATATCCCCGGTATCCTGTGGGGCCTGGCATGTATGGTAGTGATCTACTATTTTGCGAAGAAAAAGGGCTACCGCAGCACCAAGCGTTTTACTTCCTCTGAGATGGTAAAGGTATTTTTCCAGGCGATCCCCTGTCTTCTGATGATCATCATCGTAATCGGCGGGATCATCTCCGGTATCTTTACGGCGACAGAAGGAAGCGTGGTTGCGGTGGTATACAGCCTGATTCTGTCCCTGGTATTTTATAAGTCTATCAAGCTGTCTGAGCTGCCAAAGATTTTCCTGGACAGTGCGGAAATGACTGGTATCATCATTTTCCTCATCGGCGTGTCCAGTATTATGAGCTGGGTTATGGCGTTTACCGGCATCCCTACGGCTGTGTCTCAGGCCATGCTCAGCATCAGCGACAACCGGTATGTGATCCTGTTTATTATCAATATCCTGCTGCTGATCATCGGTACCTTTATGGATATGACTCCGGCGTGTCTGATCTTTACGCCTATCTTCCTGCCCATCTGCCAGACCCTGGGTATGAATACGGTGCACTTTGGTATTATGATGATCTTTAACCTGTGTATCGGAACCATTACTCCGCCTGTTGGTACCACACTGTTTGTAGGTGTGAAGGTTGGGGGGACGAAGATTGAGAATGTGATTAAGCCGCTGCTGTATTATTTTGGGGCGATCTTTATTGTGCTTTTGCTGGTGTCTTATGTGCCGGTGCTGTCTATGTGGCTGCCGGGGTTATTAGGATATGTGTAGGGATGAAAGGGGGTGTCGCAAAATCATCAAATTAGATGATTGAGCGATGCCCTCGCTCTGTATATACAAAAATCCAGAGAGAATCTTTTGCTGTGTTGATTTT
>URNT01000001.1 GCA_900549235.1 uncultured Clostridium sp. | reverse complement strand
CAGCCAGGCGGCAAGGATCAAGAAGCTTAAAAAGCAGCTGGAAGGACTGGCTCTTATGAAACAGCTTACAGACAGCCTGGTGGATCAGGGGCTGGCTTCTATGGGAAGCGCCTCATTAAAGAGCTACAGAGAGCTGTCAAAACAGCTGGGAGATTATTATCTGCCGGGGCCCCAGGCTGATTTAAACCGGCTGATCCTTGAGATGGAGGCCCACCAGAAGGTTCCGGATCCCATTCACTATAAGCACGCGGTGGAGATCTTAAAAAGGCTCCGGGCCCTGGAGAAAAAGGCTTCTGTTTATCTGACGGAGCAGATGAGCTCTGAGGCCCCGGTGGCAGGGGATGATCTTCTCTATGAGGAGCTGGGAGGTATCTGGAAGCTGGATCAGCTGAACGCCCTGGGTCTGAAAAAAGAAAACGCAAGGCTTCTTCAGCTTTCCTTCCGGGTATATTTTGACGAGGCCAGGAAGGAATATGTGGATCAGGGTTTCTGGGCGGATATGGATACAGGGGAGGTTTCCATTACATATAATTACAGACCCCTTCGTGCCCTGAAGCATATAAAGGAGGAGGATTCCTGCTTTGCTTTAAAGGAAATCCCGGTGCTTACCTATTATCCCGGAGAGCCGGCAAACGGGCAGAATCCCCACGGCTTTAACCGCAGGATCCGCTGGGATAAGGACGCGTCCCGGCAGTTGGAGACGGCTGATTTTAAGGAACTGATGGGCCGGGCCTATCCGGAGCTTGCTTCTGCTGTAAAGGCGGTTAAGAATCAGTTAAAAAACACCCTGGCAGATGATTTCTGCGCCCTTCTTCTGGCCTTTGACACCATTGGCACAAGAGAAGGAGAGAAGGGGAACGGTTTCTGTTTAAAGGATAAAACGAGCGCGGTGATCTGTCTGGACCGGATGGAGGGCTGGGAGGATACCATAGAGATTCTTTCTATCGTGCCGGAGCCGGAGAAGCATCTGAGGGATCAGTGCCTCTTTGGGCTGATGGGCTATGATCCGGACAGGCATAAGATGTTTCTCTACCCCATGAGCATATTGACGGAGGAAGGCGTGATCCGCCTTCTGTATTGATAAGGAGGGGCTATGGATCTACAGACAATTTATGAATTAAGAGAACGGCTGGAGGCAGCCGCAATTGCGGGAGCGGGGCTCCTAAGCGAGGATTTCCGCTTAAAACGGGCTGTACAGCAGATCGGGCCCCTGGCAGAGGCGTCTCCTGTCTTTAAGAAGATACAGGCTATGGCAGCAAAGGTTACAGAGGAAGGCACAGAGGACCGGGCGGGACTGCTTCTGGATACTCTGTCCCTTTTGGACGCGGTGCTGTGCACCCAGGGAGGACTTGAGGGGCCGGGAGAGACAGAGCCCATAAAGGGAGAAAGGGCCGGAACCATAGAGGAGCTTTCCTACAGCCGGCTGGCGCCTCTGGCTGAGGCCTTCCTTGGAACCGGCGGAGGAAGATACGCCCGGATCCGGGACAGTCATCAGTATGATCCGGAGCTGTTTCAGGATTACCGGGTAAAGCGGCTGATGCTTAAGGGGCTGTCAGACAGCTATGCGGAGCTGGCGGATCAGGTGGCGCTCTGGTTTCAGAAGGAAGGAAAGGGGGTGACCGGGTTCTTAAAAGAAGGGTTTGATGCCCAGGGAAAACGGGATATGGCCCGCCGGGTAGAAATCATAAAGGCAGCAGCCGGAGCGGAGGAAAATGAATGGTTCCGCGCCCTGGCGTTACATGGCAGCAAAGAGGTAAAGGAGGCGGCGATCCAGGCCCTGGGCTGCAGCCAGGAGAATGACGGCTTTCTTCTGGACCTCGTAAAGACGGAAAAGGGGAAAATAAAAGAAGCGGCCCTTTCTGCCCTGGCTTATATGAACTCCCCTTCTGCCCGGGAATTCTGGAACCAATATATGATGAAACATCCCGCTGCAGGCGCCTCCTATCTTTCTTCGTCAGAGGAAGACTGGGCTTCTGATCTGACAGGGGAGCAGATTCTCCGGTGCCTGGAGGAGAAGCCGGAAGGGAAGGAGAAAAAGGCAGAGCAGATGGAACGGCTCAGACAGCTCTGGCGGGGGACAGAGGGGAAGCATTCTCCCAGGCTCTGCAGCTGCTGTGAACCGGTATATAAGGAGCTTCCTGATCTGGTTGTGGACTTCCTTACGGATTCTATTCTTAAAAACAGCCACCCGCAGATCCGGGAGACGGTCCGGCAGATGTATGAGGCTCACGGAGATGTGTTCCTGGAAAGCGTCTTTTTAGACGCCCTGATCCATGATGAGCCAAAAGAAGTATATGAGAGGTTTCATAGATACTTTGAAGATTCTGGAAAGCAGAGGGAAAAGGACTGCCTGGGTATTATAAAAGGGCTGTCCAGGATGGAGTACAGTGAGGAGAAGGGAAGATATATTCTGCACTGGCATGGAATACCCAATCGAGGGGAGGATTCCATGGCAGACTGCCAGCCCAGGGGCCTGGATGTGCGCTGGTATTCCCTCCTTCTTCATTATGAGGGATGCTTTGAGAAAAAAATGAGGCCTTCTGGAAGGTATGGGGACCGGCTGTACGATTGGGTGCTGGAAGCGCTGTTTAACAGCAGGATCCCGGAACTGAAAAAAGAGTATGGACTTTATTTTTATAAAAGTGCCCTGCATTACGGGACGGAGGAGTACCATATCCGTATGCTGAAACGCTGCGGATGGGAGGATTACCGGGGACTTATTACAGCGGCGGCAGAGCGGGGCATTCGATATGGAGGGGATATACACCGGCTCAGATGGCTTCTGGAAGAGCTTCCCCTGGACCGGATGCAGAAGGCAAAGGAGCTGGATGAGATTCTCACCAGCAAAAATATAGAGGACAGGTATCTTTATACGCTGAGTACCTGGAAGTATGAGTTGGAAAAAGGAGAAGACTGCCATGAGCCATGAAAAGATACAGAGGCTGCCGGCTGAGCAGCTGTTTCAAAAGGAAATACAGGCGCTGATCGAACATGAAACCTATCCTGTTCCCACAGGCTGGAGTATGTCCCCAAGATCCGTTCTTACCTACATCTGCGGCGGCAGAGCAGGAGATACGGTGATCACTCCTAAATATATCGGGCATCAGAGGCTGGTGGAGATCGCCATTTCCACACTGGTGACAGACCGGGCCCTCCTTCTGGTCGGAGAGCCGGGTACGGCAAAGTCCTGGCTGTCTGAGCATCTGGCAGCGGCTATCAACGGAAACTCTACCCGTGTGATCCAGGGAACCGCAGGCACTACAGAGGAGCAGATCCGCTACTCCTGGAATTATGCCATGCTGATCGCGGACGGTCCCTCCAGGGAGGCGATGATCCCAAGCCCTATTTACAGGGCCATGGAGGAGGGAGCTCTTGCAAGGGTGGAGGAGATCTCCCGGTGCGCTTCAGAGGTTCAGGACGCCCTGATCTCTATTTTATCAGAAAAGCGGCTGTCCGTTCCTGAGCTTGGCATCGAGGTTCCGGCTAAAAAGGGCTTTTCTATCATTGCCACCGCCAACACAAGGGATAAGGGGGTCAATGAAATGTCTGCGGCCTTAAAGCGCCGGTTTAATATCGTGGTCCTCCCTGCTCCTGACAGTCTGGAGGCGGAGATGGATATAGTACGGACAAGGATCGGCCAGCTTTCAGAAAATCTGGATCTGAACGCGAAGCTTCCTGAGGAGCAGGTGGTGGAGCAGGTCTGCACCATCTTCAGGGAGCTGCGCTTAGGGATGACTCTGGACGGAAAGCAGAAAATAAAGCCTACATCAGGCGTGCTTTCCACAGCCGAGGCCATTTCCCTGCTGGCAAACAGTATGGCTCTGGCAGGAAGCTTTGGAAACGGCAGTATGACAGACCATGATCTGGCCGCCGGACTTCAGGGAGCCATTGTGAAGGAGGACAGCAAGGATCAGAAGGTATGGGAAGAATATCTGGAGAACATCATGAAAAAGCGGGGAAGCCGCTGGATCTCCCTGTACAGGGAATGTAAGGAGCTGAATGGTTGATGGATAAAAAGCCAAATGTATTTGGGATCCGCCATCTTTCTCCGGCAGGGGCTTATTTTGTGCGGGAATATATGGATGAGCTGAAGCCGGAACTGGTGCTGATCGAAGGCCCTTCTGACCTGACAGAACTGTTGGAGGATCTGGGGAGAGAGGAGGTCCGCCCTCCGGTGGCTGTGATGGCCTATACCAGAGAGCTGCCCATACGGACGATCCTGTATCCCCTGTCTGTCTATTCGCCGGAGTATCAGGCTATTTTGTGGGCCAGGGAACAGGGCTGTCCCTGCCGGTTCTGTGACCTGCCTTCTGATATTTTCCTGGGACTTCAGGCGGCAGGGGAGGAGGCCAGTATTCAGGCCTCTGAAGAAAAGGGATCCAAAGCTGGCGGGATGGACCGTTCCGGCTTTGTGTACCGCCAGCTTGACCGCCTTTCTCCGGATGGGGACCATGAGTCCTTCTGGGAGCGGACCATGGAGCAGACGGCGGATCACAGGGCCTACAGACGGGGGACAGAGGAGTTTGGCCGTTCCTTAAGAGAGCTGACTCTGGAAAATGACCGGGAGGGGGCAGAGAGCCGGCTCCGGGAGGCCTATATGCGCCGGATGGTGGAGGAGGCGGTAAAAGAAGGGATCCCAGCTGAGAAAATCCTGGTAGTTACCGGAGCCTTTCATATAGAAGGGATTTTAAACGGAGAGCCGGGGATCACAGACGGAGAGCTTAAAAGGCTGCCTTCCTTGAAATCTCAAAAGACACTGATGCCTTATTCCTATTACCGTCTGTCCGGCAGATCCGGCTACGGAGCGGGGAATCAGGCTCCGGCCTATTATGAGCTTTTGTGGGAAGGAATGTTAAAAAAAGATGCGGATTATATTGCCTGCCGGTATCTGTCCGGTATAGCCGGCTGCCAGCGGGAGCGGGGGGGACTCGTGTCCTCGGCAGAGGTGATTGAGGCGGTGCGTCTGGCCTATTCTCTGGCAGAGCTTAAGGGAGGAAGGATACCTGTCCTCCGGGATCTCAGGGACGCAGCTGTGACTTTGATGGGGCATGGGCATTTTTCAGAGATCGCCCTGGCCGCGGCCCAGGTGGAAACGGGTACCCGGATCGGAAGCCTGCCGGAGGGAGTGAGCCAGACGCCGGTGCAGTCAGATTTTTACCACCGGCTAAAGGAATTAAAACTGGAAAAATACAAGACGGCTGTACGGACAGAGCTGGGGCTGGATCTGAGGGAAAAGCTGAGGGTTCAGTCGGAAAAGGCGGCCTTTATGGATCTGGAGCGGTCTTTCTTCCTTCACCGGCTGCGGATCCTTGGGATTTCCTTTGCGGAGCCTGTCAGAACCCGTCAGGAAACGGCCACATGGGCGGAAGGATGGTTTCTGCAGTGGACGCCGGAGGCGGAGATACAGATCGTAGAGGCGGTGCTGAAGGGGGATACCATAGAGCTTGCGGCCGCCTTTGAACTGAAGGAGAGGGCGGAGAGAGCGGCAAGCATCGCTTCCCTTGGAGGGGTGATCGAGGACGCATTCTACTGCGGTATGCCGGAGGCAGTGGCTTACGGGGCCTCGTCCCTGCAGCAGATGGCGGTAAATGCAGCCTCTGTGCCGGAGCTTGGAACGACGGCAGGGCGGCTGTCTGTGGTGATCCGCTACGGAGACATCCGGCGGCTGGACCGGAGCCCTCTGATCCCGATTTTATGCCAGCTCTTTTTCCGGGCCTGCCTGATCCTTCCTGAGGAATGTATCTGCGATGACGGGGCGGCCAGACAGATAGCAGAGGCCATGATCACCTTAAATGAGGTCTCGGCGGCCCACGACTTTTTAGAGACAGAAGGCTGGGAAAAGGCGCTGAGGGAGATCGCCGACAGGGACGATCTGAATACAAAGCTGTCCGGCCTTGCTGCGGCCATTCTTCTGGAACGGGGAAGGATCGACAGCAGAGAGCTGGGGCGCTATGTGGAGTTTAGGCTTTCTAAGGGGATCCCTGCGGAGCTTGGAGCGGGGTGGTTTGAGGGGCTTTCCATGAAAAACCATTATTCCCTGATTGCCAGGCTGACGCTCTGGGAGAAACTGAGCCAGTATCTGGATTCTCTGGATGATGAGGAATTTAAGCGGGCTCTTGTATTTCTGCGCCGGGCCTTTGCTGATTTTAATTCCGCGGAAAAGGATCAGATTGCGGAAAATCTGGGAGAAATCTGGCAGGTAAATCCGGCCCAGGTCAGCGAGCTGTTAAATGAACCCCTGTCTGAGGAGGCGTCCCAGTTTCTGGGAGGTCTGGATGACTTTGATTTTGGAGATATTTAGGAGGAAGCCCAATGGATACAAAGGAACGGATCAAACGGTGGCGGCTGATCCTGGGGCAGGAAAGTGAGAAGCGTCTCTCGAAGATGACCCAGGACGGCCTGGGACTTTCCGGCGAGCAGCAGCTGATGGATCAGGCTCTGGCGGCGATCTATCACGGAGGGAGCGAAGCCGGCTTTGGTGGTTCTGCTTCCGGGAAAATGGGCGGAAAGGGACCCTCCAGGCCTCAGATCTCCCGGTGGCTGGGGGATGTAAGGACCCTCTTTGACAAAGAGCTGGTAAAGGTGATCCAGTCTGATGCTATGGAGCGGTGCGGCTTGAAGGAGCTTCTTATGGAGCCGGAGATGCTGGAATCCCTGGAACCGGATATAGGCCTGGCGTCGGCCCTTCTGGCCCTGAAGGACCAGATCCCTAAAGGCAGCAAGGAAAGTGCCAGGGAATTTATAAAAAAGATCGTAGAGGAGATTAACCGCCTGTTAGAGCAGGATATAAGGCGGGCAGTGACTGCCTCTGTAAACCGGCGGCAGCATTCTCCCATTCCATCGGCCTCGGCCCTGGATTTTCCTCTCACCATACGGAGGGGAATAAAAAATTATAACCCGGAGCTGAAAAAGATTATACCGGAGCATTTTTATTTCTTCGACCGGACTGCCACTACGGCAGCCAATAAATATACGGTGATCCTGGATGTGGATCAGAGCGGTTCCATGGGGGAGTCAGTGATTTATTCCTCCATCATAAGCTGTATTCTGGCCAGCATGGCTGCCATAAAAACCCGGATCGTGGCCTTTGATACCAATGTGGTGGATCTGACGGAGCGGTGCGGGGATCCGGTGGACCTGCTCTTTGGTTTTCAGTTAGGAGGCGGGACAGATATTAACCGCTCAGTGGCCTACTGCCAGCAGTTCATTGAAAATCCGAAAAGGACCCTGTTCTTTCTGGTCAGCGACCTGATGGAGGGAGGCAACCGGGCGGCGCTTTTAAGGCGTCTGGAGGAGATGAAGGTCTCCGGTGTGACGGTGGTCAGCCTCCTTGCCATCTCCGATCAAGGAAAGCCCTATTATGACGATCAGATCGCCCAGAAGGTGGCCGCTCTTGGGATCCCCTGCTTTGCCTGCAGCCCGGATCGCCTGCCCCTTCTTTTGGAACGGGCCTTAAAGGGGATGGATCTTGCCTTCCTGGAAAAGGAAATAACAAGTTGACAGAGGCCTCTATCAATGATAAGATAGTGTCAACAATCACAGAGTAGAGGTTGCGTCGATCATTAGTAAGGAGGCCGGATGTATCAGGCACAGAGGATGGCCTTTTGAAAGGGAGAGACGCCGAAGATGGGAGGGCGCCTGAGGCCCTTGCTTCTGGGCATATGGTGAAGAACCATATGACTGTCATCCGGGTGGATGGGGAGCTACTGAAGATATGTACCGTAATCGATACGATACCGGAAGGGCTGACATTTACCTCAGCCCTTTTTTGATGGAATAAAGGGCTGGCACGATTGAATTGATGAAAAAAGGAGAAATGGATTATGGCAATTTTCGAAGGAGCAGGCGTAGCGCTGATCACCCCCTTTAAGGAGAATGGTGATGTAAATTATGAGAAGCTGGAGGAGATCGTAGAGGAGCAGATTGCGGAAGGAACCGATTCTATTATCGCCTGCGGCACCACCGGCGAGGCATCCACTATGACACACGAGGAGCATCTGGATGTGATCGAGTTTGTATGCAGAACCGTAAAGGGACGGATCCCTGTGATCGCAGGCACCGGTTCTAACTGCACCGCAACAGCCATCGAGCTGTCAGTGGAGGCAGAAAGACGGGGAGCAGACGGCCTTCTGGTGGTATCTCCCTACTATAACAAGGCGACACAAAAGGGCCTTCAGGCTCATTTTAAGGCAGTGGCTGATGCGGTGAAGCTTCCCATCCTTTTATACAACATTCCAGGCCGCACTGGCGTGAATATCCAGCCTCAGACCATTGCTTCCCTTTGCAGGGAGGTGGATAATATTGTGGGCGTAAAAGAGGCAAGCGGCAATTTTTCTGCGATTGCCACCCTGATGAGCCTGTCAGAAGGCAAGGTGGATCTGTATTCCGGCAATGACGATCAGATCGTGCCTCTGCTTTCCCTGGGCGGAAAGGGAGTGATCTCCGTTCTTTCCAATATTGCCCCAAGACAGACTCACGAGATCTGTGCATCCTATTTCGCAGGGGATGTAAAAAGAAGCGCCAAACTGCAGCTGGAGGCCATTCCTCTGGTAACAGAGCTGTTCTGTGAGGTAAATCCGATCCCTGTAAAGGCGGCTATGAACCTGATGGGCAAGGAAGTGGGCCCCTTACGGATGCCTCTGACAGAAATGGATCCTCAGAACCAGGCAAGGCTTAAGGCAGCCATGGAGGCTTACGGATTGGTTCTGGCATAACACAGCAGACAGATAGAAAAGAGAGGTTTCGATATGGTACGAGTGATAATGCATGGCTGCAACGGAGCCATGGGACAGGTAATTACAGCCATAGCAAGGGACATGGAAGATGTAGAGATCGCGGCAGGCATTGACCTGAGAAATGACAGGGAAAATGGCTATCCTGTTTTTTCCTCCCTTGAGGAATGTGATGTTCAGGCAGATGTAATCGTGGATTTTGCTTCTGCAAAGGCAGTAGACGGGCTTTTGGACTACTGCGAAAAGACCCATATGCCGGTGGTCTTATGCACCACAGGACTTTCAGAGGAGCAGCTTAAAAGGGCAGAGGAGGTCAGTGCTTCGGCGGCGATTCTCCGCTCCGCTAATATGTCTCTGGGAGTCAATCTCCTTTTAAAGCTGGTAAAGGAAGCGGCCAGAGTGCTGGCAGAGGCCGGATTTGACATGGAGATCGTGGAAAAGCATCACAACCAGAAGATGGATGCCCCAAGCGGCACTGCCCTGGCTCTGGCTGATTCTATCAATGAAGGGATGGATCAGGCTTACCATTATGTATACGACCGCTCTGAGAAGCGGGAAAAGAGAGATCCTAAGGAGATCGGCATTTCCTCTGTGCGGGGCGGCTCCATTGTAGGAGAGCATGATGTGATCTTTGCAGGAAAGGATGAGGTAGTGACCTTCAGCCATACCGCATATTCAAAGGCAATTTTTGCCAAGGGCGCTCTGGAGGCGGCCAGATTCCTGGCAGGAAAGAAGCCTGGAATGTATCAGATGTCAGATGTGATCGGCTGATCTGATTGATTCCATATTTTTCCATAGCTGGAACATAGTTCCGCCATAATAAATTCTCCTGAGGATATACTACTAAAGAAAACGAAAGGAGAATGATTATGAGAAAAATAAGACCAGCAGTAATAGCCTTCCTTCTTATGGCCATGGTCCTGTCCCTGACAGCCTGCGGCAGCAAGAACACCATCCAGCCTACCACAGGCGTAAGCCAGAGCTCAGGGGGAGCCACCACCGCGGCTCCTTCTGATACAGGGAGCCAGACGGGAGGAACCCGTGAGGGTGTGGTAGATGGCCTGATGAATGACATCGAGGACGGGGCGGACGCCGTCAAGCGCGGGATGAACGATATGACGGGTGCCGTCGAGACCACAGGGGCCGCCGAGGCTGCAAAGGAAACCAGTACAGCAAGATAAGGTTCAGAAAACAAAAATGGAGGACCGGCAGCAGAACCGGCCCTTCTTTTTTTGTCAGGAAAAGGTGATTTTGGTAAAATGTATCCGGCAAGCCTTGAACCCCTTCTCTAAATACCCTATAATATAGGCAGAGTGTTGGGAAGGAGTCTGATATAAGCAGAAACAGATGGCTGAGAAGACGGCGCAGGCTTGTGATCCGCAGGTGGAGCCGGATAAGAAGGAGAAACAGGCTAAGGGGCCGGATTCTTGTTTTGACCCTGCTTTTGGCAGCGTCAGCAGGCTTTTTGTACCGGGGCGGCATCACGGAGCTTTTAGCTGTGAGGACAGAGACACGTTCAGAAACCAGGGCAGAGGCTATGGAGCCGGGGCCTTCCTCCTGGCAGGAGGGGATCCGCCTCAGGCTTAAGGAGAAGGAAGTAGTTCTGTTTCGGATCCGTGAGGAGTGGCACAGGCTTCCCAGTGATTAGTTTCCCAAGGGAAATTCATTAGGAATTTTAATGACTGCCCTTCTTGTATTCAAACCGATTATGTATTATAATTTCTACTGAACTGAGATCTTTTTATAGCGACAGCTTATAAATAGATCACGACCATTATGAAAAAACGTAAAGGACAGGTGGATATTCATGGAAAAGAAAGAGATGCTCTATGAAGGAAAGGCAAAGAAAGTCTATACAACAGAGGATCCTGATGTACTGATCGTATCTTATAAGGATGACGCCACTGCATTCAACGGACTGAAGAAGGGAACCATCGTTGGAAAAGGAGCCATCAACAACCGCATGACCAATTTCATTTTCAAGAAGCTGGAAGAGCAGGGCGTTCCGACACACCTGGTAGAGGAGTTAAATGACAGAGAGACTGCTGTAAAGAAGGTTGAGATCGTACCTCTTGAGGTAATCATCCGCAACTATTCCGCAGGCAGCTTCGCAAAGAAGATGGGCATGGAGGAAGGCGTTAAGTTCAACTGCCCAACCCTGGAATTCAGCTACAAGAACGATGACCTGGGCGATCCCTTTATCAATAGCTACTATGCCCTGGCTCTGGGCCTGGCCAGCCAGGAGGAGATCGACGCCATCACCAAGTACGCCTTTAAGGTAAATGAAGTTCTTAAGCAGTATTTTGACGGCTTAAACATTGACCTGATCGACTTTAAGATCGAGTTCGGCCGCTTCCACGGACAGATCATCCTGGCAGATGAGATCTCCCCGGATACCTGCCGTCTCTGGGATAAGGACACCCATGAGAAGCTGGACAAGGACCGTTTCAGAAGAGACCTTGGCAATGTGGAGGATGCTTACGAGGAAGTATTCCGCAGACTGGGAATCAACTGATTTTTTTACATACAACGCCTGGGTAATGCTTCACCCAGGCGTTGCGTTCTTCCTGCCCTTTGTGTTAAAATGGCAGAGAATAGTGTACTCTCGGAATCTCACAAAGCTGAGCACAAAGAGATCCCGAGAGTATACAAATAAAAATACGGAGGAATCACCCTATGACCAATGACAGATATGTAAGTCCCCTTTCTGAGCGCTATGCCAGCAAAGAGATGCAGTACATTTTTTCACCGGATATGAAATTCAGGACCTGGAGACGGCTGTGGATCGCCCTGGCTGAGACAGAGCAGGAGCTGGGCCTTGGAATCACACAGGAGCAGATTGAGGAATTAAAGGCCCATGCAGAGGACATTAACTACGATGTAGCAAAGGCAAGAGAAAAAGAGGTGCGCCATGATGTAATGAGTCATGTATACGCGTATGGCGTACAGTGTCCAAAGGCAAAGGGCATCATCCATCTGGGGGCCACTTCCTGCTATGTAGGTGACAATACAGATATTATTATTATGACAGAGGGCTTAAAGCTGGTAAGGAAGAAGCTGTTAAATGTCCTGGCAGAGCTTACTGCCTTCGCGGACCGTTATAAGGATCTGCCTACCCTGGCCTTTACCCATTTCCAGCCGGCGCAGCCCACTACCGTAGGCAAGCGGGCTACCCTGTGGATGATGGAATTAAAGCTGGATCTGGATGATCTGGATTATCTGATCGATTCCATGCGCCTTCTGGGATCTAAGGGAACTACCGGCACTCAGGCCAGCTTCCTGGAGCTGTTTGACGGGGACCATGAGCGCTGCCGCAGGCTGGATCAGAGGATCGCTGAGAAAATGGGTTTTGCAGGCTGCTATCCCGTATCCGGCCAGACCTATTCCAGAAAGGTGGACAGCCGTGTGATCAGTGTTCTGGCAGGCATTGCCCAGAGCGCTCACAAGTTCTCCAACGACATCCGCCTGCTCCAGCATCTGAAGGAGGTAGAGGAGCCCTTTGAGAAGAACCAGATCGGTTCCTCCGCCATGGCATACAAGAGAAATCCTATGCGCAGCGAGCGCATTGCCTCCCTTGCCAATTATGTGATGAGCGATATGATGAACCCCATGCTGGTGGCTTCCACCCAGTGGTTTGAGCGCACCCTGGATGACTCCGCCAATAAGAGACTGTCCGTACCAGAGGGCTTTCTGGCAGTGGACGGCATCCTGGATCTGTACTTAAATGTAGTGGACGGCCTTGTGGTATATCCAAAGGTCATCGAAAAACACCTGATGGCAGAGCTGCCCTTTATGGCAACGGAAAACATTATGATGGATGCGGTAAAGGCCGGCGGAGACCGTCAGGAGCTTCACGAGCGCATCCGCCAGCTTTCCATGGAGGCAGGGAAAAATGTAAAGGAAAAGGGCCTGGACAACAACCTGTTAGAGCTGATCGCAGCAGACAGCGCCTTTGGACTTTCCTTAGAGGAACTGAAAAAGGCCATGGAGCCCTCCCGCTATGTAGGCCGTGCGCCAGAGCAGGTGGAGGAGTTCTTAGAGGAAGTGATCCGGCCTGTTCTTAAGGAAAATGCCTCCCTGCTTGGAATGACCGCAGAGATTAACGTATAAGATGAATGTCAATCTGGAATACTATAAGGTGTTTTACTGCGTGTGCCAAAAGGGCAGCCTTACCGGCGCAGCAAAGGAGCTGTGTATCTCTCAGCCTGCTGTAAGCCAGGCTATCCGCCAGCTGGAAAAGGAGACTGGGGCCACCCTGTTTGTCCGCACCTCAAAGGGAGTGCAGCTGACAAAGGAGGGAGAGCTTCTCGGCCGCTATGTGACAGCGGGAGTGGAGCAGCTTTTAGAGGGCGGACGGATGCTGGAGCGGATGCTTGGAATGGATATGGGAGAGGTGCGGATCGGGGCCAGTGATATGACCCTGCAGTTTTTCCTCCTTCCATTTCTGGAACAGTTCCATAAACAGTACCCAAAGATTAAGGTCAATGTAACTAATGCGCCGACCCCTGAGACCATCCGAAGCCTGGAGGAGGGGAAAATCGATTTTGGAGTAGTCACCACTCCCTTTTCCTGTCAGGAGGGGATCTGCAAAAGACCGGTAAAGGAGATTCGGAACTGCTTTATTGCAGGCAGCAGCTTTTCAGAGCTGAAAGGAAGTGTTTTGGATTACAGGGCCCTTCTGGAGCTGCCCTGTATCTTTCTGGAAAAAACCACCAGCACCAGGCGGTTTATGGACCAGTTCCTCTTAGAACAGGGCATTGAGCCAAAGCCGGAGTTTGAGCTTGCCATCAGTGATATGATCGTCCAGTTTGTAAAAAGGAACATGGGTGTAGGCTGCGTGATGGAGGGATTTGCAAGGGAGGCCATCCAGAAGGGAGAAGTTTTTGAGCTGGCCTTTGAGGGCGAGATGCCTCCAAGGCAGATCTGCGTGGTTACGGGAGAGCCCAGCCTGATCTCCATGGCCGGGCGCAGCCTTCTGGATATGATCCTGGAACCCTCTGAGGAGCTTGATAAGCCATAAGTTTAACTTATGGCTTATATAATAAATAAATTCTTTACTTATGGCAGCCTTTGGGGTAAATTAGATATGTTAAAAGATGCAAGTGAACGCAGGGGGATACCCCCCAAGGAGGATTTGACATATGGTTAGAGCAATCGTAGGCGCCAACTGGGGCGATGAAGGAAAGGGCAAGATCACAGATATGCTTGCAAAGGAATCAGATCTGATTGTGCGCTTTCAGGGAGGAAGCAACGCAGGACATACGATCATCAATGATTACGGAAAGTTTGCCCTTCACCTTCTGCCATCCGGTGTATTTTATCAGCATACAACCAGCATAATCGGCAACGGTGTAGCGCTGAATATCCCTTATCTGATTAAGGAGATCCAGTCTGTTGTAGAGAGGGGAGTACCAAAGCCCCACATCCTGGTGTCTGACCGGGCCCAGATTCTGATGCCCTACCATGTACTGTTTGATACCTATGAGGAGGAGCGTCTGGCAGGAAAGTCCTTCGGCTCCACTAAGTCAGGCATTGCGCCCTTTTACTCTGACAAGTACGCCAAGATCGGCTTCCAGGTCAGCGAGCTGTTTGACGAGGAACTGTTGAAAGAAAAGGCATACCGTGTGTGCGAACTGAAAAATGTTCTCCTGGAGCATTTATATCATAAGCCTCTCTTAGACCCTGAGGAACTGTATCAGGAGCTGTTAAGCTACCGTGATATGATCGCGCCCTATGTATGCGATGTATCCGTCTATCTCCACGAGGCCATCAAGGAGGGAAAGAACATCCTTTTAGAGGGACAGTTAGGCTCCTTAAAGGATCCGGATCATGGGATCTACCCCATGGTAACCTCATCCTCCACTCTGGCAGCCTTTGGCGCCATCGGCGCGGGGATTCCTCCTTATGAGATCAAAAATATTACTACCGTTGTAAAGGCCTATTCCAGTGCTGTAGGGGCAGGAGCCTTTGTCAGCGAGATCTTCGGTGATGAGGCAGAGGAACTGCGCCGCAGAGGCGGCGACGGAGGAGAGTATGGCGCCACCACAGGCCGTCCAAGACGTGTAGGCTGGTTTGACGCCGTAGCGACCCGGTACGGCTGCCGGATCCAGGGAACCACAGAGGTGGCCTTTACCGTACTGGATGTACTGGGCTATCTGGATGAGATCCCAGTATGCATCGGCTATGAGATCGATGGCCAGGTAACAAGAGACTTCCCCACCACCGCCCGTCTTGAAAAGGCAAAGCCTGTATTTACAAAGCTGCCCGGCTGGAAGTGCGACATCCGCGGCATCAAAAAATACGAGGATCTGCCAGAGAACTGCCGTAAATACATCGAATTTGTAGAAAAAGAGATCGAAGCGCCCATCACCATGGTTTCCAATGGTCCGGGACGCGAGGATATTATTATCCGTAAGTAAGATCTGGATTATAGACAGAACCCCCGGAGGTGCCAAGGAGATTGGCATTTTCCGGGGATTTTGATATTGAATGTTGTATAGCAGAGGTATCTGAGGAAGCTATGAAGCCAAACTATAAAACAAAACCCTGCGACCTAAATGCTCATGTGAGATAAAGTAACACACAATAATTTGAAAGACAGCAGGCTTACTATTCTGAAAAATATTTCTTGACAACTGCAAGACAGTTAATTATACTTATTCTGTAAATTGAATAAAATCTTCAGGGCAGGGTGCAATTCCCTACCGGTGGTACAGCCCACGAGCCGCAAGGCATGATTCGGTGAGATTCCGAAGCCGACAGTATAGTCTGGATGAAAGAAGATAATGGAATGCGGGAAGATATTTTATCTTCCTGTGTGGTGCATATTGCTCTGGTGTGTTTTTGACATTCCAGAGTTTTTTATTGCTCTCCGTTTTGACACAGGGTTTTCCTGTGTTATTATGCTTGCCTTGAACGATTTTGTTCAAGGCATTTTCTATTTGCGGAGGTGACAAAATGAATGACAGTGATTATATGAAAGTCGCTTTGCAGCTTGCCGAGAAAGGCTGCAGTTTTACTTCTCCCAACCCTATGGTAGGAGCTGTTATTGTAAAAAATGGAAAGATAATTGGGCAGGGCTGGCATGAAAAGTATGGTGAAGCTCATGCGGAGCATAATGCTTTGACTTCCTGTACAGAAAATCCAAAAGGAGCAACCATGTATGTGACATTAGAACCTTGCTGCCATTATGGGAAGCAGCCGCCCTGTGTCAACGCTATCATAAAAGCAGGCATTAGACGGGTGGTGATAGGTTCCAGTGACCCCAATCCTCTTGTCAGCGGCAAAAGTATAGAGATTTTGCGTGGGCAAGGTGTTATTGTGACGGAACATATTTTACAGGAGGATTGTGACCGACTTAATGAAGTGTTTTTTCATTACATTCAAAAAAAGCGGCCTTTTGTTGTGATGAAATATGCCATGACGATGGACGGAAAAATTGCAACCCAAACAGGGGTATCGAAATGGGTGACAGGAGACATTGCACGCCACCATGTAGCGGTGCAGCGCCACCGATATACTGCGATTATGGTAGGGATAGAAACAGTGTTGACAGATGATCCGTTGCTTACCTGCCGGATAGACAACGGAAAAAATCCAATTCGTATTATTTGTGATACCACACTTCGCACACCTTTGACTGCGAAAATCGTTTCTACGGCAGAACAGATTCCTACAATGATTGCAACCTGCTGTCAAGATAAAAAACGCCATATCTTGTATGAAAGAAAAGGCTGTTATATCCTGCCTGTTGGAGAAAGGGGCGGTCATGTGGATTTAGAACAGCTTATGGATTTATTGGGACAGAAACAAATTGACAGCATTTTGTTGGAGGGTGGTGGTACGCTTAACTGGTCAGCTCTCTCTTGCGGTATTGTGCAGAAAGTGCAGGCTTATATCGCCCCAAAACTATTTGGTGGTCAGACTGCCAAAACACCGATTGAAGGTGTTGGTGTCTATTCTCCGGCTACGGCTTTTCGATTAAAAAATAGTCGTTTTGTGCGGTTAGGAGAAGATTTCTTGATTGAAAGTGAGGTAGGGTAAAATGTTTACAGGAATTGTTGAGGAAATAGGAACAGTAAATAAAATCAAACAAGGGAAATCTTCTGCCATTCTTGAAATCTGTGCACAAACAGTATTAGAGGACACAAAAGTTGGCGATAGCATTGCCGTCAATGGAATTTGTTTGACAGTTACTGCTCTGTGCTCCGGTACGTTCACCGCAGATGTTATGCACGAAACCTTAAATCGCTCCACATTGACAAGTCTTATTTCTGGCAGCCATGTGAATTTGGAACGTGCAATGCCGTCAAATGGAAGATTTGGCGGACATATGGTTGCCGGTCATATAGACGGCACAGGAAAGATAGTCTGCATACAAAAAGATGATACTGCAATTTGGTTTACTATACAGGCAAAGCCAGAAATCATGCGTCACATTGTAGAAAAAGGCTCTGTTGCAATTGACGGTATTAGTTTGACGGTTGTTGGAATCGGAAAGGACAAGTTTTCAATTTCAGCAATTCCACATACGGTCAGACAGACTGTTTTGCATGAACGAAAAGTGGGGGATTTCGTTAATCTGGAAACAGATATTGTCGGAAAATACGTAGAAACATTATTGCCATCATTTTTTAAAAAGCAAACAGGCAGTAATATCACAAAGGATTTTTTAAAAAAATATGGATTTTAGGAGGACATCATATGACACGATTTCATACAATCAAAGAAGCACTGGAAGATTTGCGAAAAGGAAAAATTATTTTAGTAACTGATGACGCAGAACGGGAAAACGAGGGAGATTTTATTTGTGCAGCACAATTTGCCACAACAGAAAACGTCAACTTTATGGCAACACATGGCAAAGGGTTGATTTGTATGCCTATGTCAGAGGAATATGTGAGAAAACTCAAAATTCCACAGATGGTAGAAAAAAATACGGATAACCACGAAACTGCGTTTACAGTATCTATCGACCATATCACAACTTCTACTGGAATCTCTGCCGCTGAACGTTCTATTACTGCCCTTGCATGTGTGGAGGAAAACGTAAAGCCGGAGGATTTCCGCAGACCCGGACATATGTTTCCTTTACTTGCCAAAAAAAATGGTGTATTAGAGAGAAATGGTCATACAGAAGCAACTGTAGATTTATGCCGTCTGGCTGGCTTAAAAGAATGTGGGTTGTGCTGTGAAATCATGCGTGAAGATGGAACTATGATGCGAACTAAGGAACTTTTCAGACTGGCTGAATATTTTGGAATAAAAGTTGTAACAATACAAGATTTACAAAATTATCGCAAGTGCCATGACAAATTGGTTGAGCATATGACAACTGTTAAAATGCCAACTAAGTACGGAGATTTTACCGCTTATGGATTTGTAAATAAGCTGAACGGCGAACATCATGTCGCACTTGCAAAGGGCGAAATCGGAAATGGAGAAAATATCCTGTGCCGCGTTCATTCAGAATGTCTGACTGGTGATACTTTTGGCTCCTTGCGTTGTGACTGCGGTCAGCAATTTGCTGCTGCTATGACACAGATTGAAAAAGAGGGACGGGGAATTTTGCTCTATATGCGTCAAGAGGGACGAGGAATTGGACTCATCAATAAATTGCGTGCTTATGAACTGCAAGAACAGGGAATGGATACTTTAGAAGCGAATCTTGCGTTAGGATTTTCCGGCGATGAGCGGGAATATTATATCGGCGCACAGATTTTGAGGGAGTTAGGAGTGATTAGTATGCGACTTTTGACAAATAATCCGGACAAAGTTTATCAGCTTTCAGAATTTGGATTGGAAATCAAAGAGCGTGTGCCGCTTCAAATGGACGCTACTGTACATGACTTGTTCTATCTCAAAACCAAACAGGAACGCATGGGACATATTTTAAAATATTAAATCATTGGAGGAATATCAACATGAAAACATTTGAAGGAAAACTAGTATCAAAGGAAATCAAAGTCGGAATTGTTGTGGCAAGGTTTAATGAATTTATTACTTCCAAACTATTGGGAGGTGCTATGGACGGTCTGCTACGGCATGATGTGGAGGAAAAAAATATTCATGTGGCATGGGTTCCTGGAGCATTTGAAATCCCATTGATTGCGTCCAAGCTAGCAAAAAGCGGAAAATATGACGCAGTAATTTGTCTGGGAGCGGTCATTCGTGGCTCAACCAGTCATTATGACTATGTATGCAGTGAAGTTTCCAAAGGAATTGCTGCTATTTCGTTGGAAAGCGGTGTGCCGGTGATGTTTGGTGTACTTACGACTGAAAACATCGAACAAGCGATTGAACGGGCAGGCACAAAGGCAGGCAATAAAGGGTATGACTGTGCCATTGGTGCAATCGAAATGGTAAATCTTATTCGAGAAATTGAAAAATAAATGTTTTTAATAGCAAACCCAACCGAAACAGTCAATAGCAAGATAAACGGCTACGCCGCTATTGACTGTTCCGCCCGGTTTTGCTCAGTAGTAATTAAGGGGCGACAGCCTAAGGCTCAGGACATATCCTCATCCTTCTTCCTCCCCAAAACCCGCGTCATCAGCCCCATGGCATAAAATACCACAGAGATAAACACGATAGAAAAGAACACAGCCATCAGGTGCTCCTTGGGAGCGCCTGCAGCGGCCATGACAATGGCGGTGATAAACAGGCCTCCAAGCAGCACTGCGGCTGCCAGGGCCAGGATCCGTTTCAGCTTCAAAGTGTGTGATCTCCCTTCTTATACATCCTCAGCCAGTTTTTCCCAGCGGACGTAAAGCTGCTCCAGTTTCTGAGCCAGCTCCTCTTTTTCATGGTTCAGTTCCACCAGCCGGGCTACATTGGTATAGACCTCCTCCAGGGCCAGAAGCCCGTCGATCTCCCCATCCCTTGTTTCCAGCTCATGGATGGCTTCTTCCGTCTTTTTCAATTCATTCTGACGCTTTCTGAGTCTGGCCTGTTCTTCCTTTCTGGCTTTCCAGTCAGACTGGGAGGAGGAGACAGAAGGCTCCTGAGAAATGGGCCCTCTGGCGGAGGGAGCAGAAGCTTCTGCAGCCCGTCTTGCCAGAAAGGCCGCCTCCACATCTTCCTTTTTCTCCAGATAGTAATCATAATTTCCGATATAATTGATAAAGGACTGGCTGGTCAGTTCCAGGATCCTGGTGGCGGTCCGGTTGATAAAATAGCGGTCGTGAGACACATAGAGAACCGTTCCTGTGTAGCGGTTTAAGGCGCTTTCCAGGATCTCCTTTGAGGTAATATCCAGATGATTGGTAGGCTCGTCAAGAAGCAGGAAATTGGCATCGGAAAGCATCAGCTTTGCCAGAGATAGGCGCCCCCGCTCGCCGCCGCTTAGGTCCCGGATCAGCTTAAACACATCATCGCCGGTAAACAGGAAGGAGGCCAGCGTATTGCGGATCTGGGTGTTTGTCATAGTGGGGTAGGTGTCCTGGATCTCGTCAAAGAGAGTTTTTTCCATATGGAGGACCTGATGCTCCTGGTCGTAGTAGCCCATATGGACCTTGGAGCCTAAGCGGATATCACCCTGGTCAGGAGAAATCAGCCCGTTAAGGATCTTCAGGAGAGTGGTTTTCCCAGTGCCGTTATTGCCGATGATGGCGATCCGCTCCCCGCGCTTTACCTCAAAATCCACATTCTCAAAGAGAACCTGGGAATCAAAGGCCTTGGAAAGACCGGTTACGGTAAGGACATCATTGCCGCTGACTACATCCGGCTCCAGGCGGATGTCCATGGAGTCGTTGATCTCCACCGGCTTTTCCAGCCGCTCGATCTTATCCAGCATCTTTTCCCGGCTCTCGGCTCTGCGGATGGATTTCTCCCGGTTAAAGGACTTAAGCTTCGCGATCACCGCCTCCTGATGACGGATTTCCTGCTGCTGGTTTAAGTAGGCCCGGATCTGGGCATCCCGGAGCATGGCCTTTTTCTCGCTGTAGGCGGTGTAGTTGCCGGAAAATACAGTGGCAATGCCATTGTCCAGCTCAATGACCTTTGTAACCACCCGGTCCAGGAAATACCGGTCATGTGCTACAATGATCACGCTGCCGGAATAGCTCCTTAAGTAGGTTTCCAGCCAGGCGATGGATTCCATATCCAGATGGTTGGTAGGCTCGTCAAGGAGCAGCACGTCCGGCTTTGTAAGAAGCAGCTTTCCCAGAGAGACCCGGGTTTTCTGGCCGCCGGAAAGGGCTTCGATGGGCTTTGAAAACTCCTCCTCCGTAAAGCCCAGTCCCTTTAAGACGCCGGTGATCTCGCTCTGGTAGGCGTAGCCGTCAGCCATCTCAAATTCGTGGTTTAAACGGCTGTATTCGGAAAGCCGGGTCTCTAATTCTTCGCCGGATACGTGCTTCATCTCAAGCTCCAGGGCCCGGATCCGCTGTTCCATCTCGATCAGGGGGCGTTTTACCTCTAAAAGGGCGTCAAAGATGGTCTCGGCCCCCTCCAGATCCTGGTGCTGGGCCAGATACCCCACAGAGGCGCCTTTAGAGCAGGTTACAAGGCCCTCGTCCGGGGTCAGCTCGCCGATGATGATCTTTAAAAGGGTAGATTTGCCAGCCCCGTTGATGCCTACAACGGCTGCCTTTTCGTGTTCCTGTATATGAAAGGACACCCGCTTTAAAATCTGGTTGTCCCCAAATGCCTTGCTGATGCTGCTGCATGATAAGATCATGGTAAAACTCCTTTAAAAACGACATTATTTGCTTCCACAAGTATAATATAAGGCAGTGATTTTTTCAAGAACATACTGAAACGGGTTTGACATTTTTTTGACATGTGATTATAATGATAATATTAAGAATTGCCAGAAAAATAAGACACAAGGAGTGAAGAAATATGGAACGCAAGCAGATATCAAAGGCAGTCATTTCACGCCTGCCGAGATATTACCGTTATCTGGGGGAGCTGATCGAAGAAGAAGTAGAGCGCATTTCTTCCAATGACCTTAGTGCCAGGATGAAGGTAACTGCGTCCCAGATCCGCCAGGATCTGAATAATTTCGGGGGCTTTGGACAGCAGGGCTATGGATACAACGTAAAGTATCTTTATTCGGAGATTGCCAAGATACTGGGTATTGACCAGCAGCATAACGTGATCATTATTGGAGCGGGAAATCTGGGACAGGCCATTGCCAATTATACGAATTTTGAGCGCAGGGGTTTTGTGATCAAGGGGATGTTCGATATTAATCCCAAGCTCATCGGCCTGGTGATCCGGGGAATCGAGATCCGCTCCGTGGACGAGTTAGAGCCCTTTATCCGGGAAAATGACATTCAGATTGCGGCTCTTACCATCCCAAAGACCAAGGCGCCTGAGATCGCGGACCGCCTGGTGGGGGCGGGGATCAAGGCAATCTGGAATTTTGCTCACACCGACCTGGTGGTGCCGGATGACGTGGTGGTGGAGAATGTGCATCTGTCAGAAAGCCTTATGAGGCTGTCCTACCGGGTGTGCAGTATGCAGGATACGAAAGAAAAGCAAGCAGAAAGCCGGTAAGTCATGATACTTGGAGTTGGAACGGATTTGGTTGAGATCGAGCGTATCCGCAGGGCGTGCGAACGGGGCCGTTTTGTCTCACGCACGTTTACAGAGCAGGAAAGCCGGCAGGCAAGGGGGTCAGCCTCTAAGCTAGCCGGCTCTTTTGCTGTGAAGGAAGCGGTGGCAAAGGCTCTGGGAACAGGCTTCCGCACCTTTATGCCCATAGACATAGAGGTCATAAGGGACGAGCTGGGAAAGCCCTGTGTGCGCCTTTACGGCGGAGCGCTGGCGCGTTTTCAGGAAATGGGGATGGAGCGGATGGAGGTATCCATATCCAATACAGATACCCTTGCAATGGCGTTTGCAGTGGGAGAAGGGCCTGGCAGGCGGGAAGGAGATACGGTATGAGGACATTACTGACAGGAAAGGCCATGAAGGAGGTAGATGCCTATACCATAGAGGAGATCGGGATTCCGTCTATGGTACTGATGGAGCGGGCGGCCTGGGCGGTGGCCTGTGAGATCAGAAAGCGGGCAAAAAAGGGGGCCTTGGTTTGGGCTGCCTGCGGAACTGGAAACAACGGTGCAGACGGCATTGCTGTGGCCCGGATGCTTAAACTGGAGGGGTATGAGGTAAAAATCCTTCTGGTGTCAGAGGAAGAGAAGGGGACCCCGGAGTGGAAGCAGCAGCTTGCCATTGCAAGGCGCCTGGGGATTCAGGCGGTCAGATGGGAGACCCTGAAAGGCCAGCGCTGCGACGTGCTGGTGGACGCACTCTTCGGAGTGGGTCTTACCAGACGGATCGAGGGCGAATGCCGCCGGTGCATGGAGTTTCTTGGAAGAAGTGCGGATCTTGTAGCAGCAGTGGACATTCCTTCCGGCATCCACGCGGAAACCGGCGCGGTGATGGGCATTGCCCTGGAGGCAGATGTGACGGTTACTTTTGGCTGGGAAAAAATGGGAACCGCCATCGGCCTGGGAAAGAGCTGCAGCGGCCAGGTAGTGATTGACTCCATCGGCTTTCCGCCGGAGGCTCTTAACATCCTTGAGGAGGAGGGGGCAGAGCCCATGGTTCAGAGGGCAGCGGCCTATGAGAGGGCAGATCTGGCGCTGATACCGGGGCGGCCGGCTTATTCCAATAAGGGGAGCTTTGGCCGGATCCTGATTGTGGCCGGTTCCAGAAATATGTGCGGGGCTGCCTACTTAAGCGCCCTGGCTGCCTATCGCACAGGAGGCGGGCTTGTAAGGATCCTGACACCGGAGGAAAACCGGACTGCCCTTCAGACCCTTCTTCCCGAGGCGGTTCTGGCAGTGTATACCCCGGATCAGATCACAGAGAACCGGGATGAGTTCAAGCGGATGGTAGAGGAGCAGATGAAGTGGGCTGATGTGGCGGTTTTAGGCCCTGGTCTTGGAAATGAGCCCTATGTGGAGTATTTGACAGAGGAGATCCTTACCAATGTCTTTGTGCCGGTGATCATCGATGCCGACGGGCTGAACACCATTGCGTCCCATCCCTATCTTACTTCATATTATACGGAGAATATCATCATCACTCCCCATCTTGGGGAGATGGCCCGCCTGACCGGGCATACTGTAGATTTTATCAGAGAGAACCTTCCGGCTACGGCTCTGGAGTACGCCTCCCGCTACGGGATCACCTGCGTGCTGAAGGATGCGGCCACGGTGGCCGCGGGGAAGGACGGAGCATTATATATCAATACCAGCGGAACCAGTGCCATGGCAAAGGCCGGTTCCGGGGATGTGCTGACAGGTATCATCGCCGGGCTTATCGCCATCGGCATGGAAGAAGAGGAAGGGGCATTTATGGGAGTGTACCTTCACGGACTGGCCGGAGAACGGGCAGCCGGAAAGGGAGTCCACAGCCTCCTCGCCTCAGAGCTTGCAGAGAGTGCGGGCAGTCTGCTGGCAGAGATCAGTGAGGAAACAGGAGGCATTTTAAAATGATAAGTTATAGCAGGGTATACGCGGCAGTGGATCTGGACGCCGTTCTTTCCAATGTGGCAGCCATGAAGGCCAGCCTGCCGCCTTCCACGGGGATCATGGGCGTGGTAAAGGCAGACGGGTACGGCCATGGGGCAGTGCCGGTGGCAAGGGCCATCGAGCCCTGTGTGGAAGGGTTTGCGGTGGCTTCCATTGACGAGGGGATAACGCTGCGTAAAAATGGCATCAAAAAGCGGATCCTGATCCTTGGGACTACCCATGAGTCCAGGTTTATGGATCTGATCCGTTATCATATCTGCCCGGCCATGTTCCGGTACGGGGAGGTACAGAAGCTGTCAGCCCTGGCAGAGAAGCAGGGAGTGAAGGCTCCGGTCCATCTGGCCCTTGATACGGGGATGAGCCGCATCGGCATGAGGCCGGACCGGGAATCTGCTCAGCTGGTAAAGGAGATGAGCAGACTTTTCGGAATCTGCCTTGAGGGTCTTTTTACTCATTTTTCAAGGGCAGATGAGACAGATAAGGCTGTATATGAGGCGCAGTTTCAGGCTTATAAGCAGTTTCTGGGGTATCTTGAGGAGCTTGGAGTCAGCATTCCCATCCGCCACTGCTCTAACAGCGCCGCCATCGTAGAGGCCCTGGGGGCCAATGAGCTGGATCTGGTCCGGGCGGGAATTGCCATGTACGGTCTCTATCCTTCAGACGAGGTAGATCATCAGGGCATCAAGCTTAAGCCGGCCATGTCCCTTAAAAGCTTTATTACTTATATAAAGACCATAGAGCCGGGGGCGGCTGTAAGCTACGGCGGCACCTTTGTGGCAGACAGGAAAATGCGGGTGGCAACCATCCCGGTAGGCTATGCCGATGGTTATATCCGAAGCCTTTCCAATAAAGCCTCGGTGCTGATACGGGGAAAGCGGGCAAGAATCCTGGGGCGGATCTGCATGGATCAGTTTATGGTGGACGTAACAGAGATTCCGGAGGCAAGGGAGGACGATACAGTTACCCTGGTAGGCCGGGACGGAGAGGAAGAGATCACCATTGAGGAGCTGGCAGAGCTTGGAGGCGGTTTTCACTACGAGATCATCTGCGGCATCAGCAAGCGGGTTCCCAGAGTATATCTGCGCTTCGGGGAGATCCTTATGGTGAAGGACTGCTTTGACGAGAGGTACGAATAACGCATCTCAATACAGCAGCCAGGCTCATAAACAGGGGCTCTGTCATATGATATTATATCAGAGGATGGAGTGTGACAGAAATGCTGATCAGACGGGGAGACCTATATTATGCGGATCTGCGGCCAGTAACCGGCTCAGAGCAGGGCGGCGTAAGGCCGGTGCTTATTATACAGAATGATGTGGGAAACAGGCACAGCCCCACGGTGATCTGCGCCGCCATCACCTCCCGGATGAACAAAGCAAAGCTCCCTACTCATGTGGAGATCAGTACAAGACGGAGTGCCCTGGCAAAGGACTCCGTCATTTTATTAGAACAGATCAGGACCATTGACAAGCAGAGGCTTAAGGAGCGGATCGGACATATCGATGAGAGGATGCAAAGAAAGGTGGATGAAGCCCTGCGGATCAGTCTGGAACTTTACAGATAGGGGCTCTGGGTCTTGTGCATCTTAAGAGGCATGGTCAGATGATGGAGCATGACCCGGTAAGCTCTGGGCCCGTCGCCGGCTTTCAGCGCTTCCAGATACTCTCTGTGCTCCTCAATGGTCTCCCGGATCCGGCCTCTGGCTGCCAGGGCATCCTGGGAGGTCAGGCGGATCAGATAGAGAAGGCGCTGGAAAATCTGATTAAATTCATCATTTTCCATATAGTTCACTAAAAGGAGATGAAACTGATGATCATAGTGGATAAAGGCCTCCAGCTCCAGAGAGGCCTCCATAGAGAACAGGGCCTGCTCCAGGTCGGAAAACAGCTGGACCCTTCGGGCGGAATGGACCTGGGCAGCGATCTGGTTAGTACAGAAGCCCTCGATGGCGCACCGGATCTCGATGCTGTCCTTCATATCCTTTTCGTTGAGCTGGCGGATCATAAAGCCTTTGCTTGGGATCACCGTAATATATCCGTCCTGGCTCAGGCACTGCAGTGCTTCCCTCATAGGAGTCCGGGAGATGCCAAGCTGGGCTGACAGCTTTGTCTCGGAATAGAGACAGCCGGGTTCCAGCTCGCCGGATAAAATCCTGCCCTTGATGGAATCATATGCCTGTATCTGTAGAAAACTTTTTTCTTTCATAAAACACCTGTACCTTATCTCATTATCTGGATTCTATAGTCCCATCTTAAGTGAAAGCTCTTTGCATGTCAAGAAAGCTCCTGTATTTATGGCGAAACTGCACAAAAAGGATTGTATAAAATTGTCTATTATGATTTTGTATACAAACTTGACAATGGGGCGATATGCCGGTATACTGGTGGTAAGAAACATTTAAGGAGGATATAAAAATGAGTGTTTACGAAATGGGAAATTTGAGAATTGTTGATCTGTCCAAGATTCTGGATCCTGCAACGGAGACCAGAAGATGCCATCTGTTCCGCTTTAATACAGGAGGCCCGATCCCGGATTTCCATACCCATATGGATCTGATGAGCCATTTGGGAACCCACTGCGAATGCCCTTATCACCATGATGATAATTGGCCTTCTGCAGCTGATCTGCCTCTGACCACTTTCCTGGGACGTGCCGTATACGTTGATTTTAAGGAGACCGTTGCTAAGAGAGGCCACATTACTGCGGCTGATCTGGACCGTGAGGCAGGAAAGGTTAAGGAGGGTGACATTGTGATCATCGACTCCTCCTACAAGCTGGCTCCATTTACACCGGATACCAATACAGATAAGGACCAGCGTCTGTTAGTGGGAGCAGAGAGTGCCCAGTGGTTCAAGGATCACAAGGTAAAGGCAGTAGGCTTTGGCGATGGCGTTTCCATTGAAAACTGCAATGAGGACGTAAAGCCCTTCCATGATATTCTGATGGCAGAGAACATCGTATTCCTGGAGGTATTAAAGAACCTGGAGGAGTTAAAAACAGATGTATTCTTTATGAGCTATTCTCCCCTTCCTATTAAGGGACTGGATTCCAGCCCGGTTCGCGCTTACGCTATCGAGGGACTGGCTGAGTTTTCTGAATAAGACAGACATAAGGAGAGATTATGAGAATTGCCGTGATCGGTGCGGGAGCGATGGGCTCTATTTATGGAGGCCGTCTTTCCCAGCATAATGAAGTCATTTTAGTAGATACCAACAAAAGTGTGGTAGACCAGATCTCCAGCCAGGGCCTTCTGATCGATGAAAATGGGGGCACAGTCTGTTATCATCCGGGAGCTTTCTGCGATACATCTGGTGAAGCTCCGGCGGATCTGGTGATTCTGTTCGTAAAGGCATTATTTTCCAGAAGCGCCCTGGAGGGGAACCGTTCCCTGATTGGGCCGAATACCCGCCTTATGACCCTTCAGAATGGTGCCGGACATGAGGAACTTTTAAAGGAATTTGTAAGTGAGGATCGTGTGATTATCGGAACCACAGAGGACAACGGAGCTGTCCTGGCTCCGGGCCATGTAAGAAGAGGCGGAACCGGCGTTACTAATGTGGGGATGCTGACAGAGGACCGGGACGGCTTCCTTGGACAGCTGAAGGAGAACTTTGACTGCTGCGGTTTTGAGGTGAGGATCCATGAGAACATCCAGTACCTGATCTGGGACAAGCTGTTTACCAATGTATCATTAAGCGCCCTGACAGGAGTGCTCCAGGTGGATATGGGTTATATTGCCTCTGACTCCTATACCTGGAAGCTGTGCCGCCAGCTGATCCATGAGACAGTCCTGACGGCTGCTGCTGCCGGTCTGGAATTTGACGAGGAAGCGGTGGTTCAGAAGGTTGAGAAAACCTCCAGAAACAATCCTTTCGGCTGTACCTCCATCCGGGCGGATCTGCGGGACGGCAGGCGCACAGAGGTGGATACCATCAGTGGCGCTGTGGTGCGGGCCGCAAATAAATACGGAGTCCCGGTGCCAGGGCATGAATTTATCGTAAATCTGGTTCATGCGATGGAAGGAAGAGGATAAAAAATAAGCAGGCTGTTATCTGCATAGAAACAACGGCCTGCTTTTTTATGGAACGGGATATGGCGGGGGATTTAGAACAGCCCAAACCGCTTTTTTCTGGGGGCAAGGTGGACTGCTTCAAACAGGTACTGGTACATCTGCTCCATGGCCTCCGGCTCTATCCACTGAAGGGCATCCCGGTAGCCGCCATGCATGGTAGAGGTGATCTCCATCTGTTCCAGGATCATCTGATATTCGGGAGGTTTTCCGAAAATTCCCTCGCCGTAGGCAGCCAGGGCCTTCAGATACTGAATATCCCATCTGGGGACGACAGCAAGGCTTAAAACCGGGATACGAAGGCCCCGGAAGGAGCGGTCATCACTGGGAGGAAGATAGCTCACAGTCTGTCCCTGGTGTTTGTCAAGAAGCTCCTTCCTGCAAAAGGGGTCTGTTTTTCCGCAGACGGCCAGAGTATCTCCGAAGCCGCAGAGATCCAGGCTGACCACCCCTGTAACCAGGCTCTTGTCCATACAAGCGGCATAGAGGCGGCTGCCGGCCTGCTTGTTTTCCTCCTGGTCAAAGAAGACAAAGCGGGCGGGAAAATGCTCCTTTTTAAGCTCTTTTGCCAGCTGGATCAGGATACAGACTGCGGCGGCGTTGTCATTGGCTCCGAAGCTGCCGGGAACGGCATCGTAGTGGGCGCAGAACAGGAGAGAGGGGGCGCTGCTCTGGGGAGTCAGCAGATAATTACAGATTCCTCTGGGATTTGAGACGGAGGCAGGTTCCTCCTGCAGGGTAAAATCAAGGCCTTCCATATGAAGGACCTCTGACAGGGCCAGACGGCGGCTGTCAGGATCCTTCTGGGAAAGGCGTTCTAAGTGCTGTGTCAGGTTCATGGCGGCTCCTTACAGGCAGGCGTCCATAGGAACCTTTACCACGATCTTCCGGATCGGCGCCGGAGAATCGGTGCACTGGATGGCTGGAATATGCACATCCCATGGGAAGTAAACGGCATAGGTGCCGGGAACCATCATAAGTCTTCCTTCGGGAGCTTCAGGAGCGTTTTCGTAAAACAGGATGTCTCTGGGAGTATCCAGAAGATCCTCGTCTGCCTGGAAGGAGCCGTCATCACTGTAAAAGCCTGCTTCCTCCGGACCGCCTGCAGCCAGAAACTGCACGTCGATGTTTTTGCGGTGGATCTCAGGACGCAGATCTTCTCTGGGAGCGGTGGACAGGTCCAGAACCTGGAGAATAGCCGGTACTCCGTCCAGATCGATGTCAAAGCGTCCTGGCTCGTGAGCGGCCAGATCTGTTTCCTTTAAAAAGCGCAGGGCGCTTTTAAGGGGCTTTGGAAGAACGGCGGCCTGCTGGTCAAAATGCTTGCTGTTGATGTTTCCGTAGATCATAATAGGATCCTCCTTGATTGAATTAATTAGTATTAGAATTACTGCATGGCGGTCAGTCCGCCGTCTACGCAGAGTATCTGGCCGTTTACAAAGGAAGCGGCGTCGCTGCACAGGTAAAGGGCTGCTGAGGCAACATCTTCCTCGCGGCCGATCCTTCCTAATGGAATGCGGTCGGTAAGCTTTTTGTAGAAAACAGGATCATCCAGCTGGAATGCGTTGATGGGTGTGTATACAAAGGTAGGGGCAATGGCGTTGCAGGTAATGCCGTATTTTCCCCATTCGCAGGCAAGCTGGCGGGTGTACATATTGACAGCGCCCTTGCTGGCACAGTAAGCGATATAATCACTGGAGGTGCCGATCAGGCTTTTGACAGAGGAAAGGTTCAGGATCCGTCCGTATTTTTTGGGGATCATAAACCGTTTCCCAACCATCCTTGTAATGCAGTGGAGGGCGTTCAGGTTTAAGTCCATGACGGAGCGGAAGGTGTCATCGTCATAATCCTCAGCCGGGAGCAGCCGGTTGATCCCGGCGCTGTTTACCAGGATCTCCACAGATCCCAGAGTCTGCTCTGTCTCGTCCAGCATCCGGCTTACGTCAGAGGGGTCTGTGAGGTTTCCGGTGAGAGCCAGGAAGGGACGGCCAAGCTCCTCTGCCAGAGCTTTTAAGGGCTCTGCTTTTTCCGGACGGGTTCCGCAGACCGCTACCCCGGCTCCCTTCTGGAGAAAAGCCCGGGCAATGGCGCTTCCAAGCCCTCCGGTGCCTCCAGTGATCAGAGCGGTCTTGCCGCTTAAGGAAAACAGATCGTCGTATGTTGTCATAGGTCAGGATACCGCCTTTCATAAAATCTTCTCCGCCAGATACCGGCGGAGGTGGATGCCCTCCGGCCGTCTACTGGTCAGAGGGGGTAAAATACTGGGGATAGTGGGACTGTAAGGGGGCTGCCAGAAGAAGAAGCCTGGACATATGGTTTTCATAAACCATACTGGCCCGGTCGTGGTCCCGGACCGAAAGGGCGTCAGCCAGATCGGTCAGCTCACACAGAAGCCCCTCTACGGCTGCTGGGTTTGCCGCCGCGAGGCACAAAAGCCTTCGCAGGTCTGCGTCCGCCTTCTGGAGGGAGGACCATATATGCTCCATATTTCCGGCCAGCAGGTAGAGCTGTCTGTAGTATTCGGTCAGGATTCCCGCTGCGCCGGTCAGCTCGCCGCAGCCAGTCAGGTCTCTTAAACGGTCAAGCTGCTGGTAAAGGGCCTCCATTCGGGAGCCGGGAACCTTTCTGATATAAATAGATTGGAGCATAAAATCCCCAAGCCTTGTGTGGAGCCATACGGCCTCCTGGATGCGCTCCTGGCTGAGTCTTGAGACAAAGGCGCCCCGGTTGGGGATGATGTCGGCCAGATTTTCCCTGGAAAGCTTAAAAAAGGAATCGTGCACAGGGGTCCGGCTCATATTCAGAGATGAGGCAATATCGGCCTCATTCATCTTCTGGCCGGGAAGGAGCAGAAGCTCCAGGATACAGGTTCGTATCATACGGTAGGCATACTGCCGCGCGTCCTCGGAGGGAGTGCGGACAGGAAAGGTCTGAAGACGAAGCTGAAGGGGGGAGATAGGGACCACCTCTCTTTCTTAATGGTGTGTGTCAGACAGCTGTGAGAAACTTGTATGCAATCTGAACTAGAAAAATCGTCTCTTTTTATTGTAACATTATTTGTAAAAAAAGCAACTGCTAAATAAAAAGACAGGAAATTTTGTATTGAAAATATGTAAAAAGAGGTTGCATTTATAGGTAACATGTGATATTTTGTATATATTGAAATACACTGCAAAATAAAAAATCAAAGGAGCGGGGGCTATGTTTTTCCAATATTCGGAAAACTTGTATGCAATTTTAAAAATCTCTCCGCTGTGTAAAGGAGTGGTGCCAGATGGAGGAAAAGGCGGTTCTGCCAGACCGGGTCAGAGTACAGGACAACGTCTATGAGACCCTGAAGCGTCAGATCCTTGCTTTGGAGCTGAAACCGGGAGAGAGACTGAGTGAGAACACTCTGTCTGCCCAGCTGGATACGGGCCGCCCCATGATCCGCGATGTACTGGCCCAGCTTTCTGAGGAGGGCTATGTAGCTGTATATCCCCAGAGAGGGACTATGGTGACCAGGATAGATCCGGAGCGGGTCCGGCAGGCAGTGTATGCTCATATCGTACTGGAGCAGGCAGTGATCGATGAGGTCTGCAGGAAGGGGCTTACTGCCGGTGAACTTACTACCCTCAGACAGCATCTTAAGGAGCAGGAGGGAAGGAAAGAGGACCTGGCAGAGCTCTTGATCCTGGAACGGCAGCTCAGCCACGCTCTGGCTGCTTTCTGCAAAAAGACTGGACTTTTGGAGGTGTTTCGCACACTGGACTGCGATATGCTCCGGGTCATGGGCCTTCATTACAGTACATACAGCTTCAGCGAGCAGATCCTGCCTTCCTCCGGCTGGGAATACACCAGAGTGGAGTGCCGGATGCTGGCAGATAATCTGGAAAAAGGAGATGCAGACGCGGCAAAGCTCCTTTGTTCCAACCATTTTAATATGGTCCTTCTTCATATGGATTCACTGAGAGGGATCTATCCGCAGTTCTTTTCCGGATAGGGGCCGACGGGCGTCCTGAGGCTCTGTTAAAGCCGGATAGAAAATATACATTTTATAAGGAAAGGGATGAGATAAAAACAGCATTTGAGAGGGTGCGTGCTGCAAAAGCAAAAGAAAATGTAAACTAGGGAAAAAGAAACAAGGAGGGAATACCATGGAATATATCATTGGTATCATTTTATTGCTTACGTTTTTCGGCCTGGCGTATTACTGTATCAAGGGCCACAACCTGATGATCGGCTTTTTGGTCATCACTCTTGTCTGGACTATCCTGCCTTTAGGCGGAGCACTGTTTGCCAGCGAGGCATTTTTAGAGTCCAATCCGGTTCTCCAGTATGACGGAGTAAAGGGACTGGTTAAGATCCTGAACAATATTTACCAGAGCGCTCCTGAAGGCTGGGGCACCACTCTTGTAAATGTGTGCTGGGGTGCATGGTTTGGCCGTGTGCTGATGGAGACAGGTATTGCTTCCACACTGATCCGTAAAACAGTAGAACTGGGCGGAGATAAGCCATTTGTTACCATCACTCTGTTAAACGTTGTGACTGCTGTTATCTTTACTGCCATGACTGGTGCAGGCCCTGTTATCGCTATCGGCGTAATCGTTCTTCCGATTCTTATGTCCCTTGGTATTCCAAAGGCCATTGCCATGTTCAGCTTCATGGGCTCTGTAGCAGCCGGTATCTTTATGAACCCGGTTAACTTTGCTCAGTACCGCGCGTTCTTTATCCAGCCGGATGAGATGCCTGACTTTACTCTGGGTTGGTATGTAAGCCACTGGGGCTTTGCTGCTTTCCTGATCATGCTGGTGGCTACCACCGTTCTTGCCGCTCTTTACCTGAAGAGCTCCAAAACCAGCCACGCATGGGCAGCACAGACCAGAGGAGCAGGCTCTGAGCAGAAAAATGCTCCATTTTACACCCTGATCCTTCCTATCGTTCCGGTTATATTAAAGATCTGGCTTGATTTTTCCGTAATCGGCGGCTTTGTGATCGCAGGCTTTGCTGCACTGTTCCTCTGCGGAAGGATGAAAGGAACCTTCAAGGAGAACTGCCAGCTGGTAAATAAGCTCTATTATGACGGTGTGGTTGATACCGCTCCCCTGGTAGGATTCCTTCTTACCCTGCCTATGTTCAACTCAGTAGCTACTTATGCGTCTCCTTATTTCAAGGTGATCCTGGGAGGCATCATGCCAAAAAGCGAGCTGGTTGTATGTATCGCCTTTGCAGTCCTTCTGTTCATGGGCCTGTTCCGCGGACCGATGACTCTGGTAGGCTGCGGTGCCGCTACTCTGGGTGTGCTGTCCAATGTAGCGAACTTCTCAGTTCCATTTTTATATGCCGTATTTGCCATTCCGACCATTACGGTAAATATCGGCTCCTGTATCACACAGTCCTGGGTTGCATGGGGACTGGCTTATACCAAGGTAGATTCCAAGGACTTCCTGAAGCTTTCTATACCAAATTCATATGTGACAGGCGTGCTTCAGTATATTGCGGCATTTGTAATGCTTGCGGGCCTTGGCGCCGAATGGTTCATCTAATCAACATCAGACTCTCTCAAAACAATGCATCTTTTATCATGCCAGGCGCCGGGGGGCGCCTGGTGGATCCCAATCCTGTTTAAACAAAAATTTCCAAAGAATAACTATAATAGAAACGAAAGGAATGAAGGAGTATGGCAGAACGTAAACACAGAGCTGTGCGTATGGGTATTGACGTAGGAGGAACCTATACCAAGTGCGTGGCGATGGACAATGAAACCCATGAGATCATTGGAAAAAACGAAGTAAAGACAACCCATGATGATAAAGACGGCGTTGCTGCCGGGGTTGTGCAGAGCTTTAAAAACTGTATGCGTGAAAACGGCATCGCGCCGGAGGACGTAGTATTCGTTGCTCATTCTACCACCCAGGCCACCAATGCCTTTATTGAGGGCGACGTAGCCAACGTAGGTATCGTAGGCGTGGCAGGAGGAGGCTTAGAGGGCTTTCTTGCGAAGCGCCAGCTTGCCTTAAAGGATATTGTATTAGACGAAAAGGTAGGCCGGATGATAAAGGTATTTAATACCTTTATCAAAAAGAAGATGCTGTCAGAGGATGTGATCAACCAGAACATCGATGAGCTGTTAAAGCAGGGCGCTCAGGTAATCGTGGCTTCCATGGCTTTTGGTGTAGACAGCATGGATGAGGAGATGATGATTCATGACTGCGCGGAAAAGAGAAATGTTCCCGTCAGCATGGCTTCTGATATTACAAAGCTCTACGGCCTTACCAGACGTACCCGCACTGCAGCGATCAATGCCTCCATTCTGCCAAAGATGATGGCAACTGCCAACGCTACAGAGTCCTCTGTAAGGGAGGCGGGAGTTACCGTTCCTCTTATGATCATGAGAGGCGACGGCGGTGTTATGGAGATCAGCGAGATGCGTAAGCGTCCGATTCTGACCGCTCTGTCCGGCCCGGCTGCTTCTGTTATGGGCTCTCTTATGTATCTGCGCGCCTCAAATGCCATCTACTTTGAGGTAGGCGGAACCACCACCAACATTGGTGTAATCAAAAACGGCCGTCCTGGTGTAGACTATGCCCAGATCGGCGGACATGATACCTATATCAGTTCCCTGGACGTGCGTATCCTTGGATGCGCCGGAGGTTCCATGGTGCGTATCAATGATAAAGAAGTAGTAGATGCAGGCCCCCGTTCCGCTCATATCGCAGGCTGCGAGTACGCCTGCTTTACTCCGGAGGAGGAGATTGAGGATCCCCAGATCGAACTGGTAAGCCCTAAGCCCGGCGATCCTGCCGACTATGTAACGCTCCGGTTAAAGAACGGAAAGCGCATCTGCTTTACCAACACCTGTGCAGCCAACGTGCTGGGCCTGATCGATGAGAAATACTTTGCTCACGGCAATGCGGCTGCTGCCCGCAAGGCCATGCAGCCGGTTGCTGACAAGCTGGGTATTACAGTAGAGCAGCTTGCAACCCAGATCCTTGACAAGGACTTTGAGAAGGTTAACGCCTGCATCAATGCCCTGGCTGAGAAATACCAGTTAGACCATGACAGCATGAAGCTGGTAGGCTGCGGCGGCGGCGCTGCTTCCCTGGTTCCTTACTGTGCGGAGAAGATGGGACTGGCTTATGACATTCCGGAAAATGCGGAGGTTATTTCCTCTATCGGCGTGGCTCTGTCCATGGTCCGTGACGTAGTAGAGCGTGTGATTCCAAGCCCTACCCAGGAGGATATCCGGGAGATCAAGAAGGAAGCGGCAGATGCAGCTGTCAGCTCCGGTGCGTCTCCTGACACGGTAGAGGTACATATTGAAATCGACAGCCAGACAGGTAAGGTAACAGCCATCGCCACCGGCTCCACAGAGGTAAAGACCACAGACCTTTTAAAGGAGTGCAGCGAGGAGGAGGCAAAGGAACTGGCTCTCGCAGACTTCGGCTCCAAGGTAAGCAATATCCATCTGGCAGAAAAGACAGACAAGTTCTATGTATACCAGGGCGAGCGTGAGGAGAAAAAGCCGATCCGTATCGTTGATAAAAAGGGCTTTATCAAGGTTCAGTGCTCCAACGGCATGGTAGTCAAGTGCAAGGCCGGAGACTACAAGGAGGTTGTGGAGGACATCTGGAAGAATGTAGCGATCTTTAAGACCGACTCTATTATCCGTCCTGACTTCTTCGTATGTGTAGGACCGAGAGTAGGAGATTACAGCGCAGTTGACTTAGAGCAGATCTTCCTTCTTATGGATCTTGACCTGGGCGATCGGGAGCCGGATGAGGAGATCATCATCGTAGGCTCTGTAACGGAGCTGTAGCTCTATGAAGCGGGATGAGGTTCAAAAGGCGTTAAAGCCCATTGCGGAGGGACTTTTTGGAAAGCAGAAGCCAGTGTCTTATAAACGTCCCGAAACTGCCGTCCGTTCCCTGGAGCTTATGCTCCGGGACCTGACGGCGATTCCCTTTGAGGACTGGCAGGCTTATGTATTTTCCAGAGAGCCCTTAAACGGGAAATTCAGCGACAGCCAGCGAAAGGGCTGGATGAAGCAGGCCATGGACTGCGGCTATGAGTATGCCCGCAGGGTATCAGAGGAATATGGCACCAGGGAGCCTGGGAAGCTGGCAGAGGCTATGGGGCTTAAGGTGTCCTATCCTTCTCTGCCTGAGAAGGCGGACCGGGTGCTCTTTGCGGAATTCAGGGAGCCGGGCAATATAAGCATCTATATGGACGCGGTAAAACGGGCCGGGCGGTGGCTTGCGGCTCCTGAGGTGAAGGAGATTCTGACAGACCGTCTGAGGGTAGAGGAGCTTCTTCTGGCCCATGAGCTCTTTCATTTTGTGGAGGAAGCTCATAAGGAGGAGATTTTTACAAAGAAAGAGAAGATCCGCCTCTGGTCCCTGGGCCCTATTCACAATGATTCTTCCATTATCGCTCTCAGCGAGATTGCTGCCATGGCCTTTGCCCAGGCACTGACAGACCTTCCCTATGCCCCTTATGTGATGGATGTATTTCTGGTATACGGATATTCTCCAGAGGAGGCAAGCGGCCTCTATGAGGAGATGATGGCCTATGGGGGAAGGGTAGTACAATAATAAAGGAGAGGTTTTATGAGTATTCGAGTTGCTTATGAAGAAATGAAGCAGACCTTAAAGCAGGTCTTTTTAAATCTGGGGCTGACAGAGGAGCAGGCAGAGACCTGTGCCCTGATCCATACCCAGTCCAGTGCCGATGGAGTGGAGAGCCATGGCTTAAACCGGGTTCCGCGCTTTGCAGAATATGTACAGAAGGGCTGGATCAATATAAAGGGAAAACCCTGCCTTACGGGAGCAAAGGGAGCAGTAGAAAACTATGACGGACAGCTGGGCATCGGCATCACCAACGCCCTGTTCTGCGCAGACCGGGCAGTGGAGCTGGCAAAGGAACACGGCATCGGCTGTGTAACCTTGAAAAATACCACCCACTGGATGCGGGGCGGCACCTATGCCTGGAGAATGGCAGAGGCCGGATTTATGGGTATGAGCTGGATCAATACAGAAAGCTGTATGCCTTTATGGGGCAGTGATGAGCCCAGTGTGGGAAATAACCCCTTCTGTATCGCCGTTCCCAGAGAAAATGGGCCGGTGGTCCTGGATATGGCCATGAGCCAGTACGCTTATGGAAAGCTGGGGGTTTACCGCCTGGCTGGAAAGGAGCTTCCCTTTCCCGGCGGTTTTGACAAAGACGGAAAGCTGACCAGTGATCCGGGAGCCATCGAGGACAGCAGACGGATCCTTCCTACGGGTTACTGGAAGGGCAGCGGTATGGCTCTTGCCCTTGATATGGCAGCGGCTCTGATGGCAAATGGAAACTGCGGTACGGATATGGATATTCAGGCTAAGGGCAGCTGCACCGGCTGCTGCCAGATCTTTATCGCTTATGATCCCTATCTGTTCGGTACAAAAGAGGAGATTCAGACTATGCTGGACCGCCGGGCCGAGGCGGCAAATAACGCCCATCCAGAGCGGGAGGGCGGCCATGTAAGCTATCCTGGGGAGCGCACCTTAAAGACACGGGCACAGAGCATGAAGGAGGGTGTTGCCGCTGATGAAACTGTATGGCAGCAGGTCTGCGCTCTTGCGGCCGGCAACATGGATACAAAGGATATTGCGAGCAGATAAAAGGAGAGAGGACTATGTTTTTTTCAAATATTAAGATTGCTGAAAAATATAATTACCTGGAAGAAAAATTCACCTGCGCTTACAAATGGCTGGCAGAGACGGACCTTGAGGCCCTTCCGGCAGGAAGCTATCCTATTATGGGAGACAGGGTTGTTGCCAATATCCAGGAGTATACCACCTTTCCAGCAGACCAGGGATCCTTTGAAACCCATGAAAAATACTTTGATATTCAGTATGTTGTGAAAGGCAGAGAGCAGTTTGGGGTATGTAAAAGAGACGGGCTGGTTGAAAAGGAGCGGATCGAGGAAAATGATCTGATCTTTTACGAGGAGCCGGAGTTTAGCGGATCTGTCTTTTTAGACGAAGGAGATCTGATCATTGTGGCTCCAGAGGATGCCCATAAGCCAAGATGCCAGGCAGGAGGCCCCTGTCAGGTAAAAAAGGTAGTTGTAAAGGTTGCTCTGTAAGGGAAGCAAAAAAAGAACGCGGTCAGGCGGTTGCCTGAAGGCGTTCTTTTTTGCTTTCTCACATAACAAAATAGTCCGGATACCATTTGGTAAGCTCTGTTTTCTCTACCTGGAACCGGGTCAGGTGGCGTGTCATCAGCATTTCCGCAAGCTCCCCGTCCTGCTGGCGGATGGCGTAAAGGATATTCTGGTGATCCTTTACGGAGCGGGAATCCTGCCAGGACTTCAAGGTAAGGATGCGGATGCGGTCAAAATGTACCATGTGAGCGTAGATCACATCAAAGGTCCAGGCTTTTCCTACCGACTCAAACAGAAGCCGGTGGAAATGGTTGTCAAGCTCCAGCTGGACGGAAAATTCTCCAGTGTCCGAATAAGCTTCTTCCTTTTTGAGATTTTCTTCAAGCTGCTCCATAAACCGGGGAGAAATACCAGATTCACAGGCCAGCTTTACCACCGCGTTTTCAAGGACCAGGCGCATAAAGCGGGACTCCTCCACGAGGCTGTAGTCGATCCTTGAAATATAGCTGCCTCTCTGAGGAAAAATCTCTACCAGGTTCATGCGGGAAAGCTCGATCAGCGCCTCCCGCACCGGAGTCCTGGATAAGCTCATAAAGGCAGAAAGTTCATTTTCGCTCACCGAACTGCCCGGAGGAAGCTCCAGGGCAGTGATATTGTAAAGAAGGACCCGTACCGCGTAGGCGCGGGCGTTCTCATCAGGCAGTCTGTCTAAAAGCTTCATAGGCATTAAAAGTCAAAGGTAAGAGCGATCTTACGGATAGAAGGGTCATGGCTGTCGTTAAAGTCAAAGGCTTCCTGGGCCCTGATCAGAGGGAAGGTGTGGGATACGGTGTGGTTCAGATCCAGCTTTCCCTCGTTGATCAGCTGAATTGCCTTTCCGAACATATGATTCTGAAGCCTGGATCCGCGCACATCCAGCTCCTTGGAGGTGATAAGGAACTGATTGACCTCAGTAGGAGAAACGGAAAAGCCCATGGTGATCACCCGCCCCGCATTGCCTGTGGCCTTTAAAAGAGTGAGCAGGGAATCCTTGGTGCAGGCGGCATCGATGGATACGGTGCTTCCGTGGCCTTCGGTGTATTCCTTTACCTTGGCGGTGAGATCCTCCTTTAAGGGGTTAATGGTGTATGAGGCGCCGCTCTGTTTTGCAATCTCCAGCTTGTCATCCATAATATCCGCTACGATAATATGGTCGCAGAGCAGGCGGGCTACCTTTAAAATGGTGCTTCCTAAGGCGCCGGAGCCGTAGATCAGCAGAAAATCGTCCTTTTCAAGCTGGGCTCTGGTGCAGGCCTGGATGCCGATGGTGGTAGGTTCGATCATAATGGCATCGGTATCAGACAGGGAATCGGGAAGGATATAGCAGTCTGTTTCAGGCACAGCGATGTATTCCCGGTAGCCGCCGTCGATATGCACGCCGCGGATGGCCAGATTGTCGCACACATTGCCTCTGCCGATGCGGCAGGGATAGCAGTGGCCGCAGCTGGTCACCTGATTGATGATGACACGGTCGCCCACCTTTAAATTCTGAACACCTGGCCCCACCTGGTCTACCCGGCCTACCATCTCGTGGCCGATGATCCGGGGATAGGTGGCGGCGGCGTTGGTGCCGTGATAGATTCCCATGTCGGAGCCGCAGATGCCGGCGGTTGTCATTTTTACAAGGACATTGTTCTTTTCATCCATCACAGGCATGTCGATGTCGATAACTCTCAGTTCCTCTGGTTTAACAATCTGTACAGCTTTCATTGAAATACACACTCCTTTTTATGAAATAGCATGAGATGCCGTAGTAACTTACATACTACGTATACTAGAGCGTCCTTAGGGAAAAGTCAATATGAGAGAGAAAGAAAAAATAATATGTACATTTTAAATAAAAAATGCGATGTAAAATTATGAATTATTACATATTGAATAAAGTTGAAAATTATACTACCATACAAGTAGAGTGCGAACGTAGGCTTGAGGCTGTAATCCTTAGGCCGCGTAAGGGCTGTGAATATTGAATACGGAGGTATAAAGCTATGAACATGACGCTGCGTTGGTATGGACCGGGGTATGACAGTGTTACATTGGAACAGATCCGGCAGATTCCGGGAGTAAAGGGCGTGATCACCACTCTGATGGGAAAGATGCCTGGCGAGGTATGGACAGAGGAGGAGATTGCAGACCTTAAAAAGACAGTAGAGGATGCAGGCCTTTCTATCATGGGCATCGAGTCTGTTAATGTTTCTGATGATATTAAGATCGGAACAGATAAGAGAGACGAGCACATTAAAAATTATATCACAACTCTTGAGAACCTGGGAAAGGCCGGCATTCATCTGGTATGCTACAACTTTATGCCGGTATTTGACTGGACCCGTTCCGATCTTGCAAGAAAGAGACCGGACGGCTCTACCGTACTTGCGTACAACCAGGATGTGATCGATCAGATCGACCCGGAGCATATGAGAGAGTCCATCGAAAAGATGTCCAACGGCTTTGTAATGCCAGGATGGGAGCCGGAGCGTCTTGAAAAATTAAAAGCTCTCTTTGACGCATATAAGGATGTAGATGCGGAGAAGCTGTTTAACAACCTGGTATACTTCCTGGAGGCTATCGGACCTGTATGCGAGAAGTATGACATCCGTATGGGCATCCATCAGGATGATCCGGCATGGCCTATTTTTGGTCTGCCAAGGATCGTAAGAAATAAGGAAACCATCGAGCGTCTGTTAAAGGCAGTAGACAAGCCATACAACGGCCTGACTCTGTGCACCGGCTCCCTGGGTTCTGATCCTAAGAATGACATCTGCGAGATCATCCGCATGGCACAGGGCAGAATTCCGTTTGCCCATGTGAGAAATGTAAAATACAACAGCGACAGGGATTTTGAGGAGGCAGCACATCTGTCCTCTGATGGCTCTAAGGATATGTACGAGATCATGAAGACTCTGTATGATACCGGCTTTGACGGCTGCATTCGTCCAGACCACGGAAGAATGATCTGGGGTGAGGTTGCCATGCCTGGCTACGGTCTGTATGACAGAGCGCTGGGCGCCTGCTATCTCCAGGGACTTTGGGAAGCAATCGACAAAAATGCAAAGAGGGCATAGAGAATGAAATTAACATTTGAAGGATTAAAGGACAAAGCGGCATGGGAGGCAGCCGGAGTGAGCCTTCCTGCTTATGATGCCAAAGCAGTGGCAGAGGAAACAAAAAAGGCTCCTGTATGGGTACATTTCGGAGCCGGAAACATTTTCCGTATCTTCATCGGCGGCCTGGCAGACACCCTGATCGAGAAGGGGGAGTCCTCTAAGGGCATTACCTGTGTAGAGACCTTCGATTTTGACGTAGTAGATAAGATCTACGCGCCCTATGATAACCTGGTGCTGGCTGTTACCTTAAAGGCAGACGGCTCCACAGACAAGAGAGTCCTTGGCTCTCTGACTGAGGCCATCAAGGCACAGTCCTCTGATGCAACTCAGTGGAGCCGCTTAAAGGAGATTTTTGCCGATCCGGGGCTTCAGATGATTTCCTTTACCATTACAGAAAAGGGCTACGCCTTAAAGGGCGCAGACGGGACCTACTTCCCATTTATCCAGGCAGATATTGACAACGGGCCTGAGAAGGCAGGTTCTGCCATGGCAGTGGTATGTGCCCTGCTCTATGAGCGCTATCAGGCAGGAAAGGCTCCTCTGGCAGTGGTTTCCATGGATAACTGCTCTCATAACGGAGAGAAGCTTCAGAGCTCCATCGTAACCATGGCAAAGGAGTGGAACAAGAAGGGCTTTGTAGAGGACGGCTTTGTAGACTACATCACAGATGAGTCTAAGGTATCCTTCCCATGGTCCATGATCGATAAGATCACTCCACGTCCTGCAGATTCTGTATGCAAAGAGCTTGAAAAGGCCGGCATCGAGGATATGGCTCCTGTTATTACCTCCAAAAAGACCTATATCGCTCCTTTTGTTAACGCAGAGGGCCCTCAGTATCTGGTAATCGAGGACAAGTTCCCCAACGGAAGACCGGCTCTTGAGAAGGCAGGCGTTTATATGACCGACCGTGATACTGTTAATAAGGTAGAGCGGATGAAGGTTACTACCTGTCTGAATCCTCTCCATACAGCCCTTGCTGTATACGGCTGTGTTCTGGGTTATGACCTGATCGCGGATGAGATGAAGGATACAGAGTTAAATAAGCTGGTTCACCAGATCGGCCCGGCAGAGGGTATGCCTGTGGTAACAGATCCCGGCATTCTTTCTCCTGAGGACTTTGTAAATGAGGTCATCGAGGTAAGGATCCCTAATCCATTTATGCCTGACACCCCTCAGAGAATCGCTACAGATACCTCCCAGAAGGTAGGAATCCGTTACGGTGAGACCATCAAGTCCTATGTGGCAAAATACGGCGACGCGAAGAAACTGACAGCTATTCCTCTGGCCATTGCGGGCTGGTGCCGTTACCTGCTGGCAGTGGATGATAAGGGCGAAGCCTTTGAGCTGTCTGCCGATCCTATGATCCCGGAGCTGACAAAGCAGCTTGAGGGAATCACAGTCGGAAAGCCTGAGACCTATACCGGACAGTTAAAGTCCATCCTGTCCAATGCCAATATTTTTGGTATCGACCTGTATGAGGCCGGCATCGGAGAACTGGTTGAGTCCATGTTCTTAGAGGAGATCGCCGGACCAGGCGCTGTAAGGAATGTGCTGAAAAAATATCTTGCTTAATTGCAGGTAAGTGAAAGAGCCTGTACTGATCTGGATTTTCCGGCGGTACAGGCTTTTTTTGGCGAGCATTGACGAAATGTCTGAAAGATGCTATGATAGGCTGAACTGTGATATAAGAGAACGGAAAAAGGAAAGGAGTAAAAATAAGGTCATGGACGGCAGTTTTTCGCCTGTCAGTATTCTGGTATTGGCAGGCTTTATCGTTTGGGAAGCAGTATGCTATGGATTCGGCGCGGCCATACAGAGCGTCAATGAAGGGAGACTTGAGGAGGCGGCAGAGCAGGGCAACCAGAAGGCGGCCAGGCTTCTGGCCATCATAAAGGAGCCTGGCCGCCTGATCCACACCACCCAGATCACCACACACCTGATCGGCATGGTTACGGGAGCGGTGATCTTCCCTGTGCTTTTAGGACAGCTGATGCGGCATATGAGCCTGTTTGAAGGAGGCGGGGGCGCGTGGTACGGCGATCCCCTGTGGTGGGAGCGGGCGGCGGCTGCGGTTCTGGCGGCCATTTTACTGCTGATCCTGATCATCAGCTTCGGTATCATCATCCCCAAAAGGCTGGCAGAAAAGGAGCCGGAGAAATGGTGCTACCATATGCTTCCGGCTGTCCTCGCCTCCACTGTGCTGTTCTGGCCTTTGACGGCTGTGATCACCTGCCTTTCCGGCCTGATTCTGAAAATTTTCGGCCTGGAGCTTGCCCGGAATGATGACAATGTGACTGAGGAAGATATTATGTCCATGGTCAACGAAGGCCATGAGCAGGGGGTGCTGGAGGCAGACGAGACCGAGATGATCACAAACATTTTCCAGATGGGAGACAAGACAGCTTCGGACATTATGATCCACCGCACCAATATGGCCGCCCTGGAGGGATCCCTGACTTTGGATGAGGCCGTTGATTTCATCTTAAATGAAGGGGTTAATACGCGTTATCCGGTTTATGGGGAGGACATTGACGACATCATCGGTATCCTCCATCTTCGGGACGCGGCGGCCTTCTGGGAGCGGGAGGAGAACCGGAATACAGTGATCCGGGAGCTTCCAGGGCTTTTAAGGAAAGCAAGCTTTATTCCGGAAACCAGGAAGATTGATACCCTGTTTAAAGAAATGCAGTCGAAAAAGATACATATGGAGATCGTGGTGGATGAGTACGGTCAGACGGCAGGCCTCCTTACCATGGAGGATATTTTAGAAGAAATCGTGGGAAATATCCTGGATGAGTATGATGAGGAGGAAGAGTTTATCACAGCCAGGGAGGACGGTTCCTATCTTATGAGCGGTCTTGCGCCTTTAGAGGACGTGGAGGAGGTGCTGGAGCTGCAGTTTCCTCAGGAGGACAGGGATACCTATGATACCTTAAACGGCTATCTGGTGGCCTGTCTGGACCGGATTCCTAAAAAGGATGAGCAGCCGGAAACGGTTTACGGCGGATACTGCTTTAAGGTGCTCCGCTCCGGAAGCAAGATGATCGAAAGCGTCCTTGTGACCAGGATACAGGAAGAAGAAAACCAGGAGTTAAAAGATGATACAGCTGATTCATAGTACAAAAGAAATGCTCACAGACAGCCGGTTTCTTAAAAAGGCACTTATGATCGCCTGTCCGGTGGCCCTGCAGGGAATGCTGAATACGGTGGTGAACCTGGCAGATACCCTGATGATCGGAAGCCTGGGAGCCACAGCCATCGCGGCGGTGGGCCTTGCAAATAAGGTGTTTTTCGTCTTTTCTCTGCTGGTATTCGGCATAGTCAGCGGCGCTGGTATCCTGGCGGCCCAGTTCTGGGGCAGCGGGGATGTGAAAAATATCAGGAAGGTATTGGGACTGTCCATCCTTCTGGCCCTGGCAGGAGCCCTGTTCTTTGTGGTGCCTGCCATCGCCTGCCCCAAGGCGGTGATGCGGATCTTTACCACCAGTGAGGGAAGCATCGAGCTGGGAGCCAGGTATCTGCGCCTGGCGGCCCTTACCTATCCCTTTATCGCCCTGACCAATGTGTATGTGGCTATGCTCCGAGCGGTAAATAAGGTGGTTTTTCCGGTGATCAGCAGCTGCATCGCTATTCTCACCAATATCTGCCTGAACTATGTGCTGATTTTTGGAAACTTCGGCGCGCCCTGCCTGGGGGTAGCGGGAGCGGCCGTTGCGACCCTCATTGCCAGGGTGATCGAGCTGTGCCTGGTGACTGGGTATGTATATAGAAAACGTCTTCCGCTGGCCTGCGGCCTGCCTGACCTCTTTGGCTGGAAAGGGGAATTTATCCGCAAATTTGCTGAAACCTCAGCCCCTGTGATCGCCAATGAATTTATGTGGGGCCTGGGCACCACCATGTATTCTCTGGCTTACGGCCGTATGGGAGACAATGCGGTGGCGGCCATTACCATTGCAACCACCATACAGGATATTGTGGTAGTGCTGTTTCAGGGACTCAGCGCCGCCACTGCCGTGATCCTTGGCAATGAGCTGGGGGCAGGGAAGCTTAAGCGGGCGGAGAAATATGCCACCAACTTTTTTATCCTTCAGTTTCTTGTAATGGCAGGGGCGGCCCTTGTGGTGATCGGCATCCGCACGCCTCTCATTGGCCTGTATCACTTAGACGGGGCGGTTGCAAGGGATGTGAGCCTGTGTATTCTGGTCTTTGCGGCCTATATGCCTCCCAAGATGTTTAACTATGTCAATGTAGTGGGAGTGCTCCGAAGCGGCGGAGATACGAAGATGTGCCTGTTTCTGGACACCAGTGGGGTGTGGCTCATCGGCGTGCCGCTGGCATTTTTAGGAGCGCTGGTATGGAAGCTTCCTATTTATCTGGTGTATGCCCTGGTGCTTTCTGAGGAGATCTATAAGATGATCCTGGGATACATCCGCTACCGGCAGAAAAAGTGGCTGAGGAACCTGGCGGCAGAGGTCAGGTAGGACGGGCGAATTTCCCACTTGTCATATAAAAAAAATCATGTTAAGATAAAAAGGATGTTTCCTATCGAAGTATAAAAAGAAGAATATAGAAAGGGTGTTTTCCAATGTCAGGACATTCAAAATTTGCCAATATTAAGCACAAAAAAGAGAAAAATGACGCAGCAAAGGGCAAGATTTTTACGGTAATCGGCCGTGAGATTGCCGTAGCAGTAAAGGAGGGCGGCCCGGATCCTGCCAACAACAGCAAGCTCCGCGACGTGATCGCCAAGGCAAAGGCCAACAACATGCCAAACGATACCATTGACCGCGGCATCAAGAAGGCAGCAGGTGACGCGGCAGCCGTAAACTATGAGACCCTTACATACGAGGGCTATGGTCCAAATGGCGTTGCCATCATTGTAGACACGCTGACCGACAATAAGAACCGTACTGCAGCCAACGTAAGAAGCGCCTTTACAAAGGGCGGCGGCAACGTAGGCACACCAGGAAGCGTATCCTATATGTTCGATAAGAAGGGCCAGATCATCATCGACAAGGAAGAGTGCGATATGGACGCAGACGAACTGATGATGATCGCTCTGGATGCAGGAGCAGAGGACTTCGCAGAGGAAGAGGACAGCTACGAGATCATCACCGCTCCCGATGACTTCAGCGCCGTCAGAGAAGCCCTTGAAGCCCAGAACATCCCCATGCTGGAAGCTGATGTCACCATGATCCCCCAGACCTGGGTGGAGCTGACCGACGAGGAGGATATTAAGAGACTGAACCGTACACTGGATCTCCTTGACGGGGATGATGATGTGCAGGCTGTGTATCATAACTGGGATGAGTAGGGGATAGAAGGAAAAACAATGTAAAATCAACGGTTTTTGACTGTATTTGATGATGTGAAAACTCTTTTCTAAACATTTTAGCAGATGTTTGGGAAAGAGTTTTTATGTTAAATGAAGATCATTTGAAAATTCCTCATAACCCATCAAGGTATCCTCATTTTTCTGTCATAATCACAGAAAGAACCTCTTTCAGGGTCTCCTCCGCCCCGCGATTTTCTTCCGTAATCTCCAAAACCACTACATTGGGATGGGCCGTAATATCTGGCCAGAAGTCACCGGCAGGAGACTGGAGTACCCCGAGAATGGGTATATTTCCATCCAGCTGCTTTAATACGGCCTGGTGGAAGGCGGCGGCCCCAGCTTCATGGGGGCCAAGCTCGTCCATGATGATGAGAGAGCAGCCTTCACATGCGGACAGGGCAGTGCAGCCCAGACGGTCAAACCGCTGGGATACAGTTTCGTCGGCTTTCCCGCATATGAACAGCAGATTATCAGCTTTTGGCACAAAGGCGTCTCCTGCGCGAAACAGATGCACAGAATAGGTCTCGGGGAGAAAGGCATCGGTTCTTATGGTAAAAAAGCCTCCGATCCTGCCGTCCGTATGGTTCAGAACTTTTTTAATAAGAGTGGATTTTCCAACCTGCTTTTTGCCGGTAAGGAAAATGTGGCGGGTTATATGAGATGGGGTCTGCTGCATGGTCATACCTCCTTCGATATGTGATAATCGGGACGTTTCTTCTGAACCCGCATCTCCTGAGGGGCTGGTTTTACAGGCAGACAGATGGTCCGCTGGACTCCGTACCGGTCCTGGAGAGTTATAACGTCCATTTCAATCTGATAGACGGCCTCCAGACTCTGAGGCGTGATCACCTGCCTTGGAGGGCCGAAGCCTGCGGAGCGTCCCTCCTTCATCAAAAGCACCTTGCTGCCTACAGAGAAGGGGTGCTCCGGACTGTGGGTGGAGAGGATGATGCAATATCCCTTTCTGGCAAGTTCTGCGATCACATCCATAAGAAGCTGGTGGTTGGCATAGTCCAGATTGGCGGCAGGCTCGTCCATCACAAATACTCTGGCAGACTGGCATATGGCGCGGGCGATCAGGATCAGCTGCCGCTGCCCGCCGCTGAGGGATGTATATTTTTTGTTGGCAAGGGGAAGGGCGTGAACTTTTTTAAGAGCCTCAAAGGCGGCCTCACGGTCCGCGGCCCTGGGTGTTTCAAAAGCGGAAAAATGGGAGGCCCGCCCCATAAGGACAACCTCCAGCACCGTATAGGAAAAAACAGGAGTGTGATACTGGGGGATATATGCGATCCGATTTGCCAGTTCTCTGGGAGAGAGGTCTTTTATATCTGCCCCGTCGATACAGATGCTTCCAGAGGAAAGGGGGATAGACCCCAGCATCAGCCGGAACAGGGTGGTTGTAAGTTATCGAATAACCTGCAATAATGGGAACCAACGACCCCTTATAAATCCTTAAAGTCCCTTACACGGTGAGAAATCCCGTGAATAGGGGCTTTTTTAGGCTTATAGATCCTTTTTACCCCTTAAAATTTTAATGGGAACCAGAATTCACATTGAAAAACGAAAAATCATAGAAATGCCTGAAAATGGAGGGAAGAAAGCTCAATAAAAAGCGGGGGTTTAAAGCCTTTTAAAATTTTTAAAATTAAAAAGCGGAAACGGGAGAAAGTATTGATAATTCAAGGGTTTTCGGCATTTGAAATGTTTTAAAAGACCGTTTAAAACAATAAAATTTAAAAGCAATTATAAAAGTGAAAAATGAGAACTTAATGGGAACCAGTTAATGGGAACCAAAAAAGAGCCGGTCAGTTAATTGACGCGGCCCTTTTTTATTGCTGGTAGGCAGTCCAGCAAGGTGGTAAATGCACTAAGAATATATCATAATATGAAAAAATGGTCAATGATACTCAAATGAGGACTATCAATCCTCGGACAAAGATTTCAGATAAAATTCAGCAGCTTTTCCCAGAACAATATTTTTTTCCACTTCAGAAAGTGAAGAAAAGTATTTCAGGAGTTGCTGAGTAGATGTGTCATTAAGTTCAAGATCTGCCTGATTGCATTCATCTTTCCCGGTAAGCAAAAAGTCAGATGTGATCCCAAAGTATGCTGCGATAGTAGGAATCAGCGATGCTGGCGGATCAGTTTTTCTATTTTTCCAACCGCTGACGGTTTGCTTCGGAATGCCCGTTGCTTCGCAAAAATCTTTCTGGGAAACCTTTTTCTCATCTAATAATTTAAAAAAGCGCTCATTTATAGTCATAGCCCCTCCAACAATCCTCACATGAATATATAAAATCCTCAATTTTAATTGACAAATCCTCAAATGAGGATTATTATAATAATGTATCAATCATACAAGACCGATTATAGCACAGAATCCGATAACGGAATAGGTTATTTTGTATCGCTGATACAGAATTTTATAACGGAATACGTTAGGAGGGCAGGCAGAATGAAGAACAGAAAAGTGCGAAATTTCGCTGAGTTTGCCTTATGGACAAAAACCAGGATGCTGGAAAGAGGCATCAGCCAGAGAGAACTGGCCGCAGGAATGGGAACACACCAGGCCAGGATCAGCGAGGCTATCACAGGGAAGCCATCAGGAAAGAAGTTTATCATTCCGCTGATCCAGGAACTGGGCGGAAACATGGATGATTTTAAAGACTTTTTAAATACCGTTTAAAAGAGTCGAAACCGGCAGAGGCCGGTCATGCAGGGATAGCCTCCTGCATCTGATGAGGACAGGCTGAAAAGGTGGTGGAAATGTATGGCGCAGATGCTGACAGCGAAACAGGTTGCAGAGGTAAAAGGCTGCAGTCCACGTTATATTAAGAAAATTATACAAGATGGGAAATTAAAGGCGGTAGAGACTGTTAATAGTAAAAACCGGAAAACTTACCTGGTACCGCTGGATGCGTTGGATGAGGAACTGCAGCACAAGTATTATCAACTGATTGCAGAAAACCCTCCGGAAGAGGTAGAGCAGCCAGAACCGGAAGTAGAGAAAGTTGCGATTGATGAGTTTACTGAGGATGAACGGAAGGAAATTGATTTCTGGATCGACCTCACCAAGCGCTGGCAGTCATATAGAAAGATGCCAGGAGTTACTTCCCTGGCTGAAGTAGATAAAAAGTTCGTAACGCTCTGCAGCCTGGAATATCCAGAGCGGAGTATATCAGTAGATACGCTTTACAGAAAATGGAATGCCGTGAAGGCTGATGATATGAAGGCGCTGGTTGATAAGCGGAACAAATGGAAGAAAGGGACAAGCTCCATAGATGAAACGATATGGCAGGCTTTCCTGTACTACTATCTGGACGAAGCCCAGCATCCGGTAACCAAGTGCCTGGAGTACACAAAGATGTGGGCCCAGGAAAAGCGTCCGGATCTGTATACGCAGATCCCGGCCTATCCTTCTTTTTACCGGAGACTGAAAAGCGTTCCGGAGGGAGTAAAGGTTCTGGGTCGTGAAGGTCACAAGGCATTCAATGACCGCTGCGCTCCATACATCAAACGTATTTATGATGAGATGCAGAGCAACGAGTGGTGGATCGCTGATAACCACACCTTCGATGTAATGGTGAGGGATAAGTCAGGAAAGCTGCACAGGCCATACCTGACAGCCTTCCTGGATGCAAGAAGCGGAATCTTTACAGGGTACTACATTACATATAACCCAGGTTCAGAGGCAACGCTGATCGCGCTCCGGAAGGGAATCCTGGAATATGGCATCCCGGATAACATCTACGTGGATAACGGTCGAGAGTTCCTGACCTTCGATATTGGCGGACTTGGCCACCGGAAGAAGAAGCCGAAGAATGGCGAGGAAACCTTTGAACCGCCGGGCGTATTCAAACGCCTGGGAATCAATATGACAAATGCTATCGTCCGAAATGCGAAGGCAAAGATCATTGAGCGCCGGTTCAATGATGTGAAGAATGGCCTTTCCAGATTGTTCAATACTTACACGGGCGGCAGCGTGGTGGAAAAGCCAGAGCGTTTGAAATATGTTCTGAAGAAAGATGCCATTTATACAGACGATGAGTTCCAGGAGTATGTGGATGCAATTCTGAAGTATTACTTCAACATGATGGAATACGATGGCCCGGTGGCAGAAGACAAAGGAAAGCTCAAAATGGATGTGTTTAATGAGCATCTGATTAAGCGCCGGGTGGCAGCCGCAGAGGAATTGAACTTGATGCTCATGAGAAGCAGCCGTCCGCAGGCCGTGGGCCGCCGGGGAGTGCATCTGGATATCAACGGAGGCCGCCTGGAATATTGGAACGATGAACTGTTGATGAGACATTTCGGTGAGAAGGTATACTTCCGGTACAATCCGAATGATCTGAAGGAAGTCCGGATCTATAACCTGGAAGACAAATATCTGATGACGGTTCCGGTAGATAATACGGCGGTTCTTACATATGGCGCTACCAAGGATGATGTGAAGGCCGGAATGGCAGTGACCAGGAAGCTGGAGAAGATCGCGAATGAATATAAAAAGAACGTGGTCATCGCAGAGGCCGACCGGGTTACCGCGCTGGATTTGGTACTTCGCCAGGCACAACGCAACAAAGAAAGCTACACAGGCAAAGCAGACCCGAAGGTACTGGAGGTTCAGCGGGCAGATGAAACACCGGTATATCAGAAAGTGGTCGGCGGAGTCGATCTTGACACAATGATTGAAAATGCAGCCAAAAGGCAGGGAGGTAAATGATGGGAAAACAGTATAATACAGAACTTCAGGCGAAAGTTGAAACGTACATGAAGGAAACGGGAATCAGCCAGGCAAAGCTGGCCCCGATGATGAACCTGAGCGGAGCAGTATTAAGCCAGTACCGCCGCAGCGTTTATGACAAGGGTGATGTAGGTGATGTAGAGCGTAAGATCCGCGAGTTCTTCCAGATCAAAGAGGAGCAGGCTGAAAACGCCAAGAAGACCGAGTCTTTCAATGCAGTGCGGGGATATGTGGCAACCTCTATTTCGGAGAGCATTTACAAGATGATCCGTTACTGCCAGCTTGAAAAGGGGATCGTAGTTATTGACGGAGATGCCGGAATCGGGAAGACCAAAGCGGCTACCAAGTTCCTGCGGGACAATCCGGCAACGGCGATCTATATCAGCACCACACCGAGTACCAGCTCTGTAAGAAGCCTTTTAAGGATGATTGCAAGGGCGTTGAAGATTTCGGAAAACCAGAGAACAGAAGACCTTTCCATTTCAATCCGTGAACGGCTGAGAAGTTCTGATAATGTCCTGATTATTGATGAAGCCCAGAACCTGAAGTTCATGGCCCTGGAAGAAATCAGAGGCTGGGTGGATGAAGACCCGATCACCGGAAAGCCTGGCATCGGAATCGCACTGATCGGAAACGATGAGGTCTACAACAAGATGCTTGGAAGACAGGAGGCGATCTTCTCACAGCAGTTTAACCGGACGAAGCTCCACGGGCGGTACCGGGCTACGAATGTAACCAAAGAAGATGTTGAGAAGTTATTCCCTTCCCTGGTGGAGAAAGGGATGACACCGGAGCTGACATACCTCTACAATGTCGGCCACAGCAAGTGGGGAGTGCGCGGCATGGTAAACGTATTTACAGCAGCCGCCAATAACCAGGATGTTTCCCTGGAAGGTCTGCAGAAGGTAACAGGCCCACTGGGAATCTATTTATAAAATCAATCAAACGGAGGTAAATGCAATGAAGTACATGACAGGAAAAGCAAAGATGATGGTGACAGGAATCGCACTTGGAACAGTGGCCGCCGGGGTAATGGCGGCGCTGATCGCAGCGGGCAAGGTCGGAGTGGCCGGAAGCCTGGTTGTAGTATTCCTGATGGCTCTGGCCGGATTCAGCGGCTGGATGATCGGTATTCAGATGCGGGTGAAAATCGAACATGACCGGGCATGGATGAAAGGATACCGTGACGGAAGAGAAAGTTCACTCCCGCCGATCACCGTAACCACCGAGCGTATGCTCATCCGGTACAGGGAAAATCCGGGGCTGTAAAGCCCCACCTTAATGCAGCCGTCCGGAAGGATGCCGGTCACAAGCCCGGATAAAGGCAGAGTGAGGTAAAACTGAATAAGGAGGTAAGTGCAGCGTGAAGAACGGAAAGAAGCCGACACTGGCCCAGAAGAAGTTTCTGCAGGGGAAAGGACTGGTACCGGAGAACTGGCTGATCGTGAAGGATACGCCGGTGGAGCTGGTAGCAGTAAGCCGGGCCGCGCTCCTTAAAAAAACAGGGAAGACAAGAACTTTCAGGAAGGAGCGATTATGAAGGCCATGGAAAAAAAGGCTATGCCAATGCCGGAAGATCTGGAAAGAGAGTGGAACGAGGTAAGGGTTTGCTTTCGCCTACTTCAGTGCAGGAGAGCCAGAATTGTGACGAAACGGATGCCGGATGGTTCTATGAAGCGGTATACCGAGGTCAGAAAGGCGGGTGAATGAGATGGTACAAAGAGAAGAAATGTACTTTGAACCGCGCTGCGTAGGCTCTGACCTGCGTATTCGCTGGTATGGTGAACAGTATTCAGCGCCGGAGCTGGAACGCCATTATGAGGAAACGGTTTATATCCGGGACAGCGGAAAAGAGCTGATGGTTTACAGCATGGAGGCAGACTGCTGGGATGAGAAGGCGAAGATAAAAGCAACCTTTTCTCTGATCTGCAGGATTCAAAAGCACAGTACCGGATTCCGGTACGGTAGGAAAATTCAGTAGGAGGAGAGAAGATGCCAGCCAAGTCAAAACGCCTGACCAATAAAGAAAAAACACTCAAGTCAAAAGCGAAAAAGGAGCTTCAGAAACAAGGACTCCTACCACCGGATAAACCGAGATTGAACCGGAGAAAGTTTGCTAAAGAAGCAGTCGAACAATTTGATAAAGAGATTAATCTCATGAATCCGATGGATGTGTTTTGGTTTCGTAATGCTCTCACATTAGTCACAGCCGGGACTGATATATTCCCAATCACTCCAGAACAGGTGGGAGTCTTTAAACTTATGAAAATAGCTGCGGAAATAAAAAATTTTCATGAAGAAACCAAGAAATCTGGGCAGGAAGTAACAGTCAAGGATATGTGCAAAATATCGGATTCTATTATGAAGTTATAAATACAAGATATTCCAGGGGCGTTTGCCCCTCTTAATGCAGCCGCCGGTAAGGCGATGGTCGCAAGCCCATGAAATGCAGAGCGGGAGAGGAGGTCTATCATGACTGTAAGTAAGAGAGTAGCCAAGAGTGGCGCGGTTACACTTCCACGTCAGCTCCGCCAGGAGACTGGCATTCTTCCGGGTGTTCCGGTAGATATCGAAGCAGATGAGGACGGGGTACATATTCGTAAGCATGTTTCTACCTGTCACTTCTGCGGAACAGTGGACGATGTTAAAACGGTCTGTGGCATTGAGATCTGCCGCGGATGTGCAGAAAAGATCATGGAGGAGTTTAAAGGATAATGGATGCCGCGGAAGTAAAAAAGAAGGTTGATCGTCTGGCTGAGTTAGACCGCCAGATGGCTGCCGTTAAAGGTGAAATGGAAACGATCAAAGCCTGGTTCGAGAAGCAGGCCACGGATGATCTCCGGGATACGAAGAGCAAAACCGTAGAATATTGGGGAAGCGAAAATTCCAAAGTGGTGGTCGGAAACAGCGAGACCGTGAAGCCAATTTCCATGACAATGGTAAAGAAGCTCCTGGGGGATGTCTTCAAGGACTTTGTAAAAGAAGATGTTTCTTATAGCATGTCGGCTCCGGCAAAGCGGCTTTTTTCCATGATGTATATGGGAAATTTCACAGAGGGCAGCCTGGACGCTACGATTAGCGCCATCACAAAGGATGAGAAGATCCAGAGAACGCTGAAAAAGAAATTGAAAGGCAAGTATGAAAAGGACACAGAAACCCTGATGAAGCTGGCGGGCCTTTCAGAACAGGAAGCCAGTGACTGGGCTTACCTGGCATCCGAAGTGATCAATTGGGAATGGATGCTGCAGATATTAAAAGCGGCAGAGTGGGGAGGCACACCGCAGGAAGCGGTGGAAGTGATCCGGGCAGCCATATTCGTGGATGAAGGAATCAAGGTAACTGTAGAGGCGGAAAAATAGCAGGAAGGAGCAACGGTAAATGCGAAAGATAGAATCATTCCAGATGAAGAAAATCTATGCCATAGGTCATGCCTTGGGAATTACAGGAACTGGAAGCGAGGATGAGCTCCATGTACTGGTGTCCAGCGTTACAGGAAAGGATTCCATAAAGGAACTTTCCTACCAGGAGGCCATGGCGGTGATCAAAAGACTGGAGGATCTGCAGGGCGGTACCGCTGCTCCGAAACCATCCAGCAGGAAGCCGAAGGAACATTCACAGAGACCGGGAGGCGTGACCAGCGGCCAGCAGAAGAAGATCTGGGCTTTGATGTACGAACTGAAGAAACACGATAAAAGTCCGAATGAGGTTCCGCTGGGAGACCGGCTGTGCGCGGTCATTAAAAAAGAGTTGCATGTAGACGCTATTGCGAAGAATCCCTTCGCATGGCTCACCTTCAGCCAGGGGAATGCCCTGATTGAAGTTTTAAAAGGGTATTTAAAAAGCCTGGAACGGAAGGAGGCGGCCAGCAATGGGATTGTTAGACCATGTGAAGATAGAAAACCTGGATGAAGATCAGAGAAAGATGGTAGAACTGGTGGGCCTGGACGGGTTTAAAAGCCTTGTCCGGGCTTTTGGTGGCACTACAATCTATATTCCGAAGGCAGAGAGCCTGGAACGGGCGGCACGGGATCAGAAGATCCGGGAAGAATTTGACGGAGGAAATTATAGAGAGCTTGCCGCGAAATATGGACTTACCGAGCGCTGGGTGAGATTTATCCTGTTCGGAAAACTGGACAATCCGGATGATGACATGGAGGGTCAAATGAGCATCTATGATTATCCGGAAGCATTTTAAAAAGTGAAGTAAATTAGTGAAGTGCTTCAAAAGACAGTTCACGGGCCTAAGAGGTACACTTGTGTCAGAAACATGAGTGTATCTTTTTTTATTGGAGGAATTACTGGATGGATGAAGGATGGATCATAACAACCGCCATTACGTTGGGTATTGGCGTAATCTCATATTTTTTAAAAAGAACCATGAACCAGTTGGACTGCACAGTCCAGCAGCTTCAAAAAATAGAACGGGATTCTGTAACAAAAGCAGATCTGAAGGAAACCACAGACGAATTAAAAAAAGACATCAATAAGATCCGTGAGGATTATACACCCAAGGAGACTCACAGTAAGGATTTTGATGGGTGCCAGAAGGAGATTAAGGAGATCCGGCAGAATTACCTGACAAAGGATGATTTCATTCGTGAGATCAATAAGGTGGATCGGAAAGTGGAACAGATGTTAAATATGATGATCGAAATGACAAGAAATGGAGGTTCACAATGAACAGAGAACAGGAAAAGAGAAGACTCCGGGCAGGAGCTTTTATGGTGAATAACGGCAGGGTACTCATGACAATCAACCTGCTCCGGGAAAAGTACAATGCTTTAAGAAGTGTTGAAAAAGGTTTAAAAGCGGAGGGGATTGAGCGTCAGGAGTTCATCGACTCCGTGAATTTTCTCCATGAGGAGGGATACATCTATCTGCGTGATATGGAAAGCAGGGAACCGGCTAATCTGGCCGATGTGGAATATCAGACGCTGGAAGCAAAAGTAACCGGCAAGGGCATCCGGCTCCTTGGCGGCGGCATCACGGATGAAATGGTTGATCTGGACGGCTGATGGAACAGGAACGTAGAAGACGCAGCACAGGAAAGGTGGACAGACTGCCGCCGGAGCTTAAAGACACCGTGGAGCAGATGCTCCTTACTGGCTGCACTTACAAAGAGATCGTGGCCTTCCTGAAGGCAAATGGTGAGGAAATGAGCCAGATGGCTATCTGTACCTATGCCAGGAAGTATCTGGCCACGGTAGAGATGATTAACGTGGCACAGAGCAATTTCTCCATGCTGATGGATGAAATGAACCGTTATCCGGATCTGGATACTTCGGAAGCCCTGATCCGGCTGGCAAGCCACCACGTTTTAAATGCTCTGACCAATGTAGATGAGGAACAGATGAAAGAAGTTCCTATCGAGAAGCTCATTAAGGAAACCAACGGTTTGATCCGCGCTGCTGCATATAAGAAGCGGATCGAAGTACAGAACAAAGAAAACTATGAGGCGGGACTGGAAGCTGTTCAGAGCATGGTATTTGAGACCATGGCAAAGGATAATCCGGAACTGTACCGTCAGGTCAGCGCTTACCTCAATAAGAAAAAAAGCGAAGGAATGGAGGGATAGGCTGTGTGGTATGTGATTCAGGTTAAAACTGGAGAAGAAAGCGGAATTGCAAGGAAGCTGAAAAACCAGGCAATCCGAGCCGAGGTTCCCATTGAGAACCGTCCCATCCGGTCTGGTGGGGCATGGACAAAAAAGGAATATATTCTGTTCCCAGGATATGTGTTCCTGGACATGGATTTCACGGCCAGAAACTATTATCGGGTAAAAGAGGTTCCGGGAGTGATCCGGTTCCTGGGGGACAGTAAGGCACCATCGACACTGTCCTATCTGGAAGCTGAATGGATCAGAATTCTTTCCGGCAATGGAGAGCCGCTGGAACCGACTCTGGTAAGGGAAGACGGAAGCGGTGGTATCACTGTCATCAGTGGAGTTTTAAAACAGTTAGAAAACAGAGTTTTAAAGTGGGATAAAAGGAGCCGGAAGGCAACTTTTGAAATTACGATCTGCGGCGAAGCCAGACAGGTGCAGCTTGGGATCGAGGTGGAAGGCGGCGGAGAGCTGCAGGAAGCTGGAAGCGATGCTTCCCAGGATGCGGCACAGCCATTATTACAAGACGCGACTTAAAACATGACCGGTTGATTCGTCCCGGCTGTGTTCGGGACGCAGGCATAAAGAAAAGGAACTGAGCAGAAAAGGACGCTGGTCGGGTGGCGAAGCCCGGCCTTTTGGCTTCCTCTGTCCGGTTCCTTTTCTCTTTGCCTGTTATTCCCCTTTTAAAAGCGTTAGGAAGCCGTTTAAAACCGTTTAAAGGTCTGCGGTCGGGGAAATTACCACATAAAGGCAAAATGAGCCGTATGGGGCGAATTTGAACAGGAAAAGAAGCGGGACAGAGGTGAAAGGTCATGCGGAGAGGAAAAGATGCAAGTCTGAAGGCGCTGATCAGCGCAATGGCGGAAGCGGAGAGCAAAAGTTACTACGAAGAACAGGAGAATGCTTTAAACGATCTTTCTGGTCTTTTAAAAACATTTTTAAACAGGGACGATTCGCCAGAGCGTGTCCGGATCAGGAAAGATTATGAAGCGGGCGCGGCTCTGACTGGAAAAGGCGGAATCCGGCAGCGGCTTGGTGCTGTTGATATGGAGTTCTTCGGAAGGGCCTACTTTCCACATTATTTTTCCAGACCGTCTCCGGAGTTCCATCGGGAACTGGATGCTATCTGGCAGGACGGAGTCTTAAAAGGACTTACACCAAGCACACCGAAGCTGGTCAAGCAGATCAGCCGGATGAATGGCTGCAAACGTGTAGTAGCAGCTCCCCGTGGACATGCCAAGTCCACCAGCCTGACGTTTAAAGGAACGATCCACGCCGTTGTATATGGGTACAAGCATTATCCGATCATTATCTCCGATAGTTCGGATCAGGCGGAGGGCTTCCTGGATAACATCCGTGTGGAATTTGAAGAAAACGAAGCGATCAGGGAAGATTTTGGGGATCTGACCGGAAAAGTCTGGAGGAGCAATGTTCTGGTGACCAGCACCAATATCAAGGTGGAGGCTATTGGCTCCGGCAAGAAGATCCGAGGCAGAAAGCACCGGAACTGGAGACCGGATCTGCTGATCCTGGATGATATTGAGAATGATGAAAATGTCCGGACACCAGAGCAAAGGGCGAAGCTGGATAGCTGGTTTAAAAAAGCGGTTTCCAAGGCCGGTGATGATTATACAGATATTGTCTACATCGGAACCCTGCTCCATTACGACAGCTTGCTGGCAAATACTCTTAAAAACCCTGGATACAAGGCAATTAAGTACCGGGCAGTTATATCATTTTCACCGGAGGCAGACCTGTGGCAGGAGTGGGAAAATATCTTCACTGACCTGTCTGATGAAGACCATGAGGAAAATGCGCGAAAGTTCTTTGAAGCACACCGGGAAAAGATGCTGGCCGGGACAGAAGTTCTCTGGGAGGAAAAGCTCTCTTACTATGACCTGATGGTCATGAAGGTGACAGAGGGAGAGGCTTCCTTTAACTCTGAGGAACAGAATGAACCGATCAACCCGGAAGACTGTGTTTTCAACGAGGAATGGTTCGACTATTACAACGAAGCAGAAATGGACTTCAAGGACAAGGATTTTCAGTTCTTTGGCTTTGTCGATCCTTCTCTTGGAAAAACCAAGAAAAGCGACTTTTCTGCGATCATCACACTGGCAAAAAGCAAAGTTACTGGTTACATGTATGTGCTGGATGCGGATATTGAACGGAGGCATCCGGATCGTATCATCACGGATATCCTGGAGAAAGAACGCTGGCTGAAGCGTGATTTTGGACGGGGCTATAAAAAGTTCGGCGCTGAGACCGTACAGTTCCAGTGGTTCTTAAAAGAGGAGCTGGCCAAGGCATCTGCCAGGGCCGGACTGTATCTCCCGATTGAGGAAGTACCACAGACCAGCGATAAGACCATGAGAATTCAGACCATGCAGCCAGATGTAAAAAACCACTACATTAAATTCAATAAAAAGCATAAACGGCTCCTGGAGCAGATGTTCCACTTCCCGATGGGCGCTCACGATGATGGCCCGGATGCCCTGGAAGGCTGCCGGACAATTGCCAAGAAAAGCAAGCGGTTCCGGATCATGGACAGGAGAGCGGCTGGATTGTAAAGGAGGCGGTATATTATGCCGGTTATTTATATGGACAGGGCTTCTGCAGAAAGCCTGACAGAAAAAGATATTCGGGAGATCATAGATGAAAACCTGATGGATCTGAAATATGGGATGCTGACTGATTACTACGTGGGACAGCACCGAATTCTTTCAGAGACCAAGAAAGACAGCACAGCACCGAACAACCGTCTGGTTAATAACATGGCGAAGTACATTACGGATACGGCAACCAGTTATTTTGTTGGGCAGCCGGTTGTCTATAACTCCCAGGATGATGTCTACCTGCAGACAGTGCAGGATATTTTTGATTATAACGATGAGCAGGATCATAACATGGAGCTGGCTAAACAGTGCAGCATCTGCGGGAGCTGCTTTGAAATGCTATACCTTGATGAGGACGCACAGATCCGTTTTGCAAAGGTGGCACCGTCTGATCTGATCATGATTTATGAGAGTGACAGCGGCCATGCCCAGCCTATGGCGGCGATCAGAAGCGTCCGGTCTGTCGATAAAGATAAGAATGTGATCCTGAAAGTGGAGTTCTGGAACGCGTACCAGGTTCTCCGGTTCCGGTCATTCAATAACGGGTATTTGAACCTGGAAGCAATAGAGGATCATTACTGGCAGGATGTCCCTTTTGTAGAGTACATCAATAATGAGGAGCGCCGAGGAGATTTTGAGGGCGTTATCACGGAGATTGATGCCTACAATAAGGCACAGAGCAATACGGCGAATTACTTCCAGTACAACGATGATGCTATTTTAAAGATCCTGAAGCTGGGAGATGTGAGCAGTGATGATGTTCGGGACATGAAGGAAAAGGGTGCGATCATTCTGGATGATGGAGGAGATGTTCAGTGGCTGCTGAAACAGGTGGATGATACCGCAATGGAGAATTTTAAGAACCGGCTGCGGGAGGATATCCATACCATGTCCCATGTTCCACATTTGTGTGATGAGTCGTTTGGCGGGAACCTTTCTGGAGTAGCAATCGCTTATAAGCTCTGGGGCCTGGAACAGTTATGTGCCATGAAAGAGCGGAAATTTAAAAAGGGCCTGCAGCGCCGGATCGAGCTGATTACCAATATCCTGAATATCAAGGGCGGTCATTATGATTATAAGGACATTACTCCAAAATTCCGCAGAAACAAACCGGAAAACAATCTGGAGCTGACACAGATCGCAACGCAGCTCTCCGGACTGCTTTCCACGGAGTCAAGGCTGCAGATGCTGCCATGGGTGGAAAATGTCCATGATGAGATGGAAAAGCTGGAGGAAGAAAAAAACAAGGATGTTGACGAATTCGGCACCTATGAGAATTTTGCCAAAGCATTTGAGAGCCAGCAGAACGGCATGACTGCCGGAACGGCTGCGGAGGGCGTAGATGAGTCAGAAAGAACGGAATGAATGGATTGAACGGGCCAAGGAAAGGGTTCTGAGAAATGCCAAGGAAACCGACACCTATGCCAGGGATATCATGGATCTTTATGATGAGACGGCCAACCAACTGGAAAATGAGATCAATGCCATGTTCCAGAAGTATGCCCAGGATAACAAACTGGATAACGCGGAAGCGGAAAAGCTCCTGTCCAGCGAGGAATACAGCCGCTGGAGAAAGAGCATGGATAAGTATGTGGCCGAGGCCCAGACGGATTCCAGGACGCTGCTGGAGTTAAATACGCTGTCTGCCAAGTCCAGGATCAGCAGAAAAGAGCAGCTTCTTTCACAGATTTATCTGCAGATGATAAACCTGGCCGGAGATACGGAAACAAAGCTGACAGATCTTCTTAGTGATATGTTCAAAACTAATTATTACTGTAGCTGCTATGATATTCAGAGCATCATGGGAGTAGGTTTTACTGTGGCGAAGGTTGATGAGAAGATGCTGAAGCGTATTCTGGAGTTTCCGTGGTCTGGGAAAAATTATTCCCAGGCGCTGTGGGAGGATACGGATAAACTGGCGGCTCTTGCCAGAAGGGAACTGACCATGGGCTTCATGTCCGGGGCCAGTGTCCAGAAAATGGCAAAATCCATAGATGATGTGATGCACCGGGGGCGAAAAAATGCGGAGCGCCTGGTGAGAACAGAGAGCAGTTACTTTTCTAATCAAGGCCAGATGCAGTCCTATCAGGAACTTGGAATTGAGGAATACATTTTCCTGGGAGGCGGCTGTGAGATATGCCAGGCTTTGAATGGTCAGGCGTTTAAGTTATCTGAAGCCGAGGCGGGAGTCAATCTGCCACCGATCCACCCGAACTGTAAATGTACTACCAGAGCAAAACCGCGGATTGATATGTTTGCGCTAAAGGACGGCGCTAACCCATTGAAGGACAATCCAAAGTTTGAAGAATGGAAAAAACGCTATGTAAAAGAAAAGGCAAAAGAACCTGTGGAACCGTTGACAGACGCGGAGCAACATGCTATGAATAGTTACATAAGCAGTTCTTCTTACGTTTGGAATGACAAGCTCCGCAGGGGAGAAAAACTGACAAAGCAGGAAGAACAGTCCATAAAGGCAATGGACTCTGCACTTCAGAAGATGCCGAAGTATGAGGGAACGGTAAAACGGTCGCTTTCAGATTTTGGAATTCCGGATGTGGATGAGTTTGTTAAATCCTATGTTCCGGGAGAACTGAAAATCTTTAATGAGTATTTATCATCTTCAACTGAGGTATATGATGACAGTTTCCAAATACAGTATGTAATTCGGTCAAAGAATGGCCGAGATATACGGAAGTATAATTCAACAGAGAAGGAAATTCTTTTTGAACGTGGAGCATCATTTATTGTTACCAGAGTTGATGGACATACAATCTACATGGAGGAGCTATAATGGAAAAGAAACCATATTCTGATAGACGGTGGTGGGAAGCACCAAAGGCATTTGACAGCGCCTGTAACTCATGCACCAGATATCATGGCTATGCAAAATGTGATACATATCCGGACGGGATACCAAGAGAGGTTATAAGGCAATCGGCTCTGGGAACAAACAACTACAAAGAGGATTTTTGCAGAGATCTGCAGAAAAAGAAAGCATGATGGGCACCCAAAGGGGTGCCTATTAAATTACAAAAAATTACGTTTAAATGGAGCTTAAACACCTTTTAACCAGCGTTAGAGGGTGTTTTTGTTATACAAAAATTCAAGGAGGACATGAAAATGGATGGAGAAATGACCACCAGCACTCAGACAACTGAGACCGCAGCAACTACATCGGCAGGAACATCTGCGGAAGCGGCGGGACAGGCCGCAGGTGCGGAAACCGGAAACCAGGAGAAAGTATCTGCTTTTAAGGAATTTCTTGACGGTCTTTTCGGTGCCAAGCAGGAGAAAAAGGAACCTGGAGCAGAAGAAAAGGCTGCTGAAAAAGGAACAGAGCCGCCTGCAGGTAAAACGGAGGAGAAATCTTTCAGCCAGGCGGATATGGATGCAGCCATTGAAAAAGCAAAGCAGGACTGGGAAGCTCAGGCAGAAGAAGCAAAGAGGCAGGCCAAGTTAAGCCCGGAGGAAAAGGCTGCAGAGGAACAGAAAAAGAAAGATGAGCAGATCGCAGAACTGCAGGCGAAGCTCTTAAAGAGTGATCTGCAGAAAAAGGCAACGGCATCCCTGGAAAAGGATGGTTATCCGGTCGGCCTGGCTGAACTGCTGGATTATACCAGTGAAGAGGCTATGGAAAAGAGTCTGTCAAAATTAACAGATACCTTTAAGGGAAGCCTTCAGGCGGCGGTGGAATCCAGACTTCGTGGAAAGACTCCGGCGGGCCTTGGCAATGCGGCAAGCGCAGAAAATATGTTAAGAGATCAGATTGCAAGAAACATCAGAGGATTATAAGGAGGACATGAGACATGAGCGTAAATACAATTCAGACAGCAGCGGTCATTCAGAGTGAACTGGATAAGGCTGCAGTAGAACAGGCTACTTCCGGATGGATGGAAGTCAATTCCAACCTGGTGAAATATAACGGAGGATCAGAGGTCAAGATTCCTGAGCTTTCCATGGACGGCCTGGCTGATTATGACCGACAGAACGGTTTTGTAGCCGGTGGAGTAAACTTCAAGTACCAGACCAAAACAATGACCCAGGACAGAGGACGCTCCTTCAGCTTTGATGAGAATGCCGTAGATGAGACCAACTTTGCGCTGACTGCGGCCACTGTAATGGGAGAATTCCAGAGAACCAAAGTGATCCCGGAGATTGATGCTTACCGTTACAGCACGATCGCAGCGGCCTGCATCAAGGCAAAAACAGCATCTGGCGGATATGTACCGGCGGAGGATACCATTCTGCAGAAACTTTACTACGACATTGCAACGGTTCAGGAAATCGTTGGAGATAATACTCCGCTGGTAATTACCATCAGCCGCATGGTGGCAGCGATCCTCTCCATGAGTGATAAGCTGTCCAAAAAACTGGATGTAACAGATTTTAAGCAGGGAGATGTAAGCTTTAAGGTTAGGAGCCTGGATGGACAGCATCCACTGATTTCGGTTGGTTCCGAGAGAATGAAGACTGAATATCTGTTCAAAGATGGAAAAACCAGCGGACAGGAAGATGGTGGATTTGCAGCAACGGCATCCAGCAAGAACATTAACTGGATCATCACACCGAGAAAAGCCCCTGTTGCGGTGTCTAAGACAGATAAGATGAGAATCTTTGATCCGGAGACAAACCAGAAGGCAAGAGCTTACGCGATGGATTACCGCAAGTACCATGATATCTGGATTCCGGATCAGCAGATCAAGACCTGCTTTACCAACGTAAAGGAAGAACTGTCATAGGAGGAGATGTGGGATGATTACTTTAAAACGTGACAATGTAGTAAAACAGACAGAGTCTGAAGTTGTAGCGCTGGCATTGGAAAGCCAGGGATTTGTCAGAGAAGGGGCCGCAAAGAAAGCGGCTCCGGAAAACGAAGCACCTGCAGCGGAAAAGGAACTGAAGGAGGAACTGGCGGCGGCCAGAAGCCAGAACGCTGCGCTGAAACAGGAACTGGACGGCACGAAAGATCAGCTTGAAGTGGCCCTGAAACAGAACCAGGAAACTGCTGAGAAAAGCCAGACAGCAAGGAAAAAGTAGGAGGGACTGCATGGCAAGTGAACAGGAAAACAGGATTGTAGCCGAAGTCATGGATAACATGAAAATGGCAGAAACAGAAGAAAGCTCCGCAAGGAGATATGTGCGCCGGGCGGTAGATAAGATCCTGATTTACTGCTGCAGAGAAGATCTTCCGGAACGCCTGGAAGGAACTGCAGCCCAGATTGCCGAGGATATGTTAAAGGCAGATCTGCTGGTCTCTACAGGGAAAGAAACATCATCCGTCACCCGTGGAGACACAACGATTTCTTACCGCGATCCAAGCGCTTCCAGGAGCGCCACGGTGGACTTCATGAAGAATTATGAGACATCCTTAAACCACTATAAGAAAATGCGCTTGCCAAAGGATAACCATGCAGGAAGCTGATATTCTGGCAGAGACCTACTGGGATACAGTGACCGTTTACCGACCTTTTAAAGATACTTTACCATCTGGTGAAAGTGTTTTTAAAAGCGGTACGGAAGGGAAGATGATGTATCAGGATGTTCCATGTGCGCTATCTTCCCACAGCGGCGGAGTGTTGGCCCAGAGCAGCTCCACGGCATCTGCAGATACTTCATACAGCCTTTTTGTAAGGCCGGAGATCGACATCCTGGAAAATGATTTCCTGGTAATTTCCCGGCTTGGAAAGGTTATAGAAGCTCTGGCTGGAGCTGCTGAACGGCAGCCGTCCCACAATAATGTTCCAGTTCGTCTGGATGATCCGGTGGTCTGATGAGTACCGAATATACCTTTGACGGATTGGATGAGTGGGAAAAGAACCTGGCCCAGGTTATAGATCAGCAATATCCGGAAGAATTTAAGCAAATGGTCATTGACATTGCGGAGCGGACACTTGGAAGAGCAAAAGAACTGACTCCGGTTCAGACTGGACATTTGCGGAATGCCTGGAACTTGGGAACTATCGAAAAACGGGGAGACACCTACTATATTGAGGTTTACAACAATGTGGAATATGCGGAGCCTGTGGAGTATGGGCATCGCATGAAGGGCGGCGGCTTTAAAAAAGGCGCTCATATGTTGGAGGTGTCTCTGCAGGAAATGGATCGGAAGCTTCCAGATTACCTGCGGGCCTGGTTGGCTGATTTTTTAAATACGCATGATTTGGTTTAAGGAGAAATGATGGAAAATCCAGTATTGCAGATAAAAGACGCGCTGATCTGGGCCTTAAAGAAGATAGATCCGGACACAGATGTCTTTTTTGAAGAAATCAAAAGTACAGACCCGGCTCATGGAGTGGAACAGCCTAAAACCTGGTATTTTGTGGATTTGAAGCCAGGAAGTCCTGTAACTGTAGATGGAATTTACACGGATATGAGCGTCATGGTGGATGTTACCTACCATGAGAAGGGCGAAAGCAATAATGCTTATCTCATTAAAGCTGCTGAAATTGACGCAGCCATTCGTCCGGTGCTTTCGTTTGGTGATAGGAAGATCACCATCGGGAATGCGGACATCAATGTAGTGGATCACGTTCTCCACTACATTTTTACTATCAATTTCCGGCACTCCGAAGAACAGAAGGTTGCAAATGACCGGATGGAGGAGCTGGGAGTATCACTGAAAAAGGAGAGTGAGTAAACATGAGCCTGGGATTACCGAATTTTAATTTTATCTTCCAGTCCAAGGGTATCAGCGCCATTGAGCGCAGTGCCAGAGGAATTGTGGCAGTTATCTTGAAAGATGACACGGAAGGTGAAGAACAGAATGTTTACAACAAAGTGGATGATGTGGATTTCACTCAGTGGACGGAGGATAACTACAATTATCTGAAGCTGATCTATGAGGGAGCACCTTCAAAAGTGATCGCCATGAGAGTGGCCACCAATGTAGAAAGCTACAACGCGGTTCTGAAGAAGTTAAAGGACTTAAAGTGGAATTATCTGTGCATCCCTGGAATTAAGGCGGCAGATACCACGATGATCGGAGCCTGGATCAAGCAGTACCGCAATGATGAAAAGAAGACCTTCAAGGTGGTTCTTCCCCATTATGCGGGAGATCATGAGGGAATTATCAACTTTACCACAGAGAACATTACTTCGTCTGTTACCGGGAAAAAGCATACTGCAGCGGAATACTGTGCGCGAATCGCAGGAATCCTTGCTGGACTGTCTCTTTCCAGAAGCAGTACCTTTTATGTTCTGAACGATGTTTCTTCGGCAGAAGTGCCGGATGATCCGAATGAGCGGATCGATGCAGGCGAACTGATCCTTACCTTTGATGGCAGCCAGTATAAGATTGGGCGCGGTGTGAACAGCCTGACTTCCTTTACTGCCACTAAAACGGAAGATTTTCGGAAGATCAAGATCGTGGAGGGCATGGATCTCTACATGGATGATATCCGGGATACATTTGAAAAGTATTATGTGGGCAAAGTCATCAATGACTATGACAACAAGCAGATGTTTGTGGCAGCCATCAGCTCTTACCATAAGGAGCTTCTTGGAGATGTCCTGGATCGCAGTTATGACAATACCGTATCTGTAGATGTAGATGCCCAGAGGAATTACCTGGAAGGACGGGGCACCGACACATCAGAAATGGATGATACGGCGGTGGCCGAAGCAAATACGGGAAGCAAGGTCTTTGTGACCAGCAACGTGAAATTTGTGGATGCCATGGAAGATCTGAAAATGACAGTAAACATGTAAGGAGGGAATGACAATGGCAGAGAGTATCAGAGGCAACAAAACTCTTTCCGGTACCTGGGGAGAGCTTTGGATCGATGGCGAGAAAATCTTTGAATTTTCTAAGATCGAGTTAAAGGTAACGGCCAACCGTGAAGATGTCCAGATCGGCATTGATGTGGACTCTAAGATTACCGGATTAAAGGGAGAAGGCTCCTATACCGTAAAAAAGGTTTATACCAGGGCAAAAGCGATCCTGGAAAGCTGGAAGAAGGGCAAGGATGTGCGCTGCCAGATTATTGCAAAACTGAAAGATCCGGATGCCGTGAATGGACAGACAGAGCGCTGGTCGGCTAACAATGTATGGCACAATGAACTTCCGGTGGTCAACTGGGAAAAAGGCGGAATTGTCGAGGAAGAAACCAGCATCGGCTTCACACCGTCTGATCTGCAGAACCTGGATCAGATTGCAGCATAAGAGGAGGAAACAGTCATGGATAAAGATAAGAGCGAGGTATTTAAGAGTTTTACTAACAAGGCGATCAAGCGCTTTCAGGAGAAAAAGGTCAGAAAATACCGCACATTACATATTCCGAGCTTGGATGAAAATATTAAAATCCGCAACCTGGATTATCCGGAAATCGTAGAGTGTACGGAAATCGAAGATGAGAATGATCCGAACGCGGCAGATAAATATACGATTTATCTGGCCGTTGTGGAACCGAACTTAAAGGAAGTCGCACAGGAGATGATGGATCAGGGACTGATCCAGACATATCCGGAAGTGGTGAATATCTTTAAAATGAGCGAGGTAACAGAAATTGCTACAGAGATCATGAAACTTTCCGGTGTACTCGGAAATAAGAAAGTCACTGTGGTTGAAGAATTAAAAAACTCATAAGCCGAGACGGAGAAACCTATTTCCTGCACTTTTATCTGCAGAAGGGAATCACACCTGAATATATCCTGAATCTGAGCCTGGAAGAAAGGCTCTTTTATTTTGCTTCCATGGAGACGGCCATAGAGGAGAGAAAAAAGCTGTTTGCTTTTGAAGGGAACGGGGGTGCGAGTGACAAATGAGTGTGGTAGGAAGTATCAGCATTAAGGATAATGTCACGGCAACTCTTCGGATCATAAAGAAAGAACAAACTTCTTTCCGGGAGGATGTTAAGAAAACCCGTGAGGAGATGGAGAAAACCTGGAAGGAAAAGTACCAGGCAAAGCTGGATGCAACTCCGGCAACCAAGGCGCTGAATAGCTTGAAGTCCAAAATGGAACCGCTCCGGAAAAAAGTAGTGACGGCCATGGCTGTGAAGGACATGGCCACAACGAAAGTTAAAGCGGTAGAAAGCCGTGTAAAAGATCTTGGGAAAAAGGTTGCCGAGCCGGTAGTAAAAATCAAGGATGCTACCGGCAAAGGAATTTCTGCTATCAGCGGAAAAATGAAAGAACTGGGAACCAAGGTTGTTATACCGGTTGCAATCGCAGCGGCCACAGCCACTACTGCAGTGGTGGGTGCATCGGTAAGCGAGGGCGCAAAGCTGGAGCAGAGCCGTGGCGGTGTCGAGACCTTATTCAAGGATGATGCGGATACAGTCAAGGCGAATGCGAACAAAGCCTTTGAAACAGCGGGATTGTCAGCAAATGATTATATGGAGCAGGTCACCAGCTTCTCAGCTTCGCTGCTGAACAGTTTAAAGGGTGATACGGCAAAAGCAGCCACCGTGGCAGATCAGGCCATGGTGGATATGGCAGATAACGCGAATAAATTCGGTACCGACATAGGTTCTATCCAGAATGCTTATCAGGGCTTTGCTAAGCAGAACTATACCATGTTGGATAACCTGAAGCTTGGTTATGGTGGTACGAAGTCGGAAATGGAGCGTCTGTTAAAGGACGCTGGGAAGATTTCTGGAGTTAAGTATAACCTGGATAACCTGGCGGATGTGTATAACGCGATCCATGTGATCCAGGAAAAACTGGATGTTACAGGAACCACAGCGAGAGAAGCATCGACCACATTCAGCGGATCTTTCGGAGCAATGAAGTCTGCAGTTAAAAATCTGCTTGGTTTTATGGCGAGTGACGGTGATGTAGAGGGCGCTATGGGCTCTGTAGTGGAAACGGCCAGCACATTCCTGCTTAAGAATGCGGTTCCAATGGTTGGGCGGGTAGTAAAAGCACTTCCTGGAGCCGTGAAAACAGGTATTAAGGCGGCAGCTCCGAAGATTAAGGAATCTGGCGGAGAAATCGTCAAGAGCCTGAAAGACGGAATTGTGAGCGCACTGCCGTCTTCTATGAGCGGTGCAGTCAACCAGGCGTTTGACGGTATTGGAAACCTGGGTTCTAAGTTTTCGGCGGCTATACCGGAGCTTGTATCCTTTGGAAACAGCGTAACAAATTCCCTTGGTCAGGCTGCAGTAGCCAGTGCCCCAGCAATTGGAAACATTGTGAACACTGTTTCAACTATGCTTCCAGTAATACTCCCGGTGATTTCAAGTGTGGTTTCTGGTATCAGTGGCCTAATCTCTCAGGCATCGCCAGTTATCGCAGGGCTGGTGTCGGCTATCGGTGTGGCTGTTGTGGCGCTTGCCCCTGTTTTCAGTACAATATTCGATGGCATTGGTGAGAAAGTAAGTTCTGTGATCGGCTTCATCGGAGAGCGGATGGGATTCATCCAGGAGGTTATCGCGGTAGCTGGCCCGGCAATCGGTTCTGTATTGACCACGGCCTGGAGCGTGATCTCACCTATTATGGATTTGTGCATTAGTGTATTCGAGCTTGTTTTCAGCGTGGTACAGCGCGTGTTCCCAGGAATTCAGAGTATTCTGGAGAGCGTCTGGAGCGTGGTACAGCCTATCGTGGAAGGAATCGGTTCAGCTATCGGCAAGGTGGCGGACTGGATCAGCAGCACAGGAGCCAAGATTGCAGGCTCTGGAGGCAGTGGATCAGGAAGCGTTGGAAAGAATGCAGCTGGAGACAACAACTGGCGTGGTGGACTTACCTGGGTAGGTGAGGAAGGCCCAGAGCTTGTAAATCTGCCGAGAGGTTCCAGGATACTTCCAAACAAGGAAAGTGTGTCTCTGACCAGCAATGCATTCGGTAGCGTAGTACAGGGAAGCATGGCAGCATCCTCCGGAAACGGCGGAGGAATGTCCTCTGTCATCGGCATTTTAACAAATATTGACCAGCATCTTTCAGCTCTGATCGACCGGATCAGGGAGAGCAGGGGCGGCATGGAGGTACCGGGCAGCACTTCGTCCGGTGGAGCAAGGGGATTCCTCGGAAACATTACAGTCCAGATTGCCAAACTTGCAGATACCATCAATGTCCGGTCAGAGGATGATATTGATGAGATGGCTGATAAAGTAGCAAAGAAATTTGTAGAAGTAATTGTAAATATGGGATAGGAGGGAGCTTATGAAAGAGAGGATCATTGAACTAAGTGTGGATAATCGGAGCGAAGTCATCGAGCTCCCGATTAACCCTAAAACGGTGGAATTTACGTCAAAACAGTTAAATCAGACGATAACTTTGTTGGAAATGGGAGAAGTCAATCTGGCAGGAGACCGTGGGCTGAAGCGCACAAAGTTTTCCAGCTTTTTCCCGTCAGAGAATTCTCCGTTCAGTGACTTGGCTGAAGATACACCGAAAGGTTACATCACCATGCTGGATGAGTGGAAAACATCGAAAAAGGTAGTTCGCGTTATTGTAACGGACATGGATATCAATCTGGCAATGCTGATGGATGAACTGAATTATTCTGTAAATGAAGGGGACGAGGATATTTATTATACCATGTCTTTTTCAGAGTACGTTACTTTGAACGTCCCAACGGTAAATATAATGCCAAAAGTCAGAGACAATGGCCTTACAGATCGGCCCAATACCAGTGCAGGTGGAAGCCATACGGTGGTTAGCGGAGATACTTTGTGGGGAATTGCAAAGAAATATTATGGGAATGGGGCACAGTATACGAAGATATATGGTGCAAATAGCGGAACGATTGAAGCGGCGGCCAAGAGCCATGGAAAAAGTAGTTCCGGGAACGGGCACTGGATTTATCCGGGCACTGTGCTTTCAATTCCGGCATAAAGGCGGTGGAAGGAATGAAATTACTGACAGGAGGAAAGGATATCAGCCAGCTAATTGAAAAAATCACTTGGTCTGGAGATACTTCCCAGGTGTCAAGAAAAATCAATTTCACTATTGCCCAGAACAAAAAAGATACACTGTTCCCGGATGTATCCATTGACATCGGGGATGAAATAATCATGCAGGATGATGCAGAAAACAATGTTTTCGGCGGGATCATATTTGATGCGGATAAGAAAGGCAGCTCTAAAACGGTAAGTTATCTGGCATATGATCTTTTGTTTTACGTGAACCAGTCTGATGTGAATATGGTCTTTTCTGGGACACCAGAAAGTATTGTGACGCAGATCTGCCAGAAGTTGGATATCCCCTGCGGAGAACTGGCCCCGACCAATGGAGTTGTAGTGAAATCACCGTGTTTTGGAAAAAAGGCATATAAGGCAATCATGATGGCCTATACAGTAGCGGCCAGGAAGAATGGCACAAAATACATTCCGCTGATTAAAAATATCAATCAGCTTTGCGTGATTGAAAAGGGGACGTTGTGCGGAGCTGTGATGACCGGAGACTACAATCTAATTGATACAGAGTATAAAAGCACTCTGCAGAACCTGGTAAACCGTGTAATTATCACGAACAGTAAAGGAAACCAGATCAAGGTGATAGAGGATGCGGAGTCCATTCAAAAATATGGCCTGGTTCAGAAAGTTATGAAACAGAGCGATAAAGAAGATATTTCTGCAGAAGCGCAAAAAGCGCTGGTTTCTGTAGAGAATTCCGGATCTGTATCTGGAGTACCGAATGATTTCAGGGCGGTCTCTGGCTATTCCATTATTGTCCAGGATGAAGTTTCTGGACTGTATGGACAGTTTTACATAGAAAGCGATACTCATACCTTTACCAATGGAAAGGCGCAAATGGATCTTACCCTGGCTTTTGAAAATCTGATGGATGAGGAGGAAATCGAGAAGGATACGAACAACAAGAAAAGTAAGTAGGAGGGACTGACATGACAGATCATAACATCGTGCGAATGGTTCACGCGATTGAAGAACGTATATCCGGTGGTGGAGCTGCGGATATGAACTCCGGCGGCGGGGTTCAGGCAAGCGTAGATGGAACATTTCTGGCTGATGTGATCAGCGTGAAGCCTTTGTCTATTCAACTGCAGGGGCAGACAGTATCTGCTGGCATTTACATCAATCCAGCCTTGACGGTAGCGGCATCAGATAGTGGTGATGAGATTTTAAAGCCCTTTGAAACACCGTTTGAACCGGCGGCAGCATATGAATTTTTGAAAGAATTCCATGAAAAATATGTAATCAAGAAAGGTGATACGGTGGTGGTTGTCATGACAGGCAGCGGCTTTTATATAGCTGGAAGGGCGGTGGCAGGATGAGCATTTTTCCATTTATTGATGCGTCTGGGGTAACAGATACGAAAAAAGTAACTGATTTACCATTACTGAAAGAATATGCGTATGATTATGCGAAAAATGAACTGCTTCTGGATGAAAATGGCTGCACTTATCTGGTGGAAGGAAATGCTGCACTCCGGATCTGGATATTTAAGGCACTTACAACAGCCCGGTTCCGACACGTAGCCTATTCTCCGGCCTTCGGAGAAGAATATGAGGATCAGCTCATTGGACATTCCATGAACGGAGAAATAGTAAAGTCAGAAATGAAGCGCTATATTACCGAAGCGTTGATGGTAAATCCGTATATCAAGAAACTGGAAAATTTTAATTTTGAGACCAGTAGCTGGGGAATGAAAGTAACATTTGACTGTACCAGCATTTACGGGAAAGAAACGGTACCGATCCGAATGGAAGGGGTGAATGTATAAATGGATTTTACGGCAGATGGAATTCTGGCCAGGATGAAAGGAAGCCTGAAAAATGAAGATTCCAGGATAGAGGGAAGCTTTACAATGGATAACCTGCAGGCGGTATCTGAAGAACTGGCCCGATTTAATGCGATGCTTATTGCTCCCCTGCAGGATGAACTGGCGGCTCAAGGAAGTGACATGGGAACCAGTGGAAATGAAAAACATTATGTGAAATGGGCCAAGGAAGCAACCGATGCCCAGGGCAAAAGAGTGGCGGGAAATGCAAAAGTTTCCAGTCCAAGGGATGGAACCGGAAACGTATATATCGCCATTGTTTCCACAACGGCCCAGGCACCTACGGAAGAAGAAATCCAGATTGTGCAGGAGTATATCAATACGAAGCGGCCTGTGGGAGCTAACCCGGTGGTATCTGCAGCAGAAAGTATTGATATAACCATTGTATGCGAGATTCACAAAACAGCCGGATACACGGAGGAAACGGTTAAAAGCCAGATTCGGGCAGATGTTCAGGCACATTTCCTGGAAATTGCTTTCCAGAGCGGAGTGATCTCTTTGAACTTCTTTAAGGTCAGCAATATTATCAGCGCTGTGAATGGCGTCTCCGATGTGGTGGACTTAACAATAAATGGAAAAAAGGATTCTATCACGGCAGATTACAACAAATTCTTTTCTCTGAAGGGAGTGATTATCAGTGTCACTGAATAGTGAGCAGATGCTTCCGGCCAGAGTGCGAAAGATGCGGCAAATGGAAGACCTTCTGAATGTGGAAGATATAATCCTGGCCGAGATAGAAAGAATTATTGATGAAATGTATGGGGCGGCGGCGCTGCTCCATGAGGAGCTGGTCAATGAGACTTGGCTGAAGGAAAAACTGGATGCCCGAACAGGAGCTGATACCACAGTAGAGGCAGACACGGACAAACTCCTGGCAACGATAACGCTTGATGTAAGCAAAATTGTGGGTGTTGATATGAAAGACATCCGGGCCTTTTTAGACAAATGGCTGCCAGCACATTTAAGATATCGAGTGATTTTACTGATAGAGAGTGGCTATATTAGCCCGGAAAAATATATCGTGACAGGAATGGCTCTGGGTTATGAAGCGCAGTTTTGGCCGGTTCGGACATTGAATGGAGCCTGGTTGCTGGACGGTACATACAATCTTGATGCAGTCCGTAAGGCAGATGAATACGGCTTAACCTATGAAATTGGAGAAGTAGAACTTCATGAGGATTTCATGGAGGCGGTCAGATTTATGACAGCAATCTGCCAAGAGGAGAATACTGGCGGCATGGTATCCATGGGCTTTGAATCCCAGTTCTGGCAAGTTCCAACTTTAAATGGTGCATGGAAATTAGATGGTTCTGTTCTTCTTGAAATTCTGAGACACCCGCATGAGTACGGACAACGCTTTGACTTTGGAAAGATAGAAAATAAAGAGGAAAATGACTATCGTGTTCGGCTGGATAAGGATTTATGGTTCCTAGATGGCAGCCAAAATTTGAATGGAAAGAGAATATTGGACGCTGAGAGGCGTGAGGAGGAATTGACATGACACAGAATCAGATCATCACAGTGATAGCAAGAAAAAATATGGTTAGAGCCAGGGCCGGAGAAATCCAGCTCCCGAAAATCGTAGGTTTTGTTTTTGGTGATGGCGGTGTGGATGAAAGCGGGAATATTATTCCTCTTTCGGAAACAGACAGCACCCTCGGAAATGAACTTCTCAGAAAGAAGTATGACAGCTATACAATGGCCAGCGATACAGAATGCAAGTATGAATGTACGCTGACCGAAGAGGAGCTGGCAGGTAAAGAGATCAGTGAGATCGGCTTGTATGATGCCAATGGTGATATCGTTAATATTAAGCGGTTTTCGGCTAAAGGCAAGGATGCGGATCTTGCGATGACCTTCTGGATTAAGGACACATTTTAAGGGAGGAACACAATGGCTAACTTACCGATTAAGGACAATCCAACATTAAACCTCCAGATGGAGGCTCTTACGACATCCACACCTGGACATGCAGACAGGTTCAATGAACGCTATCAGCAGCTGCTTGAAAATGACAAGGCACTGCAGGTGGATGCCAAGATTTATGAGGATGACAAAAACGGAGCGAAGATCCGCCTGGGAATGGAAAATGGTCATCTTTACTATGTCCAGCTTCCTTCGGAAGAAGCTGATGATACTGGAGAATAACGGATTGCGTTATATGATAACGGGATACGTTATAAAATAACAAAATAAGCAAAAATATGACGCATCGTGTTATATTATGCTGGAAATGAGGGAAAAAATGACGGAAAATAAGGTTTTTATTGCGGAGCAGGAAACCCTTTTGGAAGTGAAGGAGCAGACAGAGAAGCTGATCCGGAACCTGATCCCTACTGACGCACCGATCTATGGAATGGTTATTCACGAAGCATCAGATCTGAACCCAGCTACCCGTGTAGAATACTTGGGTGCTAACAAGGATTTTAAGCCTATGTCCATGAATATGGCTACTCATGCCATGGATTATGGCTCCTGGGCGGATTGGAGCTGGTTAAAAGCGAATGTGCCGGTTATGTGCGGGTGGGATGGAGAAATCAAATATTATCTGAATCCGGATGATTATACGAAGAAAGCAGATGGAACAGCTTCAGATGTATCAAATGCGAGTTTTGCAGGAAATGCCATGGCGGTCATTAAGAAGATCTACAAAAAGGAATATAAGGTCGGTTCAGATCGTTATGTGTACTTCTGTGAGCGGCAGGTAGATCCGGATTTCCAGCCGGTTGGCTTTAATGTCAAAGGAAAAGTTAGGGACTACATGCTTATTCCCATGTTCTATGGATCTATTGATGGAAACGGCAGGATGAGAAGTATTGCAGGCCAGTGGAGCTGCCTGACTGCTTCGGGAAGTTCTTCTGATAATTCATCCGGAACCGCAATAGGCACTACAGAGCAGAACACAGCAATTTTGAAAACGAGTGCAAACGGGTTATTCTTCGGCGGCCCGCTTACAAATACGTTAGCAGATATTTGTGTAATGCTTACGCGAAGCACAGATTCACAAAGTTCTTTTGGAAGCGGAATGTGCTCCAGCTATGTAGAAGATAAAGCCCAGCATTATGGAACTCAGATCAACAAGGTAGTAGGAGGCGGCCAGTTTTACGGATCAGATGATAATAAAGCTTTCAACAAGATTTTTCATAGCGCTGTTCTGGGCAGTTATATGCTTTGGCAGCGTGATCCGTATATGGTCGCGGTCAATGGAAGAATTAAGGTATCTACAGATTATACCTACAATCTGAGTGGAGACGGGTATCTGGATACTGGCTGCAACGTGACAGCGAACCATTACAATGCGACCATGCACGTAGTCAAAGGTTTTGGAGCAATTCCGTCAGAGGAAATTGAGGGAACTTCAGCAACTGGCTATTGTGATCATACTTGGGTAAACGCCACAATCACGGCGGTTTCGCGACGGTTCGGCAATTGCCTTGACGGTCCTAATGACGGCCTCTGGGCCCGCGCACTGAACGGTGTGGCTGCTCACGCCGGGTGGGACGACGGCGCGTCCTTACTTCTTCCAGCACCTGCAGCAGCGTGAGCTGCTGTTAGGGGGTATGGGGGTCTTCCCCCATAAAGAAAATAGGGGGTTCGGGGGATTTCCCCCGATGCCCTTGCAGGGAATAAACGAATTTTAGGGGTTACCGGAACACCCTTTCCGGCGGTTTCGCTACGGTTCGGCAATTGCAATGACGGTCTTAATGACGGCCTCTGGGCCCGCACACTGAACAATGTGGCTGCTAACGCCTGGTGGAACTACGGCGCGTCCTTTTTCTATCAATTTTAGAACGACAACCAAAATGTTCCCGGTAATCCTACACCGCAGACGATTGAAACATCGTTATATCCGCCCTTATGGGTTTTGGTGAGTGGAAATAGTTCCGGTCAGGAGCTGCAAGTAGCAGGAAATGTCCGAAAGCGGCGAGGAGATAGAAGATCATGCGTATATTGAAATACGATATTGAAAAGGTGACCGGGATTCCCTGGAAGAAAAAGAAAAGTTATAGATACCTGTATCGGCTGGCCTGCCGGGAAGATGTGATTAAAAAGGCTTTTAAACGTATGAGAAAAGGGAAAACAAAGAGAAAAGACTTTCAAATGGCAGAGGAAAATCTGGATACCTGGGTTAAGAAAATCCAGGAAATTATCCTGAATACAAAGCCGGATGGATGGCAGACTGATCCTCAAAAGCGATTTAAGCCAGTAAAGCATAACCCGGTAATTATTAAAGAGTTTGGAAAGACAAGGGTTGTTTATGTACCGACTATGGTGGAGCTCTGGATTCAGCATGTAATAGTAATGATCCTGGAACCGATCATAGCGGGAAGCAGCTATCCGATGAGCTTTTCATCGTTTCCTGGAAGGGGTTCCCTGAAGGGGCAGCGAGCTATCAGACGTTGGATCGAAAGCGGAAAGGGGATCAGGAACTTTGCACAGGCAGATATCCGGCATTTTTATAGCCATATTCAGTATAAAATTGTTCGGAAAAAATTGGAGCGTAGAGTTAAAGACAGCTTTTTTCTGCATCTGATTGATGTCTGCATGACATATTTTCCTAAAGAAATGCCTTTAGGTTTCTACCTTTCTCAATGGCTTGCAAATTTCATGCTCCAGGAACTGGATTATGACATTAAATGTAAGCTGAAAATCGCACATCATGTCCGGTATATGGATAATTATACGCTGGCTGATGACAACAAAAAGAAGCTGCACCAAGCATTGCTTTATATTCGGCAGGCGCTTGGGAAGATGAGATTACGCATGAAGAATGACTGGCAGGTGTTCCGATTTGAATATACCAAGAAAAATGGGAAGAAAACGGGGCGCTGCGTGTCGGCCATGGGTTGGCTGTTTTACCGGTCAAAAGTGCTGATCCGAAAGCACATTTTACTTCATGTAGAGCGCATAGCCCGAAAATTGCACAAAAAGGAAGAAAACGGCCAGCGGTTTCCGCTGGGGCTTTGCCGTGGCTTTGTATCGTTGCTGGGGTGGATCACACATTCAGAAACGTATGACTGGTATTTGATACATATTAAGGAATTGGTAAACGTCCGTAAAATCAAACGGATTATTTCAAAGATGACAAGGGAGGTAAATCGTCATGCAGGAATGGAAAAAGGAACTCTGCAGAGAGCAGCCTGAAACCCTTCAGGAGCTTGGAAAAGGTACTTACATTCAGAGACGCAATATCACTCCGTATGAAAGAAAAGACGGGAACGGAGAAGCTGATAAGGGTTATTCATGTGAGTACAGGATTCTTACAAAAGAAGAATATTTTGCAGCCCTGGAGCAGGAAAACAGCAATAAAAATATGCTGACTTCCATGGCCGCTCAGGCAGATATCTATGAGAAACTTATTGAGACAGAAAAAAATCAGTTAGTCATCATGCAGGCCATTGCAGATCTGTATGAAAAAGAGAATGGAGGCGTGTAATATGTTAGAACTTTATGTGACCTTAGTTAAAGCTGGAATCAGAACCCTTGACAGCGTACCGGCGGCCTTCCGGGAAAAGGTGAAAGCGGCTATTGAAGCGGAAAAACAGGAATGATAGGAAGGGAGAAGAAACATGACTCTGCTTCATATTATAGACACGCTTTGCGATGTGACAACCAAGCAGGCAGATCTCCTCCGGGAGCTGGTGACAGATCTGGAACATATGAACCAGGTTTCCGAAGAAGTAAAGAATTATTATCGGGAGAAGCTGGATTCTATCGATCAGGAAATGAACGTAGCTGAATACGGCTGCCGAGAACTTCCCTATATGGATGAAGCTCACAGAGAAATAATAAGGTAAAAACAGGTGCATCGGATATTTCCGATGTGCCTTTTTAATTGGAGGAAGATCATGCAAAAAGAGAAGTGGAAAACCATGGATGTGATCCTCGTAATCCTGGCGATATTTTTACTTGTTTTTGTGATTGTGATGATTGCTATTTACATAAGAACAGGAGGAATTCCGGATACCTTATGTACCTGCGTGTTTAGTGTATGTGGCGGAGAATGCGGAGTAATGGGCTGGATCAAAACAACGAAAGACAGACACCTTTCCAGACAGTATGAACTGGAGGATAGGGAGACAGACAAAAAAGAAAGCATGGAGGAAACGGAGAATGAGTGATATTTGCTTTGAAGGTTTAAAGATTTTGGTGATGGTGGCGGTGCTGGTATTAACCAGATATGTACTTCCCTGGGTAAAAAGCAAGGCTGATTCCGAGAAGTTGAACCTGGTGGCTCAGTGGGCGTATAAAGCGGTTTTAATGGCCCAGCAGACCATGAAAGCCACTGATGGAAAAGAGAAAAAAGCCATCGTTACGCAGTTTTTAAAAGAGCTTCTTCAGGAGAAGAACATCGCACTTTCGGACACGCAGATTGAGATCCTGATTGAAGCCGCAGTAAAACAGATGAAGATTCAGGAAAATGCAGGAATTGTGATTGAAGCAACGGATGATGTGGAGGTGTAGTCAACATGGGAGTAAGAGTTGGAAGCGCAAGAAGCAATGAAAATGGTGGAGTAAATGGTGGCAAGGCGGGCGATCAGACCGGCAGAGAGGTGTCAACGCAGCTCTGGTATCTGCATTCAAAGGGCTGGATCGTTATTAGGGCGAAGGCACCTGCAGTCCGGGAGGCAATCGCTAAAAACATGGAAGCTGCCTGCCAGAATGACAATATCGGTTATTGCCAGGGCCACAGAGGAACGGCAACGGCTGCAGCGAAGCCATATGATTACGATCTTTCCAAGGTAAATACAGCCGTGGAAACAGACTGCTCTGAATTGGTACGTTGCTGTGTGCTTTATGCTGGAATTCATGTGAATAGTTTCAACACAGCGAATGAGGTGGCAGCACTGAGGCAGACTGGCCAGTTTGATATCCTGGAAAAAGATGAGTATTGCAAAGCTTCAGACTATTTGTTACGAGGAGATATCCTGGTCACAAAGACGAAAGGCCACACTGTGGTTGTTCTGGACAATGGCTCCAAGAGCAGCCAGAATAAAAAAGTTGAAGCAGCTCAGAAAAAGGATGTATCTATCAGTGGAACCTATAAAACCACGGCAGATCTGAATTTGAGAGCGGGAGCCGGTACAACAAAAGATATTCTGGTTACAATTCCGAAGGGAGCAGCGGTCTCCTGTTATGGATATTACAGCCTGTACAACGGAAAGCCATGGTATTATGTAAAGACTACTGTGAAGGGAGTAGCTTACACGGGCTTCTGTAGCAGTGCGTATTTAAAACGTTAGATAAATGAAGGCTCTGGGAGTACGAGCTCCCGGAGCATCCTGATTTCATGCCCCTTAAAATTGAAATCAGGAGGACATAATGAATAGTTTTATTGCATGGATCGGTGGAAAGAAATTACTGAGAAAAGAGATTGTAAAAAGGTTTCCAGAAGAAGGCTTTACACGGTATGTGGAGGTTTTTGGTGGAGCTGGATGGGTTCTTTTTGAAAAAGAGCAGGGAAAAGAACTGGAGGTATTCAACGACCGCGACAGCAACTTGATAAACTTATATCGGTGCATCAAGTATCATTGCGGAGAACTGCAGAGAGAGCTGGAATGGCTGACTATATCGCGGGAACAGTTCTTTGACAGCAAGAGCCAGCTTGACAGTCAGGGACTTACGGATATCCAGAGAGCGGCGCGGTTCTTTCATATTATAAAGGTGAGCTTTGGTTCAGATCGCAGAACCTTCGGAACGAATAAAAAGAACCTTGCTAATGCTATCGAGTACCTTCCCCTCATTCAAAAGAGGCTTCAGGGTGTTGTAATCGAGAACAAGGACTTTGAAAACCTGATTCGGGTTTATGATAGACCAGGGGCACTCTTTTATCTTGATCCGCCTTATCATGGGACGGAAAAATATTATGAGGGAAGCTTCACTGAAGCGGATCATGAGCGTTTAAAAGCCGTTTTAAGCAGTATCAAAGGCCGTTTTATTTTATCTTATAATGATGATGCTTACGTCAGAGAACTGTATAAGGGTTACAATATCGAAGAAATAAGCCGGAATAACAGCCTGGCGGGTAAGACGAAGACTTCGGAATTCAAGGAACTGATAATCAGGAATTACGAAAAATAACGTATTTCGTTATAATATAACAAAATGACTTTTAAAGAGTGCCCCCGTGCTAAAATAACCAGCAAAGGGGCATGGATATCATGATTAAAATTCATTTATCACGGCTTCTTGGAGAAAAAAGGTGGACGCAGAAAGATCTTGCAGAAGCCACTGGAATCCGGCCAAGTACAATCAACGAATGGTATCACGAATTCGTAACCCGTATAAACCTGGATCACGTTGACAAGATTTGTGAAGTATTAGAGTGCGATATTTCAGATCTAATTGAATATGTACCGAATCAGCACAAAATCACGGGAAAAGATCTGATTGTTGAAGAGCATGGAAACCGAAAGCCGAAGAAAAAGCAGTAGGAAAAGGACGTTTTAGAGGGTATTTTACAGCCCTTTAAAACGTCCTTTTTCTGTTTTTAAAATAGGTTTTTGCAAATGATGCGAAAATATTTTGCATTTTGCGCGAAAAGCTACAGTGGTTTTGCCGCAGCCATTCGGCCCTACAAGACACAGCACATCCCCCAGATCGGCGCTGCAGCTGATCCCCTTTACAATATCTCCATTTCCATAGCCTCCATAAACCTGGTTGATCTCCAGTAACATATGCTGTCTATTGTTCCTTTCGTTTGATAATAAGGTAAATAAAGAAGGGCGCACCCATGATACTGGTTACAACGCCAAGGGGCAGCTCCATAGATAGGACGGAGCGGGCAATATCGTCCATCAGCACCAGATACCCGGCGCCGAGTATGGCGCTGGCCGGGATCAGCCGTCCGTAATCAGCCCCTACAAGGGCTCTGGCCAGATGGGGGATCATCAGCCCTACCCATCCGATCAGTCCTCCCAGGCAGACGGCAGAGGCGCTTAGAAGGGTGGACGCAGTGATAAAGATCAGCCGGTAACGGCGGATATTGATCCCCAGGCTTTTTGCTTCCTCCTCGTCCAGGGTCAGAAGATTGATCTGCCAGCGGAAGAGAAAGATTAAAACCAGGCCTGCCATCATGGGAAGGACGCTCCAGCAAAAAGCGTCAAGGCTTGTTTTGGCAAGGCTTCCCATCAGCCAGAAGGTGATCTGCTGCAGGACGTCGTTGGGATCAGCCACGTATTTAATCATGGTGACTCCGGCATTGCAGAGGGACATGATCATGGAGCCGGTAAGCACAAGGCTGAGGGTCTGGGTGTGGGCGGATCTGCGGCTGATCAGATAAGAGGCAGCCACCGCCGCTATACCGCCGGCAAAGGCAGAAATCTGCACCATCCAGTTAGAGGCGCCGTTTAAAATAGCAAAAGCCGCCCCCAGGCTGGCGCCGGAGGATACCCCTAAAATATCCGGAGATACCAGCGGGTTCCGGAACATCCCCTGATAGGCGGAGCCGGCTACAGACAAGGAGGCGCCGATAAAAACAGCAGACAGAATCCGGGGAAGCCGGATGCTCCAGAAAATGGTAACAGCCTGAGGCAGAATCTCCCCCTCATAGCCCAGTCTGGATAAAAATGCTTTTACCACCTGAGAGGGAGAGAGGGGATAATACCCCACCCAGAATGAAAATAGTATGATCCCGGACAAAAGGATCAGCATACCAAACAGCAGAATATAATAGTACCGCCGTCTGGCGGCTTCATTTTGAACCTCTCTGTGGCTCATATGCATAGCCGTTCTCCTTTTTTTCAGACTTGACAAACCGCCGCTTGAATGTTATGTTACACATAGATCGTTATACTTTTAAAAGCGATTCGCTTTTAAAAGTATAACGCGAACCCATCTCAATGTCAATGAAGAGCGGGGAAAATAAAAAAGGAGAAGGATAATGAAAACACCAAAACGATTGCCTGCCATACTTCTGGCCCTTACAGTAGCGGCAGGCCTGTCCGTGGGCTGTACCAGGACAGAAGATCCACCTAAGGAGTCTCAGCCTGTGACGACTGAAAGCCAGGCGCCTTCCCAGAAGGAGACAGCCGAAAACCAGGAGCCGGAGGAGCCAGCCCTCCGGGAGATTACGGATATGGCCGGCCGCAGAGTAGAGGTACCTGGGGAAATCGACTCTGTCTTTTCTGCGTCGCCTGTGTCCGCCATTTTTCTGTATATGATCGCGCCGGACAAGCTGTTAGGCTGGAATTACGACTTAAATGATACGGAAAAATCCATTATTCTGGAGGAGTATCAGAGCCTGCCTAATTTCGGAATGGGGGATGCCATCAACTATGAGGCAGTGATCGCGGCAGGCCCCACCATCGCAGTGAACTGCGGAACCATCAATGACGCCATGATCTCAGACTGTGATGCCATGTCGGAACGTCTTGGTATCCCGGTGGTGGCTGTGGACAGCCAGCTGAATCATTCTGCTGAAGCGTTTCGCTTTATGGGTGAGCTTCTGGGGACAGAGGAGCAGGGAGAGGCTCTTGCCGCTTATGCGGAGAAAACCTTTGGCGATATTCAGTCTCTTGCTGATATTCCGGAGGAGAAGCGGGTCCGTGTTTATTACGGCAACGGAGAGGATTCTCTTGAAACTGCGCCGGCCGGATCCTCTCACGCCCAGATCCTGGATGCCATCAACGCGATCAACGTTGCAGAGCTTGAACTGGGAGACGGCTCCCGTGTGCAGATCTCCGCAGAACAGCTGTTGGCGTGGGATCCGGATGTGATCATTGTAAACGGAGAACCAAAGGCAGATATGAGTGGAAGCGCTGCGGCTGAGGTCATTCTTAAGAATCCTGATTACGCTTCCCTGAAGGCGGTACAGGAGCTTAAGGTATATGGAACTCCCAATGCCCCCTTCAGCTGGGTTGACCGCCCGCCGGGGCCAAACCGTCTGATCGGTATGAGATGGTTTTCTGCCCTGATCTATCCTGAATTTATCAACTGTGATGTGAAAGAGGAGGTTCATGAGTTTTTTGACCTGTTCTATCATGTGGATCTGACGGATGAGCAGATGGAGAAACTTTTAAAGGGAACTCTGTAGCTGTATAAAAGAACGCCTGGAACGAGGAACCGGGCGTTCTTTGCTTTTCTGCCGGTTGAAATGAGTGTTCCGGTATGATATATTTGGGGTGTTTCATTTGTCTGGAAGGGAGGATTTTTTATGACAGCCGCATTGATCATTGCTGCAGGAAAAACAGATCGGAAGGACAGATTTACGCCGGAAAAGCAGCTTGGCGCCATCACAGCTCTGGAACGGATCGTAACGCTTTTTAAGCTGGCCGGGATCCGGCGTATTGTTGTTGTGGGAGATGAGAATGAGCTTCCACAGAAGCTGGTTCCTGCTATGGATCTTGTTTTTCTCACCGCGTCGGCAGAGGGAGAGATGCTTGACAGTATAAAAAAGGGACTTTTTTATTTGAAGGATAAGTGCAGGGGGGTGCTGATCACCTATGCGGATATTCCCATGTTTTCCAGGCAGACGGTTGAGCAGCTTTTAGGCGGCTGTGAGGAGGCCCGGATTCCGGCTTACCGCGGACGCTGCGGCCATCCTGTGCTGCTTCGGGCAGAATGTTTTGACAGGATTCTTTCCTATAACGGAGGCGGAGGGCTTAAGGGGGCCATGCAGTCCGCCGGGATCAGAAAGCAGATCATTGAAACAGATGATGCAGGCATTTTGGCAGAGGGGAAGCTTGGAACGGCTTATGAGCGCCTTCTGCCGGATCACGATCTTACAAAGCTCAGGGCTTCCTTTCAGATCAGGATCAGCAGGGAAAAGGGATTTTACGGCCCGGGTGTCCATCACCTGCTTCAGCTGACAGAGGAATTTGGCTCCCTGTCCAGGGCCTGTGAGCATATGGGAATGTCCTACACTAAGGGGAGAAAGATTATTGCTGTTATGGAGGAACAGCTTGGGGTGCCTGTCCTTGAAACCAGGCAGGGCGGCAGAAACGGAGGCTTCTCCCGCCTGACTGAGGAGGCAAAACACATGATGAACTGTTACAGCGCATTTCGGGAGGAAGCAGAGTCTGTACTTTCGGAGCTGTTTCAGAAGCATTTTTCAGGAGGGAAAGAAAATGACGCAGGATAAAAAATCCGCAGTATGGGTGAATACACCCGCTCTTGAAACGGAGCGCCTAATCCTCAGAAGGTTCACAAAGGAGGATGCAGAGGCGGTATTTCTCATATACAGCGATAAAGAGGTGAACACATATCTGCCCTGGTTTCCACTGAAAACCAGGGAGGAGGCGGAGGCATTTTTAGAAGAACGGTATCTGAGAATCTATGAGGAATCACAAGGGTACCGTTATGCTGTCTGCTTAAAAGAGGATCCTGCTCCCATCGGCTATATCAATGTGAGCATGGATGAAAGCCGCGATTTCGGCTATGGGCTGAGGAAGGAGTTCTGGCATCGGGGAATTGTGACGGAGGGGGGCAGGGCGGTGATTGGGCAGCTGAAAAAGGACGGACTGCCTTATATTACAGCCACCCATGATATAAACAATCCCCGCAGCGGCCAGGTGATGAAAAGGCTGGGGATGGAGTATCAGTACACCTATAAGGAGCAGTGGCAGCCTAAGGATATTCCGGTGCGGTTTCGGATGTACCAGATGAACCTGGACGGGAACCGGGAACGGGTGTACCGGGGGTATTGGGACCGGTATCCGGAGCATGAGGTGGAGAAAGGCGGGGTCTAGGATCTGGCCTTTTTTTCGGATTTTGAAATCTGGTTGTAATTTACCAGATCTTGTGATAAAATAAAGATAGATTTTTAAATTTGTATTTATTTTGGAGGGACAGATGCCGAGAGTCGCTTATTCGGAGGAGGAGCGGGAGCAGGTCCGAAGGGATCTGATCGCCGGGGGGCTGGAACTGATGACCCGGCAGGGGATCCTGCATACTACAGTAGAACAGATCTATAAAAAGGCAGGGATCTCCCGGACATTTTTTTATACCTTTTTTCCCACCAAGGAGGACCTGATCGTAGAGGCACTGTATCTGCAGCAGCCGAGGATTGTGGAATACGCAGGGAAGCTGATGGCAGATCCTGGTCTTAGCTGGCGGGAAGGGGTCTGGCAGTTTTTACATTCCTGCTGCTATGGGGAAAAATACGGGATCGCTGTGCTGACCATAGAGGAACAGCAGCTTATCTTTAAGCGGCTGTCAGAGGAAAGCTGCCGGGTGTTCAGGGCGAAGCAGTTCCTCCTGTTTAAGGAGGTGCTGGAGTGCTTCGGGATAACAGGGGACAAGGCCCAGGTGCAGCTTGTGATCAATCTGTGTCTGGCTGTAATGGTGATGTGCCGGGCCCTTTCGGATACACTGCCTTTGCTGGTTCCGGAGGCTGCGGATGACACTGTGGAGTTTCAGATCCAGGCGATCATCGATTACCTGGAAAAACTTAAGCATACACAAGCATGAGGAGGAAATGAATATGGGATTTTTTGGCAAATTGTTTAAGGGGCCCCAGATTGATATGGAAAAGAGCCGGGCCAACGCCGCAAAGATGCGGAAGCTGTTTGATGGGGTGGTAGAGAGTGGAGAGAGCTACCGGCTGATCTTTGGCTATACGGAGGATGTAAGCCGCTTCAACTACGGATTTGTCCATGGCAGCAAAACCAAGATCGGCAACCTGATCGTGGGCTGGAATGAAGGAACCCAGACCATTGCTGTGGTTCCTACGGTTCCTGACCTTTCCGGCTGCGGGGAGCCGGTGTATTACCGCCGTTCAGAGATCCTGAAGGCCTACCGGAACAAATATCCCACCGATGCCTTTGTGATTTATTCGGATAAGAAAAATTATATCGGTATCAATGCCTATGACTGGCTGGAGGATGAAAAGCTGTATGTGTATGTGGCCCAGGAGGAGGAGCTGGCTGCTTTTACGGATTTCTTCCTGAACCGGTTTGCGACGAAGTAAAGAGGATAGAAAAAGAAGAACCGCCAGCCCGCCCTGCAGACAGGGAATGGCTGGCGGTTCTATTTAATTAATTGTGAAAAAGCCGGGTCAGCTGCATCCCTGGCACGCCCTGCACCCCGAAGGAGTGGCGGCGCATCCGCCCATGGCAGTTTCCCTGAATTCCGGCGGGATCCGCTTTCCTACATGGTACATGGCGGCCAGCATCTCGTCAAATGGGATCAGCTGCTTGATGCCGCTGAGGGCAAGTTCTGCGGCGGTAAGGGCATTGGCCGCGCCGATGGCGTTTCGGTTCTGGCAGGGGTATTCTACCAGGCCTCCTACGGGATCGCATACCAGGCCTAAAAGGTTCATAAGGGCGGTGGAGGCTGCATCCAGGCACTGGGCGGGGGTGCCGCCCATCAGCTCCACGGCGGCGGAGGCGGCCATGGCGGAGGCTACGCCTACCTCGGCCTGGCAGCCGCCTGCGGCTCCGGCTACGGTGGCATTTCTCATGGCCAGATAGCCGATGGCGCTGGCATTATAGAGGGCGGGAAGAAGGGCTTCGTCTGAAAGACAGTGTTCCTCCTTAAGGGCCAGCAGCACGCCGGGAACCACGCCGGAGGAGCCGGCAGTGGGAGCTGCTACGATGAGGCCCATGGAACTGTTTACCTCCAGTACAGCCATGGCGTAGGCCATAGCCCGGGAAAGGGGACTGCCGCAGATGGAACGCCCCTCTTTGCGGTGCCTGTCCACCAGCTGGGCCTCGCCTCCTAAAAGCCCGCCCATGGAGCGGCGGGGCGTATCAAGGGGGCTGGATGCTGCCTGTTTCATAATCTCAAGGACCTGTTTCATCCGCTCCTCAATCTGTTTCCCGGAAACTTCTGTCAGGTCACATTCCCTGGCCTTCATGATCTGGGAAATGGGCTGCCTGTGTGTATTGCAGAGTGAAAGAAGCTCTGCGCCATTTTTAAAATCCATGCTATACCTCCTGGGTCTGGATGACCATCACCTGCTCTACATCCTGCTTGTCCCGGATCTGCTCCCGGACTTCATCAGAAAGCAGGCCGTCAAATTCTACAATGCTGTAGGCCGTATCGCCCTTCGCTTCCCGGAACAGCCTCATAAAGGCAATATTGACCCTGCCTTCACTGAGGCACCTGGTAATATGAGCCGCCATGCCGATCCGGTCCTTGTGCACCACGATCAGGGTATTGTAATCCCCGGAGAAATCCACTTCAAGGCCGTTGATCCGGGCAATGCGGATTTTTCCGCCGCCGATGGATTCGCCCCGGAGGGAAAGGGAGGCCCCGTTTACACCGGTAAGGGAGATGTCCACAGTATTGGGATGGATCTCCGTTTCTATATCGTTGCAGGAAAAATGATACTGGATTCCCGCCTTGTCTGCCAGGGCATAGGCGTCGGGGATCCGCACATCATCGGTATGAAATCCCATGATGCCGCCCAGAAGGGCCCGGTCCGTACCATGTCCCTTGTAGGTTTTTGAGAAGGAGCCGTAAAGGATGAAATCCGCCTGACGGACTGGCTCCCCAAGCATCTTTCCGGCCAGAAGGGCGATGGAACAGGCTCCTGCCGTATGGGAGCTGGAGGGGCCTACCATATTGGGGCCTAAAACGTCGAACATGCTGATAAATGACATAAATGCGTCCTCGTTTCTTTGATTGTTATGATTTCATTTTAACACAGGAAATGAATATATCAAATTCATATATTTTATGATATGATTGAAATATATTCATAACAAAGGAGAAAATCATGGAATTCCGCCAGCTCAATACATTTATCACAGCAGCCCAGCTGGAAAGTTTTTCAAAGGCAGCCCGGCTTTTGGGCTATTCCCAGTCCGCGGTAACAGTGCAGATCCGCCTTCTGGAGGAGGAGCTTAACACCCGGCTTTTTGACCGCCTGGGAAAGGGCATTTCCCTGACGGTGCAGGGGCAGCGGTTTTTAGAACAGGCCCAGCAGATCCTAAAGGAGGTAAGCCGGGCAAAGGAAATGGCCTGTGAGGAGCCCTTTTTAAGCCGTCCCCTTCATATCGGGACTCTGGAATCCCTGTGCTTTTCCAAGCTTCCGGCGGTGCTCCGGTATTTTCGGACCTGTCATCCCAGAGTGCCGGTGAAGATCACCACTGCTTCGCCGGGACAGCTTTATGAGATGCTGGATCAGAACCAGCTGGATCTGATCTACCTGCTGGATCGTCCGAGGAGCAGTAAAAACTGGATCAAGGTCATGGAGCGCAGGGAGCCCATTGTCTTCGTGGCTTCGGCGGAATATTGGGGGAGAAGGGGCAGGCAGGTAAAAGTGGAGGAGCTTCTTAAGGAGCCATGTTTCCTTACAGAGAAAAATGAGAATTACAGGCGGGAGCTGGATGCATTTTTAGAGGCCCGGGGAAAAGAGCTTGTGTCTGCGGTGGAAATCGGGAATACGGAATTTATCATACAGCTTTTAAAGGAAAATGGGGGAATCTCTTACATTCCCTTTTTTGCGGCCAGGGAAAGCGTGAAGAAGGGGGAGCTGATTATTCTGGAGGCGGAGGACATTCATACGGTGATGTACCAGCAGGTATTTATCCATAAAAATAAGTGGAAAACCAGGGAGATGGAGGAATGCATAAGGAAGCTTCAGGAAATCGGAGGAGGAGATACCGGAGCATGATAGAAGATTGCAGGTATTCATTGATAAAATGCATGTTGTTTTTCCAGGCTTTCAGCTATGATAAAAGAAAAATGGATGCCGTCAGGCAGAGAGGAGAGACAGTATGCTATATCCACAGATCAATGGTTCCCGCATGATGTATGATCTGGGCGGAGTTTGGGATTTTTTCCTGGGGGATACAAAGGAGCCGGGAGTATGTTTTGAGATGGGTGACAGGAAACCGGAGCCTATTGCGGTACCGGCCTCCTATAATGATCAGAAGGATGATCCAGCTTACCGTAATCATTACGGCTGGGTGTATTATTACAGGGAGTTTAGAGTGCCTTTTATGCTTTTGGGGCAGAGGCTGGTGCTGCGCTTTGACGCAGTGACCCACTGGGGAAAAGTTTATGTAAATGGCCGTCTGGCAGCGGAGCACAAGGGAGGCTTTCTTCCCTTTGAGATTGAGGTTACACATCTTGTAAAGGCGGGGGAGACCTGCCGGCTTCTGGTGGCGGTGGACAATCGGGTGGATCACAGCACCCTTCCGGTGGGAAATGAAGGCGCCACTGCCTTTTTCGGCTCAGATAATCCTGGGGTTCCCGGGGTGGAGGCGGCCAAACGGTGGAGAAAACCTCAAAATATGCCTAATTTTGACTTTTTTAATTATGCCGGGATCAACCGTCCGGTTCGCCTGTATACAACTCCAGCAGCTTATATACAGGATATTACTCTGGTTCCTGGGATCCAGGGAACAGAGGGACTTGTGGATTATGAGATTAAGACGGGCGGACCGGCAGAAGAGGAACCGGTGCGGATTCGGATCCTTGACGCAGAGGGAAATCTGGCGGCAGAGGGAGAGGGCAGAAAGGGCCGGCTTAACATTTCCGATGCCAGGCTCTGGTGGCCCTGGCCGGGTGAGCCTTATCTGTACCGGGCTATGGTAACTTACGGGAAGGATACCTATGAACAGAGCTTTGGGATCCGCACTGTAAAGGTAGATGGAACCAGGTTCCTGATCAATGGAAAGCCATTTTACTTTAAGGGCTTTGGAAAGCATGAGGATTCTGCTTTTCACGGGAGAGGGCTGGATCTGTGCCTGGATGTGAAGGACGTGAACCTGATCCACTGGCTTCACGCCAATTCCTTCCGCACCAGCCATTACCCTTACGCGGAGGAGATGTATGACCTTTGCGACCGGGAGGGAATCGTGATCATTGACGAGACTCCGGCTGTGGGGATCGGAGCGGGAGCGGACTGCGACCCTTATAAGACCTTCCGTATCCGGGAGCACCATGAGCAGGTGCTGAGGGATATGATCGCCAGGGATAAGAACCATCCCTGCGTGGTAATGTGGTCTATGGGAAATGAGCCGGATACGGAGCATTTTCCGGAATCGGCCTATGATTACTGGCATTCTCTGTATGAACTGACCCACCGTCTGGATCCGGCAGACCGCCCTGTTACCTTTGTGTGCTGCCAGAATAATTATGAAAAGGATCTGGTTACCAGGACCATGGATGTGGTGTGCATCAACCGGTACTACGGCTGGTACAACCTGTCGGGGGACCTGGACGCGGCCTGCTACGGGCTGAATCAGGAGCTGGATTTCTGGGAAAAGCAGGGAAAGCCTGTGATGATCACTGAATACGGAGCCGATGCCATCGCCGGTATCCATCAGTGCGTTCCGGAGATGTTCAGCGAGGAATTCCAGATGGAATATTACAGAAGGCAGAACCAGGAGTTTGATAAACGGAGCTTCTTCATCGGCGAGCAAGTGTGGAATTTTGCGGACTTTGCCGCTGTTCAGGGCTGTATGAGGGCAGATGGGAATAAAAAGGGCCTTTTTACAAGAGACAGACGGCCTAAGCTGGCTGCTCATTATTTCAGGAAGAGATGGGGAGAGGTGCCGGATTTCGGGTATAAGGGGTAGGGGATGGGATGAAAAGGCATTGCTTTCGTGATAATATTCTGATAAAATCAGGATAGAATAAGTTTGCGAAAGGAGTGCTTGAACATGATACAAATTAGACCTGTTTCTGACCTTAGAAATAAATTTCCGGAGATTGAAACGATTGTAAACAGTGGGTCCCCTGTATACCTTACAAAAAATGGTTATGGTGCAATGGTTGTATTAAGCCTGGAAGAATATGCAAGTCTGACAGATGGTGTTGAGATGAAACTTGATGAGGCTGACAGACAGGCGGCCATGACGGAAGAAAGGCTTTCCCATGAAACAGTTTTCAGCCATGTAAGGAGAGCAGTTCATGGAAAATAAGTCCTATCATCTTAGATATTTGCCACTTTTTGAACAGGATTTAATCAATACAGCGAATTACATTGCCAATGTTTTAAAAAATGAAGATGCAGCATTACGTTTGATTGATGATGTTGAAGCTGCTATTTTGGAAAGACTGGATCATCCTGTTTCTTTTGAACCATATCATTCTGTGAAAAAACGTGATTATCCATATTACAGAATTTATGTAAGAAATTATGTGGTTTATTATGTTGTGATTGATGATGTGATGGAAGTACGCCGCCTGATGTATGGAGCAAGAGATACGGACAACCATTTGTAAGAAAATAAAATGACCAGAAGGGAGACCCCATGAAACCATACAAAGCAGTCATCTACGATATAGACGGAACCATTTTAAACACCCTGAATATGAACCTGTATCCCCTTTTGCAGATTATCCGGGAGGAGCTGGGGGAGGAGCGGCAGTTTGAGGACGTGCTTCCCTTTGTGGCCTACCCGGGGATGAAGACCCTGGAGCTTCTTGGGATCCGGGACCGGGAGAGAGTCTATGACAGATGGGTCCGATATGTGAATGAATACGAGGAAGGAGCCATCCTTTATGAAGGCCTGGAGCAGGTTTTCCCTGCCTTCCAGGCCGCCGGTATAATCCAGGCGGTGGTATCGGCCAAGACAAGGGCACAGTACCAGATCGATATGGGCTCAAAGGGCCTGGATCAGTATATGGCGGCAGCGGTCCTTGCGGAGGACACCAAAAAGCATAAGCCCGATCCTGAGCCTCTTTTAAAATGCCTGGAAAAGCTGCAGCTTAAGCCAGAGGAGGCCATCTACATCGGTGATGCCCCCTCAGACTGCCAGGCAGCCCAAAACGCAGGCATGGACTTCGGATTTGCGAAATGGGGCAGCGTGCTGAACGAAGGAATGGGAACGCCGGAATATGTTTTTGAAAGGCCGGAGGAGCTTTTGGGGCTGATTGGTCAGTAAGCTTCCCCCTCCGTTATTTTATGATTGAAAAGCAAAAGATCCTATGTTAAAATAATTCCTACGGAAAGCACTCATGACAGGAGTGGTATGCCTCCCAAACTTGAAACCCGGTTTGCCGGGAATACATAGGGAAGGAGGTGGTGCGTATGACAGCCTACGAGACTATCATGGTTATGATAGGGATATTGGGATTACTCATATCCTTTGCTGGTTGTATCATCGCATTCATCGCCTTTCTCGATAAGAGAAACAAGCGAAAATAAAAATGCCCATCCTGTCTGCAAACGGGATGGGCGGTGTTCGTTAGAACACTAAAGCCTTATCTTGAGGCATCCACTTTTGGAGTGGGTGCTTTCTTTATATCTATATTATAGTCAAAATGTTTCTGAAGTGCAAGTGTTTCTTTCATTTCTCTTAAAACCCTCTTTTTACAATCAACTCCCCTTCCTCCCCCTCAAATTCCACCAGCACCCTCCATATATCATGCTTCCATGCAGTCTGCAGCCGGGGATCGGTTATAGGAATCCGCTCAGTCTGTACCCCTGCGCAGCCATGGATCCGGCACCGGCCTGCGGCTCCGATGGAAAGGAGCATTTCCTTTTCATCCCATACCGGCTCCTCATAGGTCATCAGGGACAGCACCGGCAGAAGGCCGTCTGTTTTTACCTGATCCCTTATGCGGATCTCTCCCCCTTTTACAAAACGCACCTCACGTTTCCAGGAGCGTAACTTTGGATGGCCGAAGGCCGGAGCCAGCTCCATAGACATAAAAACTTCCCGGTCATTCAGCTTCCAGGCGGTATTCTCTGCTCCAAATTCCGGTCCAGCCTGTTCCATGATAAGTTTTTCCGGCTCTGACGAATCCCGAAAGGAGAGCAGGTTGTGGTACTGGGACTGCATGGTCCAGATTTCATACCGCCGGGGAGAAAAGGTCTTTTTCTGGTAGGTCTCCACTCCCACGTCGATAAAAAGGGGCTTTCCATCCTGGTACAGGGTAAAGCTGCCGGTGTCGTTGTGGTTGTGGCTGTCGTCATTGGAGCCTGACTTGACGGCCAGGCAGAAATGTTCGTCTCTGGCGATCAGAAGTCCGGTGCTGGGGAAGTAAACATCCATTCCCTTCTCCTGTTCCTTTAAGGGAGAGGAAAGCATTTCTCTGCAGACAAAGAGCGCTTGAAGGCGGTAAAAAAGGTTGTGTTCTTCAGAAAGAAGGGGATCGGCGCTGCGCTTTAGATCCGCTGCGGCCAGTGCCATCAGTTCCGGCTGCCCCGTTCTGGCTCCAAAGAGGTATTCCCTGGCGCCGCACCGCCCGGCCATGGGAGAACAGTCGGAAAAGTTAATATAATAGCCGTCTGCCACATGAACCTTCAGGATATAGGAGGCAATATTTTTTATCTTGGGTTCCTGATACAGGGAAGAAAAATGATTCCCTGTGATCCCATTTAAAAGCTCCAGGCAGTTAAACAGGCACAGCCCCGCATGGCGGTAATACTGGGCTCCCTCGTCGCAGCAGCCGTCCTCCCCGTATTCTGCCAGAAAATAGTCGATGCTCCTGCAGGCCTTTTTAAATACCGCCTGTCTGGAGGCCTGGTCCAGGTCGGACAGGAAGGCGGCCAGCAGTACATTCTGGGTGCACCACACGGTCCAGTTGTTCATGGGAGAATGTCCGTCTCCCATCCACCAGAAATGCTCTGTCAGATAAGGCGTAAAGATCCGCTCCTTCAGCTGCTTACGGATCATTTTCACGATCAGGGGACTGACAGAATCAAGTTCCTCCTTCATCACATAGGCCGCGGCGGCCAGCACAGCCCCTGTTTCTGCTGCAAAGAGATCCAGAACCGGCCTTGATACATCAGGCAGGGGAAGCTGGGGGGTGTCCCGGATATAGGAATTGTGGGCAGGAAGCTGCCAGGCGGTTTCTTCGCAGATGAGATACAGGCCGTCTATAATAGCGTCCAGGAACCGGCCCTGATGTTCGCAGCATTCTCCCAGGATCAGGGCATTTAAGCGGATGCGTCGGGAAAACTGCTTAGTCTCAAACCGCTCCCGGTTTCCTGTCCGGGAAAAATCCAGATAGTCGGCGGCCAGGATCTGAGACCAGGGGGAGGAAATGGTCTCCTCGGCCTCCCGGATCAGGTGTTCAGAAACGGATCTGCCCTCTGAAGGCAGAGAAAGGGAGGAAAGCGCCTCCCAGGCCCTCCGGCATCCTGCAGGGGCGGTGGGAGAGAAGGGGAGAAGTTCCCCGGTATAAGTGTCTGCAAACTCTGTAAACATAGTAACACTCCTTTTATTGCGGATGATGTTCCGGGTTCGGTGTGTGGACATGGGACTGGATATATTCTCTGGGGGACACCCCTTCCACCTTTTTGAACACCTTGCTGAAATAGAAGGCGCTCTCAAAGCCCAGCCGGTCCGCCACCTCATAGATCTTAAGATCCTGCTCCAGAAGCAGAGCCTTTGCCCTGGATACCTTTTTCTGGGTAATGTACTCGGAAAAGCCCATACTGCAGGTTTTCTTAAACAGGACGCTCAGGTAATTGGGACTCAGACCAAAGACGGCGGAGACCTCATTTAAGGTCAGCCGGTCCTCCAGATGGCTGTTTATATATTTCTGTACATTGGATACAACGTGGTCCTTGTAGGTTTTTCTCTTGTTTTTCAGCACATCGCAGAGGCCGTCCCTCAGGGTATTGAGCCACTGGCTTACAAAAAGCACGTCCGGGGCAGCATAGATGGAGCGGTAGCCCTCAGGATAGGCCTCAAAGATCTCCCGGATGGTATCCTCTCCCTCAGGGAGAAGGGAGATGGCCAGGTAGAGGATGTTGCAGGCTCCGTCTACTGCCTGGAGGCATCGGCCTGGATGGGAGAGGAACAGGTCTGTGATCTCCGTCAGGGTCTCATAGAGTACGTCTGTGTCAAATTCCTCAAAGGCCCGGGTCAGGGCACTTTTAAACAGGGAAATGTTAAAAGAATTTTTATAGGAATCCTCTGTCACCTTATAAAATGGCACAAGAGAGGCCGACGGCTCTGACAGGTTAAAGGCCTGTCTGGCCTCCTGATAGGAGCCGCTGATCTTTAAGGGATCGTCCACACCGGATCCAAGGCCCGCCCGCAGCTGTACGTTAAAATAGTTGTGGACCATGGAAGCAGCATTGTCCCAGGCTTTGTATACAGCCTCCAGATCGCACTGCTCCATGGTCTTAAAATGATAAATTACCCCAAAATGAACACGGTCCAGGGAGATTACATAACAGGGCACATGTTTTCCAAGGATCTCCTGGATCATCTGCAGGCTGCTGGAATAGAGCTTTGCCTGCTTTTCGGGATCCATCTGCCCGGCAAGGGGGCTCTTAATCTCTCCATGGGAAGCCAGATAGCAGCTGTCTCCAAAGTCCAGCTTAAGATCCCGGACCTGGATCTCAAACTGCTCCCGGCTGTCAAAAAGGTTATGCAGCAGGCGCATGAAAAATTTGTCCTGATAATTCTGCAAAAGAGGACGCCCTGCCGTCTGGCGGTAGGCCTGGCTGGCCGTCAGCTCCTCCAGCCGTTCCATAGCCCGGTCCACAGAGGCCTTCAGGCTGTCCGCGTCCAGTTCCAGCTTGATCAGGTAGTCCACCACCTGGTAGGAGAGAGCCTGGCGGATCAGCTGAAACTCCTCATAGCTGGTAAGGACGATAAACAAGGGGATGGAGCCGAAGGCATCCTTTGAGGCTTTTACCAGCTCCAGCCCGTTCATAATGGGCATTTTTATATCGGTGATCACGATCTGGGGGCTGTACTCCCGGATCATCTCAAAAGCCGCCTGGCCGTTGGCGGCAGTGCCGCAGACCTGGATCCCAAGGGAGGCCCAGTCCAGCATGGATTTGATGCCGATCTGTACCAGAGGCTCGTCATCTGCAATTAAAAGCTTGATCATACTCAATCATATCCCTTCTGTTTGGTAAGGCAGGGTGATCCTCATAGAGGTGTAGCTGCCCGGTTCGCTTTCGATGGAAATGCCGTAGGCCTCTCCAAATTCATACCGGATCCGCTGATTTACATTGTTTACTCCCACCTGGCGGAAGAAATCAGCGGCAGGAGGCTCATTTCCGGACAGCACCCGGTTAATGGTTTCCTGGGTCATGCCGATGCCGTTGTCGGTGACGGTGATCACAAGGATCTGTCCCAGGGCTTCAGCCTCCCGGCTCTCGCAGAGGATCCGGATGGAGCCTGCGCAGCCCTTTGGTTCGATGCCATGGAACAGGGCGTTTTCCACAATGGGCTGAAGGGTAAAGCGGTGAATCAGGCATTGGTTTAAATCCTCTGAGGCCAGGCTGTACTCCAGGGTGATGCTGCCGCCGTAGCGGTACTGCTGGATCAGGAAATAGTCATTGACCAGATCCAGCTCCTCCTTCAAGGGGATCAAGGCGGTCCGCCCCTTGGATACATTTTTCATCAGCCTTGCCAGGGCGGTGGTCATCTCCGCAATGCCGGAAGCGTTCTGGATGGTAGCCATCCACTTGATGGAATTCAGGGTATTGTAGAGGAAGTGGGGGTTGATCTGGCTTTGAAGGATCTGGTATTCCAGGTCCTTTTTGTGCTTTTCAGCCTCTACCTTTTTATCCATCAGAGAGACCACATTTTCAGACATCTGGTTAATGCCCCTTCCGATAATGCCGAACTCATCCTCCCACTCAATGGAGGAATCCCTGGAAAAATCACCTTTGGAAATATTTTCCATAGTACCAAGAAGCCGTCCCACAGGCCGGTTGATCATCCGGTTCAACATGGCGTAAAGTCCTGCGCCTACCAGTCCCACCAAAAGGAGGCTGCAGGCAATGACAGACAGATAGATCTGCTGCTGGGCCCGCCTGGAATGGGTGGACAGGATCTGGGTCACAGACCAGCCCTCCTGGCCCAGGGGGCAGGTGATCAGGGTGCGCCGGCTGCCGTCTGGAAGGAGTACATTGGCAGCGGAGGTAGAGGGGTCCAGGGTAGGGCTCTGGATCTGAGAGATCACCTCCCAGGATGAAGGAGAGGGGGACTGGGAAAGCCTGCCCTGGGAAAAGCCGTAGGTACAGGGCCCGATGGTCAGGTAAATGGAGGCATCCTCCTCCAGGGGAAAGGTGTTAAGATAATCAAGGAACATCTGCTCCGATACAGCCAGGTAGGCCCAGCCGACGATGTCAGAGTTGAACTGATTGTATACGGGCCGCAGGATAGGAAGGATCAGCTCCTGGGAGGCCCCTGTCTGAAGGGGATCGGGGATCAGTCCGATCCACTGATAATCCCCAGCTTCCATCAGCGGGGCAAAAAAGGGCTGTCTGCTGATCATCTCCGCCGCCTGGGAGGTGTTGGATGCCACTGTATCAGAAATCTGCATATAGTTGCAGCAGTTGGCAGGGGAGAGGAGCAGACGGCTTATGTAGGCGGAGGAATGAGTGTTGTGGTATTTCTCCTTTAACTGCTCATAGGTTCTCAGAGCCATGGTGCGCAGCCTGGAATCTTCTGAGGAAATGGAGGGCATACGGGTCTGGTCCTCAAATTCCTTCATATATTGGCTGATGTCCGCGCTGGAGCCGCACCACTGGGTAAAGTTCAGTATATTTTCCATATCGGCCGATACATTGCTCTGGATCACCTGAAGATTGTATTCAGCGGACTGGAGCTGGCTTTCTTTGAGAAAATATTGGAATACGGCGGAGCAGGCCGTTATGGTAAGCAGAGCAGTGAGCAGGGTCAGGGCCGCCGTACAGGCCATGATCCGTCCGCGGATGGTTCCGGGAAAACAGCGCATAAGGATTCCTCCCCCTTAAAAATAAGACTATACATATCATATGATCCAGGCCCCCGTTTGTCAAATGAATACAATCGTGAAAAAAGATAAATTGACCATAAAAAAGTACAGCTTTTTCAAAATACAGTAAAAATGCTGGATCGGGCCATAGAAAAATGAAGCTTTTTTGGTAAAAAATCCATTCAGTCCCGGGGGAGGGTAAGGTATAATAAAGCCATCAAATGGAACAGCCCGGCGGGCTGCATCAGAAACAGGAGGAAAAAGTGATGATGAAAAAACAGATGCTCAGTATTGCTCTGGCAGCAGCAATGGCAGGAAGCCTGACGGCCTGCGGCGGCTCTGGAAATGAGACCACAACAGCGGCAGAAAATGGGGGAACCCAGGCAGAAGGAACCACCGCCCAGGCAGAAGCTGCAGAAACCACAAAGGCCGCAGAGGGACAGACCGTTCTTAAATGGGCCATGTGGGATAAGGACCTGACCGGCTATTATAAGCCTCTCATCGAGGGTTATGAGGCAGCTCACCCGGATGTAACCATCGAGCTGGTGGATCTTGGAAGCTCCGATTACAGCACCGTACTTACCACCCAGCTTACAGGCAGCGGCGCTGACTTTGATGTAGTATCCGTAAAGGATGTTCCAGGCTATACCACACTGGTAAATAAGGGTGTGCTGGAGGCTCTGGATTCTTATATTGAAAAGGACGGAGTGGATCTGTCTGTATACAAGGGCCTTACCGATCAGGTGCAGGTAGACGGAAAGCTGTATGAGCTTCCTTTCAAGAGCGATTTCTGGGTACTGTTCTATAATAAGGATGTATTTGACAATGCAGGGGTAGATTATCCCACCAATGATATGACCTTTGAGCAGTATGATGAGCTGGCAAGAAAGCTGACCGTAACAGAGCCGGGCTCTGAGGTATACGGCGCTCATTACCACACCTGGAGAAGCACCGTTCAGATGTTTGCCACACTGGATGGGGAGCATACCATTTTAGACGGCAATTATGATTTCTTAAAGCCTTATTACGAGACCATTTTAGATGAGCAGGAAAATGGAGTATGTCAGGATTACGCAACCTTAAAGACCTCCAACCTTCACTACTCAGGAGCATTTTCACAGGGCAATATCGGTATGATGAACATGGGAACCTGGTTTATCTCCACCCTGATCGACAAGGTAGGCTCAGGTGAGTACGCAGACTGCGCCAACTGGGGCATCGCCACCTATCCTCATGCAGAGGGCGTTGAGCCTGGAGCAACTGCAGCCCAGATCACTTCCCTGGCTATCCCTACAAGCTCTCCAAATAAGGACGCGGCATGGGATTTCATGAAGTTTGTATGCGGCGAGGAGGGAGCTCAGATCCTGGCCTCTACCGGAAACTTCCCGGCTGTCATGACAGATGATGTGGTTGAGACTGTTGCTTCCATCGAAGGCTTCCCGGCTGACGAGACAAGCAAGGAGGCTCTTAAGACAACCGATCTGTATCTGGAAATGCCGGTGGATCCAAAGAGCTCCGAGATCGAGATCGCGTTAAATGAGGCACATGATAATATCATGACCGGAAATATGACCATCGACGAGGGCATCGCGGACATGAATGAGAAGGTAAGCGCGATCTTAGCGCAGTAATGTTAAAACAGGTTCTAAGGAACTGTCAGAAGGCAGGCGGTGTCAAAGCTGCCTGTCTTTCTTAAAGGAGTACTTTTAATGTACACAAAGCAAACCTGCATGTGCCCGGCGGGCAAGCGCACCACCAACCCATAAAAGTCTGGCGGGCACATGGGGAATCCCTGAATTTATGCCGCCTGTTGTCGGCGGGACTTTTAGAGTAAAAAAGAAGGAGGAAGGCTGGTTTCAGCCTAAAACAGTATGGAAAAAGCAGAAAGAAAGCTGGCCCTTTTGCGGCCCAGGCTGGAAGAATTAGAAACCATGCTCCAGAAGGAAAGTGACCCGAAAAGGCAGAAAAAGCTGATCCATAAGATCGAGCGGGTGGAGGATAAGATCCGTCAGGCAAAGACAGGAGAGCGGTTCAGCCGCCAGACAAAACGGGATCTGATCGCTTATTCCTTTATTGCCCCTAACTTTATCGGCTTTGCTGTCTTTACCCTGGGGCCGGTGATCTTTGCCTTTGTACTGGCATTTTTACAGTGGGACGGCAACAATCCCATTCAGTTTGTGGGGCTTCAGAACTTTGCGGAAATGTTCGGAAATGCCCGATTTATGGCGTCTCTTAAAAATACCATCGTCTACTGCGTGGCTACGGTTCCCCTGACCCTGGCAGTGGCCCTGGGCCTGGCGGTGGTGCTGAACCAGAAAATCAAGGGAAGGAATTTTTTCCGTACCGTCAGCTTCTTCCCCTATGTGGCTTCCCTGGTGGCAGTGGCGGCTGTATGGAATATGCTCTTTTCCCCAGCCAAAAGCGGCCCGGTGAATATGATCCTTTATAACCTGGGGGTAGCAGCCAAAGATCTTCCCAAGTGGTCAGCGGACAAGGACTGGGTCATGTTTACTGTGATCGCCTTTTCTGTCTGGAAAAATATGGGTTACTATATGGTGATCTATCTGGCGGGCCTTCAGGGCATCAACGGAGAGCTTTACGAGGCAGCCAGCCTGGACGGAGCCAGCACCTGGCAGCGGTTTCGGTACATCACCTGGCCCCAGCTTCAGCCTACCACCTTCTTTGTCAGCATTATCCTGACAATCAACTGCTTTAAGGTATACGATATTGTATATATGCTGGCAGGAGGCAATACCGGCGTTCTCAACGAGTCCGCCATCGTCCTTGTATATCATATTTATGAGGAGGCCTTCCGCAACTGGAACTTAGGTTATGCAAGCGCCGTTGCCATGGTACTGTTCCTCATCGTCCTGGCCATCACTCTGGTGCAGTTCAGAGGCGAGAAGAAGTATGCAAATTAAGGAGGAGCTTAAGAAATGAAGGTTATGAATACAAGATCAAAAATACTTAAGGGAATCCTTTATGTCATACTGGTGCTGATGGCTCTTGTGATGCTGGTTCCCTTTGCCTGGATGCTGTCTGCTTCCTTAAAGCTGGATAAGGATGTATTTATTTTCCCCATCCAGTGGATCCCTGAAAATCCCAGATGGCAGAATTATCAGGACATCTGGACCCGGATCCCATTGTTTCAATTTGTGCTGAATACAGTAAAGCTGACGCTGATCGTTACCTTTCTTCAGCTCCTTACCAGCAGCTTTGCCGCCTACGCCTTTGCAAAGCTCAGGTTTAAGGGAAGAAATTTCCTTTTTATGGCTTATATCGCCACCATTGCCGTACCCTGGCAGGTGTACATGGTGCCTCAGTTTATGATGATGCGCAGCATGGGCCTTGCGGATACCCATCTGGCTATCATCTGCCTACAGGCTTTTTCCGCCTTCGGCGTGTTTATGATGAAGCAGTTTTATGAGGGGATCCCTACAGAACTGTGCGAGGCTGCCAGGATCGACGGCATGAGCGAGTACCAGATCTGGTATCGGGTAATGGTTCCCTTATCAAAGCCGGCTCTGTCAACCTTGACTATCTTTACCTTTGTAAATACCTGGAATGACTTTTTAGGCCCATTGATCTACCTGACTACCGAATCAAAGAAAACCCTGCAGCTGGGACTGCGTATGTTTATCAGCCAGTACGGCTCTGAATACGGCCTGATCATGGCAGCCTCTGTGCTGAGCCTGATCCCGGTTCTGGCAGTGTTCCTGTCCCTGCAGAAATATTTTGTAGAGGGCGTGGCAGCCAGCGGAGTAAAGGGATAATAAGGAGGACATAAAAATGAGCTGGATTACAATCAAGGATCTGGAACAATATCCACAGATCACCAGAGAGGAGGCAGAGGCAGCTCTGGACCTGGCATCAGCCCAGGTCCTTTCCTGCCTGCCGGATTTTACAGACCGGTTTCCTAAGGCATACAGCGAACATGGCTTTTATGAGGCAACAGAAAACAGGGATTGGACCCCGGGCTTCTGGACCGGGGAAATATGGCTGGCCTGGGAGCATGAAAGAGATCCTGAGGCAAGGGAGCGCTTAAGACAGGCGGGAGAGCTGCAGATGGAGAGCTTCCTTCGCCGGATCAATGAAAAGGCGGACGTGGAAACCCATGACCTGGGCTTTATGTATTCCCCCTCCTGTGTAGCAGGCTATAAGCTGACAGGAAGTCCCACCGGGCGGGAGGCAGCCATAAAGGCCGCCAGGGAGCTGATGACCCGTTTTCACGAAAAGGGAGAGTTTATCCAGGCCTGGGGGCATCTTGACGCCCCGGATAACTACCGGCTGATCATTGACTGCTTGTTAAACCTGCCCCTTCTTTACTGGGCCTCAGAGGAGACGGGAGAGGAGTGCTTTAAAAAAATTGCTGAAAAGCATATCCACACCGCCCTTGCCAATGTGATCCGCCCCGATTATTCTACCTGGCATACCTTTTTCTTTAACCGGGAAACGGGGGAGCCGGATCACGGCGCCACTTGCCAGGGTTACCGGGACGGCTCGGCCTGGGCCAGAGGACAGGCCTGGGGGATCTACGGTACGGCGGTAGGATACCGCTATACAAAGCGGGCGGAATATATTCCCATGTTTAAGGGCGTGACCCGGTATTTTCTGGAGCATCTGCCTGAGGATCTGATCCCATTCTGGGATCTGGAGTTTGGAGACGGGGATGACCAGCCAAGGGATTCCTCCTCGGCTTCCATTGCTGCCTGCGGCCTCCTTGAGATGGCAAAATATCTGGAGCCGGATGAAGGGGAGTATTACCGGGGGATCGCAAAAAGGCTTGTAAAGTCCCTGGCAGACCGGTATGCGGTAAAGGATTCCTCCAAGTCCAACGGGCGGGTGCTCCACAGCACCTACTCCAACCATTCTCCCTATAATACCTGCAACCACTATGGGGTGGATGAGTGCAACCTGTGGGGAGATTATTTCTATATGGAGGCCTTGACACGGCTTCAAAAGGACTGGATTATGTACTGGTAAGGAGGACACACAATGGAAACCCCGATGACAAAGGAACGGCTTTTCTCCAGAGGAGACCAGCATTTTTTTATGGACGACCCTGCGGGGATCGCTGCCTACTGCAGACAGCACTGGCCGGAGGACTGCGCCCATATCCTCCGGGTGGCAGATGAGGTATGCAGGAACTATTTTCTCTTTGATTTAGAACACGATCTGGAGCGGACCTGGGAGCCGGTAAGCTTTGATCCGGAGGGTGAGGTGGACTGGGAGTACCGTCCCGGAAATGACCCGGAATTTACCTTTCAGTTTAACCGCCACCGTTTTTTTATCTGCCTGGGTCAGGCCTACTGGCTGACGGGAGATGAAAGGTACGCCCGCCATTTTTTCCGGCTCCTTATGAGCTGGATTTCGGGTGTAAAGCGGACCCCTGAGACGGAGCAGACCACCTGGCGGATCCTGGAGGCAGGGATCCGGGGGGAGAACTGGGTGAAGGCCATCCGGTATTTTAAGGACAGCCCCCTTATGACAGACGACATAGCGGCGGCCTTTTATGACTGCCTGGTGGAGCACGCGGAATATATTATAAAGATGCATTCTCCCTACCGCTATATCAGTAACTGGGGAGTAATGGAAAACCATGGCCTTTTTGAGATCGGCATTGCCATGCCCGATGAGGAGCTTCGGAGCCGTTACACCTCTATCGCCCTGGAGCGGCTGGAGACGGAGGCCAGGCTTCAGATCCTGGGAGACGGGATTCAGTGGGAGCAGTCCCCCATGTATCACAATGAGGTTCTGCACTGCTATGAGGACGTTCTGATCCTGGCCTCCAGAAATGAGATTCCGGTGCCGGAGGCCATTACAAGGGCAGTGCACCGGATGGCCTGCGCGGATCTGGCCTGGAAAAAGCCGGATCATAAGCAGTTCCTTATGGGAGACAGCGACGATATGGACATCCGGGACTATATAAGCATCGCAGCCTTCCTGTTCCATGACCCGGTGCTGCGGTCCGGCGGCTACCCCATCCTGGATTTTGAAAGTGTCTGGGATCTGGGGCTGGAGGCAGCCGGGATCTATGAGGGACTGGAGTCGCAGGAGCCGGATTTTGTTTCCTGCGCCCTGACAGACAGCGGCAATTACCTGCTGCGCTCCGGCTGGGGAGAGAAGGAGAACCTGCTTCATTTTCACTGCGGTACCATGGGCGCGGGCCATGGTCATTCGGATAAGCTTCATGTGGATCTGGTGATAGGGGGAGAGGACGTTCTCACCGATGCCGGCCGTTATACCTATGTGGTGGACAGGGGACGCTTTGAATTTAAGGATCCGCCGGCCCACAATACTCTGACGGCGGATGGGGAGTATTTTACCGTTTGTAAGGATTCCTGGGAGTGTGATAAGCTGTGCCAGCCGGTGAAGCAGCAGTATAAATTTACAGACCAGTATGAGCTTGTCCAGGGAGGACATCTGGGCTATGCTTATAAGGGGATTTTTATAAATCGGAAGGTGCTGTATATCCGTCCCGATATTTATATTATTATGGATGAAATGTACGCCCAAGGCGAACATTCTTATGAGCAATACTGGAATTTCAGTGAGAGAGGGGAGCTGGAGGAAATGCCTGGAGGTTGCACCTTTACAGGCGATCAGGCAAAGGCCCGGCTGGTATTTCTTACTCCGGGGGTTTCTGTTACCCTGGGAGAGAGCAGGATCGCCCGTCATTATAACCGCTGTGAAACCAGGAAGCGGCTCTGCGTACAGATCAGAAAAGAGGGGTTTGCTTCCCTGATTACGGTGATCAAGGGGGGAGAAGGAACTTTTGAGGCCAGCCGGATCCCGGTGCGCTCTGCTCTGAAAGGGATTACCTATCCGGAGGAGATGGCAGAGGGGGTAAAGATCCAGGCAGAGGGAAAGACCTATGTTGTGATCTTCTGCCACCAGGAGGTAAACTCCCCTACGGATCTGACAGAGGCAGAAGGGTGTATGGGGTATGGAAATGTGATCGTGTTTGAGAAGGGGAAGGATGAAATTGGGGGGACGGTGATGTGCTGGTAGAAATTCCAGGGCGGCGCTGCAGAAAAATGCGGCGCCGCCCTGTTTTTCATGCTTTACACAGACTAATTCGTCACAATCAGACTCCTAAGCCCCTCCACCGCCGTAGGCGCATTAAACATATATAGCGTATAGGACACATTGGCCTCCAGGGTGGCGGAGGTTGCGGCTATGGCTGTCTGGGCCGGGGAGCCGGTCCGGGAGATATAGATCTGATACCAGTTGGGATAGAAGCTGGAATATGGAGTAACTTCACGGTAGCGCACATTGGTAAAGGCATTGTAGCTGCCGCTCTGGTTGCTGACGGCCACATCAAAGGGGCCCAGGTTCAGGGACAGGTTGCAGGCCCGCATACAGCTGCTGCTGGAGGGGGCATTGCAGGAAAGGTCAGAGATCTCCATCAGATCCAGGCCGCTTGCCGTATTGATGATGGCAACGGTCATGGAGGCGCCGGAGCGCACCTGTACGGATTTCTGGATATACACATAGCCGTTGGCTCCTGAAACGGTGATGGTCTGGGAGCCGGGAGCGGCCTGGACGTAGCTGGTGATGTCTCCGTTGCCGATGCGGCTGGCTATCAGCCAGTTGCCGATGTAAACATAGAAGGGCTGATAGCCGTTTGAGGCATTGAGGATACGCACCTTCCCATTGACGGCGGAGGTGCAGTTAAAGCAGGGGAAGGTGATCCCGGGGATGATGGTAATGGAGGAATGGTTCCCGGATCCAGGGAATACGGGCCTGAAAATCGGCGGATTGGCAACAGGCCCTCCTTCTCCCGGATTGGGAAGGGGAATCACCGGCTCAGAGCCGTTTTCATTTGAAGTCCCGCTGTCTACAGGGCCTCCTTCGCCGGGATTTGGGAGAGGGATCACCGGCTCGGAGGCTTCCGCGGCTTCTACAAAGGTATCCGGAAGCTCAGAGCTTCTGTCCGGATGAAAAGACTGGTTGTTCATAAATACCTCGCTGCAGATTGATTTCATTATAGTCTATTCATGGCTTATGCCAAATGTGTCTTGTATCTTTTAAAACTCTGCCGCATATATTAAAAAGAACCACTGTATGGGGAGGCTGCCTATGTCATGGCAAGAAAAACGGACAGCGGTCGCTGCCCTGGGCCTGCCCCGGGATGTGATCCTGGGAGACGTGCTCATCAGTTTCATCGGGCAGTGCCAGGTCAATATAGAAAACTACAGGAATATCCTGATGTATACGGATGAGCTGATCAAGGTGCAGGGAAAGAACTGCCGCCTGTCCATCCGGGGAAAAGGCCTTTGCATTGAATACTATACAGTGGAGGAAATGAAGATCACCGGCCGGATCGCTTCGCTGGAATTTGAACCATAAGGAGGGGCCTGCTTGATTAATTGGCTGTTACATAACTGGAAGGGCTTTGTAAGGCTGCGTCTTCACGGGTATTCCCCGGAGCGCTTTCTAAACCTCTGCAGCGCCAGGGGACTGGAGCTGTGGGGCATAGAATGCGGCCCTGATGGGGATTATAGCTTTTATATGACAGCGGCGGACTTTTTCAAGGTCCGGCCTCTGGTCCGTAAATCCAGGGTAAGGCTTCGGGTCACAGGCCGCTTCGGCCTTCCTTTTTTTATATGGAGGAACCGGGGGCGCTGGTATTACGGCGCCGGTCTGGCCGGCTTTTTTACCCTTTTATACTGTATGTCCCTGTTTATCTGGGATATTCAGTTTGAAGGGAACTGCCATTATACCCAGGACACGCTGATGGATTATCTGAAAACCCAGGAGATCGGCTGCGGCATGAAAAAGTCCGGGGTGGACTGTGAGAAGCTGGAGGCGGAGCTGAGGATGGATTTTCCTGAGATTACCTGGGTATCCGCCAGGGTATCCGGCACCCGCCTTTTGATCCACATTAAGGAAAATGATGTGCTGTCTGAGGTGACACCTGACAATGAGGAGCCCTGCGATCTGATTGCCTCCAAGTCCGGCACTATTACCTCCATGGTGGTCCGCCAGGGGGTGGCGCAGGTACAGGCGGGGGATATAGTGGAGAAGGGACAGGTACTGGTAAAGGGCCGGATCTCCATCACCGATGACAGCGAGGAGGAGGTCCGCGGGTATCTGGTCACTGCTGACGGAGATATACGGGCAAGGACCACAGAGATCTTTGAAACAGAGGTTAAAAGGCTTAAGAACCTCCGTACACCCACCGGAAGGACACGCAGGGGGTGGTATCTGAAGGCAGGGCCCTGGTCCTTTCAGCTTCTAGTTCCGGTGCCAGGAAGCCGTCAGTGGGATTATGTGATGGAGGAGCGGCAGCTTCGGCTGTTTTCTGACTTTTATCTGCCCGTTTATATAGGGCAGATCCGGGGAAATGAGGTCAGCGTTTCGGAAGGAAGCTATACAGAGGAGGAGCTTTTATCTCATTTAGACGCTATGGCGGAAGGATTTGAGAAAAAATTAACGGAAAAAGGGGTACAAATTCTTGAAAATAATGATAGAATAGAGGAAAGTGTATCCGGCTACCGGCTGATAAGGGAATACGTGGTGGAGGAATCCATTGTGGCTACCCAGCCGCCAGAGGAGCCGGTGACAGAACCAAAGGAGATAGAAACAGCCCAATGAGTGTGATTGAAACCATGATTGATATTCCCGCAGAACATGAGCAGAATGTATGCGGGCAGTTCGACGCTTATTTAAAAAAGATGGAGCGGGTGCTCCACGTTACCATGATCGCCAGGGACGGGGCCATCAAGCTTATCGGCCCTGAAAAGACCGTCAGCCAGGCAAGGCATGTATTTAACAACCTGATCGAGCTGTCTAAAAGGGGCAACACCATTACCGAGCAGAATGTAGACTATGCCCTGTCCCTGTCATTTACGGAAAATGATGATCAGATCCTGGAGATCGATAAGGACATTATCTGCCGTACCATTACAGGAAAGCCGGTAAAGCCAAAGACCCTGGGACAGAAAAGCTATGTGGACGCCATCCGGAAAAAGATGATCGTATTCGGCATCGGCCCTGCCGGTACGGGAAAGACCTACCTGGCTATGGCCATGGCCATTCAGGCTTTTAAAAACGGCGAGGTGGGACGGATCATCCTTACCCGCCCGGCTATCGAGGCGGGGGAGAAGCTGGGCTTTCTTCCGGGAGACCTGCAGAGCAAGATCGATCCTTACCTCAGGCCCCTTTATGACGCCCTGTATCAGATCATGGGGGCGGAGAGTTATCAGCACAACGCGGAAAAGGGGCTCATTGAGGTGGCTCCTCTGGCCTATATGAGGGGACGCACCCTGGATAATGCCTATATTATCCTGGACGAGGCCCAGAATACAACTCCGGCTCAGATGAAGATGTTTTTAACCCGTATCGGCTTCGGTTCCAAGGTGATCATCACAGGAGACCAGACCCAGAAGGACCTTCCGGCAGGAGCGGCCTCCGGCCTTGATACGGCTCTCCGCGTCTTGAAAAAGATCGATGACATCGGCTTCTGCTACCTGACCAACTCTGATGTGGTCCGTCATCCGCTGGTCCAGAAAATCGTACAGGCTTATGATGATTACGAAAAGAAAACCGCTCCAAAGGACAGGCAGGCGCCAAAGGGCGCTCCAAGAGTCCGCAGAGCAAGGCTGCATAGCTAGAGAGGACCCCGCATATGACAATATCCGTTGAATACGAGGCAGAGAAGAAGCTGGATCTGCCATATAAAGAGATTATCGAAGAAATCATCCTGGCATCCCTGGACTATGAGGGCTGCCCCTACGAGGCCGAGGTGAATGTGATCCTCACGGACAATGAGGCCATCCGGGAGATCAACCGGGACCAGCGCCAGATCGATGCGGCCACAGACGTTCTTTCCTTTCCCATGGTGGATTATGAGAGCCCTTCTGATTTTGACCATGTAGAGGAGGCGGTGGAGGACTATTTTAACCCGGAAACAGGAGAGCTGATGCTGGGAGACATTGTTATATCTGTTGACAAGGTAGAGGAGCAGGCTGAAAAATACGGCCATTCCCAGACCAGGGAACTGGCATTTTTAGTAGCTCACAGTATGCTCCATCTCTGCGGCTATGACCATATGGAGGAGGAGGAGCGCCTTGTGATGGAGGAGAAGCAGAGAGAGATCCTGGAATCCAGGGGGTATACCAGATGAATGGGGATTATGGGAGAAGGATGGGGGGCAGGACTGTCATACTGACTGCCCTGCTGGGGGCAGCTTTTTTGATGAGCGGCTGCAGCAGGGAGACGGCAGCACCGGAGCTGCCTTCCCAGACAGAGGACCTGATGGAGACAGTGCCGGTGATTGAGATTTACTCAGATGAAGAAACTGCTCCAGAGACAGACAGCCCGGAGTATTACCCCCTGGGGGAGAGAACGGCGGCAGAGGGGAAGATCCGCAGCTATCTTACCGGACAGATGGTGGACGAGGCAGTGGGAAAGCACCGTCCTGTAGCTGTGATGATGAGCAACGATAAGGAGGCCCTGCCCCAGTACGGCATCAACCGGGCAGGGGTGGTCTATGAGGCCCCGGTTGAAGGCGGCATGAACCGGTATATGGCGATTCTGGAAAATTATGATGACCTGGAGCGGATCGGTTCTGTGCGAAGCTGCCGTACCTATTATATTTATTTCGCAAGGGAATTTGACGCGGTCTATGCCCACTACGGACAGAGTACCTTCGCCAAGCCGGAGCTTGTAAAGGTGGACAATATAAATGGCTTAGAGGCCATCGGAGGAACGGCTTACTACCGGTCAAAGGATAAAAAGCAGCCTCACAATGCCTATACAAGCGGCAGCCGTCTGAACCAGTCCATTGAAAAAATGGGCTATGAGACAAAGTATTCCGACACATATCAGGGCCATTATCTCTTTGCCGGGGATGGCAGGGAGGCGGTACTGGATCAGCGTCCCGGCGTCATGGAGGCTCTGACGGCAAAGCCCGGCTATGTTATGAACAAGGCCAGTTTTGTGTATGACCCGGAGGACGGGCTGTATCATCGGTATCAGTATGGAAGCGTCCATCAGGGAAGCGAGGGGCCTGTAACGGCTAAGAACATCATTTTCCAGTATTGCCAGTCAGGACATTATGGAAGTACAGATTATCTAAGCTTTAACGTACATACCTCAGAGTGCGGCTTTTTTATCACCGGCGGGAAGGCTATCCCTATCAGCTGGGAGAAGGACGGGGATCTGGGGGTGACCCATTATTATGACCTGGAGCACAATGAGATCGTGCTGAATCAGGGCCAGACCTGGGTATGTATCATATCCACCAGGGACTTTGACAAGTCAGAAATCATCGGAAAAGACGGAGAGCAGTAAAATACATGAACAATACAAGAAAAAAAGCGGCCAATTTCGTAGTCCAGGGAAGTATCCTGGCCATGGCCGGCATTCTGGTGCGGATCATAGGCATGCTGTACCGTATGCCTCTCAATGACATTATCGGAAAGCAGGGAAACGGATATTATACTTCTGCCTACAATGTGTATAATATCCTTTTGATCCTGTCCTCCTACAGTATGCCGGTGGCAGTGTCAAAGATGATCTCCACCCGCCTTGCCAGAGGGGAGTATAAGAACTGCACCAGGATCCTGCGGGCCGGTCTGGTCTACGCTACGGCGGCAGGGGGAGCGGCGGCGGCCATTCTCTGGTTCGGGGCAGATACCTTTGCGGAGCTGATCCGCACCCCATTTTCCAGCTATGCCTTAAAAACCCTGGCGCCTACCATCTGGATCATGGCCTATCTGGGGGTTTTGAGAGGATATTTTCAGGGAATGGGCACCATGGTCCCCACTGCGGTATCCCAGATCCTGGAGCAGGTGGTCAATGCCATTGTCAGCGTAGTGGCGGCGGGCCTCCTCTTTGACCGGGGCGCTGCCGTCAATGCGGCAACGGGAGCCAGGGAATACTCCTACGCCTTTGGTGCGGCGGGAGGAACCATCGGAACCGGGGCCGGGGCCCTTACGGCTCTGATCTTCTTTATGATCCTTACCGCTGTGAAAGGGCGGGAGAGCGCTCTTGTGGCGGGAACGGTCTCCGCAGAAACAGGGGGAAGAAAAGAAAGTTATGGAAGGCTGATGCACATCCTTACCATAACCATTGTTCCCATTGTGGTGAGCAGCGCGGTGTATAACTGTTCCAATGTGGTAGACAATTACCTTTTTGGCCAGGGGATGGACCGGCTGGGATTCAGGGAAGATGAGATTGCTGTTTTCTGGGGCGCCCTGGGGCAGTATCAGATCCTGTTTAACATACCGGTGGCAGTTTCCAATGCCCTTTCCTCCTCTCTGGTGCCCTCTCTTTCAAGGGCGGTATCCGCGGGAAACCGGGAGCAGGTTTTAGAGAGGATCCATGCGGCCGTCCGCTTCTCCCTTCTGATCGCTATACCGGCAGCTGTGGGAATCACCGTATTGGCGGAGCCGGTGTGCAATCTGCTCTTTGTCAGCGAGGACAATACCATGCTGATCCGCCTTTCTATGGCCGGTTCTCTGGCTGTGGTATTTTACTCTCTGTCTACTGTAACCAATGCGGTGCTTCAGGGGCTGAACCGGATGGATGTGCCGGTGCGCCACGCGGCCGCTTCCCTGGTGATCCATGTAGCTGCTCTTGAGGTGTTTTTAATGGGCTTTCAGTGGGGGATCTACAGCGTGGTATATGCGAATATCATTTTTGCCCTCTCTATGTGTATCCTCAATGCCCGCACCATCGCAAAGCATACCGGGTACAGGCAGGAATACAAAAAGACCTTTCTTCTTCCGGCTGTCTGCGCTGCCCTTATGGGCGCTGCGGCCTGGCTGGTGTACCAGGGATCGGCTCTCCTTCTGCCTTGGGCGGCAGAAGGGGGGCGGCTTGGACGGGCGGTTCTGGTCCTTCCTTCCATCGGTGTGGCAGTAGTGGTGTACGCGGTGCTTCTGGTAAAGCTCCGCTCTGTGGATGAGGCGGAACTTAAGGAGATGCCTGCGGGGCTGCGTCTGATCAGGGTGCTTAAGAAGGTGAGAGTGCTGTAATTCCGGTATAAAATACCAGAAGAGGTCCATACTAACCTCTATGAGGAGGTATGGACCATGAGAAAGATCATATCCTTTATCCTGCTGTTTGCCGCGGCCTCTGTGATCTGCCTGCTGGCCGGGTACGGGATCACCAGGTACAGCATCCGGCAGGAAAAGGCGGTGCCCAATACGGTGCTTGAGACGGAGACGGTAAATGATGCGGATGAAAAAACGGCCATGAACCAGGCCGGGATCCAGCCAGTTCTTGAGACAACGGCGCCGGCTGAGGAATATTATCTTGTATCAGAGGCCGGCTTTCTGCTGGTATTCTGCAGTGACAAAAGTACCATATGCCTGTACACCCACATTCCGGTGACAGATTTTCCGGAAAAAGAACGGGAGCGGCTGATGGCAGGAATCTGGTTTCCGGATATGATGGAGGTGTATCATTATCTGGAGTCGTATACAAGCTGAAAATCGAAGATAAAAACAGGAACAGTTCCAGGTGGATTCTGTTCCTGTTTTATATTTATCCGTCCGGATCACAGGAAACAGTTGAAATGAGATAGAAAACCATATAAAATAAATGACAGAATTCAAAGATAGTAAGGAGTAAGCAGAATGATAAATACACAGGCAGCAGTGATCGGCGGCGGAGCAGCCGGGCTGACGGCGGCGATTATGGCGGCGCGGGAGGGTATACAGGTCACGGTGATCGAGCATATGGACAGAGTGGGAAAGAAGATCCTGTCCACAGGGAATGGACGCTGTAACCTGACCAACCTTAAGATGGATGAAAGCTGCTACCGCAGCGGGGAAAAAGGCTTTCCCATGGAGGTGATCCGCCGGTTCGGGGTGGAGAAGACTCTTTCCTTCTTCCGGGAGCTGGGAATCGAGCCAAAGGACAGGAACGGCTACATTTACCCAAATTCAGATCAGGCGGCGTCAGTGCTGGACGTGCTCCGATGGGAACTGGAGTACAGAAAGATAAGGGTGCTTTTACAGGCGGAAACAGAGAAGATAAGGGAGCTTAAGGAGGGCGGCTATTCCATCCTTACAACAGCCGGAGAGGTGAGAGCCCAGATTCTGATCCTGGCGGCAGGCTCTAAGGCGGCCCCTTCCACCGGCTCTGATGGCAGCGGCTACGAACTGGCCAGAAGCCTGGGACACCGGGTTATAAAGCCCCTGCCGGCTTTGGTGCAGCTGCGCTGTCAGGGAACCGTGTATAAGCAGCTGGCCGGGATCCGCACAGAGGCACGGGTGAGCCTGTATGCGGACGGAGATCTTCTGGCAGAGGATCAGGGTGAACTGCAGCTGACGGAGTACGGACTGTCCGGTATTCCCATTTTCCAGATCAGCCGCTTTGCCGCTGTGGCCCTGGATCAGGGGAAACGGGTGCGGGTTATGGTGGATTTTATGCCCTCCTGGAAGGAGGAGAAGGCATTTGCCTTGTTAAAAAGGCGGGCCGCCGGCCTTGCCCATAAGCCGGCAGAGGAACTGTTTACAGGTATGCTGAACCGGAAGCTGGCTCAGGTCCTTTTAAAGCTGGCAGGGATCCGGCCGGGGCAGTATTCGGGAGAGCTGACGAAAAAGCAGCTTGGGGCCCTTCTGGCCCAGCTAAAGACCTATGAGGCGGTGGTCATGTCTGTGAATCCCTTTGTCAATGCCCAGGTCTGCTGCGGCGGCGTGGATACGGCCCAGGTAAATCCGGCCACTATGGAGTCCAGGCTGAAAAAGGGACTGTACTTTGCGGGAGAGCTTCTTGACGTAGACGGGATCTGCGGTGGCTACAATCTGCAGTTTGCCTGGTCCAGCGGGGCTGTGGCAGGATGCAGCGCGGCGGCCGCCCTGGGTGCGGGAAAGGAAGGGAGGCAGAGGAAATGATACGGATCAATCAGCTAAAGCTGCCCATTGACCATAAAGAGGATCAGCTTTTAAAGAAAGCAGCCAGAGTCCTCCGCCTTGGGCAGGAGGATATTTTAGAGCTTCATATTGTAAAGCAGTCCCTGGACGCGAGAAAAAAGCCGGAGCTGTATTTCAGCTATATTGTGGATGTGTCGTTAAAGGGCGGCGGGGCCAGAGAGGAGAAACTGGCAGGCAGGCTTAAGGATAGAAATATTACCCTGCAGACAAAAAAGCCCTACACGCTTCCAGAACCGGGAACTCAGGATCTGCCTTCCCGCCCTGTGATCATAGGCGCAGGTCCGGCGGGCCTGTTCTGCGGCCTGGCTCTTGCGAGAAAGGGTTACTGCCCCCTGATCCTGGAACGGGGGGAGGATGTAGATGCCAGGACAAAGAAGGTAGAGCGGTTCTGGAAGGAGGGAGTTCTGGATCCCTCCTCCAACGTACAGTTTGGGGAAGGCGGTGCGGGAACCTTTTCTGACGGCAAGCTGAATACCCTTGTAAAGGACAGCTTTGGGCGAAACCATGAGGTTTTAAGGATCCTGGTAGAATTTGGAGCGGATCCTTCTATTTTATATGTGAATAAGCCTCACATCGGCACAGATGTGCTGAGCCGTATTGTAAAGGCCATCCGACAGGAGATCCTACGCCTGGGAGGCGAGGTGCGGTTTATGAGCCAGGTAACGGATCTGATTACAGAGGAGGGGAAGCTTAAGGGACTGGTGGTAAACGGAGAGCAGCGGATCCCTGCCCAGGCGGCTGTCCTGGCAGTGGGCCACAGCGCCAGGGATACCTTCCAGATGCTTCTTAAGCGACAGGTGCCCATGGAGGCCAAATCCTTTGCCGTAGGCCTCAGGATCCAGCACCCCCAGAGGCTCATCAACAAAAGCCAGTACGGTATGGAGGAATGTGAGCAGCTGGGACCTGCCAGCTATAAGCTGACCGGACAGGTATCAGGAGCCAGAGGAGTGTATTCCTTCTGTATGTGCCCCGGCGGCTATGTGGTCAATGCCTCCTCTGAGCCGGGGCACCTGGCTGTAAATGGCATGAGCTATCACGACAGGGCAGGAGAGAATGCAAACAGCGCCCTGATTGTTACGGTAAATCCTGAGGATTTTTCTCGCAATATAGAAAATCCTCTTGCAGGTGTTATGTTTCAGCAGGAGCTTGAGAAAAAAGCGTATGAAATTGCAGGAGGAAAAATCCCGGCCCAGCGTTATGAGGATTTTAAGGAGAACAGGGAAACCACTGGCTGGGGAACTGTACAGCCGGCTTTTTGCGGGGAATACGCCTTTGGAAATCTGAGGAAAATACTCCCAGAGTATATTTCTCGGGCATTGCTGGAGGGAATGGAGGGCTTTGGGCAGAGGATACGGGGATTTGCCGATCCGGACGCCATCTTTGCAGGGGTTGAAAGCCGTACCTCATCTCCGGTCCGCATTCCCAGGGACAGCGCCATGGAAAGCGGTATCAAAGGGATCTTCCCCTGCGGCGAGGGAGCCGGCTATGCAGGAGGGATCACCTCGGCTGCCATGGACGGCCTGAAAACCGCAGAGGAGCTGATCCGGAGGTATCATCCGGCTCAAAAAAACGGTAATAATTGACGAGGCCTGCAAATTGGTGTAAGATAAGTTAAGTTTAGAGTCATCTGACAGAGTAAGATAGATTAAGGGGAGGTTCTATGGAAATACAGGAACGCCAGAAGCTTCACAGCAAAAAAAGAATTGTAATAAAGATCGGTTCTTCTTCTCTCACCCATCTGGAAACAGGGGAGCTGAACCTGATGAAGATCGAAAAACTGATCCGGGTGATCAGCGATCTGAGAGGGGAAGGAAAGGAGGTGGTCCTGGTATCCTCAGGAGCCATTGCCGCAGGCCGTCAGGCCCTGGGACATCACAAGCGTCCTGACAGCCTGGCGGAAAAGCAGGCCTTTGCAGCCGTAGGCCAGGCCAGGCTTATGATGGTGTATCAGAAGCTGTCTGCCGAGTACAACCAGACAGCGGCCCAGGTCCTTCTTACCAAGGATACCATGGTTAATGACGCCTCCCGCTACAATGCCCAGAATACCTTTGACGAGCTTTTAAAGCTGGGAGCTATTCCTATTGTCAATGAAAACGATACAGTATCTACCTCGGAGATCCCCTATGTGGACAGCTTCGGCGACAATGACCGTCTTTCCGCCATTGTTGCCGCACTGATCGGGGCGGATCTTCTGATCCTTCTGTCTGATATAGACGGTCTTTATACAGATGATCCCAGACAGAACCCGGAGGCAGGCTTTGTAAGCCTGGTGCCGGAGATCACACCGGAGCTTTTGGGGATGGGAAAATCCACTTCCGGAAGCGACGTAGGCACCGGTGGTATGTCGGCCAAGCTGGCGGCTGCGCGGATCGCCACAGACAGTGGAGCAGATATGGTCATTGCCAACGGAGACTCGGTGGAGGTGATCCTGGAGATCATGGAAGGGAAGGAAAAGGGGACTCTGTTCCTGGCCCATCCCAACCTGGATTTTGACCTGATGCATTATCTGAACAATGAATATTAAACTGGAGGAATTATGGATAACCTGAAGATCGACCGAATCAATACCTTGTATCATAAGTCAAAGTCCGTAGGACTGACAGAGGAGGAAAAGAAGGAGCAGGCGGCGCTGCGCCAGGAGTATATCGCGGCTGTAAGACAGAGCCTGCGGGGCAACTTAAATAATATCTCCATCCAGGAAAAGGATGGAACCATTACAGATCTTGGCAAGAAGTATGGCGGGATCAAGGAAGTCTGAAAGGGGCGGCGGATATGACGTTAAGTGAAATAGGAAGCAGAGCAAAGGATGTATCGCGGATCTTAAATACCCTGGGGTCCAGGGAGAAAAATATGGGTCTTGAGGAGGCTGCAAGAGCCCTCCTTGAGGGTGAAGATGAGATTCTTACGGCTAATCAGGAGGATTATGAAAAGGCTAAAGCCGCAGGTATGAGCCAGGGGCTTTTAGACCGCCTGAGGCTGACTCCTGCAAGGGTTCAGGCCATGGCAGACGGTCTTTTGAATGTGGCTGCTCTGGACGATCCGGTGGGAGAGGTGCTGTCTATGAAGCTGCGCCCCAATGGACTGCAGATCGGCCAGAAGCGCGTGCCTTTAGGGGTTATCGGCATGATCTACGAGGCCCGTCCCAATGTAACGGCGGACGCCTTCGGTCTCTGCTTTAAGTCAGGCAACGCAGTGATTTTAAAGGGCGGCAGCGACGCGCTGCAGTCTAACCGGGCCATCGTATACTGGCTCCGCACCGGTCTTGGCCGGGCAGGGCTTCCAGAGGACGCCCTGCAGCTGATCGAGGATACCAGCAGGGAGACCACAAGGGAGCTGATGCGTCTGAATCAGTATATTGACGTGCTGATCCCCAGAGGAGGAGCCGGGCTGATCCGGGCCGTTGTGGAGAACAGTACAGTGCCTGTGATCGAGACAGGAACGGGCAACTGTCATATTTATGTAGATGAGTCCGCAGACCTGAATATGGCGGCTGACATTCTGGTAAACGCAAAAACACAGAGGATCGGCGTGTGCAACGCCTGTGAGTCTCTTCTGGTGCACCGGGCGGTGGCTGAGGCATTTCTCCCCATGCTGAAAAAAAGGCTGGGAGAGAAGCATCAGGTGGAGATCCGGGCAGATGAAGCCGCAAGGGCCATTGTGCCGGAGTTTCTGGCGGCTGACGAGGAGGACTGGGGGAAGGAGTATCTGGATTATATCCTGTCCTTGAAGCTGGTGGATTCGGTGGAGGAAGCCATTTTACATATCAACACCTACAACACAGGCCATTCCGAGTCCATTATTACTTCTGATTATTTTAACGCCCAGAAGTTTTTAAATGAAGTAGATGCCGCCGCTGTTTATGTCAATGCCTCCACCCGCTTTACAGACGGAGAGGAATTTGGCTTTGGGGCGGAGATCGGCATCAGCACCCAGAAGCTTCACGCAAGGGGGCCTATGGGACTGAAGGAACTGACCACTACCAAATATATCATTTATGGTGACGGGCAGATTCGTGGCTGAATATAAATTGGAAAAGAGGAAAAAGAATGTCCCAGGAGGAGAACAAAAAAGGCAAAAGCCGAAGACGGCAGGAAGAGCCATTTAATCTGGCAAGGGAGATACTGAGCTGGATCATGATCATCGTGCTGGCCGTGGTGATTGCCTGGTTTCTCAATACATTTATCATAGCGAACAGCCGGGTACCTACCGGTTCCATGGAAAATACCATTATGTCAAAGAGCCGGGTCATCGGCTCCAGACTCTCGTATCTTGCGTCAGATCCGGAGAGGGGGGATGTGGTGATCTTCCATTTCCCTGACGATCCCACAGGCAAGACTTATTTTGTAAAGCGTGTGATCGGCCTGCCGGGAGAGACGGTGACCATTATAGACGGAAAGGTCTATATCGACGGTTCCGAAACGCCTCTGGATGAGCCTTATCTTCCAGAGCCTATGGAGGGCTCCTACGGGCCTTATACGGTGCCGGAGGGATGCTATTTTATGCTGGGTGACAACCGGAACAATTCCATGGACGCCAGATTCTGGGATCATAAATTTGTAGAAAAGGACCAGATCATAGCAAAGGTGCTGTTTAGTTATTTCCCTAAAATTGGAAAAATAGAATAGAACTGGAAATGAATGGGAGGCAGAAGATGAAAATTATTATATCGCCTGCCAAAAAGATGAATATCAGGGAAGATGAGCTGGAAACGGCAGGTCTTCCCTGTTTTCTGTCTGAGGCGGAGAAATTAAAGGAATATATCAGAGGACTGAGCTTTGAGGAAGCCAGGGCCCTCTGGGGGTGCAATGAAGCCATTGCAAGGCTCAATACAGAGCGGTTTGCCAGTATGGATCTTAGGAAGCGCCTGACGCCGGCTCTTCTTTCTTATGAAGGGCTTCAGTACCAGTATATGGCGCCGGGAGTATTTGACCGGGGACAGTGGAGCTACGCTCAAGAGCAGCTGCGGATTCTGTCAGGATTTTACGGGATCCTGCGGCCTTTAGATGGGATCGTGCCGTACCGGCTGGAGATGCAGGCAAAGGCAGACTTTCCCGAAGGCGCAGAAAGCCTGTATGAGTTCTGGGGAGAGAAGCTGTATGAGGCGCTGCGCCGTGAGGAGGGGGAGCGCTGCGTGATCCTTAACCTGGCCTCCAAGGAGTACAGCCGGGCAGTAGAGCCTTATCTCAGAGAAGGTGATGCCTTCATAAGCTGTGTTTTTGGCACAAAGGAAGCAGATAAAAATGGAAAAATTAAAATCCGTGTAAAAGCAACCGAAGCCAAGATGGCCAGGGGAGAGATGGTGCGGTTTCTGGCAGAGCAGGGAGGGAAGGAGCCGGAGGCCGCAAAAGGGTTTAACCGGCTGGGGTATGGGTATAGTGAGGCGGATTCATCGGAGCGGGAGATGGTGTTTTTAAAGGGATAAGGGACCCTAAAAGGGCTGTTTCCGGCTTTTTAAACACATTATCCAAGCATATTTTTTAAATCCTCCCCCGGTTCTCCTACCAGATGCAGATCAAAGTTCTTCACCAGATATTCTGCAATGGAAGGAGACAGGAAGGCGGGCAGGGTGGGCCCGAGATAGATGTTTTTAATCCCCAGGTGCAAAAGGGTTAAAAGGATGCATACAGCCTTCTGCTCATACCAGGACAGCACCAGAGTAAGGGGCAGGTCATTGACACTGCAGCCCAGGGCCTCTGAGAGAGCCAGGGCCACGCGGATGGCTCCGTAGGCGTCATTGCACTGGCCCATATCCAGTAATCTTGGAAGACCCATAATGGTGCCCAGATCCAGGTCGTTGAAGCGGTATTTGCCGCAGGCTAGCGTAAGGATCAGGGAGTCTGCCGGAGTCTGCTTTACAAATTCTGTAAAATAGCTTCGGCCGGGGCGGGCTCCGTCGCAGCCGCCTACCAGGAAGAAGTGGCGGAGTTCCCCCTGCTTCACCGCCTTTAATACATCCTCTGCCGCTCCAAGAATGGTTTCATGGCCAAAGCCCGTTGTCACCTGGCTGCCGCCATTGGCGCCCGGAACCAGATGATCCTCTGGGTATCCGCCAAGCTCCAGGGCTTTTTCGATCGCCGGTGTAAAATCCTTTTCCTCTCCGATATGGACCAGTCCTGGATAGGACACTACTTCCGTAGTAAATACACGATCCCTATAAGAAGGCTTTGGCGGCATCAGGCAGTTGGTGGTAAAGAGTACAGGAGCGGGGAGCTGGTCAAATTCCTTCTGCTGGTTCTGCCAGGCAGTACCAAAATTCCCTTTCAGATGAGAGTAGGCCTTGAGCTTTGGATAGGCATGGGCAGGCAGCATTTCCCCGTGGGTGTATACATTGATGCCGGTTCCCTCTGTCTGCTTTAAAAGCAGCTCCAGGTCATAGAGATCGTGGCCGGAGATTACGATAAAGGGCCCTTTTTCAATGGTCAGGGGAACGGCAGCAGGCTGGGGCACTCCAAAAGCGTCCCTGTTTGCGTGATCCAGCATTTCCATACAGAGAAGGTTTATCTCCCCAAGCTCCATGGTAAGTCCTAAAAGCTCCTCAGAGGAATAGCCGTCATAGCCTACGGCAAAGAGTCCTTTGTAGAAGAAATCATTGACCCGCTTATTTTCATGTCCCAGCACCTGAGCGTGATAGGCGTAGGCGGCCATACCCTTAAGGCCGAAAAGGATCAGGGATTTTAATGAGCGCACATCCTCCTTATCCGTCCACAGCCGGTTCAGATCATAGGCATCACTTTTTCCGCATCTTGCCATACAGGCAGCGCAGCCCGGGGCCAGGCTCTGCTTTTCCTCTTCAATCTGAGCTAACAGCTTGTGGAAATATTCTCCGTCGAAATTTACATTGGTAAGGGTAGAAAAGAGCCCTTCGATCACGAGGCGGTCTGTATTCCTGGAAGGAGATACGCCGTCTGCCGCTCCTGCAAGGCCGATGAGGGTGCCGATCACCTGATCCTGAAGCCCGGCAATTTCTGCCGTCTTTCCGCAGACACCTGCCTTACCCTGGCAGCTGCGGCAGCCGGCTGTCTGTTCGCACTGAAAGCAAAACATAGAAGCTGTCTGTTCCATTTTATAAAATCCTCCTTATATTCTGGTGGTATACCTTGACGTTTGTGAGGATATGATACTATAATCAAAACAACAAGTCTGTTGTTGTAACAACGAAAGGAAGAAAAAATGGAGATACAGATTTTAAAGGGCATGACTTTATTTCAGGGAATGAAGGAGGAGGAAATCCGCGGGATGCTGACATGCCTGTCAGCAGAAGAAAAGCGGTACAAAAAAGGCGCCTATATTTACCGTATCGGAGATGTGACCGGACGTCTGGGGGTTCTGATGAAAGGGTCCGCCAATATTATAAAGGACGATTTGTGGGGCAATCAGACCATTATAGAAAATATCCGGGCAGGCCAGGTATTTGCTGAAACCTATGCCTGTCTTAAGGGGGAGCCTCTCATGGTAGACGTGCAGGCGGCAGAGGATGCAGAGGTGCTTTTTATGGATGTGAACCGGATCCTTAATGTATGTTCTGCTGCCTGTGATTTTCACAGCCGTCTCATTGGCCGTCTGCTCTATGTGCTGGCCTATAAAAATCTGATGCTTACAAAGAAAATGGATCTTATTACCCCCAAATCCCTTCGGGAGCGGGTTCTGGTATACCTGTCCCAGGAGTCCCTGCGTCAGGGGAGCAGACAGTTTACCATTCCCTTTAACCGGCAGCAGATGGCAGATTATCTGTCCGTAGACAGGAGTGCCCTGTCAGCGGAACTTTCCAGAATGAGGGCGGAGGGGATGATCGAGTTTGAGAGGAACCGGTTTGTGGTGATGGAGAGAGAGGAGTGAGAAAACCGGTAAAAAATAGGGCTGAGGCACAGAGTTTGAACCGCCTCCTTCATCCGGCCTGGATCTCCCGCACAGGGTGATGTACATCTGACGAAAAGCAATTTTCAAACACTCTAGTTGACTTCTTTCTCATTTTAAAGTAAAATTCATACTGTTATACTTAAGAACAAACACATATGGCTGGGCCCGGCGGGTCCAGCCTGCTTATTCGTTGCAAAAAGGAGCAGATAAATGGTAGAATCCAAAGACCTATATACCCAAGAGCCTCCGGTTTCTGAGCCGGAGCGCCAGCAGTATTTTATGGAGAAAGCAAAGGCCCAGCTTGCGGCTGTTTCCGCCTCACTTGGCCGTCCCCTTACCTGCTGTATCAACACCTTCGGCTGTCCTATTGTGTGAGTAAAAAAGACGTTGTAATCTTCTTATAAATTCAAGGCTTTTCCCGGAAAGGAAAACATGAAATTTATCAGTAATTCAGACTACGGAAAACCGGTTGAAACCGGAACAATATTCTACACGACATTAAACGGAATCAAGGTCACAATCCACAAAATTATTCACCTGGACGGCTGGTTCTTATCATGCGCCCAGTTTCAAATTGACGCCCAAAAGTTGAAAGCCGAATCACTTCCTGGCGCAATCGAAGAATCAAAAGAGATCTTGAAAGAATATGTGAAGAACATAAACGATTTCATAAATCGTTATACTTCCGAACGCTGGGAAATATCCAGGTATTAAGGCGGTGGGACTATGATAAAAACAATTTTAATTATTGCCGGCGTTATCGTTGGCGCCCCGATTGCCTTATTTATTCTATTTGTTGTCGTGGTGATTATTAACTTTCTTATTCAACCAGAAATGAATTCAAGCGGAATGATAATCGAATGTCACGGTTGTCCTGGAATGAAAAACGGATCCAACGAATGGCCATGTAATGAATGTGAATTCCACCCGGATAATAGATGGTGGGATCCGGAACTTGAATGTGAAATCTTGAAGACTTCCAGAAGGTACAAAAAGGTTCAAAAGAAACGAGCGAAAGAAAGAATTATTTTACCACCGGATTTTGAAATCCGCGTCGCAAAGAATAAAAATTTACAAATAGCGTATGAAGTTATATCCGGATCCTGGGGAAATGGCGCAGATCGAAAGAACAGACTTTCCGCCGCCGGTTACAATTACGAAGAAATTCAAACTATTGTTAATGAAATATGCACCCCGAAAAAGAAAAATATATGTGAAAAAATACGTTCGCTATTCCAGAAAAGAAGGTGAATAATAATGCCGGTATTATATAACAAAAAGAAATATATTCCGGGAGTTTATAAAAATCCGTCAAACTACGATAATATAAAGATTTACATTGTCGTTCCAGATGATCCATACGACGCTTCGATTTATGGTGTATTCCGGGATAAAAGAAAAGCGGAATTATACGCTGAAATTCATGATCTTGTCGTTACGGAACTTGAAACTATGGACGAAGAAGAAATTGTTTTCGGTTGGAAGGTTTCTGTTATCTTCATGAACAACCCCAAAAAGGCCGCAATATATATATCAAAATGCGAAATTGAACCGTTCTGTCGTAACAACGAAACAAGGGTTGAATCATTTTCGGCTTATCCTTATCGCCATTCAAATCTTGTGCTTTATATGACAAGATACATTCGGGACGAACACGCAACAGAAGAACAGATCCGATTAACATACAAAAAAGTCGCCCTGGACATTATGGCATATTGCGAAGAACGCGCTTCTTCCGGTTATAAAGTTTCACAAATAAACGAATTTCTGAAATCAAAGGTCGAACGCGGATATTTCAAATAAAAAAGTCGCCAGAAATGGCGGCTTTTTTCACTTTGAAGTGAAATTTGTAAATAAAATATATAGAATTACTTGACATATTACACTTTAGAGTGTATAATATAATCAGAAGTTAAGGAAAGGCGGAAATAAAAAATGACAACAGCAGAGAAGAAAGCAAAGAAAGCATACAAGGAAAACTTAATCAGCCAGGGAATAGATAAGGATTTGGCCGAAATCATGGCGAAGACATTCATTGATTATAAGATTATCAAACCAGTAGTAAATGGGAATTGTTAATAAAACAAAAGCAAGGGGCAGAACACCCCTTGCGTTATTTCTTACCATTCGGCCCGTGTTCACATTCCGCCAGGCGGCCGCCGCAGATCGGACACGTTTCGATTTTACAATTCCAATGGTGCCAGCGTCCTTCCTGGGCGAAACATTCCGGACAAACCGGATTCTTCTTCCCGTGGAGCATGTCGCGCGGATCGCCGACTTTTATTCGCTGGTAGCGCTTGCCGGAGAAATCGAACGTTCTTGTCCGACAGCCGCACGTTGAACCGATACGGCCGCCGCATTTCTGACACACTGGCAATTCCGCCGGTGTGGTGTAACGGAATTCGTGCTTCAATCCGTTTATGAATGTGATCGACTGGACGCGGCCGTCCTGGACGACGATCTGATCGACGATCTGGTCGATAAAGTCTTTCAGGATTTCGTTGTCTAATTCCTGGGCCATGCCGACATAATCGACGAAGGACTTTGAAACGATCCTTTGAGCCACTAGGAACGCGGAAGCCTTCTTGATAAACGACATGTCGGCCAGATCATCGTTCCCGGAATCGTCCAGAAGATCCGCAAGCTGGCGTTCCATGCCTTCAATTTTCTTCGCCAGTTCCTTTTTCTTCGTGGCGAATTCTTCTTTCGTCATGGAATCCGGATCAAACAGATAAACGTCCGTTAATCGGGTGACAGCATTTTTCGACTTCTCGATTTCAGACTTCAACAATTCGATCTGATCGCGGTCGCTGGCGTCGTCAGAATCGCCCAGGAAGTCAATATCCGGAATATAGGTTCCGTTCCCTACCTGGCGAAAAGAAAGCGCCTGGAAGGTCAAATTTAAGCCTTCCGGAAGGATTCCGGCCACACCGTCGAACGTTTCGCCTTTCAGAAGTTCCTTTTCCAACTTTTCGACCGTTGTTATATTCTTAAAATTCTTCTGAATCCTGGCAAGATTCGCGATATAATTAAATATAAAAGGCCCGATATAAGATTCGTTTATCGTCCTGGAATTGTCACAGTCCAACATTCGGGAACGCTGGGCGCAACGATACATTGACGGCCGCCAGCCGTTCGCCCTGGCGCGATCCTTCGACGCGATCATATTAGCGCCGCACTTGCCACAAACCAGGTGTCCGGAAAACGTGTGAACGTACTTCCTGGCGCGCAGATCGGACGTGTCGCGGCTGGATCTGTTCTGATCCATGATCTTATTGCACCGTTCAAATTGTGCCTTGTCGATGATTGCCGGGTGATTGTTTTCACGGACGATCCATTCACTTTCCGGCTTCAATGGGCCGCGCCCGGATTCACGCAGATTGTAGCGGTATGTCCCAATATAGAACGGATTCCGAATAATATCATGGATCAGCTTCGAAGTCCACTGGCCGCCGCGCTTTGATTTGAAATTATTATTATTCAGGTATCGCGCTATTTTTATGCTGGATTTCCATTCTTCGTATTTGTCGAAGATAAGTTGAACAATCTTCACTTCTTCCGGATCCGGTTCAGGAAACTTCGTTTCGCTGTTCCAGCGATAACCAACCGGCATACGTGCGCCATTCCACAATCCTTGTTCGGCACGATCCAGCATGATTCCGGTTACACGTTCGGACGTCATATTTCTTTCAAGTTCCGCGAAAATCAGAATGATTTTAAGCATAGCTTCACCGATCGCGGTTGAAGTGTCGAACTGTTCGTTCATCGAAATAAACGTGACTTTATGATCTTTTAATTCCTGGTACATTGCCGCGAAGTCAAGAAGATTTCGGGAAACACGATCCACCTTCCACACGATCAAGTGTGAAAATTCGCCAGATCTGACACGCGACATCATTTCCTGAAAGTGCGGACGTTCCGTGTTCTTCGCTGAATATCCGTCGTCTTCAAAAATCACATGATCTTCAAGTCCTAGAAATTTACAATATTCTTTTAATTTCTTCCGTTGGAACGGAAGACTGTCTTTATCGACCTGGTATCTGGTGGAAACGCGGACGTATAACGCCGCCTTTTTCTTCGTCCAGATTTTCAGGTGTTTTTTTGCTTTGGCGTATGCCATAAATAGCCCCTTTCCCCAGGCACCGAAAAAAGGGTATAAAAAAAGAAAGCCGATTGATTTTTCCGGCCTTCTTTGCTATAATATAGGGTGCTTATTTCCAATATCAGAAGGCCGTTTTTCGGTTGCCTGGTATTAAAGCCGGTTAATGATTGCAGTCGTTGACCGGCTGTTTTTATTCGGTTACAAAATGCCTTATTCCGTCTTTTCAATATCCCCGTTATCCAGGTAAACACAATAAGATTCTAACGGAGTTCCGCCGAACATTTTCTTTGCGTCGTGTTCTTCACCGTCTACATAGTCAAGAACCGTAACAAGAAGACGATCGCCGCCACTGTTGATCCGTGTTGTTGTGTTGTTGGCAAAATTTATAATAGCGTGAACTTCGTCGTCGGATTTGAAATATTCTTTGTAATATGACAAAACATAATCTTGAATATTTACATCGTTCGATATAGTAGCATAACGCCATTTTCCGGTTACATCATTAACAACGCTTTTCCAAAATACCGGATCAAGTTCTGAAATATCTTTGTCGCTAACGCCGACGATTGTATCGCCGGTACGGTGTTCAACTTCCGGAGCCGCTTCGGTTGCTTCTTCCGTCTGCTCGGATTCCTGAACAACGGATTCACTGACAACTTCACTTTCCTTATTACTTTCGACCGGTTCTTTTGATTTGCCGCAACCGGTCAGACCGGCAAAAATTGACAGAATCGACATAAAAATCACCACTTTCTTTTTCATAGTCCTATTCCTTTCTATATAAGCCCTTTCATCAGGGCAATTTTATATATATGTTTACAAGGACGGTGATCCGCCTTGTATGTTGAACACTGGCACATTCCCAGATTGCACCAGACTTCTTCCGGATCGGATTCTGCTTTTATCCTTGCAAGCCCTTTTTCTTCGTCCTGGAAGTGAACTATGAAGCTTTCTTCTTTTGCCTGACGAAGCTTTTCTTTCTGGGCTGGTAACTGGTGAATTCTTTCCGGGAAACGATAGAACGGCGCAACATTCGCCTTCGCCTTCTTTTGCCATTTCAAATATATTCGGATCTTCCAGGCCCACACGGCCAGGAAGACGGCAACGGCACCGATTATTATTTTCAAAACCACAATATCACCTTCCAAAAATTACCAGTATACCTTGCCGACCATTAAATTTATAATAGTTTAGCCCGGCCTTTTTCTGGAAAAGGGGTGGTGCTAATGATAATTAAATACATAGAATACAAAAGCCGCCGCGTTTACGCGATCTATTACGCAAATTGCAAAACAATGTATTATAATTTGAAATTTAATGGAAGGACGAAGATATACTTGTTGATCTGGTAGCCTTATAGGCAAGGCCGGGCGTTTTAAACGCCTAGCCCGTTTCTTTATTCCGAACCGTTTTTTCTTCGACCGGCGGAAATTCCTTTTCCAGTTCTTCCGGCGTTTTCGGTACATCACCGAACAAGTCTTCGTCCATACTTCCGGATTCAACCACATTATAAAAGAAATCTCTTACCGTCTGACGCTGATCGGCGTCTAATTTCAAATACTGGTAAACCAGATTATAACTGAAATCGTCAAGATTAAATTCCTTTTTTAACTGATCCATAGTATCAGAAGGACTTTTTACTTTCATTTCTCCGGATCCGGTTCTTAACCATTCTTCATTTATGGAAAACTCGGAACAGATAAGTTTTATCATAGGTTCTTTTATCTCTACACGACCACGTTCTAAATTATTTATTACGTCGCCGCTTACACCTATTCTTTGACCGAAAGCCGCGCGCGAAAGACCTATTTCTTCGCGTAAGCAACGGATTCTTTCATTCATCACGTCACCCCCTTTCGTTTTATGAACACATAATATCATTATTTCTTTGGTTCGTCAACCAAAATATTTTTATATTTTTTGTAAAAATGGTTGACAAACCAAAATAAAACATATATACTTGGCTTATCAACCAAACAGAAGCGGTTGACGAACTAAAAAACAACAGAAAGGGGGCCGTACTTATGGCAAACGAAAAGAACATTACAACAGTACGCGACGAAGACAAATCTTTTATCCGCGTGATTATGTCACTTCCACCGGAAAAGAAAAATCTTATCCAGGGAATTATTATCGGCCTGGATCTGCAAGAGAAACAGACCGCAACGGCGGCCAGATAGGCCGCCAGCACTTCGACATATAGCCGGAACAACCGACTGCAATCGGCGGCTGATGTTGGAAATAAGCGAAAGGAAAAATTGAATATGGATAACTTTAGAATCTATGACACAATGTTCCGGTTCAATAACGAAACCGAACGACCTTCGGGCGTATGGCGACGGAACCAGAAATTCGTCCACGACGCGTATTTTTGGAAAATTCTTAATATGCTGAAAGACGAAGGTTTCGACGTACATCACGACGAAAGAGTTTCAAAGATAATTCGAAGAAATTACATCGAAGGGATCAGAAGGGATTTGAAATTCAAGGCCCAGCGGTTCCCAGCCGGCTTCGAAATTGTTTTTTACCAGGACGTTGTTCACGAAAACCCACACGGTGGTTTTTACGATTTTGACAAGCGGCAAAAAATGCCATACCTGATCGGGCTTCAATATGAAAAATACATGAACCTGATTGTCAAGAAAATAAAAAGCCTTGTGGAAGTTGAAGACAGATCCAGCATAAAGACAAAGACCGCGGAAGAATGGATAAAAGCACGATACGTTGAATCGTGTCACTATCCACAAACTGACATGAATTTCGATCTTCACGCGTTGGACGGGCAAGGCCACGAAGGCCAGTACGGCCTAGATCGCGACGGAAAGGAAATTCGCAACGGCGACATTAAATACTTCCGTTACTGGCGTGATGGCCGGATATATCGCGGCCGGGTATATTACGATCTTAACATGAACTGGATTGTCATTTTGAACAAAAAGGACACACACGTCATTTCTTGCTGGGAACTGTTCGATCTTACGCCGGAAGACAATCTTCACCGAATGAAGGATCCGACACGATCAGAAGGCTATAAAAAGCATATGGCCCACCTGGAAAAACTGAAAGCTGAAAAAACAAAGGAACTTGTGATTGAGTTAAAACGCCGCGGCTATGCGGTAAAGATAGAAAGGAAATAAGCAAATGACAAGAGAAAAATTCCGGTTCGCCGGACAGACCGTGAAGGTCAGAAACGAGATCCCAAAGCTCGGCGGCGCCGACTTTACAATCGAAGACTACTGGCAGAATGTGACCGGCGGCCTTTCCTGGATGGATAGCAACGGCAACCCGGCCGCGATGATGTACGCGATCCGTACCGGTTCCCAGGGCTTTAACGTCCCGATCGACAACGAAGTCGTTTACGGAAAGATCGGTTCGCTTGGCTATCTGTTCCATGTGTCCGAACTGATTCTTCCGAAGGAAGGAGAATAAGCACATGGCACAGGAAAAGGAAATCAAGAATTTTGTTTTCAACTACACCGACGGCACAAGTAAAACCGTCGAAAAAGGTTTCTTCTGTCATATCAAAGACGAACCGAACGGCGAATCAACGTTAAGTTTTGAATTTGTCGGTGTATCTGGAAAAGATCTGACACAAATTGTTTTGGGTTGCGTCGAGTTGGGTACACGCCTGGGAATGTTCGACAAAAAGGAAAGCGAGGAAATAAGCGAATGAGTAACACGAAAGAATCTATTGTTTTAAAGTATGACGACATGGGAATCCCTTCGATCATGCTTAAAGTTGAGAACACGGCGAAGACACCGGAAGAAGCGGATCGAATGTTCTTCGTCCGCGGTGTGGAATATGATTCCATTTATTTAAGCCAGTTCGTTAATTGTATCAGAAACGGACGCGCGTATTCATTGCCGGCGGTTGATCCGGCCGTAAGAATTAACTTCGACGAAGCGATCGCCGCATGCAAGAGAAAGGGCCGCGGCTGGCACTTACTGACCTGGGCGGAATGGAAATATATTCGCGAACATACAATTCCGGACATTCACGGAAATACAAGCTTCGGCAAATATCACAACAACGAAACAGAAATCGGAATCGGCGTTGTGAATTGCGGAAGAACCTTGACCGGCACCGGCCCGGCGAATTGGTTCCACAACGGCAACAAAGAAACCGGAATCGCTGATGTAGTCGGTAATGTCTGGAAAATGATTGCTGGACTTCGATTGAAAAGCGGCGTGATCCAGTATATGCCGGACAACGACGCGGCGGCACCTGACGCGGATCTTTCGATTTCTTCGGAAGAATTCCAGGAAGTACACGTTGACGATCTTCCGTTCCCGGATCCGGTAAGGATAGGCGCAAACGAAGACGGCGAACTTGTTATCACGACCGACAAAGAAAAGGTTGGCGGCTGGGCCGGTGGAATGAGATCGGAAACATACGTCAATTTGACCGAAGTTCCGCAGATCCTGAAAGACTTAGGAATCATCACGGACGACATGAAGGAAAATTCGGAATGGTTATCAGCAGACGCCGATCTGGAAGAAGCAATCCCGATCGTGGGTGGCAGTTTCTACGGCACTTCGGACGCTGGCCCTTCCGCGTTGGGCTTGCACCACGAGCGTTCGCTCGTCTGGGCGCACCTCGGCTTTTTCTCCGCTTGTTTAGGGGAACCTGTTCGCCGATAACTGTAATCTGTTTACCCACGCGATAGCGTGGCTAATAGGCCGGATAAACGGCCAGAAAGGTGGAACTATGAGAAGAAAACCAACAAATCGAACCAGTTACAAAGAAGTTTGCGCGTTATATGAAAAATTCGGTCGTTCCGATTATCGTTTGAGATCGGCCGAAGACATTTTGAACATTCACGGATTCAATATTCGCGAAACGGACGGCTACGAAGATTTAACCCAGGAACAGAAAGAATTGTTCGAAAGCTATTGTGTCACGCACATGAACAGCCTGGGAATGAATACAAAAATAACCATGTGGCCGAAATCGGTTCATTACGTGAAAGAATATGATTATTATTCCGCCCCGGAATGGGACGAAGACGAACAGCGAAATATTCGCTGGGAGATCGGCCGCGAATGGATCATCTTAAAAGCAAACGGAAGAACGAAGAAGTTTAAGAAGTACATGGACGAAGGAAAGACAATGGCCGACGTGGACGCCGTTTCCACCCAGGAAAAGGAATATCTTCGTGTGGACTGGAAATACCAGGGACGCGCCGAATGGTTCCACGTTATGGCCCCGGATAAATACTATTAAGGCGGTGATTCTATGAAGAAGACTTCTGATATTGGAAATAAGAGCCAGGCGGAACGCCTGAAAGACATTTTGAAAAGCTTCGGGATCAATTCCCAGGAAGAACTTGACGGCGCCCTTGCTGGCGCCCTGGAAGCTATGACAATCGGAATTATGACGGACACAATAACCGTTCCGGCTAATTCCGCATAATAAAAAGCGCAACGCGGAAGTTTGGCCCCTCGGACGTTACGCTTTTGACCGTACCCGTGAAAGCACAGCCTTTATTTATTGTAAAGGAAAAGTGTAAAAATGTCAAGAATCGGCGCAAGCGCCAGAAGATATTATTCTGACGGCATTACACGGGTGACGGATCCGTTCTGGAAAATGAAATGTAACAAGTGCGGACACGTCTTTTTATCGTGTATCTGTATAGCAGAATGTCCGACGTGCGGTTCGATGGATCAGAAGGCATTTCTGGACGGAAAGAGCCTTGAAGAAATCAAAACTGAACGCGGCGAACCGACTATCCCTGAATATTTACTTTCAAAAAATCAGAGTTTATCAGAGTAAATCAGAGATAATCAGAGTTTATCAGAGTAAATCAGAGATAATCAGAATTTATCAGAGTTAGAAAGGACGGTGAAAGAATGAACAGACTGGGTTTCCTGGTGCTTTCGATTCTGAAAGCAAACGGAGCAACAAACAAATTATGTTCTATGTCGGTTCGGGAAATCACCGACACAGAAGAAGATTGTGGTTACAAGGAAAATACAATTTTTAAGAAAATAAAGGAATTTGAACAGTCCGGCTACATATGCCGCGGCTTGAAAGAAGGCCGGGCGGACACGTTTTTCATAACGCCGGAAGGGTGCGAATTTCTGGAAAGGGCGAAGAATGAATCGAAATAAAAAACTTTTTGCTAATTCTGTTTTATCCGGCCTTATCTTCTTAATGCTGGCGGCCATCTTCTTAACGCTGGCCGCCATTCTGGACAACAGCAACACGGCACGCGAAGAAGCGGAAAAACAGAAAAAGAATTCAGATCTGGACGGATCACTTGCGACTGTTCAGATCTACAACGAAGAAACGAAATGCTGGGACACATACCAGGGCGTTATTGATTTACATTCCGGACTATACGGAACGTGGCTATATGAGATTAACGGCCAGGAAATCATTTTGACCGGCGCCCGGAATATCGGGAGCGTTCCGGCAGAAACCGAACAACAGACGTTCGATAATACAACGAAGGGAGAATCAGACAATGAAAAATAAAATTGCTTTTGTAGCCGTCGGCCAGGCTGGCGGAAATATCGGACAGCTTTTCGAACAGAAGGGCTATAACGTGCTTTACATCAACACAAGCCAGGAAGATCTTGACACGCTTGAAAAGGCGAAATTCAAGTATCATATCCCGAACGGAGAAGGTTGTAACAAGGACAGAAGAAAAGCGAAACAGCTTGTGATCGACGACTTCGACCAGATCGCCGCAGAAATCGAAACAAAGATCAAGTCGGAATTGATTTTTGTAATCTTCGCCAGCGGCGGCGGAACCGGTTCGGGTGCCGGCCCTATGCTTGCGGATCTTCTGATTGACGACGGGAAGACAATCGGCGCTATGACGATTATTCCAAACCCGGAAGAAAGCGTTAAAAGCCACATGAATTCCTACGAATGTTTTTCGGAATTGACACAGATTCCGGGGCTTGCTTCTTGTTTTATCCTGGATAACAGCAACGGGGACAAACTGGAACTGAATTCACGCTTCGTCGAAGACTTCTGTTCGTTTCTGGATATTCCGGAAAAACACAAGAGCGTAAAGGGCAATATTGACAAGGCGGAGATCATCGAAACGTTAAAGGCTCACGGTATGGCCATTGTGACGCGCCAGAAGGCCCAGGAAAGCGCCGAAGTGATTAAGGCTATACATAATACACCTTTTGCCCCGATCGAAGGAGATAGAGCCGTTAAATACATCACCGCGTCATTATCGGGCAATGTACGAATGGCAGATCTTGAAAAAGACTTAGGAACGCCGATCGACACATTCCAGACTTTTAACGATGAAAAGACAATATGTTGTGTTTCTGGACTGAATTATCCACAAACGCGCCTTGATATTGTGTATAACAAGGTTTCAGAGAACAAAGAAGCGATAAAAAAGAACTTGGCGGCAACACATGAAAGCACGATGAAAAAAGACGTGAACTTCCTGGACGACCTGGAACCGGAGAAAAAACCGGCAACAGAGAAGAAGCCGCTTTCGCGCAGAAACATTATGAGTAAATATTTATAAAGGCGGTGTTTTACTATGGCAGATATTAACTGGATCAAGCTTCGCGTTGACATGTTCGACGATGAAAAAATTAAAATTATTCAGTCCATGCCGGAAGGCGACGCGATTCTTGTTATCTGGATCCGGATAATAGCGCTTGCCGGCAAATGTAACGCGAAAGGGCTTGTCCTGATCGAAGACGAATTCCCTTACAGTGACGAAATGCTGGCGACGATATTCAATAAGCCGCTGGCGACCGTTCGCCTGGCACTTGGCACTTTTGAGAAATTCCGAATGATCGAACGAACCGAAAAAGGCATTTATATTTCTAACTTCGAAAAGCACCAGAACACCGAAGGAATGGAGAAAATCAGAGAACAAGCAAGAATCCGAAAACAGAGAGAACGCGAGAAAAAACGCGCGCTTCTGGAAGCCGGCAACACGCCGGCACTTCCGGACAATTCTTCGGAAAATCCGGAAACTTTACCGGAAAACGTGATAGACAATGTGACAAGTCACGTGACGTCACGCGTGACAGAGCGTGAAGTCACGAAACAGAATAAGAATAAGAATAAGAATAAGAATATATATAATATATCTTCTAACGAAGATATAGTCGAAACTTCGGAAAAAACGCCCGAAGTTCCTGACCGAAAATCTGAACGCTTATCTTACGACGAGATCATGAAAGACTTTCACGCCACTTGTCCGGATCTTCCAGGCATACGCGCACTAAACGACGCAAGGAAGGCAAAGATCCGTTCACTGGTGAAGGAACTTGACAAGCTTAAAATCTTTCCTGGCGTTGAGCCGGAAAAGAAACTACACGTAATCTTCCAGGCGGCACAGAACAGCGATTTCCTTTCCGGAAGATCCGGGAAGTGGAACGGTTGTTCCTTCGACTGGTTAATCAATAAAACAAACGCCCTGAAAGTTCTTGAAGGGCAGTATCAAAACAAAGGGGGCGTAAACAATGCCGGAAGAACAGATCAGCGACACAATCAGGAAGATGTTTCCGGATCTGATCGCACTACGAACGAAGCACTTGAACGATTCCGAAGAAACCACACCGGCGTATAAGTGCGAAAAATGCCACGATACCGGCTGGGAAATGGTGAAAGAGCCGGACGGACACGAATTTTGTCGCGAATGTTCGTGTGGATACCTTCAAAGATACCGGCTGAACGGTCGCTTGAAGTTTGCGACAATCCCAAAGGAATTCGAAGGGCAGACGGTAGATAATTTTCAAACGGATTGTTACAGTACGGCGGCGAATAGAGAACTTGCGGCTATGGCCCAGACAATCGCGAAACGATACGTCGAAAAGTTTGACGAGATCCAGGAAACCGGAAAGGGATTGTATTTTTATTCCAGGGTGAAGGGTTCCGGAAAAACACGACTGGCCGTTTCAATCGCGAACGACCTGATCGAAAAGAAATTCGTTCAGGCGAAATTTGCGACAACGATTCAGATTTTGGATCAGATCAAAGCGACCTGGGGTGGAATCAGCAAGAACGAAGAATCTGAACAGAAGTTGATCCATGATATTGTTTCGGTGCCGGTGCTGGTGATCGACGATATAGGCGTTGAAGCCGTGAAGGACTGGATCAACGAAAGATTTTACAATATTCTGAATGGCCGCATGATTGAAAAGCGCGTCACGATTTTTACAAGTAATTGCAAGATCGAAGAACTGAATTTTGACGACAGAATCACGAATCGAATTGTTAAAATGGCGCTTCCGGTACAGTTTCCGGACGAATCAATTCGAACAGCAATCGCCAGAAAGGAAAATGACGATCTTCTTGATAGATTGTTAGGTGTATAAATGATTATCGCAGTAGATTTTGACGGGTGCCTTGCTTCCGCCGGAACGTGGCCGGAAGTCGGAGAACCGAACGAAGCACTTATTAACTGGCTGATATGCCTTAGAAAACGCGGCGACAAAGTTATCTTGTGGACGTGCCGCGCGGACGAAGCACTTCAAAAGGCGGTTGAGTTTTGCAAGGCTCACGGCCTGGAATTCGACGCCGTGAATGATAACCTGGAAGAATTAAAACAGCTATACGGCAATAACAGCCGAAAAATATCAGCGGATCTTTACATAGACGACAAGGCGTTGAAGGTAGAGTTCCCGGAAAGGACAAACGATGAATGACGAAGAAAACAAAATCATTGAGAAAATCGAAAAGCTGATCGCCTTATCTGGTTCAGACAACGAGAACGAAGCAAAAGCGGCAATGTTAAAAGCCCAGGAGTTAATGGCGAAATACGAAATCGAACAGGATCGCATTGATCCGGAACGAAAGAAGGAACGCCCGGTCGTTTGCTTTACTTCACCGATGTTCCGTGATGACTGGTGTGTCGATGTTGGCTCACTAATTGCAAATAATTTCCGTTGCCGCGCAATCATATCACAAAGACGCAACAGCGGCGGCGCGTACCGGCTGAAATTCTTCGGCTTCGAAGAAGACGCGGAAATTAGTATCAACGTTTTCAATTATGCCGTGAAGGTGATCCGAAAGAGAATGGCGACGCTTCGCGCGATATACCGCGACGCGGATCGCGAATTCGGAAGAAATGAAAAGATGGCTTATGTCGATGGATTCTGTTCCGGACTTTACCGGAATTTTGAAGAACAGAAAAGACAAAGTGAATCCTTCGCCCTGGCGCTTCTGGTTCCGGAAGCAGTTGTTAAATTTGTCGATGAAATTCCAGGAATGGAAGAATATAACCGTCGCGAATATCAGCAAAAGCGCGAAAACGACGTTCTTCGCCAGGCTGGATATGTTGACGGAAAAGCGTTCCAGAACGCCGGCGACAAGGAACGGCTGGCGTATGAATCTTGATAAATTCGCCGGTGGTGAATTAACAAGGTTGATCCGGAAAGGGATCAACGAAATTCTGGATAATATCCGGGACGAAGGGACAACGCCCCAGGCAAGGCGAACGCTGACCGTGAAAATAACATTCCGGCCGGCGAAAGATCGAAAGAACATGAAGATCCAGATTGAAACGAGAGTGAACAAAGCACCAGTCCGGGCGGCTGAAACGAATATGTTTATCGGTCAGGAATTGGACGGTTCACCGGCTTTCTATACGTCCGACGAACAGATTCCCGGACAAATGAGATTAACGGAAGGTGGTTGAATGAATTTTGAAAATTGCAAAGAAAAGTATTTTATCATCGTTGAAGGCGATGAAAGGGCGGTTATTCGGGACACGCCAGAAGCCGCAGAGCGAAAGCGAAAAAAGCTTGCAAAGTATTGCAAGGGAAGAAAAATCACAGTCTTCAAAGCAACGGCCAGAAATTAAAGCGGAAACGCCTGGCGAAAGTGTTCCGACCGACACAATGATTTTAAGAGCGATCGGAACGTGTGAATTCCAGTTCGGAAAAGAACTTCACAGAGTTTCCGAAGCGAAGCTTGAATTTATTTATGATACTGGGCTGGATCTGTTCAAGATCTACGTGATAGCACTTTCGGAAGTGTTCGGCGCTATCGTGTTTTATATCCCCGAAGACATGGCGGAAATGATAGGCCGCAAGGTCGCAACGCTTCCGGATCAGGGATTTCACGATTATTTGTGTCACCTGATCGAAGCGGCGGCACAAGCTAGGCATATAGCGGAAGAAAACGGCGTCCACAGCTACGACGCGGACGCGGCCGGCGCGGAATTGCTGGAAATGTCAAGACGATTTTCCGGAATCGGAGTATCGGCGACCGAAGCAATAAACGCCATGACGTCACTTGTAAGAGCCGCGGCACACGAAGCGGATAGACTGATTGAAACAAGGATCCGCCCGAATAACTGGCTGAAATTACATGGCTATCCTATGCGAAGAAAAGGAAAGGGGAGAAAAAGAAAATGAATAAATGGATCGGAACCGGAAAAGTGATAAAAGATCCGACAATCCGTTACAAAGAGGACAAGGCTTCGTTCGTGGCCTTTACGATGATGTGTAAGAGAAACAGAAAAATCAAAGACGGCGACCAGGCGGTCGATTTTATCGACTGTATTTGTACCGGCAATATTGCCGAACTGGCGCGCCAGTATTTGAGAGATGGAAAGAAAATCGAAGTCATGGGGCCGTTACAGTCCGGAAGTTATATCGACCGCGAAACCGGAAAGAAGATTTACACAAAGACGGTATTCGTCGAAGAACTGAATTTTGCGGAAACAAAAGCCGAAGAAGAAGCACGCCGCCAGGCGGAAGGACAACCGGAACCACAGCCGGCGCCGGATAATAGCTTCATAGATATTCCGGAAGGCGTAGACAGCGAACTTCCGTTCAATTAAGGGGGCGCCGATGAATAAAGACGATCTGAAATACAACGCCGAAGGTTATCGCGACAAAACGGCAGAAACAGCAATCAGGGCGGCAGATAAGCCGCCGAAATCGTCATACCAGCCGCCGTATGAAGTTACAGAAATGGTCGATATGTTCCACAAAATCGCCAGGGCCTACGGATATGACATTGACAACAGAATCGCTTTCCGGGATAGAAAATCAGGAACGGTTTACAGATAACAGAAAGGAAAAACGAAATGGAAGCAAAAGAATATCAGAATTTAGCAATGAGAACAAACGACGGAAAGGGAACTGAACGCCTGGAAGAATGGATCAGAGAAGAAACCGGAGCCGAATACAAAGGCGACGTCATGATCGAAAATGAAATTGACGCCGGCGGACTTCTTAACGGTTGCCTGGGACTTTCGGGAGAAGCCGGAGAACTTAACGACCTTGTGAAAAAGTGGATCTTCCACAAGAAGCCACTGGATCGCGAACACATGAAGAAAGAAATCGGTGATGTTTGTTGGTATATCGCGGATATTTGCCATTCGATGGGCTTCGACCTGGGCGAGATCTTCCAGATGAACATTGACAAATTAAAAGCCAGATACCCGGAAGGATTTTCGGAGCAGAGAGCAAATAACAGATCCGAAGGCGATATTTAAGGCGGTGCAAATGGACGAGGAGTTTATAAAATTTCTTGGTAGGGCGACAGCATATCTTTTTATGTTGTCACTGACCGCTTTAAGTGCCGGAATTGATAAAATCAAGAAAAGGAGAGCGAAAAGAAATGGGCGAAATACTGATCGACATAACGCCGGAACAGTGGGAACAGTTGAAGAAAAGCGAAACGATAACACTTGAAACAAAGAATCCAATACCGGTCGAAACTGGATCCGAAGTGATCTGCTATATCCTGAATACTGGAATCGTTGGAAAATTCGAAGTGAAGGACGCTGGATATTTAATCACACATGCAAAACTTAATAAAATCAATCCGAAGCCGGAAACACTGATTGAATTCGATTATTCTTTCCCGATCGAAACGGCGAAGCCACTTCGTAAATCGTGCAATATTGCGGAAGAAGGCTGGTGTGAAATTAAGAAATATACGCGAAACAAAGTGGCGTATAGCATGGACGGCGAAAATTATTCCGCAATGTACGACACAGCCGCGGAAGCGCTGGAAGACGCCAGGAACGAAATTGAATACATGATCGAATCCAGAAAGAAAGGATATAAGGTCATTCTTCCGGAACGTGTTTTCGTCGGGGAATGTGAACTTTACCGGCCGTCGCTTTTATCGTGCGGATATGACGTGATCGAAGCTGTTCAGGCTGACGCATACGACGAAGGCGGAGAATATGCGGAAAATTACCTTGACGACGTGACAAAGGAACAGCGCGAGGAACTGGAAGAACAGCTTGACGTTGTGTTCAATGCCTGGCTTGAAAAATACGATCTTTATCCGAATTTCTACACGATACCGGCACACGAAACCTATAAATACATAGACGGGAAATTTGAAAGGGAAGAAGAATGAAGATTCTGGCAGTAATTGGAGCCTTCGCGATTATGATTTTATTCGCCTTCGTATGCGGTGCGATCATAGCACAACAGACGGACGACGAAAAGATCCGTGAAGATCTTGAACAAGAAGAATGGTTGTCGAAGCTGAAAAGAAGAAAGGAAAAGAAAAATGACACTGGAAGAAAGAATTAAAAGATTTATGGCACTTATGACGGAAGCTACCCAGGAAACCGGAATCACCGTGGCCGTGGAGCATGGCGCGCCGCTGGTAGTGTTTGACTTACAGAATCAGGAACCGATTAACCTTGAAATCACAGTCGGAACCGAAGTGGAGAGAAAGAACGGTGTAACGTCAATAACGACTTTTGATAAGTCACAGATAGAGGAATAGCAAAGGAGAAAAAGAAAAAATGAACACAGAAGTTATGTTTTCAAGTAAAACGGACGCGTGGGCGACACCGGCGGACTTTTACAAGAAATTAAATTCTGAATTTCATTTTAACCTTGATCCATGCGCGGACGAATATAATCACAAGTGCGATTTGTATTTTGATAAAAATACAAATGGCCTTTTGCAATCGTGGGGGGGGGGGCATAACGTTTTTGTAAATCCACCTTATGGCCGCGAAATTGGAAACTGGGTTGAAAAAGCTTTCAGAACAAACGAAGAACACGGAAATCTTGTGGTGATGTTACTTCCGGCCAGAACCGATACAAAATGGTTCCACGAATATATTTACCATAAAGCGGAAATTCGTTTCATTCGCGGAAGATTGAAATTCGGAAACAGCAAAAACGCCGCCCCGTTCCCTTCGATGGTGGTTATTTACAACCAGAAAGGAATATAAACAGATGGCAAGAAAAAATAAAAACAAAAAACCTGAATATGTCGTTATTTGCCGCGAATTCAACCGCGCGGCCGCCAGGATAGACATAACGGTCATTGACAAAGGTGTCACGGATCACTTACTTAATAGCTTGATAAAATTACATGAAAGAGATCCACATAAAAGATATTTCCTGACGTTGAAAAAAGACTATCAGGTTTACGGCGCACTTTATAAAAAGCAGATCGAAACAATGTCTATCAAGAACAATAAAAGGATTGTGGAGCTTGGTGTTGTTCTTGATTAGACGGAAAAAAGAAAGGAAATAAGCACATGAAAAACACTTTATCAGATTTGAATAATCACCTATTCGCCCAGCTTGAAAGACTGGGGGAAGAAGACCTTGACGAAGAAGAAATCAAGAAGGAAGTCCAGAGGAGCAAAGCAATAACGGACGTTGCGAAAGTGATCGTTGATAACGGCCGGCTGGCATTACAGACTATGAAGCACATGGACGAATACGGATACAACAATCAGTCACAGCATACAGTCCCGGAAATGTTAGAGGTAAAAAGATAATGGCTATCAGATACCCGAAGGAAGTTCACAAATTCATTCAAGCGAATTATTACGGGCGCCGCCCGGAAGAACTGGCTGTTCTGGTGAACAAAAAGTTTTCTTCGGGCTACACGCCGGCACAAATGAAATCCTATGTGAAAAATAGAAAATTACCGAATGACCTTCCACGAAAACAGATATATTCAGATGTATTTCCGAAAGAAGTTGTGAAATATATCAATAAAAATTATATAGGCGTAGGCCCAAAAGAAATGGCGGAGCGATTAAATAAAAAATTCGGCAAAGAATACACCAGGTCACAGCTAAAAGGATTTTACAGAAATCACGATCTAAACAGCGGATTGACGGGACAATTCGAAAAAGGACATATCCCGGAAAATGGATTCAAGCCGGGACAAGTACCGCCGGGATCCGTGAAACACAGATTCAAAAAAGGACACAAACCTATAAACTGGCGGCCGGTTGGAAGCGAACGCGTGAACGTTGATGGATATATCGAAATAAAGACAGAAGAACCGAATGTCTGGAAATTAAAACAAAAAGTCGTATGGGAAGCGGTGAACGGGCCGGTTCCTGACGGCTTCAAATTGATTTTTATGGACGGAAACAAAGAAAATATCAGTATTGAAAATCTGGAAATGGTTTCAAATGACGAAATGCTGGAAATGAACAGAAAAGGGCTTCGATACGATGATCCGGAATCCACAAAGACCGGAATTTTGATCGCGAAAGTGAACAGAGCCGCGGCAAAATTACAGAAAGGGAAAGAATGAGCAAAGAAGAAGCGGTTTTGATATTGGAAAAGGCCGGATATACAGCAAAAGTCGAAAATTCGGTCGTTATAGCAAAAATTGAAAAGTTTTCACAGAAGGAATTTGACCGTGTTCGGAAAATTCTTCGCGAAGCTGGATATAATAGCAGTTTTGGCGTGAAAAACTGGAAGGAAGGTGAAAAGAATGTCCCAGGAGAAGAAAAAGAAATCTGACCTGAAAGTCGGCGACACGATAAAGTGTCACGATCCGGACGATATGATCGACACAATGAACGATCTTGTAAAATCTGGCATTGAAACTGATTTTCTGTATAAAAAAGACGGAAAAGAAGGCTTCTGGCTTGTAGTAACTGGATATTACTAAAAGTATTTGATTTGACAAAAAATAAGTGGTAAAATAAAAAGACGGAACGCCGATCAGCAATTCCGCCCCCTAAAAAGTAGCCTTTAATAATTATAACACGAAAAGTTATAATTGCAAGGGGAAGCTGAAAATGGCGAAACCATCGAATTCAAACGAAAGGAACCTTTTTACAGACATTGATCTTCAAATTATGCTATGTAACGAAAAGATCAAGAATCATCGAAGATCTATCGAAAAAGTGAAAAAAATGTGTGGCTGGTACGGCCCTTCTGGCGTTGGTGGGATTGACTATTCGAAGGAATCTTTCCCTTCGACACATATTTCATTCGCCGAAGGCCTGGAAATGATCGACCGTGACACGGAAAAGATAAACCAGCTTACGGAAGAACGAAAAGATCTTCGCCGAACCATGCGACGCGTGAAAAAAATCTATGCCGGACTTTCCGGAATGGAAGCACAAGTTTACTATTGCCGCGTGATTCAGAAAAAAACACAAGCGGCCGCCGCGGACGAAATCGGACTTTCTGTTCGCCAGTTCCAGAGGATCGAAAGCGATATGAAGGACAAAGGGCTGATTTGAAAATGAAAATTTTTTGAAACGAAAATTTTTTCACTTTTTGAAACGTTGATTTTTCAAGAAATCCACATTTTACAAGGATTTACGCGAAAATTACATGTCGTGTTTTATGTCGTGTTTTTGTCGTGAAATATGTCGTGGAAATGTCGTGTCAATCCGTGTTAATATATTAGCGTTGATAAGTGAATCAAAAATTCCTTGAAAGGCGTCGTCAGAAATGGCGGCGCTTTTTGCGTACATAAAAAGGGGGTGGCCCGATGAATACGGTCGAACCGATCAGGGACATGGATCTTGTGATGGATTTGGCCGAATACCTAAAATCGAATAATGAACGTGATTATGTTCTTTTCATGTTTGGCATTTATACCGGGCTTAGAATTTCGGACATTTTGAAATTCCGAATTCGCGACGTCCGGGAAAAAGACGCTGTTTATATCAGGGAGAAAAAAACCGGGAAGGAAAAAAGATTCCCGATAAATTCCGAACTGAAACCTATTATCGAAGAATATATCGCCGGTAAAAGAGATTATGAATATCTATTCAAATCGCCACGATACCCGAATAAGCCTATCACCAGACAGCAAGCGTATAACGTACTGACTGACGCGGCGAAGGTGTTCGGCCTGGAAGCGATAGGCACGCACACACTACGAAAGACATTCGGCTATCACATGTACCAGCAGACACACGACGCGGTTACACTGATGGAGATATTCAACCACGCAGACATAAGCGTCACCCTTCGATACATTGGTATCAACCAGGACAACAAAGATAAGCTGATTAAGAGCCTGACCTTTAAGCATGGCAAGGGCAAGAGATAGCACACACAAGAAGCCTTCCTATCCACGCGGATAATCGGAAGACTTCTTTCTTTTTGCCCTTTACTTGACACAACGGGGCGCTGACAAGTGAAGTGTGTTCGTTTTCGTTGCGTTTAATAGAAAGGAAAGGCGCACAAGCGACTTGACACAATTACAAGATATGTCAAGAGAAGGGGACGACAAGGCACCCGGCCAGGACGTGAAAATCATCGGGGAATTTTTCCCCGAACTTTCGTAGGTTCTTCCGGCGACCGAATCGGCCCCGCGGGTAAGCGAAGCCCAAAATCTTCCTAGATACAGACAAAAAATAACAGAAGTTGCCGTTACCGATTTGACCGGAAAGGGGGCGAGGATATGGCAAAAGCAGAAACAGAATCAGCAAAAATCACGAACGTAGACAGCTTGACCGTATCGGCCGCCGTCCTGGGCGATATATTCGGCGTGTCTGACAGACGTATTCGCCAGATGGCAGAAGAAGGAATCATCGTCCGCGTGGCGAAAGGCCGGTACAACTTCCAGGAATCCGTTAAGAATTATATCTTGTCTTTGAAGCTTGCCGTTGACACGGCAAACCAGGACAATCCGGACGGTGAACTGAACATTGAAGAAGAAAAAGCGCTTCACGAAAGAGTTAAGCGTCACATTTCAGAACTTCGCCTTCAAACCATGAAGGGAGAACTTCACAAGGCCGAAGACGTCGAAAAAGTAATGACTGACATGCTGACTTCGTTCAAAACAAGGGTTATGAATATCCCTTCGAAGGTCGCACCGGTGCTGGAAAGCCGCGACGCCGGATTTATCAAAGATCGCCTGACAGCAGAAGTCACGGAAGCCTTAAACGAATTGAAAGACTACGATCCGAAGGCTTTTTATAGTGATGAATACGTCGAAGGTGAAGACGATGATTAAATCAGAGCCAGACAGAAAACGTTCGAAAGATTTAGGTATCGACTTAAAGACAATCAAATTATTTGAAAAGATAGCGAAAGCAGTAGCGCCGCCGCCTATTATGACGGTTAGCCAGTGGGCGGACGCAGAAAGAAGACTATCGGCAGAAAGTAGCGCCGAAGCCGGACGCTGGAACACAGACCGCGCACCTTACCAGCGCGAGATCTTGGACGCCGTAAACAATCCGGAATGTGAAGAAGTGGTGATTATGTCTTCCGCCCAGGTTGGAAAGACAGAACTTATCCTGAACACGATCGGATATTATATCGACTACGATCCGGCGCCGATCCTGGTTGTAAATCCGACAATCGAAATGGCCCAGACCTTTTCGAAGGACAGACTGGCGCCGATGATCCGCGACACGCCGGCACTTCGCGGCAAGGTTCGCGACGCAAAATCGAAGAATTCTGGAAACACAATCCTTCACAAACAGTTTCCGGGCGGTCATATCACTATGGCCGGGGCGAATTCGCCGGCTTCCCTGGCGTCAAGACCTATCCGAATCGCCTTAATGGACGAGATCGACCGCTATCCGGCCAGCGCCGGAACAGAAGGAAACCCGATCAAGTTAGCCGAAAAGCGAACGACGACCTTCTGGAACCGTAAAAAAATAAAGGTTTCAACGCCGACAATCAAAGGACAGAGCCAGATCGAAGCCGAATTTCTATCCGGATCACAAGAAGAATGGTGCGTTCCTTGCCCTTGTTGCGGAAAATACCAGTCCTACGAATGGGGAAGGATTCATTTTTCAGATGTGACGATGGAATGTAAATTTTGCGGCGAACATATTTCCGAAGTTGACTGGAAACAGCAAAAAGGAAAGTATATCGCAAAATTTCCGGACAGAAAGCGGAAAAGAAGCTTTCACCTTAACGAATTAGCGTCGCCCTGGAAACACTGGGAAGAAATTATCCGGGAATTCAGGGAAGCACAAAAGGAATTGAAGGAAAACGGCGACATTAACAAAATGAAAACCTGGATCAATACGACGCTTGGCGAAACATGGGAAGAACGCGGCAAAAGTGCCGACGATGATTCTATCATCGGACGCCGCGAAAGATACGAAGCAGACATTCCGGACGGTGCTGTCGTTCTCACGGCCGGCGTGGACGTTCAGGACGACCGTTTCGAAATCGAGATCACCGGCTGGGGCCGCGGTTATGAATCGTGGGGCATTAAGTACGATAAGATTTTCGGCGACCTGGAAAAAGAAGAAACCTGGAATCTTCTGGAAAACTATCTTGATAAAGAATTTTACTTTGCTTCCGGAAGTTCGCTTCTGATCGCTTGCACTTGCATAGATACCGGCGGCCATTTCACGACACAATGTTACAAATGGCTGAAAAAAATGGAGCGAAAAAGCAAAAGGATTTACGGTGTTAAGGGTATGGGTGGCCCAGGTATTCCACTTATACACAAGTTATCCACAAACAACCAGCTAAAAGTTAAGGTCTTTATCCTGGGCGTGGATTCCGGAAAAGAAATACTTATGACGCGGCTTAATACGGTTGACGAAGGGCCGGGATATTGCCATTTTCCGATCAATGCCGACCGCGGATATAACGAAACCTACATAAAGGGGCTTAACAGTGAGCAACGCGTCGTTCACATAAAAGACGGGCGCCCGGTTATCAAGTGGGTAAAGAAAGCCGGCGGAATCAGAAACGAACCGCTGGATCTTCGAAACTATTCCACGGCCGCGGTCGAGATTCTACGTCCTGACTGGGGCGTCCTGGAATCGAAGGTCAAGGCCGGAATTAACTACATGAAAAGACAACCGGCGAAAAAGACCGGAAAACGAAAAACTGGCGCCTTAAACCGCGGCGTCCAGTTGTAAGGCGGTGAAATATGTTAAGCAACACACAGAAAGAACGCCTGGAACGCTATAAATCCAGGTTGAATATGTACCTAGAAGCGGAAGAAGCTGTTCTTCTTAACCAGGAATACACGATCGGGACGAAAAGCTTAAAACGTGCCGATCTTGGAACTATCCGGGCGGCTATTAAAGACCTGGAAAAACAGATTGATTTATTAGAATCAGGCGGAAAAAACAAGGCTTTCCGATTTGTTCCGCGTGATATTTAGAAAGGCGGTGGCTGAAAAGTGAATATTATCGACAAAGTGATTGAAGCTTTCAATCCGGCGGCCGCCCTGAAACGACAACAGGCACGAATGGGAATGGAACTGATCCGAACATTTCAAAATTCAGGATATGACGAATCGGGGGCTTCCAGAACAAAAAATTCAATGCGCGGCTGGTCGGCAAGATCAAAAAGTCCACAAGAAGACATTGACAAGAATCTTCCGACACTACGCCAGCGATCAAGAAGCTTGTATATGTCGGCGCCGCTGGCCGCTTCGGCAATCAAGACAAACCGAACGAATGTAGTCGGCGAAGGATTGAAGCTGAAAAGCACGATCGACTATTCTTATCTTGGAATGACGCCGGAAGCGGCGGCAGAATGGCAACGCCAGGCGGAACGCGAATTTGAATTATGGGCGAAATCAAAGTTTTGCGACGCGATACGATCGAATAATTTTTATGAGATCCAGCAAACGGCGTTAATGTCGTGGCTTATGAACGGCGACGCTTGCGTCCTGGTAGAGTACGAACGCCCGACGAAGTTCTTTCCGTATGGGTTGCGCGTCCGTCTGATCGAATCGGATCGAGTTTCGACACCGCACACAACTGGAAACACCGTGAATTTATACGCGAAGGACTTACAGACCGGGAACCGGATCTATAACGGCGTTGAACTTAACGACGCCGGCCAGATCGTGGCATATCATATTTGTTCGACTTATCCAAACAGCAACCTTCACACGGAAAAGAAGTGGACGCGTGTAAAAGCCTTCGGCGATAAGACGGGAATTCCGAACGTGCTAATGATTTACGAAACAGAACGCCCGGAGCAATACCGCGGCGTTCCTTATTTGGCGCCGGTTATTGATTCATTAAAACAATTAACCAGATACAGCGAAGCCGAACAAATGGCGGCTGTTATCAACGGATTCTTCACGGTGTTTATTACATCGGAATCCGGAGCGCAAGACGTAGGGTTCACCGGAGTAGTTCCAGAGGGCGAAGAAGTGACAAATGATAATGTCAGTTACGAACTGGGGCCTGGAATGGTGAACATGTTAAATCCGGGCGAAAAGGTCGAAATCGCTGACGCAAAAAGACCTTCGACGAATTTTGACGCGTTCGTGACCGCACTTTCGAAGTATATCGGTGCCGCGCTGGAAATCCCGGTCGAACTACTGACAAAGAACTTCACGTCAAGTTATTCTGCTTCACGCGCCGCCCTTCTGGAAGCTTGGAAGGCTTTTCGAATGAAAAGGGCGTGGCTTGCCGCTGATTTTTGCCAGCCGATATATGAAATTTTCCTGATCGAAGCGATTTCTTCCGGAAGATTAAAGGCGCCAGGATTCTTCCTGGATCCGATGATTAAAAAAGCATATTCCGGCGCGCAATGGAACGGCCCAGCCCAGGGAATGATTGATCCGGTCAAAGAAGTAAACGCGGCAAAAGAAAGAATATCAATCGGAATTTCGACACGACAGAAAGAAACAATCGAAATGACCGGCGGAGACTTTGAAGCAAACGTCGCCCAGCTTGCACGCGAAAACGACCTGATGAAAGAATACGGCATTTCTGGCGCGGCACCGTCCGCACCGGCTGAAAATAAAACAGAAAAGGAGAATATTGACGATGAAGAAGGCAACAAAGAAGACAAAGTTCCTGAACATGGCGACACCGGCGCCGAAGGTCAATAAATTCTGGAACTTCACAGAACACGGAAACGACGCCGAATTACAACTTTTCGGAACGATTTCTTCGGAAGAAGACTGGTGGAGTGACGATTGTGTCACTTACAGAAATTTTATCAACGATTTGAACGCGCTGGGGCCTAAAGACAATATAAACGTATTGATTCAGTCCCAGGGCGGCGACGTATTCGCGGCAAATGCGATTTATAACGCACTTGTGGCAAATAGCGCAAAGATTACCGCAACAATTATCGGAATTTGTGCTTCCGCCGCCACGATCATTTTACAAGCGGCAGAAACGCGCAGAATCGCAAAAAACGGCGTAATTATGGCCCACAATCCAAAAGTAACGGTTTATGGAGCCTATGAAGCGGACGATTTGCGAAAGTTGGCGGAAGCAACCGACAAAGTAAAAGATTCAATCAAGGCCGTTTATCGCGATCGCCTGGGAAAAACAGACGACGAAATCGAAGAAATGATGAACGAAACGGCCTGGTATGTCGGCCAGGAAGCCGTTGACAATGGATTTTGCGACGAAGTGATCGAAGAAAACTTCACGAACGCCGCAGTCACAAACGAAGGAAGATACAGTTTCAAGAACTATGTGGAACCTATTCTTCCCGATGATGTTCGAAAAAAGGTTCAGAATCTTTCTAAAACGCCGCAGAAGGACGACGGGACTTTTTTTAATAAAACCAATCCACAGAAAGGAAATAATGACATGGGACAGAATCAGAACCAGAACACGGCGCCGGTGAAAATCGAGAACGCCGCACAGTTGCGAAGTGCTTATCCCGATATGATAAATCAGATCGTGGACGAAGCTATTCAGAACGAACGCGATCGCTTAAAAGCCATTGACGAGATCGCGAACGGAATTCCTGACGACGTTTTGAAAAAGGCAAAGTATGACGAACCGCTTTCCGCCGCTGACCTTGCGCTGGCACAGATGAAAGCAAACAACGCCGCCGGAGCGCAGACAATGACAAATGTTGTTGACGATCTTACAAAATCCGGATCCGGAGAGGTTGGAGCAGTTCCGAACGTTGGAAACGACGCTGGACAGCAGACACCGGAGCAAAAAGAAGCCAAAGTTCGCGGATTTGCAAACGCGTTAAAGGGCGACAAGAGAAGAAAGGAGAAATAAATCATGGGATTATACGAAAAAGTCGGCGAATTTACGCCGGATTCACTTTTTGCGTCACCTGACTACCCGGTTTTGAAAGAAGGAATCGGTCTGAAAAAAGGTCAGGGCGTATTAAAACGCGGATCCCTTATCGTAAAAGGATCTGACAAACACGCTTATCTTGCCGGAACAACCGTTTCTTCCGTTACTTTGAAGGTGTTCGGAATCCTTACGGACGACGTAGACACCGGATCAGAGGATAAAAACGAGAACGTACCGGCTACATGCTACATTACCGGACACTTCAACCGCGGCGCGGTGATTGTTAAGTCCGAAGCAACTATTGACACATACGAAGACGATATGAAGGGCGTCGGAATGTACCTTCGTAACGTCCAGAAATACGAGTAAACAAGGGGGTATTAAATCATGTCTGATTACACAACACGCGAAATGATGGAAGCGTTCGACCAGACGCCGCCCGTCAAAACCTTCTTACAGAAGACTTTCTTCCCGACAGAGGAAACACACGTTTCCGAAAAAGTTGAATTCGATGTAAGAAAGGGAAAAAGAATCATGGCGCCGCTTGTAAGTCCTAGAATGGGCGGAAAGGTTATCACGCGTCAGGGATTCAGAACAAATCAGTTCACTACACCAAAGATCGCACCTGAAAGACCTATGACAATCGACGATATTACACAGCGCGCGATCGGCGAGAACATTTACAGTCAGAGAACACCAGAAGAAAGAGAAGACGAACTTCTGGCGAAGGACTGGACGGATCTTGAAGAATCAATCGCACGAAGAAAAGAGTGGATGTGTCGCCAGATTCTTTTTGAAGGAAAAATCGACGTCGAGGACGAGGAAGAAGGACTTGACGTTCAGATCGACTTCGGCTTCTCGAACATTACATATCTGGGAGCCGACGCGAAGTGGTCACTTGCCAGCGTGGATCCTTTGAAGGTGCTTCGCGAGATTAGAAGAAAGATTATCAAGGCGACCGGAAAGGCCCCTGATATTGCGATTTTCGCGGCTGACGCAATCGAAGATTTCGTAAATAACTCTTATGTCATGAAAGCTATGAACGTTCTTAACATGAAGAATGTTGTTATTGAGCCGCGAGTAGTAGATCCGGCGCTTACCTTCTACGGAAGAATTGCAGAACTGGATCTTGACATTTACACATACGACGAATGGTTCTTAAACGACGAAGGCGACGAGGAAGCAATGATCCCGGCCGGAACTGTTCTGATCGGACATTCCGACGGCGAAGGACAGGTTGAGTATGGATCTGTTACCCAGATGGAAGATAAGAAATTCGTCACTTACGAAGGAAAGCTTGTTCCGAAGGAGTACGCAGACGAGAAGAACGAAGTTAAGATGTTACGTCTTACTTCTCGTCCACTTCCTAGACCTTACGACGTTGATTCCTGGGCGATTATCTACGTTGACGGCACAAAAGCAGAGTAGGGGGCGATTATATGGCATACAGAACAAAAATCGAGGTAAGAACCGGCGGCAAGAAATACCTTCCTGGAACAATCCTTCCGGAAGATATTTCACCGCTTGATCTTACGTTCCTTAAAAGAAAAAAATTCGTTGAGGTTGTAGACGCTGATCCGCTGGCAACGCTTACGGCGGAAGATTCCGACGAAGATCCGGACAATGACGGATTCACAGACGGGTTCGGCGGTGTAGACAGCCTGAAAAGCGCTGACGAGATCATGAAGCTTCGCTCAAAGGCCGACGTTGCACAATACGCGGCTTCTATCGGGCTTGATCTTGGCGAAGATTACAAAGACAAGGCCCTGGACGATCTGAAAGAAACAGTTATCAATTTTCAGGAAGAAATGGAAGCTGGTTCTGACGACGGATCCAACAAGTAATGAAAAGCTTTAAAGAACAGCTTGAAAAAGATTTTGAAACCACATTCTTCAATACGGACGAATTCGCGGAAATTCACGAATTGCAAGGAAATGAAGTTCCGGTCGTAGTTGATAACGACATAATTATCACGCTTTCACTTGGAAAACATGCGGACGCCGACGGAATATTCACCGACGATAAAATGATTTTCGTACAAAAAAAATACCTGGAATTTGAACCGGTGGCCGGTCAACACTTATCCTTCGACGGAGAGATCTACCCGATCAAAACTGTTAATGAAGATATGGGCGGCTATACGATCATTCTATCAGGTAACGAAGATTGATCGTTTCGGAAATAAAGGTTTCCGGCATTGAAGACGTTGAAAAACGTTTAGGAAACATGAAAAAGAACGCCCCGACGGTTGTTTCCAGGGCAATCAATAGGGCGATTCAGAACGTAAAGAAGAATATGGGAAAAGAAACGTCGGAAAGGTATTTTATCACGTCCGGCGAAGTGAAAAAGACTGTCAATGTCACAAAAGCCACAAAGTCACGGCTTCAAGCCGCGGCAATTTCGCAAGGTGCCGGAATTGCCTTGTCAAAATTCAAGGTAAATCCAAAAACACCGGTTCGATACCGTGGGGCGTCCAGATCGCCGAAAGTATATCGTGCCGGTGTTAAGAAGGCCGGCGGCGTAAAGCCGCTGGACGGAAACCCGAAGTCTTTCGTTGCTGTTATGAAATCCGGACACGTCGGCGTTTTTTCCAGAACGTCCGCGAAAAGCCTTCCGATCAAACAGCTATACGGCCCGTCTGTTCCGCAGATGGTGAAGAATGAAGACATTATGGATAAGATCAACCGCGACGCAAACGAAACGCTTCAAAAGCGAATTGACGCGGAGATCAACAACCTTTTGCGAAGGGGGTAAGACATGCAGACAGATATTTTTTTACAGAAGACACTTGTTGAAGTTGTGAAAGAAGAACTGAAAGGATATGTCACGTTAAACAATGGCGAAATGGTAGAATTCAACGTCTATCCGCAGAATTTACCAGCAAAGCAAGGGAAGAATGACAAAGACCACTTTCCTTACGTGCTGGTGTGTCTGGACGAAGAAACGATCGCTGGGGAAGATTCAAACAATATTTGTTCAATCTATTTTCTGGTTGGAATCCAGGATCAGAACCCGAACCGCCAGGGACATTTTGACGTTGCGAATGTCTTAAATAAATTACAAGACAGATTCCTGAAAGATCGTCTGATAGATCAGCGATACAGAATCCAGTTCCCGATCACAAAGAAGTTCCAGGAAGAAGACACCTGGCCGAAGTTTCTCGGCGGAATGTCTACTTTATGGGACGTTAGTAAAATGGAAATGAGGGAAACCGAATATGACTAGAAAAGAAAATAAAAAGGTCATGTATTTAGGGCCTACAATTCGCGGCGTCGTTAAAAACGGCGCTGTTTTTGAAGGTGGAATTCCGAAGAATCTTGAAAAGATCGCCGGAAAGAAACCGATTATTCAGAATTTGATCGTTCCACTTGAAAACATTGTGGACGTTTCAAAGAATATCCGCGTCGAAGGAACAGCGGAAGCGATTGCCTTCGATAAAATCGCAGAGATCAGCGAAGCGGAAGTAAAAGAGTTTACGGAAGGAGAGTAAAAAGCTATGTCTAATTACAAACATGGTATCAGGACAAGCCGCCAGTCTACACAGTTAGCCACGCCGGTAACGTCCGACGGCTGTTTACAGTGTATCATCGGAACGGCACCGGTCAACCTTGCCGCCGATCCTTACGACACGGTGAATAAGCCTTTCGTCGCATACAAGAAGGCGGACGCGATTTCCGCCCTGGGATATAGCGACGATTTCAAGAATTACACATTATGCCAGAGCGTTTACGCGACATTCGACGTCTTCGGAGTTGCCCCGATCGTGCTTATTAACGTTCTGGATCCGAAGAAACATGTATCAGCGGAACTTTCAAAGACATTTGACATCGTAGGCGGAACAGCAAAGGTTACAGAAACCGGAATCCTTATGGATAAGCTTTCCGTATCTGACGAAACCGGCACAACAAGCTACAAAGCAGACGAAGACTATATCGCTTCTTTCAATTCAGACGGTACAGTTTCAATCGCAATCGTGGCAACCGGAGCCGCAAAGAGCGCGAAGAAAGTAAAAGTGACTTACGTTCAGATCGATCCTTCGAAGGTCACATATCAGGACGTGATCGGAAGCTATGACGTTTCTTCAAAGAAGAAAACTGGAATGGAACTGATCGGAAACGTTTATCCGAAATACGGAATCGTTCCTTCTTTACTTCTGGCGCCTGGCTGGTCACACATTCCGGCGGTAAACCTTGCGCTTAACGCAAAAGCGAATCTGATTTCTTCCCTTTTCACAGCGAAGGTCGTGTCAGATATTGACACAGACACAGAAAAGGCAGAATCAGCGGACGAAGTAAAGGAATTCAAGGATAAGTCCGGATATTCCGACAGAAACACAATTCCGACATGGCCGCTTGTTGGCGTCGGCGATTATGTTTATTACTTTTCCGCCCAGCTTGCGGCAAGCTTACAGTATTTAGCCGCAAATAACAGCGGCGTTCCTTCAAGAAGTCCTTCAAATAAGGATCTTAAAATCACCGGAACCTACAACAAGGCCGGCGACGAAATTATCCTGGATATGGACGAAGCGAACGATTATTGTAACGCTTGCGGCGTAGTTACCGCAATCAATATGAACGGCTGGAAAGCCTGGGGAAACAATACCGCGGCTTACCCGTCTTCGACAGATCCGATCGACAGATGGATCAACATTGTAACTATTTTCGATTACATCGAAAACAACTTCAAACTTTCGTTCTTCCAGAACGTGGACGATCTGACAAATTACAGACTGATTGACGAAGTAGTTTCCGGATTCAACATTCAGTTGAACGGCCTTCAGGGATCCGACGATATAGCCGGCGGCGAAATTGTATTCGATCACGAAGAAAATCCGATCGCGAATATCCTGGGCGGACACATTAAGTTCCATACAAGAATCGGCGGCTATGTACCGGCGGAAGACATCGAAAACGTATTTGAATTCGATCCTACCATTACCCAGGCCGCACTTGAAGGGGGTGCTGAATAATGGGATATAAAATTCCTACCGTGTTAAACAACTTTAACACATACGGATCCGGTCATAAGTACGTCGGAGTTTCAAGCGAAGTTTCGCTTCCTAGTTTCGAGTACATGACGGAAACGATCGACGGCGCCGGAATCGGCGGCGAGATCGAAGAAGCTATCGAAGGAAGCTTCGGATCGCTTGAAACAGAAACAACATTTCAGAACATTAGTAGAGAAATGTTTGATTTCATTACACAGACTGGAAATGTCACATATCGCGGATCTATGCAAGTGCTGAACACAGCAACACAGACAAATGATTTTGAAGGCCTGGTCGTAACAACAAAAGGAAAGGTGAAGTCGTTCGAACTTGGAAGCCTGAAAAAAGGCGGCAAGGGAGAACCGAAAGTCGTTCGTGAAATTACTTACTGTAAAATTCAGATCGGCGGAACGACCGTCCTTGAACTTGATAAATATAATCTGATCTGGAAACTTAACGGCGTTGACCGTTTACAGAAAGTAAGATCCCAGATCTAGGAAAGTGAGGAAATAAGCACATGAGCAAAGAAGATAATTACGAAGTAACAGCAAGGGAAGACGTGACCGCGGATATTCCGGTCGCAAACGTACCGGAAGGGGCGGAAAACGCCCTTCTTCCGAAGAAAGAGAGCGAAGACGACGATCTGATCGTGAAGTTCAGAAAACCTTTCGATTTCGAAGGCGAAATTTATGAAAAACTTGACCTTCACGCCCTGGAAGACATTCGCGGCCGTGACCTTACGGCTATTGAAAAAGCTTTCAATAAGACGGGAATTTCCAGCTTTATGCCGGAAACAACAACGACTTACGCGAAGATCGTAGCCACGAAGGTAACTGGTTTACCGGCCGAATTCTTCGAAGATCTTCCGGCTTACGAGATCGAAAAGATCAAAAATGTCGTGACAGGTTTTTTCTACAAAGACGAATAAGACATGATTCCGGCCAGGATATACAGAAAACCAGCGTATATCTTGCGATGGCTACACATACCGGTATTGATTTTTTCACAGATCTTCCGATTGATGAATTCATCGACGTAGCGAAGGAAGTGAACGATATTGGCAAGCAAAACAAAGTATGAATTAGCGCTTGAGATTGGCGGAAAGATTCAAAGTTCACTTGAAAAAAGTGTCGGCGGAGTTAATAAAAAGCTGGATTCTATCGGGAAAGCCGCAAAGACAGCCGCGAAGATAGCAACAGCCGCCTTCGCGGCTGTTAAGGTCGGCGATTTCGTAAAAGACGCGGTAAGCACATATTCGGATTTCAACCAGGCAATGGCGAACACGTCCGCGATCGCCGGGGCGAATGAAGAACAAATGAAAAAGCTGGAAAACGCCGCGCTGGAAATGGGAAAGAAGACGACAAAGACGGCGACGGAAGCTTCGGAAGCGCTTGGATATATGGCGCTTGCCGGGTGGGACGTCGATACTTCGATCGCTTCCCTGGAACCGGTTCTTCGACTTTCAGAAGCTACACAAATGGATCTGGCGACATGCTCGGATCTTGTCACCGACTCAATGAGTGCGTTAGGCCTGACGGCGGATCAGTTGACGGACTATCTGAACGTTACATGTCAGGCGAATAATAAGTCTAACACCACAGCCCAGGCTTTAATGGAAGCTATGATCGGGTGCGGTGGTGCCGCAAAGTCGGCCGGAATGGACTATAAACAAACGGCCGCCGCGCTGGGAATCTTGGCGAACAATGGTGTCAAGGGCGCCGAAGCTGGAACAGCGTTGAATTCAATGTTAGTCCGTATGACGACGAAGGACGTAGCGCAGAAAGCATTTAAGGAACTGGGTGTTTCGATATACGATAGTTCCGGTCAAATGCGAAATATGCAAGATATTCTTGTTGAATTAAACGGCGCAATGTCCGGACTTACCCAGGAACAGAAAAACAACTACATGTCGGCTATTGCCGGCACAAACTACTATACACAGTTTGGATATTTACTGGAAGGCGTAAAAGAAGGGGCAGACGGCGCGGCTTCGACGTGGACGTCATTAACAGAAGCCTTCGACAATTCAGACGGCGCGCTTATGAATATGGCGAACCAGATGAACGATACACTTCCGGCGGCTATGGCGATATTTAATTCGGCCGTAGACGACGCAAAGATCCGATTGTGTCAGGTGTTCGCACCTATGGCAAAAGACGCCATAAAGGGCGTTGCCGACGCGCTTCCTTCGATTACTGATAAAGTGGTCGGAGTAGTCCAGAGTTTATATGATAAAGCAGTTCCGGCGGCGGAAGATTTCGCAAAGAAAGCACAAGCGGCCTTCGAAAAGGTGAAGCCGATTCTGGACGACATACGAACAAAAGCGACTGACGCGTTTACATTTCTGGCAGAAACCGGAAAGACGGCCTTCCAGAATATCAAAACAGCAATCGAAACCAACAAACCGGCGATTGATAAGGTGATCGCGGTCGCACTTGACCTGAAAGACAAGTTATTCCAGGCATTTAACGCGGCGAGACCGGCAATCACTTTTATAGCGACAACGGCCATTCCGGCGGTTGTAAATGCTATTATGAAAATCATCGGCGCGGCGGCGACGGTTTACCAGAAGTTAAACCAGTGGGGACTTCTGAAACCTATTATTATAGGCATTGCCGGGGCTATTGCGGCCATGAAAATGGTAAAATTCGCAAAAGATACAATCCAGGCAGTAACAGCAACAAAAGCACTTGTAACCGTATTTCTTGCACAGAAAAAGGCCATGCTGGCAAATATAGCCGCAAAAGCGAAAGATCTTGCAGAAACGGCGGCTATCCATGCACTGTATATCAAAGACGCTATTGTCAAGGGAGCCAGCACAGCGGCAACCTGGGCGCAGACGGCGGCAATGACGGCATGGAACGCGATTTGTGCAGTCGGAACGGCTGTCACAACAGCACTAGGCGCGGCTTTTACCTTCCTTACAAGCCCGATCGGCCTTGTTATTATCGCCATTACGGCGGTGATTGCGATTGGCGTTCTGTTATACAAAAACTGGGACACTGTAAAGGAAAAAGCTTCGCAACTTGGCGACTGGATCGTCAATGTATTTAACAATTTCAAGGAAAAATGTTCACAGTATATCCAGGAATTCGCGAATAAATTCCCGGAAGCGTTCGCTTTCATTTCGTCCGTATTTGAAAGTTTCAAGCAGACGGCGACAAATATTTTCGGCGGAATCAAGACATTTTTCCAGGGAATCATTCAGTTTTTTACCGGCGTTTTCACTGGCGACTGGTCGAAAGCACTTGAAGGATTGAAAAATATCTTTTCTGGCGCATTTAAGGCCCTTTCGTCGCTGGCGCTTGCACCACTTAACGCCCTGAAAGGGGTTGTGACCGGTGCGTTTAATGCGATAGACGTAGCAACGGGCGGAAAACTGACAGCAATAAAAAATAAGGTCAAAGACGCATTTTCGAAGGTGAAGGAAACCGCCGGAAATATCATGTCGGCGGCGAAAGATACGATCAGCGAAAAACTGAACAATATCAAATCAGCCTACGAAGAAAACGGCGGCGGAATCAGGGGCGTAGCCGCGGCCGCTATGGAAGGTGTAAAAGGCTATTACACGGCCGGATATTCTTTCATAAACAATTTGACCGGCGGAAAGCTTGAAGAAGTTCGTTCGAAATTTTCTGAAAAAATGTCGTCGATCGGATCCAATGTTTTAACCGCATTTTCGAACGTGAAATCTACGATCGGAAACGCAATGTCCCAGGCGGCTTCGAACGCAAGCGCACACCTAGAAACCATGAAGTCGGCATATACAAACGCCGGCGGTGGAATCAAGGGCATAATGGCCGGAACAATGGCCGGAGTGCAAAGCATAACTTCAAGCGCCCTATCAACTATTAACACCGTAACCGGCGGCGGACTGGATAGCATGAAAGCCGCATACACAAACGCCGGCGGCGGAATCAAAGGTATTGTTTCCGGAGCAATGGCCGGAATACAGACCACAACTTCGACTGTAATGTCGGCGATCAACACGGCGACCGGTGGAAAACTGGAACAGCTAAAAAATAGCTTTTCCGAAAAACTGGAAGGTGCAAGGTCAGCGGCACTATCGAAGTTTGAATCAATAAAGAGCGGAATTTCCGAAAAACTGGAAGGCGCGAAAAGCACTGTCAGAAGTGGTTTAAGCGCGATCAGCAGCTTTTTCTCAAACGTGAAGCTGTCACTTCCACACATTAAGATTCCGCATTTCAATATTTCCGGCGGACAAGCGCCGTGGGGAATTGCCGGAAAAGGAACAGCGCCGAAGATTTCGGTTGACTGGTACAAGAACGGCGGTATTTTAACCGGCCCGACAATATTCGGAGCGAACGGAAATTCGCTTCTGGGTGGCGGAGAAGCCGGCAAGGAAGCAGTCCTTCCATTGTCTGAATTATGGTCGAACATGAAAACGGTCGTCGCCGGAGTAATGGGAAGCCAACCGAACGCGGCAACAGAAGCCTATAAACAAGCGTCAGAACTTGCAGACGGTAACAGCCAGCCGCAGACACAGACTGATTCCGTAACAAAGGAACTTTATAACAACATAACAACAAACAACACCGTGAACAAATCAAGCGAAAAGAATTCTTCGGATAATTCTTCGAAGATCGTTTATCAGCCGCAGATCATTATTCAGGGCAACGCAAGCAAGGAAGACGTACAATCCGCGCTTGATATGTCCCAGGAGAAATTTAACGCCATGATGGCAGAATACGAACGGCAGAACAGACGTGTTTCTTTTGCGTAAGAAAGGGGGCTTAATGTGTGGACGAAAACAGATATTACACAACCGTTCAAGGTGACATGTGGGATTCTATCGCCTATCAGTTTTACGGCGACACGAAATACATAGGCCTTCTTTTCGAGAATAACCAGGATCTACTTGATATTTTTGTCTTTTCGGCCGGAACAAAGGTATATATTCCGGAACTTCCGGACGAAGAAGACGAAGATATTCCGGAATGGAGATTGTAAGTCATGAAAGCGCGTCAGGCGTCCGTTGTAGTCAAATACAACGATAAAGACATTACGAAAACCATAACGGACTACATAGAAGGTTTTTCTTATGTTGACAACGCCAGCGGATCGGCCGACACGGTGACTTTGAAGCTTAACAACAGAAGCGGAAAGTGGTCGGGAAGCTGGATCCCCGTTCAGGGGGATTCCGTTAAAACAATAATTAAATTAACAAACTGGAACAAAGAAGGCGACAACCGGAAGTTCGATTGTGGATATTTTCTGATCGACGATTTGAGTTTTTCGGGGCCGCCTTCGATTGCTTCAATCGGCGGAATATCAACGCCGATCAATACTGACTTTAATGTCACGAAAAAAAGTAAGACCTGGAAGAAAACATCGGTCAAAGGGATTCTTTCTTCGATTGCTTCTTCCGCAAAGATCGGACTGTATTTTTCCGGCCAGGACTATCCGATCGACGAACTGGAACAGTCAGACAAAGAAGACGTGAATTTTGCGTTCGAACTTTGTAGTTCCCACAACCTGGCTATGAAACTTTATAACAAGAAGATTGTCACATTCGACCAGACAGAATATGAAAAGAAACCGGCCAGCTTTACGTTGAAAAAAGAAAATTGCGAAAACTGGTCGTTTACTTACAGTCTTACACGAATGTATGACGGCGTTTCGATTTCCTATACTGATTCAAAGAAGAATCAGACATTGAAATATAAATTCATGTTAAAGAATGGAAGCCGAATTCTGAAACTGAATGAAACCGCGGAAAGCCTACAAGACGCAGAGATTAAAGCAAAATCGAAGCTACTTGAACATAACAGACAGTGCCAGACGGCAAATTTGAAAGTGAAAGGCGACACGAAATACATATCCAGTAAGTGTATGAAGCTTGAAGGCTTCGGAAAACTTGACGGAAAATATTATATCGACAAGGTATCACACAGTAAGGACGCCGGAAACGGCTATTATTGCACACTGGAAGCCCACCTTTGCATTATCGTTAAAGGCGTAACCGTTGCGACGGTTCTTTCGGGCGATACAGTTAAAAAGGCGGCTTCTTCTTCAACAGCCGGAAAGAAATACACGATTGTTTCCGGCGATACGCTATGGAGAATCAGCACGAAGTTTCTTGGATCTGGTGCAAAGTATATGCAGATATATAACGCAAATTCCGGAACCATAGAATCGGCCGCGAAGTCACACGGAAAATCTTCTTCAAGTAACGGACACTGGATTTATCCAGGAACCACATTAACAATTCCAGGATAGGGGGGCGAAAACGTATGTCTGATATTATCAGAGTGGGTTATATTTCAAATGTTAATTACGCAGAAGGAACGGCCCAGGTGGTTTACAAAGACCGCGACAACGCGGTTTCGCCTTACCTTCCTTTTGCTTCTAACGAATACGATCCGCCGGAAACGGACACGCTTGTTTACGTCGTACACCTTCCGAACGGTGGCACGCGCGGAATGATCCTTGTTCCACCGTACACGAAAGGAAACCGTCCGCCAGAAGGAAAAAAAGGGATCTGGAGAAAGGATTTCGGCGACGGAAGTTATATCCGGTACGACAAAGAATCGAAACAGCTTGACATTGTGAGCGATTCCGTCCACATGGAAAGACTTTCGGTTTCCGGGAACCTTTCAGTTTCCGGATCCATAAACGCCGGATCCATAACCACGGGCGGAAACGTCCATATCAAAGGAAATCTGACGGTTGACGGAAGCTATCCGAAGTAAGGCGGTGATTATATATGATCGGCTATTTAGGGGATATTATCTTCGAAACTAGCGATAAAAAGATTTGTAACTTTAAGGGATTGAAACGTTCCATTTCCGCGAATTATTCAGAACATAAGCGCTATAAAAAGAAAAGCCAGCGCGAATTTGAGGGCGCGGAAAACCAGGGCGTTTCGTTTGAAATGAATATCAGAGCCGGACACGGGGTAAAACCTAAAAAAATGATGGATAAAGTGATAAAACATTGCCAGAACGGCGACGTTCTTCCGTTCATGATCGGCGGCCACAGAGTAGGCGGTGGAAAATGGACGATTGACAGCGTGGACGCCACATATAACGAAGTGTGGAATCGCGGTGAACTTGTTTCTGTCAGTTTATCCATAACGGCGACAGAATATTATTAAGGCGGTGCCTATGATTAAAATAGACGGCGTGCAGATTGTGATTAACAGCGTGTACGAAAGAGGGCTTCGCCAGGAACTACTTGACAAGGCGTTCTTTCTGCTATCGTGCATAAAGGGGACAATCCCGATGAACCGGAATATCGGACTTGATCCGGATATTATTTCACAGCCTGACACAATAGCAAGAAATTTATACACGGTAAGCGCTATCGAATTGATTGAAGAATTCGAAGATCGCCTTTCCGTAGAAGAAGTCCAGTTTGAATCCGGAGATTCCGGAAATATGATTCCGAAGGTGGTGCTATCATACAATGGCGAATGACATTCAAAAATTATATAGTCTTCCGGATATATCGTTCGTTTCTGACGTTGCACCGGATTTTGACGCAGTTCTTCAAAGGCTTGTTTCTGATTATGAAGCAAGATACGAAGAAGAAACCGGGAAGAAGGTCGTTCTTCGTCCTGGCGATAAAGAATACATCGAATTGACCGTCTACGCGGCGGAGTTTTTCCAGATGTATCAACAGATAGATTTTTCGGCAAAAATGAACCTTCTGAAATACTCAAAAGGCGACTATTTGAAGCACCTGGGAGCGTTCAAGAAAACGTTCGTCCAGGAACCGAAAGCGGCTGTCACAACGGCCAGATTTACGCTTTCAGAAAGCCGGAAGGAAGTCGTATATATTCCGGCCGGAACCAGAATCACAGCCGGCGACGGGATTTATTTCGAAACTGACGACTACGCGGAAGTTACAGCCGGCGAAAGCTACGTCGATATTGATTGTACTTGTCAGACGGCCGGAACGGTCGGAAACGACTACACGCCGGGGCAACTCGAAATTATCGTTGATCCGGTTCCTTACGTGGCGACGGTTTCAAACATTACAAAAACAGACGGCGGAGCCGGAGAAGAAACCGAAGAAAGTTTCCGCGAGAGAATATATCTGGCGCCGTCTTCATATTCAACAGCCGGCCCTTCCGACGCATACGAATACTGGGTAAAACAGTACAATTCGGCGGCGATCGAAGACGTGAAGATCCACGAACCGACAGACGCTATCGTTGACGTTAGAATTCTTCTGAACGGCGGCGGATTGCCTTCAAAAGCATTTTGCGACGGCGTTCTTGCCTTCCTGAAAGAAAACCCGATCATTCCATTAACGGATAACGACAAGGTGGCGGCGCCTGACGTGGTGAAATACGACTTGAAAGCGACTTATTATATCGCCAGAAGCGACATAAACAATCTTGATTCTATCAAGGAAAACGTCGAAGCCGCGAAAGATACATATTTGAACTGGCAGAAGACAAAGATCGGCCGGGATATTAACCCGGACGCATTAACGGAATTCGTCCGCGCCGCTGGTGGAAAACGCGTCGTTATTACTTCCCCGGTGTTTCAGAGAATTCCGGAAACCTCGGTCGCTATTGATAATACGATCGAATTTGTTTATGGCGGTGTAGAAGATGATTAAGCTTGCAGATTACCGGACGGAAGACGCGTTCCCGTCCGGAATGAAAACAGCTAGTCGTTGCGCGGCCGCGTATGCGTTCGACCAGGAGAAAAAAAGGATCCTGGAAGCGAAAAAGCGCGTGTTAATATGGGCCAGCTTGGAAAACGTACCAGACGACAAACTGGACGTCCTGGCGGTAGAAAACAGAGTTTTGTTCTACAATTCAGGGCTGGATCCTTCGATAAAACGCCAGTTGATTCAAAATTCGATTTACTGGTATATGAAGCTAGGCACACGCCAGGCAATGGAAGAAATGATTGATATTGTCTTCCAGAATGATAATTCTTCGGTCGAAGAATGGTACACATACGCCGGCGAAGCCTTCCATTTCCGGATAGCGGTCGGAACAAATGTTTCACAGACTTCGATCACGGAATTTTTAAGATACTTAAACACTGTTAAAAATGCGCGGTCACGTTTTGATTATCTTGTATTTCAGAACGGAACCACGCTTTTTCTATATCCGAAATCTGATTATCAGAGCTTCTTTTATACATTTTGCGGCGAAATGGAATGTGGAACATATCCGAATACCGAAATCGGCGCAGAATTTACAGAAGTACAGATCGACATTGTTCCGAATGGTGATTCCGCCGGATCTGTAATTTACACAGAAACCGGAACAACACCGGATATTTCGGTCGGTGCCGCATTATCTGAAAACCAGATTGACATTCAGACCGCTTCCAACGAAACAACAATCGTCTATCCAACGGACAGCGAAGCGGAATCGGGAACCGCGCCGGATATTTCAATCGGCGCACAACTTACAGAAGTTCAAATTGACGTTCAAGGCGATTCTGACGGATCTACAATCGTTTATCCGGCAGACAGCGAAGCGGAATCCGGAGATTATCCGGAAACTTCTATCAGCTTCGCACAAGGGGAAAGCGGCGTTTCCTTATCACCGGAAGGCGAAAATTTTAACTTATATTATAACACTGACGCGGCGAAAGAAGCCGCCGAAGAATGAAAGGAGTTCGAAGCATGGCAGAAGGAAGTTATATCCCATTAACGAACGAAGCCCTGGAAGACTTCAAGGAATACCTGAAAAATTCCGTGGCTTATGCAGAATATCGTTCCGGATCCACCTGGTACAAAATCCCGATCTATAAGGTTGAAACGTTACCGGACGGCCGCGCGGCTATTTTTGTTATGTTCGACCATACCGCCCCGAATCAGATTACCGGAATTCGATTCTATCATAGAAACGGATTCATTTTCGCCGGCGGAAACGAGAATCTTAACAAAGAGGATTTCGAAGAAGGCGTCCTTTATCGTTATACGATTAAACTTGTCCAGTCTTCGGGCAAATAGGAAGGAGTGAAGGAACATGTATATACCGGTATTCTGGCAAGATCGAATTGTTGAACACCCTAGAAGGGTTCGTGTAACAGATCTTGGAAATGGAATCAAAGAGTGGGCGCCTGATCCTGGCGAAATCAGCCAGAAAGGAACCCAGCAGTCTTCGACTAATTTCGGAAATATGGATTTCGGAAACGTGGAAAACGCACTTCTGGGCGCTTATCTGGCTATGAATGTTCGCCTGGCGCACAACTACATTGACGACTTGCGCGGCCAGATTATCACGTCCACTTTGAAGAATACGCTTAAATTTCCGGCGACAAATGCAGAAGTGACAATTCCGCTTCCGCAGATGGTGAATAACACCGAATATCAGGTCGAAGCGGAAATCGTAGAAGCGGACGGCCCGGTCGAACACGTCGAAGTGTACGGAAAGGCCCTGAACGCTTTCAAGGCTTCCTATCTTGGAAGCGCAAAAAATGTAACTATTAAATTTCATGTGAAAGGCGGATTGTACTAATGGCAAATGTGATTATTAAATCAGACGAAAGAAGACACCAGGAAGCGGCTATTCTTAGCCAGTTCGGCGGCGGTTGCGAAAGAAATTCCGATCGTGAAAACCGTGAGTACGCCGAAGAAATCAACGCGCGCATGAACGAAGTAAAAAGAGAGGTAGGTATTCGATGATTAAAATTGTTGAAGCTAACGAAGGACAGAAGATTTCCCATTCTGTCAATAAAAACTGGCTTAACATCGGCGATCAGATCATGTTGAATCTGAAAAGCCGTGAAGCAGACTACGACGTCCATATCGACATTACTTCGGACGAATTCGGGGCGCTGGGAACCGGATCGGGGCTTTACTATGTGGCCCAGGTGGATATTCCGGCCAGACAGTACACAGAAACCGAAGTTGAGAATCCGGACTACAACGAAGAAGAACCTTCTTCTTCAAAAACTACTATCAAACGCGAAGCTGTTCCGTTCTCTATTGACAAAGTGACATTAACACTTTTCGCGCTGAAAGAAGGTGTAATTTATGAATAGTTATCAGTTTGACAGCTTAAAATTCGCGACGGAAGGCCTTACTGGTTACGGTTCTACTGTTATCATGGATAACGCGAACCTTCCGTCCTTTATGAAGCCTATTAACCAGATCACAAACGCCCAGCTTTTCGCCGGCGGAAGTTCAAAAGTCGCCGAAGCGTTCAATGTTGACGGCGTGTTATACAAGCGATTCTTCATTTCGAATTTCTTAAACACAATCGTAAACGGACGTGCTTATTCATGGCCTGGCGTAGATCCGCGCGCTTCAATCAACTTTGACGATTCTGTCAAGGCTTGTAATGCGAAGGGAACCGGATTCCACCTGATGAGCATTCCGGAACGCGCGGTCATTAACCACTTGATCTATAAATCCGGATTTGTTCCGCGTGGAAATACACAGTATGGCAAGAATCACGCCTATACATACGAAACCGGCGAAACAACCGCAACAGAAAGCGACGGTTCCGGCGGCACAAGAACAACCAGAACAGCGACCGGATCAGGCCCGGCGACATGGTTCCATGACGGAACACGCCAGGGAATCGCGGACTGGGTTGGAAATTGCTGGAAATGGTGTTCTGGTATGCGTGTTAAGAACGGCGAAATTCAGATCTTCGCCGGCAACCTTGCCGCGAAACAAGTATCACACGCCGACGCGTCCACATTCTGGAAGGCTATCAAGCCGGACGGATCACTTGTTGCACCCGGAACGGCCGGAACCCTGAAATATACAAAGGATTTCAAAATTGCAACAGATACTGGCGCCGCTGGATCAACTTATTCACCAAACTTCGGAAATATTGCGGCCGGAACGGGCGCCACAACTATTCCGGAGATCTTAAAGGAATTATTCCTTGCACCGGTTACGGGCGTAACTCACACCGGCGGATTCTGGATCAACAACGAAGGTGAACGCTTGCCGTTCGTGGGTGGCGGTTACAACAGCACTTCGAACGCTGGCCCTTCCGCGTTGGACTTGAACAACGAACGTTCGCACGTCGGGGCGAACCGCGGCTTTTTCTCCGCTTATATGGAATTGTGATCTGTAATCTGACAGACCGTGTTCTGTTTGGGGCTACGGTAGTAGCCCCTTTATTTTAGACAGAAAGGAAAAATTCCAGGAGTGGGACAACAAAGATTTTATCATAAGGCGAACGTGGATCCAGAAACAAACGAAGGGAAGGATCAACGAAGCGGCCTTATCATTTTACAGAAAACGAAAGATCTTATGAAATATCTTTATACTACGTGGACGAAATATCCACGTAGCGAAAAACTGGGCTTCGTAACAGATTACAAGAAATGTCTATTCGGATTTTTAGAATACATTATCGCGGCACAAAAGAAGTATTTCAAGAAAACAACACTTCAAGACGCGGATATTCAACTTGAAGAATTAAGACTATTCAATGATCTTTCTTATGACTTACGGTTCATCGACGAAAAGCGTTACAAACTGATTTCGGAAAAGTTATGTGAAATAGGCCGGCTTCTCGGCGGCTGGATCAATTCACAAAAAGAATCAGCTAAAAGCGGAAAGTGATTTCCGCGGTGGGGATAGGTCAAATAACGCTTGCCGATCGTGGGTGGCAGTTACAACAACACTTCGAACGCTGGCCCTTCCGCGTTGAACTTGAACAACGAACGTTCGAACGTCAGGACGAACCACGGCTTTTTCTCCGCTTACCCTTTTAGCCAGAAGGGAGCGTTCACGGACGCTTCACAGTGCAAGAAAGGGAAAGGGATCTATCTCCGTTCCGGGTGCCATATCCGGAAATATTAACGTTGCTATCAAGTTAGTTAGTACCGGTACGAAGACCGGGAAGGGTTTCACGGGTAGCGCCGCGCCTACGGCCGAAAACCTGGGCGCATATTCCAAAGAAAGGAATTTTGTCAATGAAGACCTTTGATGTAAAGCATAGCGATATTGTCAATTTTGAAAATATTCTTGAAGCTGACAAAAACGCTTCGCAATGTAAACACTACCGCGACGAAAATTTGAAGTTTTCGGCACATAGGGAAGAAGGGATCATTGATTTACTTAATCGACTTACTTATTATCCGGTTTTTGACGAAGAAGGGAACCAGATTCCCGGAAAAACAGAATCTTCATACAAAGTCGGACGATACCGGAAGAAACAGATTTACGAACCGAAGCCGCGAATTATTATGGCGCTGGAATATCCGGATCGCGTTGTTCAATGGGCCTATTACCAGATCTTAAACCCATTATTCGATAAGCAGTTTATAACGCACAGTTACGGTTGTAGACAAGGGAAAGGCACAACAAAAGCGCGCGATCAGCTTCAACGCTGGCTTCGAAAAGTGAATCGAAGTGGAAAAACCTGGTACGTGTTAAAGCTTGACATTTCAAAATATTTCTATCGCGTGGATCACGCGGTTTTGATGGATATATTATCACGAAAAATCAAGGACGAAGAAATTCTTCGCGACCTTTACAAACTGATAAATTGTGAAAATACGGCGTTCGGCCTTCCGGCTGGCGTGCAACCGGAACTTTGCAACGAAGAAGACTGGCTTTTTGATCGCGGTATGCCAATCGGAAACCTTACAAGCCAGATGTTCGCGAATATCTATCTAAACGAATTAGATCAATACTGTAAACACGAACTTGGAATCCATCTGTTTATTCGATACGTGGACGACATTATTATCTTGTGGCCGGATAAAGAGGAATTGAAGGGAATCCTGGATAATATAAAAAACTTCCTGGAAGAACGCCTTCACCTGGAACTAAATAATAAAACCAGTATTCGCCCGGCGTGGCTTCCGGTCACGTTCGTAGGGGCGCAGATTTCACCGAAATTTATCCGAATGAGGAAAAGCACGCGAAAGCGTATGTTCCGCCGGATAAAATTCATTAAAAAGCTTTTTGAAGCTTGCGAAATAGGTTTTCAAAAACTTAATAACACAATGCAAAGTTATTTCGGCCTGATCCAGCATTTCACGGCCGGAAATCTTTTAAGAAAAATCATTGACGAATTTTCTTTTCGTATTCGCAACAATTCATAGTCGGGAATTATCCCGGCTATTTTTAATTGTCTATTTTCAGGGAAAGGGGGTTCGCCGATGGAAGCAGAATTTGAAAGAGAAGTTCTCGATCGCCTTATCAAGATCGAAGAAAAGCTTGACGGCTACAACAACGCAAAGGTGAAAACATACGAGAACGAGAAAGCGATTCTTCGGATCCAGAACGATCTTGAAGATGTAACAACAAAGGTTGACAGCCTGGAAGAATCGAACAAATGGCTTTTCCGAACAGTCGTCGCGGCAATCATCACAGCGGCGGTCGGGATTTTATTCACGTTAATTCGATCAGGCGTCGGAATGTAAGAAAGGAGCAAAGAAGACTATGTTTAAGAATTCAGTTTTGAAAGCGTCAGTAAACACAAAGGAATGGGCAAAGAAAGCGGCTATTCGCGCCGTTAAAACAATGGCACAGACAGCCGTTGCAGTGATCGGCACAAGCACCGTTGTAGCCGCCGTAGACTGGAAGATCGTCGTATCTTCCGCCGTAGTTTCTGGCGTTGTAAGCATTTTAACAAGTGTTGCCGGTATTCCGGAAGTAGAAAGTGAGGAATAATATCATGGAAGTAAAAATGATTGACGTATCAGTTCATAATGGCGTTATTGACTGGGACAAGGTAAAGGCGTCTGGAATCGGCGGCGTGCTTATGCGTTGCGGCTATGGTTCCGACATTGAAAGCCAGGACGACAAAATGTTCAAGAGAAACGCCGACGAGTGTTCCAGACTGGGGATTCCGTTCGGCGTTTATCTGTATTCTTACGCCAAAAATACAGATATGGCAAAATCAGAAGCAGATCACGCACTCCGTCTGGTGAAAGGCTACAAGCTTAGTTATCCGCTTTATATCGACGTTGAGGAAGCCAGCCAGTCCGGAATTGCGAAGGACGTTGTAAAAGTCTTTTGTGAAGCCGTGAAGGCCGCTGGTTACATGCCTGGCGTGTATGCTAACGAAAACTGGTGGAATAACTACCTGGTGGGCGTTGATTCATACACAAAATGGGTTGCAAAGTACGGAGTAAACAACGGACATCCCGGAAACAAGCCGAACGTTTCAAACTTCGATATTTGGCAGTACACCAGCAAGGGATCATGTGACGGAATCGGTTCTTCCGGACTTGACATGAATATTTGTTACAGAGATTTTCCGGCAGAGTTAGGCGGATCCAAACCAGCACCAGCGCCGGCGGAGAAATCCAACGAGGAAATCGCGAACGAAGTTCTGGCCGGAACCTGGGGAAACGGTGACGACAGAAAGAACAGACTTTCCGCCGCCGGCTATGATTACGACGCGATCCAGGCGATTGTCAATCAGAAAGCCACACCGGCGAAGAAGTCCAATGAGGAAATCGCAAAGGAAGTTCTGGCTGGAGCCTGGGGGAATGGCGACGACAGAAAGAATCGACTTTCCGCCGCCGGCTATGATTACGACGCGATCCAGGCGATTGTCAATCAGAA